>NZ_JASTTE010000002.1:0-646369 GCF_055700935.1 Corynebacterium sp. 2571A | reverse complement strand
CCTCGGCGTTCACGCTCGAGTTTGACCCACCGGCCTAAAAGCCCGGCGGAAACACCAATTTCCTTAGCCACATGAGCAATCGGGCGCTGCGACTCGATTACCAGGTTCGCGGCTTCACGCCGGTACTCCGGCGTGTACTTCTTGCGCTGTTGACTCACAATGAACATCCTCTCCTACGGACACAAGATCCGCACAAATAGGGTGTACACTAAACGAGGGTAACCTCATAGTCACCAAGGCATGCTACATGGCGGTGGGCATCGGCATGGACGGTATCAAGCACATCCTGGGTTTGTGGATTGCTGATCATGACGGTGCCGCCTTGTGGGCATCTGTGTGCGCGAATCTGGCCAACCGTGGCGTCCAGGATGTCTTCATCGTCTGCTGTGATGGGCTTAAAGGCCTACCGGAAGCCGTGGAGGCAACCTGGCCACATTCGATGGTGCAGACCTGCATCGTGCACCTGATCTGGGCGGCGAACCGGTGGGTGTCCTATCAGGACCGACAACCCGTATCCAGCGCGCTACGTTCGATCTATACGGCCGCAAACGACGATACCTTCCGTGCCAGCTTAGATGCGTTCGACGCCTCTGAGCTTGGTTAGAAGTACCCGCAGTCGGTGAAGGTGTGGCGTGATGCATGCGATCGGTTCGTGCCGTTTGTGCAGTTCCCGCCAGCTGCGCGCAAGGTGTTGTACACCACGAATTCGATCGAGTCACTCAATGCTGAGCTGCGCACAACTACCCGGAACCGGGGCCAGTTCCCGAACGATACTGCAGCACTGAAGACGCTGTGGCTGATGATGTGCAACATCGAAGACAAACGCGCTGCCACACGCGCGAAGCAAGCCAAGCGCGCCGTTGAGTGCAACGGGTATGTTGAAGCAGCGAAGGCCAATGGCTGGAAACAAGCCATCAACCAACTAGCTGTGGCATACCCAGACCGATTCACGGACTACCTGTAAACCAAGTCCCCACACACAAACTATCGGACACTCTCTGCCTCAACGGTCACAGCCTACGGGATGTTGCCGCTGGCCGGCACCCGAAAGATGTATGGGCGACGGAACAGAATTCGTCGCGCTCTCTCAAATCCTGGGCTGGTGAGGATAAGACCCTCCAAACGTTTATCCCGCCAGGCCAGCCGCCACATAACGAATTCGATGAGCTCTTTCATAACCGTATGCGAGACGAACTGCTGGAGAATAACAGCATCGACAACCTAGTCACGCCCGCACGGTCATGCCCCGGTGATCACGGCACTATAATGACTTACATCCGCACTCCTGCCTGGATTACCTCAGTCCGAGGGAGTAAAAGTAAAAACAAGACAACGCGGTCGACGTTCAGACGAAGTGGACCTAATTCTTAGGACACTCCAGAAGTTCAAATCAACACAGCAAAATAGTCTTTGCAGTCAGAGTACGAGATGGTTCTACCTCCCATCTTTCTACCTGTAAATATCCGTGGTTTAGTCGGACTATCTTCGCTGCAGTCCGCACTCGACAGCCGGCTAGCAACCCTCAAACTTCAAATCCGTAAGAAGTTGCAAGTATTGTACAAAAGCACCCCAAAAAACTCCTTAGCATCCTTCCTCTCCTTTCAGAGAGTGCAACTAATCAGATAGTTTTACAACAGCTTTCGATATGTAAACACTTCCGATAAGTAGTGAAGGTTGCTCGCCACATTATCGGAGACATCCCTATCCACGGACTGTCGATACTCTCGTCAAATCAGCAGATCTCGCGCGTTACTTGTGCTATCTAGAACTCTGCCGAGACACTGGACACCACACAAAAAGAGTCAAGCAACGACACCAAATCACGGGGATGAGGGTCACCTAATTTCCAATACCAGTATACTAACGTGGGGTGTTCATCTAATACTTCGCGTTTTGCCCTTCCCCGACGTGGTCGTAGAGGCGCTTTATGATGGGGTAACCGATGATGATGCCGACGGAGCCCCAGGCGATGCCCTCGAGGGTGACGCCGAAGACGTCGAGGGTGAGGTTGCCGATTCCGGCGATAAGCGCCACGGCGGCCGCGGTCAGGTTGACCGGGTTGTTGAAGTTGACCTTGTTGTCCATCCAGATGCGCACGCCGAGCATGCCGATGAGCCCGTAGAGCACCAGGGTGGCCCCGCCCAGCACGCCGGTGGGAATGGTGAAGATGAGCGCGCCGAATTTCGGGACGAATGCCAGGGCGATGGCGGTCAGGGCCGCGACGAAATAGGCGGCGGTGGAATAGACCCGGGTGGCGGCCATGACACCAATGTTTTCCGCGTAGGTGGTGGTGCCGGAGCCGCCGAAGCCGCCGGCCAGGGAGGTGGCCAGGCCGTCGGCGAAGAGGGCATCGCCCGCCAGGTCGTCGAGGTCCCGGTTGGTCATCTCTGAGACGGCCTTGACGTGGCCGACGTTTTCGGCGATGAGGACGACCAGCACCGGCAGGGCCACCGCGATGGCCGAGAGGTTGAACTCCGGGGCGTGGAACTGCGGCAGGCCCACCCAGGCGGCCTCCCTAATGGATTCGCCGGCGGACGGGTCCAGGTTGCCGGTCAGCGCGGCAAAGGCCCAGCCGACTACGACGCCGATGAGGATGGACAGGCGCGAGACCATGCCGCGGCCGGCCACCGTGGCCAGCAGGATGACCACCAGGGTCACCGCGGCTACCAGCGGCTGGCTGGAGAAGTTCGCAGCCGCGTTCGGGGCCAGGTTCAGGCCGATGAGTGCGACGATGGCGCCGGTAACGGCCGGGGGCATGACGGCGTCGATAACGCGCTTGCCCGCTGCCTTGACGAGGAGGCCGATGATAATCAGAGCCACGCCCGTGCACAGCACGGCGCCGGCCTGCACGCCGATGCCCTGGGCCTGCGAGGCGGAAAGCGGCGCGATGAAGGCGAACGAGGAGCCCAGGTAGGACGGCAGGCGGTTGCGGGTAATCGCCAAGAACAGGATGGTGCCGATGCCGGAGAACAGCAGCGTCGTGTTGACCGGGAAGCCGGTCAGGGTGGGCACCAGCAGCGTGGCGCCGAACATGGCCACAACGTGCTGCATGCCAATGCCGATGGTGCGCGGCCAGTTCAGCCGTTCTTCCGGGGCGACCACGGCCCCCGGGGCGATCTTCTTCCCGTCACCGTGGACGGTCCATCCGAAAATATTACTCACGAGTCTTCATTATGGATCACCTGCGCCAGGCAGGGTTAATCCACGCGAAACTCGGTAAGCTCCGCCGCGACCTGCTGCGGCACGCGGGCACTTATCCGGGTGCCGTCTTCCGAGTAGTCCTCGCTGCGCACCGTGCCCTCCTCGTGGAGGCGGGCCACCACGTCGCCACGGGTGTACGGCACGAGCAGCTCGACGTCCGCGTCCAGGGTGTTGAGGAAGAGCTCGACCCGGGTGGTCAGCTCGTCGACGCCCTCGCCGGTCTTCGCCGAGACGAAGACCACGTTGTCGCGGTCCAGGGTGTGGCGGACCTCCGCCAGCACCAGGGGATCGGCCTGGTCGATCTTGTTGATCACGATGATTTCCGGCGGCGGGTTCTCCCCCGTCTCCTTGACGATGTCATAGATGACCTTGTTGACTGCGGAGATCTGCTTGAGCGGGAAGGGATCCGAGCCGTCGACCACGTGCAGCATGAGATCAGCGCCCAGCACCTCCTCCAGCGTGGACTTGAAGGCCTCGACCAGCTGCGTGGGCAGGTGGCGGACGAAGCCGACGGTGTCGGTGAAGACCACCTGGCGGCCGTCGCCCAGCTGCGCGCGGCGGGTGGTGGGATCCAGCGTGGCGAACAGGGCGTCTTCCACCAGCACGCCCGCCCCGGTCATCGCGTTGATGAGCGAGGACTTGCCCGCGTTCGTGTAGCCGGCAATGGCGATCTGCGCCACCGTGGACGCGGCGCGTCGGGAGCGCTTGACCTCGCGCGCGGTCTTCATGTTCCGCAGCGCCTTGCGCAGGCGGGCCATCTCCGTGCGGATGCGGCGCCGGTCGGTCTCAATCTTGGTCTCACCCGGGCCGCGCAGGCCCACGCCGCCGTTGGAGCCGGCGCGGCCGCCCGCCTGGCGCGACAGGTTGCCGCCCCAACCACGGGTGTGCGTGTAGAGGTACTCCAGCTGGGCGAGCGAGACCTGCGCCTTACCCTCCTTCGACTTCGCGTGCTGGGCGAAGATATCCAGGATCAGCATCGTGCGGTCGATGACCTTGGTGTTGAGGGCGCGCTCCAGCGCGGTCAGCTGGCCGGGGTTGAGCTCACCGTCGCAGATGACCGTGTCCGCGCCGGTGGCTTCCACGATCTCTTTGAGCTCCTTGACCTTGCCGGAGCCGATGAACGTGCCGGAGTCCGGCTTGTCGCGCTTCTGGTAGATGAGCTCGACGACCTCCGCGCCGGCGGTCTCGGCTAGGGCGGCCAGCTCGTCCAGGGTGGCTTCGACCTCGGCGATGGTGCCCTCGGTCCACACCCCGACCAGGATGACCTGCTCTAGGCGCAGCTTTCGGTACTCGACTTCGTAGCCATCCGTGGTGTCCTCGGCGCGGATGGTGGTCTCCCGGGTCACGCTGCGCAAAGCGTTACGCTCTGCCAGGTCCATCTCACCGGTGCTTAGTTCCTCGTCCGCGTGCGCGGGCCGTTGCGGCGCGTTATCGCGGAAGGCGTGGGCGAGCAGCTTTTCGTGCTCGTTACTAAATTGTGAAGATTCAGTCATATTGGTGCTTATTCTTCCACGTCACTGCGCTAAACCCCAAGTGACACCGGCTAACTGAAGACCGCTGCTTCCTTCGGGTGCCGTCTGGGGCAGCGGGCAGGGCCCACGGCCGGCCGCCGTGAATTTAAGTGCCGGCACGCGTAAGGGATAGAATATCGACATGACCACGCATGCCAGCCAGTCCGGCCCGACGACCGCGGCCGATACCCCAGCCTCTTCCCAGCAGCCGACCCAGGAAGCGCCCGCCGCCCGCGTCGAACAACCGGCCGGAGTGGCGCACAAGCTGCCGGAAATGGCGGCGTTGGGCTTTAACTTCGACCGCTGGCAACAAGCCGTCGAGGCGGCCATCGCCACCGATCACCTGCAGGTCACCGGCGAGGTCCGCGGCGGGCAGCTCATCCAGTTCACCGACCCGAGCGGCGCGCAGCTCAACATCCTCGCCGTGGAGCCGTTTGCCACCTTCGTCGGCTTCAACGCCGTGACGCAGTCCTTCGCCCACGTCGACATGGTCAACGACGTGCTCGCCCACCTGGAGGTCATCGACCCCTTCGGCACGGTGCTGGCCACGGTGACCGCGAACCTCGCCCAGGGCCCGCTGCTGGCGGAGGAAGAAACCCAGCAGTGGCAGCAGGTCAGCCTGACCGCCTTGGCATTGGAGACCCGCCGCTACGCCTCCGCCGAGGCCTTTGAGGCCGAAACCGGCCAGTTCCCGGCGGTGGCCAAGTCCAGCGGCGCGGAGATCATCGCCTCCGGCTCCGGGGCCCAGGCCCCGACCCCGGCCTTCGAGTTCGCCGGGCGCGTGATGGAAAGCCAGTGGCTGACCAACGAGCTGACCGGCCAGCGCTTTGCTCACGTGGTGCTCGACGGCGCCTTCCCACTGGATGTGTGCCTGCCTGACGACGGCGGCGAGCTGCCGGAAAAGAACACGGTCCTGGCCGGCTCGGCCCTGCTGACCGCTAGCGTGGCCGCCCCGACCGGCGGCTGTGGCTCCGGCGGGGGCTGCGGGTGCGGCTCCGGCGGTTGCGGTTGTTCCTAGGCGAAGGCCGCCCCACACGGTAAGATAACCCTCAAAGTCCTGTCCGTTTATTCGTAGCTTCCGATATTTGACCGGCCCTTCAAGGAGGTGACCCCACCATGCCACTGCCCTTCCCCCGATCCGCTGGCCAGCGCCGCGCCCTGGCGATCGTGTTGATTATCATCGCCGCCGCCTTTCTCATCGGGCTGCTCAAGGTGGTCGGCCTGGTAGTCGCGCTCCTGCTGGCCGGGGCGGTGTGGGTCATGCTCTCCATGCGCCCGGACGCCCACGAACACCGGGTGCTGCGCTCGTCCATCCAGCTGTCGGCGGAAGACATCACGGACGTCATGGACGAATTCGACCACTTCAGCAACGCCCAGGACGCCGACACCATCGCGGACCGCACCCTGCACCGCCCAGCGCTGCTGGATTACGACTGCGGCGACGAGGCGGTAGAAAACTTCCACTACCAGTACGCCTCCGCGCGCCGCTTCCTCAACCGGCTGAATGCCCGCTTGGCCAGCACGGAGCTAGAAACCCAGGACCTGGAGTCGCTGCTGCGGGTCACCGACCAGCGCGCGCTCGATATCAAGGAATCCTGGATCAACGCCCGCCGGTCCGCCCAGCGGCTGGGCACCCGCTATAACAGCGAGGGCCCCGACAACCGCCTGGGCGGCGAGGCCAGCTAGGGACTCGCCTCCTAAAGGCTCGTCTCCCCGTCCGCGACGATCCGTGACGGGCCGGTCAGTACCGAACCGCCGTCGGTGATGGTGACCTCCACGGTCCCGCCCGGCACGTGGACGCGCACGGTACCCTCCCCGCGGCCGGCATCGGCCAGCGCGGCGCGCGCGGCAGCCACGGTTCCCGTACCGCACGAGCGCGTCTCCCCCACGCCGCGCTCGACCACGCGCATGTGCACCTCGCCGTCCGCCGCTGGGGTGACGATCTCCAGGTTGACCCCCGCCGGGAAAAACTCCGTGTCCCAGGTCGGGGTGCCCAGCTCCCACTCGGCAAGCTCCGCCGGTTCCAGGCCCGGCACGACCGCGGCCAGGTGGGGGTTGCCCACGTCCACGCCAAGGCCCGCTACCCGGTGGGTGCCCACCTGCGCGGTGGAGACCCCTAGCACCTTCGCCTCGCCCATCTGGACGCTGACGGTGGCGTCCGTGGCATCGGCAGCGTGCACCGTTACCTCTTTGATGCCGGCGCGGGTGCCGACGTTGAAGGTGGAGCCGTCCACCAGGCCCTGGACGCTGAGCCAGTGCGCGAAGACCCGGGTGCCGTTGCCGCACATCTCCGCCACGGAGCCATCCGCGTTGCGGTAGTCCATGAACCAATCCTCGCGATCCAGGCCCGCCGGCAGCTCCTCGAGCTCGCCGGCCTCCAGCAGCTGCCCGGCGCGCACCACGCGCAACACGCCGTCCGCGCCGAGCCCGGCGCGCCTATCGCACAGCCGACGCACGCGCTTTTCGGGCAGGTCCACGAGCTCCTCGAAGCTCGGGATGATGAGGAAATCGTTCTCGGTTCCGTGACCTTTGCTAACTCGCATGGCACCGAGTCTACTGTTTTGTCTACTGTTTCCCGACCAGGCCCCAGCCTGCGGGGCTGGGGTGCGCGGGGCGGCGAGGTTACTAGCCCAGGCCTAAGGCCTGCTGGGCCGCGGCGAAGGTGTCGCCGGCCGCATCCAACCAGTAGATGCGCTTGTCTCGGCGGAACCAGGAGCGCTGGCGCCGCACGTAGCGGCGCGTTCCGAAGACGGTCTTTTCTTCCGCCTCGTCCAAGGAGAGCTGGCCGTCGAGGTACTGCAGGACCTGCGCGTAGCCGATGGCCCGGCCGGCCGTGGACTCCGCCTGCAGTCCCACCTCTTTGAGGCCTTCGACCTCGCCGACCAGCCCCTGGGCGAACATCTGCCGGGTGCGCAGCTCAATGCGCGGGTTGAGCCATTCGGCCGGGGCATGCAGCCCCAGCAGCCGCGTCCCCCAGCGGGGCGGGGCGTTCTTGGGCGGCTGGCTGGCTTGGAAGGGCCGGCCGGTCAGCTCGATGACCTCCAGGGCGCGCACGGTGCGCCGCGGGTCCTGGTCCTCGATGGTCTCGGCGGCCTGCGGGTCCCGCTCGGCCAGCAGGTCGTGCAGGGCCGCCGTGCCGATGTCTAGCCGGAGGTCTTCGTATTTCTGGCGGACGTCCGGGTCCGTGGGCGGGAACTGCCAATCATCGACCAGGGACTGGACGTAGAGCATCGACCCGCCGACCAGGATCGGGGTCTTACCCCGGGACTGGATGTCTTCCACGTCCGCTATCGCCGCGGCCTGGTAGCGGGCCACGGAGGCGGTCTCCGTGACGTTCCAGACGTCCAGCTGGTGGTGCGGGATGCCTTCGCGCTCTTCGACAGAGAGCTTGGCCGTGCCGATATCCATGCCACGGTACAGCTGCATGGAGTCGACGTTGACCACTTCCCCGTCGAGTGCGTGCGCCAGGGCCACGCCGAGTGCGGATTTGCCGGAGGCCGTCGGCCCCACCACGGCAATGGGGGTTGGCAGCATTAGTCCACCTCCCAGCGCGCTACGTAGCGCCCCACACCCAGGGAGTCGTCCGCGGCGACGAGCTCCGCCTCCCGCAGGCCTCGGCGGCAGGCACACTCGGCCAGCTCCAGCCAGAGCGCCGGCTCGACGATGCCGGCCTCGGACAGCTGCCCCGCGTCCCACTCGTGCGGACTGGTGCTGCCTGCCCCCAGCAGCTCGCAGCACCATTGGTGCGCCGCGGCTGCTGCGGGCAGCTCGGCCAACGGGGCACGGGTGTCTAGCCCGGCGCTGCCGTCGACGACCACCACGGTGATGGCCTGCGAGTCGGGCGTGCCGAGGTGCTCGCGCACGGCCCGCACCTCTACCCCGTCGACGGGCTCGGCGACGTAGCGGGCCACCAGCTCCGCCAGGTAATGCCCGCCCGACACCCGGACCTGCGGCGCGCCCCAGGCCGCCAAGGAGCCGGCGTTTTCGGTACGCCAGCGCGGCGCCTGCGAGCAGACCACATCGACCGGCACGCGGGCGTGCTCGGCTAGGGCGTGCGCGCGACGCTTGGCTGCCGCCTGCCCCAGCGCCGCGCGGGCGTGGTCTAGCAACTGGGCCCCGGCGGCATCGTTAGGCGCGAGTTCGCGCACCAAGGCGGGGGAACCGGGGATTATCACGAAGGTAGACATACGCGGATAATCTTAGCCGCCAGCGGGGGCTGACCCACAGTTCGCCCGGCCGCCGGGGAGTCCGCACGTGGCGGGTGAATACCGGGTAAAGTAATGAATCGGCACTTCGCGCTTTTTAGGGCGCGAAATCGCATACTCCCGTTGAAGGCAGCCGTGTCGCGCGGCGGCGATTTTTGCACAAGGATGGTGTTTGACTCATGGCCCCTCAATCACAGGTACCGCACCCCGGCAACATGCCGAAGCCCGGCCCTCGGCCGCAGGCCCCGAAGCCGGGTCAAACCCCGCGGCCCGGGGCTCAGCCGGCAGCGCCGGTAGCACTGTCCCAGACGCCGAAGTCCGACCCGACCAAGTGGGGCCGGGTGGCTGCAGACGGCACCGTCTACGTCACCACCGGTGACGGCGAGCGCGCCGTTGGCTCCTGGCAGGCGGGTACGGCCGCCGAGGGCCTGGCCCACTTCGGCAAGCGCTACGACGACCTGGCCACCGAGGTCGAGCTGCTCGAGGCCCGCCTCAAGGCCAACCCGCAGGAGGCGGATTCCATCAAGGACACCGCCGCCACCCTGCGCGCGGACCTGGCCACCGCCGCCGTGGTGGGCGACCTGGACGCGCTGGACAAGCGCCTGGCCGCCATCATGGATCATTCCGTCGCCGCGCGGGAGCAGGCCCAGGCCGACAAGGCCGAGCGCCGCACCGCGGCCATCGCGGCGAAGGAAAAGCTCGCGGCCGAGGCCGAGGAGATCGCAGAAAACTCCAACGAGTGGAAGGCCGCCGGCGACCGTATCCGCGCCATCCTGGACGAGTGGAAGACCATCAAGGGCATCGACCGCAAGACCGATGACCAGCTGTGGAAGCGTTACTCCCGCGCCCGCGACGCCTTCAACCGCCGCCGCGGCTCCCACTTCGCGGAGCTGGACCGGACCCGCGCTGCCGCCCGGAAGAAGAAGGAAGAGCTGGTCGAGCGCGCCGAGGCGCTCCAGAACTCCACCGACTGGGGCCCGACCGCCCGCGCCTACCGCGACCTGATGCAAGAGTGGAAGGCGGCCGGCCGCGCCCCGCGCGACGTGGATGATCGCCTCTGGGCGCAGTTCCGCGCCGCCCAGGACCACTTCTTCAACGCCCGCAACCAGGTCAACGCGGAGCGCGACAAGGAATTCGCCGCCAACGCCCAGGCCAAGGACGCGCTGCTGGCGGAGTACTCCCCGCAGATCGACCCGGCGGCCAACCTGAACACCGCCAAGGCCAAGCTGCGCGAGCTGCAGGAAAAGTGGGAGGAGATTGGCTTCGTCCCGCGCAACCAGATCCGCGAGTACGAGGACAAGATCGCCGAAGTCGAAAAGCGCGTCTCCGACGCCGAGGAGTCCCAGTGGCGCCGCACCGACCCGGAGGCCCAGGCGCGCGTGGATCAGTTCCGCTCCCGTGCGCAGGACTTTAACCAGCAGGCGGATACGGCCGCCGCCAAGGGCAACACGCAGAAGGAAAAGAAGCTGCGCGCCCAGGCCGAGCAGTGGGAGCAGTGGGCCCAGACCGCCGCCGCGGTACTGGACGAGCAGTAGTACCCGTGCCTGATTTCCCCCACCTGCACCTAGCCCACCTCGCCGCTCCCCGCACCAGCGACGGCCGCCCGGTTGCCTCGGGCCAGCCTGCGGTATTCGCCGAGCCCAGCGACGCCATCCGGACGCTGAGCTTCCTGTCGAACCTGGCCGCCCAGGAAGCCACCGGGGATCCGGCGGCCTCCATGTCCGCGGAGCTGGCGCTGCACGCGCTGTGCGGCACCCCGGAGATGCTCACTGACCTTTTCGCGGTGGTCTCCGGCCCCGTCCCCGTAGGCGAGCTCTCTCCGCTGGGCTACCCGCTGCTGGCCAGCACCGGTGACATCCCGGAGCTCGACTACGTGGGCTTTATCCAGATCAGCCGCCCGCAGCTCGAGGACTTAGGCAACGTCGAGCTCGACTGCGTGTTGGACGCGGGCTACCTCCCCCTGCCGGGCACCCCGCTGGAGCCGGAGGCCGCGGATTTGTTGGCCTGGATGCTAGATACCGGCTGCGAGCTCGCCCAGCGCCTGGGCCGTGCCCGCGTGCTCACCGGGATGATGCACGCTCCGGACGACGAGGTCCTGCCCGCCTCCCTCGCGGAGGTCTTCACGCGCAGCCGCTTTAGCCGCCGGCACGCCGAGACCCAGCTGCTCACCCGCCTAACGCAGCCGGGCGGCCAGGCCACCCCGGACTCCCCGGATCTCCCGGATCTCCCAGGTCTCCCCGGCCTGCCCGAGGGGTGGCAGTTCGCTGCCTTCCACAACTACGACCTGCCCGCCGATATCGAGCCCCAGGTCGTCGAGCTTCTCACAGTGGCCTCGCAGGACGCCGACTACGGGGAGATGACCGTCGAGCCGGTGGCCTGGACTGCCGACCGGCTCAACGAGGCCCGCCGCCGCGTGCACGAGCGCCGGTCCGAGACCGTCCTCGTGGCGGCTATCGATGCCACCGGGGCCAGCCGACGCGTGCGCAGCCTCGCCGAGTGCGGCCGCCACCACGGCGGGCACGCGGAGATAGCCGAATGGACGCTCATGGTCACCGACCGGGGTTGGCGCCGCCAGGGGCTGGCCACGGCCACCGCGCGGGCCGCGCTAGTTATGGCGCGCGATTTCTGGCCGGAGCTGAACCGGGTCTACGGCTCCGCCGCGCTCAGCGACGTGCCCGCGCGGGCGCTGCACGCGCGCCTGGGCAGCCAGCCCATCGCCGTGACCACGGCCTGGCAGCGCGACCTGTAGTTCCGTTAGTTCCGCGGCTGGCCGGGGCCGTTGGTCTCGCCGTGGCTGCGGCGGTAGCGGGCCGCGGCCTGCTGGCGGCGGTCATCGACCAGCAGCGGGTTGCTGTCCGGGTCCACGGTGGCGCGGATGCGGTTCTGGACCTGTCCGACCTCGTCCATGGTCCCGGCCGCCGCGCGGGCGCGCTCCTGGGCCTCCTGCTGCTCCGGGCTGCGGCGCAGGGCCACCAGGCAGTAGGCGATAAAGGTAAGTCCGCAGGCGACGACCCCGCAGACGGCGCCGATGCCGACCCCGTAGTCCTGGGAGCCGCGCACCCAGAACATGAACAACGAGACCGCGAAGGCCACCGTCGCCATCATCCAGCCGGCCAGGCCGAATGCGGCCCGGCGAGTAATCAGCGTCAGGGTGGTTAGCACGCCCACGCCCAGGGTCATCAGCACGGCGAAGACGTATTCCACGATGGAGATCTCCACCTCGCCGGACTGCCCGGTCAGGACCTGGAATCCGCGGGCCGGGCCCGCGTGCGGCAGCAGCAGGTAGGCCACGAACAGGGCCACGGCCACCCAGAGGGTGACGGTCTGGCCGCGCAGGTCCATCGTGCGCGCCGCGCGTTTTTCCGCCGCGGCGGCGGCCTGCTTCTCCTTGCTGTTTTCGATGTAGAGCAGCGATTCTGGCTGCTCTACTTCCGAACTGGAGGATGGCGTTTCCGGGCGATTTGAATCAGTCACAGTCTTCGACCTTACTCGGTTTGTTTAGCAGCACCCGCCGTTAGCGGATGCCGGGGTTTCGGCCGGCCGCCCCACCGACGGCAACCCTAGGCCGACGCCCACCGGCGCCGTGGTCGGGGTCTGCCCGGCGGCCGACATGTCGCCGGCCTTGGTGCGGCGGTGGGAGCTCACCCCGGCGTCGGCCACCAGGAAGAAGGATCCGGAATCCGTCACCGTGGTGTGCACGACGTCGCCGGGGCGGATGTCGTCCCGGATGTCGTTTCCGTCGCCGTCCACTGCGGCGAAGTGGACCAGGCGGCCGTCCCGGGCGCGCCCGGACAGGCGGTGGGTCTGGTCGTTCTTGCGCCCGCCGGTGGCCTGCACGAGCAGCTCCACGTCGGTGCCTACCAGCTGGGCGTTTTCCTCGGCCTGGATGGAGTCCTGCAGGGCCACCAGGCGCTCGAAGCGGTCCTGGACGACGTCCTTAGGGATTTGCTGTTCCATCTCCGCCGCCGGGGTGCCCGGCCGCGGGGAGTACTGGAACGTGAACGCGGAGCTAAACCGCGCCTTGCGTACCAACTCCATGGTCTCCTGGAAGTCCCCCTCGGTCTCGCCCGGGAAGCCGACGATGATGTCGGTAGTGATCGCCGCGTGCGGGATCTTCTCGCGGACCTCATCCAGGATGCGGAGGAATTTCTTCGTGCGGTAGGACCGGCGCATGTCTTTGAGCACCTTATCCGAGCCCGACTGGAGCGGCATGTGCAGCTGCGGGCAGACCGCCGGGGTCTCCGCCATGGCGTCGATGACGTCGGAGGTAAATTCCGCCGGGTGCGGGGAGGTAAAGCGCAGGCGCTCCAGGCCCTCGATCTGGCCCACCTGGCGCAAGAGCTTGGAAAACGCGTACTTGTCGCGCGGCAGTTCCGGGTCGGCGAAGTGGACGCCGTAGGCGTTGACGTTCTGGCCCAGCAGGGTCACCTCGGACACGCCCTGGTCGACCAGCGCCTGGACCTCGGCGAGGATGTCGCCGGGCCGGCGGTCCTCTTCCTTGCCGCGCAGCGAGGGCACGATGCAGAAGGTGCACGTGTTGTTGCAGCCCACGGAGATGGACACCCAACCGGAGTAGGCGGACTCGCGCTTGGCGGGCAGCACCGAGGGGAACGCCTCCAGCGCGTCGACGATTTCGATCTGCGCCTCGTCGTTATGGCGGGCGCGCTCCAGCAGCGTCGGCAGCGCAGACATGTTGTGGGTACCGAAAACAGCGTCCACCCACGGCGCGTTGGTCAAGACGGTGTCCTTGTCCTTCTGCGCCAGGCACCCGCCCACGGCGATCTGCATGCCGGGGTGGTTCTCCTTGGTCTTCTTCAGTGAGCCCAGGGTGCCGTAGAGACGCTTGTCGGCGTTCTCGCGCACCGCGCAGGTGTTGAAGACGATGAGATCCGGCTCCGCCTCCTGCGGGGCGGCCACGTAACCGGCGTCTTCCAGGAGGCCGGAGATACGCTCCGAGTCGTGCACGTTCATCTGGCAGCCGAACGTGCGCACCTCGTAGGTGCGCGGGTTTTCAGTCATGGGGTTAGTCACGACGGTTCATTTTAATGATCAACCAGGCCATGTCATAACCGCCCGGGGCCTAGGCTTCCAGCTCGGCCTCGCGCTCGGCCAGCGCCTTCTTCGCCAGATCCAGCGAGTCAGATTCCCGGAACCCGCGGCGGGCCAGCACACCCACGATGCGGCGTAGCGCCTTGTCCCGCTCGTGCCGATCCGCCGGCACGGCCTTCACGCCGCGGGCCTTCTTTTGCGCCAGCGACCAGGCCATGGCGCGCTCGTCGGCGGCGTCGATCTGCTCCAACGCCTCTTGGCGTTCCTCCGCACCCACGCCCTTGCGTTGCAGCTCCTGGTCCAGCACGCGGGCGGATTTCCCGCGGGCCTGGTGGCGCTGGCGCACCCACTCGCGGGCGAAGGCGGCGTCATCAACCAGCCCTACCCGGGACAAGTCATCCACAACGTCCGCGACGACCGCGGGATCGAATTCCAGCTTCTCCAGGCGCTGGGCGAGCTCATGCCGCGAGCGGGAGCGCTGGTCCAGCAGCCGCAAGGCGCGCTCGCGGACCTGGGACTTGGATTCCTCGGCTTCTTTATCGAAGAGATCGGTCTCCCCGCTGCCGCGCGCATAATCGTCCAAGGCGCGCTGCAGCTGCGCAATCTTGTCCGGCGATGGCTGCGGCATCTACCTAGTCCTGGTCGTCGTCGTCAAAGTCGACGTTCGGCACCAGGCCCACCGACTCATCCGTAAGGTCATCATCGGCACCCGGCACGTCCATGGCGACTTCCTCGTCCGCGTTGGCGGCGTCGGCACCCACGCCCAGCTTCTTGAAGATTTTCTTCTCGATCTCGTTGGCCAGGTCCTGGTTTTCCTTCAGGAAATTGCGGGCCTTCTCCTTGCCCTGCCCCAGCTGGTCGCCTTCGTAGGTGAACCAGGAGCCGGACTTCTTGATGAAGCCGTGCTCGACGCCCAAGTCGATGATGGAGGACTCACGGGAGATGCCCTCGCCGTACATGATGTCGAACTCCGCGATCTTGAACGGCGGGGAGACCTTGTTCTTGACGATCTTCATCTTGGTGCGGTTACCGATGGCGTCCTGGCCGTCCTTCAGGGTCTGGATGCGGCGGATGTCGCAGCGCACCGAGGCGTAGAACTTCAGGGCCTTACCGCCAGTGGTCGTCTCCGGGGAGCCGAACATGACGCCGATCTTTTCACGCAGCTGGTTAATGAAGATGGCGGTGGTGCCGGAGTTGTACAGCGCGCCGGTCATCTTACGCAGCGCCTGCGACATCAGGCGGGCCTGCAGGCCGACGTGGCTGTCGCCCATTTCGCCTTCGATTTCCGCCTTCGGCGTCAGCGCGGCCACGGAGTCCACCACGATGATGTCGATGGCACCGGAACGCACCAGCATGTCCGCGATCTCCAGCGCCTGCTCACCGGTATCCGGCTGGGAGACCAGCAGGTTGTCCGTGTCCACGCCCAGCAGGCGGGCGTATTCCGGGTCAAGAGCGTGCTCGGCGTCGATAAAGGCGGCAATGCCCCCGCCCTTCTGGGCCTCCGCAATGGCGTGCAGGGCCACCGTGGTCTTACCGGAAGACTCCGGGCCATAGATCTCCACCACGCGGCCGCGCGGGAAGCCGCCGATGCCCAGGGCGATATCAATGGCGGTGTTACCGGAGGAGATCGCCTGGATGGGCGGGCGGTTGTCATCGCCCAGGCGCATGACCGCGCCCTTGCCATAATCCTTTTCGATCATGGCCATCGCGGCGTCTAGCGCCTTCTTGCGGTCATCCGCGCTATTTCCGGTGGCTTTAGCGGACTTCTTCTTAGCAGCCATGGTTCTAACTCACCTTTTCTTCAACAAGTCTTTTGGGGCTTGAGTACTTAGAGCACTTCGCGTTTATAACTCAGCGCACGGATAAACCCGCGGCCTTAACTTTTAGACTCCGCCGGCTAGCCGGTGGGTTCCCGCGCGCTGGCGTTTACACCGTAAAACTTAAAACCGCCGACGGACACCGACCCCATAGTACACGCACGCCTGTTCGAATTTCGAATGCGGCACGCCGTCTGCAGATCATGTGGTCGGATAGTCCACGCCCAGTCGGCGCTCTTCCGGGACGCTGAAATCGTCACACAACCCGTCCCAGACTGTGCCCGGATCGACGCCGCGTTCGATAAGCGCGTCCGCGGTATCCCCGAATTCGGCCAGGACATGCGAATGGGAAATCCAGGCGGCCTTTTCGGCCCCGAATTCGTCCGTAATAAGCTGGGTGTACTCCGTCAAACGCATGCCCGCCATCCTACCGCGTTATATCCGCGGCCAACCAACCCGGCGGGCGGGATGAAAAACGTTTGCCTTCCTCACTATAAGGGGTGCTAACGGGGGTACCACTACCCTGCATGAACACCGTTCAAAAGTGCCAGTTTCCTGCAGAATATCAATTCGCTGCTAGGGTTTTCGGGCATGAAGAAGAATACTCTGGCCTCCGATCTGGCCTACGTGGCGGTCTTTACCGCCCTCGTCATTGTCCTCGCCTTTGTCTCCATCCCCGTCGGCACCGCCGGCGTCCCGATCGTTTTGCAAAACGCCGCCATCATCCTGGCCGGGCTCGTCCTGGGCGGCAAGCGCGGCCTGGCCGTCGGCCTGCTCTTCCTCTTCCTCGGACTAGCCCTGCCGGTACTGGCCGGCGGCGGCACCACGCTGCGCGCCCTGGCCGGCCCGACCGTGGGCTACATCATCGGATACGTGATCTCCCCGTGGGTCGCCGGCTCCATCGCCTACCGCGCCCCGCGCGCCAAGGGCGCCCGCATCGGCATCTTCATCCTGGCCGGCGTCGTGGCCCTGCTCATCCAGTACGTCTGCGGTGCTATCGGCCTGATGGTCCGCTCCGGCCTTTCGCTGACCGAGGCCACCGTGGCTCAGTTCGCCTTCGTCCCGGTGGACTCCGCGAAGCTCGTCGTCGCCATCATCATTGCCTACGGCGTGCACGCCGCCTTCCCGGATCTCATGGGCGCTACCAAGCGACGAGCTGACCGCCGTGCCAACAATTAAGTTCGACCACGTCGGCGTCACCTACGACGAGACCGAGGTCCTGCGCGACATCTGCCTGGAGCTTAACGAGCACCGTATCGGCATCATCGGCGCGAACGGCGGTGGCAAGTCCACCCTGACCCGTCTAATCAACGGACTGGGTGAGCCGACCAGCGGTACGGTGACGGTCGACGGACTCGACGTCGAAGACAACGGCAAGGAGCTGCGCAAGAAGATCGGTTTCGTCTTCTCCGATGCCGAAAACCAGATCGTCATGCCACAGGTGCGCGACGACGTCGCCTTCTCCCTGCGCCGCTTCAAGCTGTCGAAGGAGGAGCGCAACCGCCGCGTCGACGCCGCATTGGAGCGTTTCGGACTGACGGACCTAGCGGAGCAATCCCCGCACACCCTGTCGGGCGGGCAGAAGCAGATGCTGGCGCTAGCGGCCGTACTCGTCATCGACCCCACGCTGATCCTCGCTGACGAGCCCACGACCCTGCTGGACCTGCGCAACCGCGACCGCATCCGGCGCGAGTTTGCCAGCCTGGAGCAACAGCTCATCGTCGTCACGCACGACCTGGATTTCCTCAGCGACTTCGACCGGGTCATCTGCATTGACGACCACCAGGTCGCCGCCGACGGCCCGCCGGCGGAGGTCTTGAGCTTCTACCGCGACCTCATGGCAGCCCGCCCGCTCTAAGGCAAAGGAGTCAACGCTCGTGCGGCGCAAAAACATACCGCTGAATGTCTACGTCGATAAAGACACCATCGTTCACCGGCTCTCTCCCTCGGTGAAGCTGGCTATCATCATCGTCTTTATCTTGGTCACCAGCATCTTCATCAGGACCATCCCCTGGGCCCTAGCCGCGGCAATCGTAGGCGCTATCCCCTACGCCCTGGCCCAGGTCCCGCCGTCCATCATCGCCAGCCAGCTCACCCCGCCCTTGTTTATCCTCGTGCCGCTGGCGGCCTTCCAGTGGTGGTCGCGCGACTTCGAGTACGCGGCAGTGATGTTCTTGACCATCTTCGCGGCGATGGAGGTCGCCTTCCTGCTCACTCTCACCTCGACGGTGGACGAGATCATGGAGTCGATGGAGCGGACCCTTGCTCCCCTGGCGCGTTTCGGCCTGCCCGTGGAGACCATCAGCTTGGCGATGTCCCTGACTATCCGACTCATCCCGCTGATGTTCGAAACCGTCGGCGAGGTCTTGGACGCCCGCAAGGCCCGCGGAGCGAACATGTCCGTGATGGCCTTTGCCACCCCGGTGGTCATTCGCTCCATCCGCCGCGCCCAGGCAATGGGCGAGGCGCTGGCCGCCCGCGGCGTCGGCGATTAGGGCCAGCAACGCAGCAAGCCCCCAGCTTCCCTGTTCGGGATGGCTGGGGGTTGTGTCTGTCAGCGGGCGCTGATGCTAAGCACAGTAGCTAGTGCGGATTACTCACCGCGCAGCTCGCGCAGGCGGGCCTCCACGGCGTCGTTGCTGACCTCCGGCTGGGCTGCCTTGTCGGCGGCCGACTGGGCGTTGCCGCTGGTGCTCTGGCCGGACTCAATCTGCTGCTTCTTCTGGCCCGACTCGACCGGCTTGGAGTCGTTCATCTCGGCGCGGATCTGCTCCAGGCGGGAGTGGCCGGCCAGCTGCACGCCGGCCTGCTGGACTTCCTGCATGCGGGACTCGACGGAGTTCTCAGCCAGCTCGGCCTGCCCCAGAGCCTTGGAGTAGCGGCGCTCGATCTTGTCGCGGACGGCGTCCAGCGACGGGGTCGAGCCGTTGGACAGCTCGTTCATGCTGCTCAGCGACTCGGAGACCTTCTCCTGCATCTTGGCCTGCTCCAGCTGGCTCAGCAGCTTGGAGCGCTCCGCCACCTTCTCGCGCAGCGCCATAGCGTTGCGCTCGACAGCCTTCTTGGCCTGGTCTGCCTGCTGCAGGGCCTGGTCGTGCAGCTTCTTGGTGTCCTCGACGGACTGCTCCGCGGTCACCAGCTGCGCGGCGAAGGCCTCAGCGGCGTTTTCGTACTCGACCGCCTTGGTCTCGTCGCCGTCGGCGCGGGCCTTGTCGGCCAGCTGCAGGGCCTGCTTGGTGTTGCCCTGCAGCTTCTCGATCTCGCCCAGGCGGCGGTTCAGCTGCATTTCCAACTGGCGCTGGTTACCGATGACGGCCGCAGCCTGCTGGGACAGTTCCTGGTGCTGGCGCTGAGCGTCCTCGATGGCCTGCTCGATCTGGACCTTCGGATCGGCGTTTTCCTCAATCTTGGAGTCAAACAAAGCCATCAGGTACTTCCAGAGTTTGGAAAATGGGTTAGCCATGAGCCAAGGGCCTCTTTTCTTTAAACATATCGATTGCTCAGTAGTGCTTCGACCCACCATCGTAGCGAAAATAGCGGGCACACGCTGCCAATAGGCGGCGTCAAGGGGAGCTAAAGCTCGGAGGCAGCCGGGGCGGTCTGCGCCAGTTCTTCATCCACCGACGGCAGCGCCATGTAGCCGGCGGCCTCGATGAGTACGTCGGCCACCGACACGTCGAGCGCGCCGCAGACCGCCGCGAGCATCTCGGAGGAAACCTCCTTGCGGCCGCGCTCGAGCTCGGACAGGTAGCCCGGGGAGACGTGGGCGACCGCGGCGAGCTCGCGCAGAGTCACGGACTTGTCCGCGCGGAAAGCACGCAGGCTCAAGCCCAGGGCCTCCCGCAGCAGCGGCTCGTTCAACGGCGCGGCATGGGAGCGGGTGGGGGTATCCAGCAGTGCGGTAGTAGTGTTCATCACTAGTTCCAACGGCTCAGTAACGTACTTTGTTCCCTATCGGCGAGGAAAATTTCGAATCTTTTCCACAGCCACGGCAAGCGTGTCGGCCACTGCCCTGGCCCGAATCTCGTCTCGGGTACCCGAAAGGCCAGCACGACCACCCACTTGCCAGGAGTGCTGGGAGTCATCCGGGGCGGCAAGCCCCGCCCAGACCTCGCCAACCGCGTGCCCGTCCTGCGGGTCGGGCCCGGCCACGCCGGTCAAGGCCAAGCCCCAGTCGGCGCCGCACTGCGCCCGCGCCCCCGCGGCCATTGCCTCCGCCACTGGAGCGGAGATAACAGTGTGCTCCGCGATCAGCGCGGGGTCCACGCCGGCCAGCGTGGTCTTGAGTTCAGTGGCGTAGGTGACCAGTCCCCCGCGCAGGACCGCCGATGCCCCGGGCACCGTGGCGAGCGTGGCCGCGCCCAGCCCCGCGGTCAGGGACTCGCACCAGGCGACGGTCTCGCCGCGCTCCTTCAGTGCGGTCACCATCTCACGGGCGGCGGGGTTTGGGCCAGAAGGATTAGGCATTGTGCTTCCGGGCATCCGCCAGGTACTGCACGCCCGTGACAACCGTGACGGCCATGGCTAGGAGCATGACGGTCAGCGTCGGGATATTCATCCAGTCGGGCAACGGGCACAGATACATGGCTACAGCCAGTGACTGCAAAACGGTCTTGAGCTTGCCGCCCTTGGAGGCCGGGACCACCAGACCGCGTCGCAGCATGACCATGCGCCAGATAGTGATGCCGAACTCGCGCACCAGGATGACCACGGTGATCCACCACGGCAACACCCCGATGATATTCAGACAGACCAGCGCCGTGGTCATCAGCGCCTTGTCTGCAATCGGATCGGCAATCTTGCCGAAATCCGTGATGAGCCCCTTAGCCCGGGCGATGTCGCCGTCGAGCTTGTCCGTAATCATCAGCAGGACGAAGACAGCAAACGCCCACCACTGATGTTCAGCCAACACGAGCCAGGCAAAGAACGGAATGAAAAGGATTCGCAGGCTAGTCAGGATGTTGGGCAGGTTCCAATTGGAGGGCTTCTCCCCGCCGCGCTTCAAGCCCCCGCCACCGCTGTGCGCTGGGCCGGGGTTGGATGACCTAGTTCCTGGTTGACTCACGCCTACAATCTTACCTGCTTTAGATAGTTTCCTTTTCTGCCACGGCCCAAACGGGGCCCCACCGGACAATCAGCGAGGCGGACAAAGCCAAACCCCCGCTAGTTCAGGGAGCAAGTCTCGCCCAGGAATAGACCAGGAACCGATCTAGTCCGCAAGAAAACCGCCGGGGCGGGCGCTAAAAAACTAAGATGACAGCATGAAGTATTTCGCCACCTTTTACGACTACGCGCCCACCAACCCGCTCGTGTCGGAGCAGCGCCCCGCCCACCGCGAATTCATCAACAGCCTGCACGAGAAGGGCCTCATTGTGGGCTCCGGCCCCCACCCGGATTCAGCCGGCGGGGCGCTCATCATCCTGCAGCTAGACGACGACGCCCAGGTCGCCGACGCCATCAAGATCATGGACGACGACCCGTTCCACACCTCAGGCGTGGTAACCCGCCGCAGCTTCCGCGAGTGGAACCCCGTCACCAAGATTTTTTAGACTGCGCATTCTTTCATTCCGGCGCCGCAGCGCCATATGCCCGACCAGATTCCCCATCAACAGCGTAGATACGGGCTTTCGAAAGATCGTGCTCGGGGCGATCGGGTGGGGGCGGTGCGCTAGCGCACCGCCCCCACCATGGTCGGGCTTAAGGCAATTCGGAACTGGCGACCTCGTCGGCCTTGCCGATGAGGTGGCCGCGCTTGTCGCGGACGATCTTGTTGCCTTCCTCGTCCCAGTCGTAGTGGTTGTGGGAGACTTTGATGCCGCCTTGGGCTTCGTCGCGTTTGTTCTTCCAGATGGATGCCAACACCGTGATGACAAGCACGCCCACGATGATGATCAGTGACCAGATGGTGGAGACCTCCGGCACTGGGACGTCGTCGCCGCCGTTGATGAACGGCAGGTTGTTCTCGTGCAGGGCGTGCAGCAGCAGCTTGACGCCGATGAAGCCCAGGATGATGCCCAGGCCATACGGCAGGTACACCAGGCGGTCCAACAGGCCGTCGAGCAGGAAGTACATCTGGCGCAGGCCCATCAAAGAGAAGGCGTTGGTGGTAAAGACCAAAAACGCTTCCGAGGTGATGCCGTAGATGGCCGGGATGGAGTCGAAGGCGAACATGATGTCAATCAGGCCGATGGCCACCAGCGCCACGAACAGCGGGGTCAGCGCCAGCTTGCCCTTCTTGGGGCCGGATTCCTCGCGGTGGATGAGCTTGTCGCCGTGGTAGCGCGGGGTGACGTGGATGGCCTTGCGGATCATCTTGATGACCGCCATGTCGTTCGGGTCGGTCTCCGGGGCGTCGCGAACCTCGTCCACGATCAGCTTGATGGCGGTGTAGAGCAGGAAGATGGCGAACAGGTAGAACACGTCCGACCACGCGGCGATGACCGCGGCGCCCAGCAGGATGAAGACCAGGCGGAAGAGGAGTGCCAGCACGATGCCGATGAGCAGCACCTTCTGCTGGTACTTCCGCGGGATCTTGAACGCGCCCATGATCAGGGCGAAGACGAAGAGGTTGTCAACCGACAGGGCCTTCTCCGTCACGTAACCGGTGTAGTACTGCACGGCGTGTTCGTGGTCCCACAGGACCCAGATGACTACGCCGAACAGCAGCGCCAAAGCGACGTAGAAGCCGGTCCACAGACCGGATTCTTTCAGGGTGGGCTCGTGCGGGGTACGCACGTGCGAGTAGAAATCAAAGACGAAAAATCCGAGAATGACTGCGCCAGTTAGCAGCCAAATCCATACGGGTACACTCATGGCACTTATCCCTCCGGTCGTTGCAGCAAAAAATTGACCGGAGGTCTCCCCCGCCCGGACACCCGGGCCGGCGCGACCGGGAGCGGGCAGTGTGTGCTGCCGCTGCCGTGTTGACGATCAGCGCCGAAGGATGGGGTACTCCCCTCCAAGACTCGCTTAATCCTACACGAGTCGGCCCGTCGGGGCCTTAAAACGCCCCCGACGACGGGTTGTAGGTTGCTTGTACGGTGCGGGGATCTTCCCCACCGGCAGACGCCCCGTCCGGGTTGGTGTCCGCCTCACCGGCGGCACCCGCAGCTTCCTGTTGTGCCATTTCTTCTTGCACCTCCTTGGGAGCATCAGCCGGGTCAGCGCCCTTGATGTACCACAGCATGGTCTCGAGCTCCTCCGGCTTGGTGAGCACCTCGCGGGCCTTCGAGCCCTCCGAGGGGCCCACGACGCCGCGGGATTCCATAAGATCCATCAGGCGGCCGGCCTTGGCGAAGCCGATGCGCAGCTTGCGCTGCAGCATGGAGGTGGAGCCCAGCTGGGAAGTAACGACGAGCTCGACGGCCTCCAGGAGGTCGTCCATATCCTTTCCGATATCGTCGTCGATTTCCTTCTTCTTGCTATCCTGCTTCTCCTCGGTAACACCCTCGGTGTAGTTCGGCTGGGCCTGCTGCTTGGCGGCATCGACCACGGCCTGGACTTCCTCGTCCGTGACGAACGCGCCCTGCAGGCGCTGCGGCTTGCCGGCGCCCTGCGGGATGAACAGGGCGTCGCCCATGCCGATGAGCTTTTCCGCCCCGCCCTGGTCCAGGATGACGCGGGAATCGGTCAGCGAGGAGGTAGCGAACGCCAGGCGGGACGGCACGTTGGTCTTGATGAGACCGGTGACCACGTCGACGGACGGGCGCTGGGTAGCCAGGACCAGGTGGATACCGGCCGCGCGGGCCTTCTGGGTGATGCGGACAATGGAGTCCTCGATCTCCTTCGGCGCCGTCATCATCAGGTCCGCCAGCTCGTCGACCACGCAAACGATGTACGGGTACGGACGAACGTCGCGCTGAGAGCCGGCCGGGGCCTGGTACTCGCCGGAGCGCACCTTGGCGTTGAAATCCTCAATCTTACGCACGCGCGCGGACTTCATGTCCAGGTAGCGCTGCTCCATCTCCTCAACCAGCCATTGCAAGGCCGCCGCAGCCTTCTTCGGCTGCGTGATGATCGGGGTGATGAGGTGCGGGATCCCCTCGTACGGCGTCAGCTCGACCATCTTCGGGTCGACCAGGATGAGGCGCACCTGCTCCGGCGTCGCGCGCGTGAGGAGGGAGACCAGCATGGAGTTCACGAATGCCGACTTACCGGAGCCGGTAGCACCGGCCACCAGCAGGTGGGGCATCTTCTTGACCGAAGCCGAGACGAAGTCGCCCTCGATGTCCTTGCCCAGGCCGATGAGCATCGGGTCGGTCTGCGCGCGGGTCGCCGGGGCGTCGAGCACCTCGCGCAGGCGTACCATCTCGCGGTCCGGGTTCGGCACCTCGATACCCACGGCGGACTTGCCGGGGATCGGGGTCAGCAGGCGCAGGTTGTCGGTGGCCACGGCGTAGGCCAGGTTGGACTGCAGGTTGGTCACCTTCGAGACCTTCACGCCCGGTCCCAGCTCGATCTCGTAGCGGGTCACTGTCGGCCCGCGGCTAAAGCCGGTCACCTGGGCGTTGACCTTGAACTCCTCGAAGACGTCCGTGATGGCCGCGATGATGTGATCGTTGACCTCGGTGCGCTCCTTCGCCGGAGTGCCCGCGGTCAGCAGGTCCGTCGTCGGCAGGTCGTAGTCGCCGTCCTCGGTCGGCGCCTGGGTCGCGGGAGCGGTCGCCGCGGCGGGTGCTGCCGCCGGCTCTTCCTCGCCGGCGGCCTTCCCGCTGGCCGGATCCTGACCGGAGCGGGCGATAATCGCCTGGCGCATGGCCTCCCGCGAGGCCGAGACCGCGTCGCTGGGCTTCGACTGAGCACCAGCCGCGCGCGGCGTCGACGTCGCGCCCGCGTCCAGGGTGCGCGTGGGCTCCGCGGCCCCGGCATCCTGGGAGGCGCTAAACAGGTCTTCCGGTTCCGGGGTGGCGTCGCGTACGACCGGGATCTCGTTGGTATCCGCCAACTCATCGCGCTGACTGGACTTGGTCCCGGCCGCACGGCCCGGATTGTTCAAAGCAGTGGTCTCCGCCTCCGCAGCGCTCCAGGCAGAACCCGGGGACGCGGCGGCACCTGCCGCGCCCGCAGCACCCCCGGCGCCCGCGGCAGCGGCGGAACCTGCTCCCGGGCCCGCCTGCGGGGCCGGCTTCGGCTTGTTGGGCAGCAGGCGCCCCGTGGCCCGGCGGGCGGTGGAACGGCGCCCGCTGTTACGGCCGGCGGCGATGTCGTCGATGTGATCGCTGACCTGGCCGTAGGCGTCGTCGTCAGCATCCTCCCCCGCGGCGTCCTTACCGCGCAGGCCGGAGATCGTGTCGACTAGCAGGTCCCACGCCTCGCGCACGGTAATGCCGGTGACCTTCAGCGCGCCGTAGACGATGACCAAAAAGAGCAGGGGCACGGCCACGTAGCCCGAAAAGCCCAGGGCCAGCAGCCCGCCGGTCCAGGCGCCCACGGCGCCGCCGGCGCTCATGCGGTCGGCCCATTCGGTGGGGTCACCGGCGAAGATGTGGATTAGCCCCAACATGGACACCACGATGAGGGTCGTACCGAGGATGACCCGGGGCGGGATGCCGCCCGAGGGCCCGCCGATGCGCAGCATAAGCACCAAGGCCAGGGCAACCAGGGCGACGGGCAGCACGAGTGCGCCCGCGCCGATGACGAGGTGAACCACGGTGGCAATGCCGGCACCGATGGGGCCGGCGATGTCCAGCCACACGGAGGCGCCGATCACCGCGGCAAGGCCCAGCAGGATCAGGCCAACCGCGTCCGGGTTGCCAATGGATATGCCGGCCTCCGCGGTGGACTCTTCGTTATCCAGCGCGTCGTGTTCGTCAATCTCTTCTTCCAATTTCGACCTTTTCGACGGGGTGTCCTCAGGCGTAATTTCTGACTTCTTTCTCTTGGCGCGGCGCGGCCGCTTAGTGTTCTGCTCCACCGGCGCCGCAGCGCCGTCGCTATGATCGTTACCGGCGTTGCCCTCGTCCAGCAAGTCTTCGTCGCTGGGCTTTAGGCTTGCCAGGCCCCGGCTCACGCCGCGGGCGGTGGCCGAAAACATAGCCCCAACCCCGTGCCCGACCGCACGGAAAGCGCTGCCGGTGCGAGGGTGCTCGCTCTCGGCAGCGCTGGATACCGCTAAAGTCTCGGGGGCCTTGCCACGGCCCGCCGGACGCGCCCGTTTGGCCGGCGAAGGTTTGTTGCGGCCAGGGGAGCTACTGCGGCGAGACGAGGCATTCTTGACAGACATGCCTGTAACTCTAGCCGCTTATACCCCACTAATCACAGGCGCAACACACATTTCACGAAGAAAAGTTGCGGTCAACCCTACAGGCTAGATTTTACAATCGCGGACTCGTCGCCCGCAATTTCCACCTGGGCGGCGTCGCGGCCGTAGACCCACAGCAGCAGCTCGGCCGGCTGCCCGGAGATAGCCACCACGGCGTCGCCGCGCTCGGCCACCCCCCGCTTGTCCGCGGCCACAATCCGCTGGCCGCCAGCCGGGTGCAGGATGACGGGCAGGCGCGACTTCTTCAGCATGAGCGGGGCGAAGCGGCGAAGCGTAGCAGTGAACTGGTCATCCACCGCGGCGGAGAAGTCCCGCGGCTCGGTCTGGCCGTTGGCGCGGCGGACGTCCTCGTGGTGGATGAAGTGCTCCGCGAAGTTCGCCTGCGAGTCGAGGAGGAAGAACGGGCTCCACTTCGGCGGGCCCGCGCGCCAGGCGTTGACCAGCTCCACGTAGTCGCGCTCCTTGACCTGGTTGGTGACCTTGTCCAGGTGGCCGCTAAGAGCCGGGATGAACATGCCGGCGGCCGCGTCGGGGCGGTGCTCGCGCAGCCAGAGGTGCGCGGCCATGTCGTGGGTGGTCCAGCCTTCACACAAGGTGTCGGCGTCCGGGCCTAGGTCAATGAGGAGATCGGCTAGTCGGTTTCTTTCAGTACCGGAAAAAGACATGCTCCCCAGCATATCCCTTCACGCTTGAGAAGGGAGCTGGGGAGCACCCGCGCCGGTTTAGGCGCTACAGGGATTCGCGGGCGCTGTGGACCTCATCGTCGTCAATCAGCGAACCGTCGCCCGAGGTGGGCACGATGGTCGGCAGGATGACCGGCTCACGCTTGTACTTGGAATCCATGAGCTTGGAGACCTTGCGGCGAATCTTTTGCACCATGCGGTAGGTGTCGTTTTCGCCCTCGGCGGCCAGGTCGTTCATGGTGTTCTCGACCAGCTCGGCCACCTCCGGGACCACGGAGCGATCGTCGTCGCTGAAGCCGGTGGTCGCGACCGTCGGGTGCTCCATCAGGCGGGAAGTGCGGTTGTCGATGACGCAGGTAATCGAGACCACGCCGCCGGAGCCCAGGTTGGTGCGATCTGCCAGCGTGTCCGCGTCGACCTCGCCCATGTTCACGCCGTCGACGTAGAGGTTGCCGACCTGGATCTGGCCCACGACCTGGGCGCGGCCGTTGTGCAGGTCGACGACGACGCCGTTCTGCGCCAGCACGACCCGGTCGCGGTCGACGCCGGTCGAAATGGCCAGCTCCTTGTTGGCGCGCAGGTGGCGCCACTCGCCGTGGACCGGCATGGCGTTCTTCGGGCGCGCGGCGTTGTAGAGGAAGAGCAGCTCGCCGCCGTAACCGTGGCCGGAGGCGTGCACCTTGGCCTCCTTGTTGGTCACGACCTCGGCGCCAATCTGCGACAGCATATTGATGATGCCGAAGACGGCTTCCTCGTTGCCCGGGATGAGCGAGGAGGAAAAGACGATGAGATCGCCGTCGCGGACGGTGATCTGGCGGTGCTCCCGGCGGGCCATGCGCGACAGCGCGGCCATCGGCTCGCCCTGGGTACCGGTGGTGATCAGGACCGTCTTGTGCGGGGCCATCTTGGCGGCCTCGTCAATCGGCACGATGGTGCCGCGCGGGACCTTCAGGAAGCCCATCTTCTCCGCGATCTCCATGTTGCGCATCATGGAGCGGCCGTTGAAAGCGACCTTGCGGCCGGCGGCCACGGCGGCATCGATAGCCGCCTGCACGCGGTAGACGTTGGACGCGAAGGACGCGATGATGACGCGCTGGCGGGCGTTGGAAACCAGGCGCTTGAAGGTGGCCGGGATGTCGCCCTCCGAGGCGGAAACGCCCGGGATGTTCGCGTTGGTCGAGTCACACAGCATCAGGTCCACACCCTCGTCGCCGTAGCGGGACAGGGCCGGCAGGTCGGTCGGCCGACCATCCAGCGGGGTCTGATCCATCTTGATGTCGCCGGTGTGGATGATGTTGCCGGCCGGGGTGCCCAGCATGATGCCCAGGGCATCCGGCACGGAGTGGTTGACGGCCCAGAAACGCGCGCGGAACGGGCCGTAGGAAACGTCCGACTTCTCGTTGACCTCAACGAACTTCGGCTTCTGGCGGTGCTCCTTGCACTTGGCCGCGATCAGCGCGATGGTGAAGCGGGAGGCGACGATCGGGATATCCGGGCGCAGCTTCAGCAGCCACGGGATAGCGCCGATGTGGTCCTCGTGCGCGTGGGTGACCACGAGGGCCTCCACCTTGTCCAAGCGGTTTTCGATCGGGCCGAAGTCCGGCAGGATGAGGTCCACGCCCGGCTCACCCGAGGACGGGAAGAGCACGCCGCAGTCGATGATCAGCAGGCGGCCGTCGTACTCGAAGACGGTCATGTTGCGGCCGATCTCGGAGATGCCGCCCAGCGCGTAGATGCGCAGCGAGCCCTTGGCCTGCTTCGGCGGCTCCGGCAGGCGCTTGGTCAGATCCGCGCCCTGCATGGACTTAGGCACGTTACGGCGGCCCCGGTTGTTGTTGCGGTTGTTCTTGCCGCCCTTACCGTTGCCGTTGTTGTTGCCGTTGCCGCCGTTGTTGCCGCCCCGGCCACGGCCGCGGCCGCCGCGGGAACCGCGGGAACGGTTGGAACGGCGGTTGCCGCCGTTGTTGTTTCCGTTCCCACCGTGGTTGTCGTTCCCACCGTGGTTGTCGTTGCCCTGGTTGCCGCCGTTGTTCTGATTGTTCTTGTTATCAGAATTGCCGTTGTTGTTTCCGTTGCCGTTGTTGCCGGAAGTGTCGTTTCCGGTGTTCTGCGGGGCCTGGAATACCGGCGATGCCGCCTCGTTGGAGGCTGCTTCTTGGCCCGTCGGCGGGCCCGCCTTGCGGGTCACTTTCCGGGCGCGGTTACGAGATTCAGTCATACTTATAGGACTCCAGCTTGTTGCATATCGCGGCGGAGTTCGGTCAGCTCATCCTCGGTGGCTGCCAGAATGGGCAGCCGCGGATCGCCGACGTCGATACCCTGCAGTCGCAGGGCCGCCTTGGCTAAGGTGGCGCCGCCCAGACGCGCTTGGGCGTGAACGAGCGGGGCCAGAATATTTACGTTTATCTCCCTTGCACGTGCAAGGTTTCCTTCTGAGAAAGAAGTATAAAGCTCCGCAAGAGCCCGCGGGGCGGCGTGGCCGATGACCGAGATGAAGCCGCTGGCCCCCATGGCAAGCCACGGGAGGTTGAGCGGATCATCGCCGGAGTACCACGCCAGTCCGGTCTCTTGCATTAGTTGGGCGCCGAGTGACAGGTCACCCTTCGCGTCCTTCACGGCCGCGACGGTGGGCAGTTCAGCCAACCGGCGTAACGTATCCGCGTGGATCGGGATACCGGAGCGACCAGGAATGTCGTAGACGCAGATCGGCAGATCGGTGGCGCCAGCTACTTCGGTGAAGTGCGCCAGGACTCCCGCCTGCGAAGGCTTCGAGTAATACGGGGTCACGACCAGGAGGCTGTCCGCCCCCGCATTCGCCATGGTGCGGGCAAGCTCTACGGAAGACACCGTATTATTGGTTCCCGCACCAGCGCAAATTCGTGCCCTGTCGCCCACCTCGTCCTTGACGGCCTTTACCATTTCAGTCTTCTCCACCACGGAGGTGGTGGGAGACTCACCCGTAGTGCCCCCGATGATGAGGGAATCAATGCCGTTGTCCACGAGGTGCGCAGCAAGCTCTCGAGCCCGGCCCAAGTCCAGGGCGCCGTCCTGGTCAAACGGTGTGACCATGGCGACCCCGACGCGGCCGAAGGTCTCGATGCCGGTCTGTGCAGTCATACCTGTGCTCATAGGCGTCAAGGATACCCGCTTATTGATGAGCTGCGGGCATCCGCCCCCGGCATGGCGGTGTTCTAGCCCGCGTAGGGGCTGGCGGCCATCTCCGTGCCGTCGGACAACGTGGTGATGTGAAAATCATCAAAGAGCACGGGCGCCTGCTGAGACAAAAGCCGCAGGCAGGCCACGGCCACCGCGCGCAGCTCCGTGTCCGCGTGCTCCGTCGCCCGCGCGGCGATGAACTGCCGCCAGGTGCGGTAGTTGCCCGTGACCACGATCCGGGACTCGGTGGCGTTCGGCAGGATGGCCCGCGCGGCCTGGCGGGCCTGCTTCTTGCGCAACAGCGCATTAGGCTCGTCCTCCAGCTTCTCCTCCAGCGCGTGGAGCAGCTCCTCGTAGACGAAACGGCTCTCATCCACCGCGGACAGCAGCAGCCGGGTCAGTTGCTCGTCCCGGGCGATGGGCTCCGGCAGCACGACGGCGGCCCGCTCGGGGTGCACGAAGCGCTGCGAGAGCTGGGAGAAGGAGAAGTGCCGGTGCCGCACCAACTCGTGGGTGGCCGAGCGGGAGATGCCGCGGATATAGAGTGTCGCCGTGGCGTGCTCGAGCAAGCCGGCGTGGCCGACCTCCAGGATGTGCCGCAGGTAGGCGGCGTTGGTGGCGGTGCGCGGGTTCGGCTTGTCGAAGGACTCGTAGCAGGCCCGGCCAGCGAACTCGACCAGCGCCTCGGCGTCGGTGGCCGTGTCATCCGGCTCCCACTCCACCCCGGTGGGGGCGTGAAAGGCCGTCGCTGCAATCAGCTCAACCTGCAGGTTACTGACCTCAGCCATGATCTAGAGTCCCAGGTAGGATTCCAGCCCGACGACCAAGCCCGGGCGGTCGGCGATGTTGCGGACGCCGACCAGCACGCCCGGCACGAAGGAAGTGCGGTCGTAAGAGTCCTGGCGGATGGTCAGGCTCTGGCCTTGGGCGCCAAAGATGACCTCCTCGTGGGCCACCATGCCGCGGGTGCGCACCGCGTGGACCGGAACGCCGTCCACGTTGGCGCCGCGGGCGCCGTCCAAGGCCTTTTCCGTGGCGTCCGGCATGGGCCCCATGCCGGCCTCCTGGCGGGCGGCGGCGATGCCCTCCGCGGTGTGCACGGCGGTGCCGGACGGCGCGTCCAGCTTCGTCGGGTGGTGGTACTCCACGACCTCGGCGGTCTCGAAGTACTGGGCGACCTGGCGGGAGAGCACCATAGTCAGCACGGCGGAGATAGCGAAGTTCGGCGCGATCAGCACGTGCCCCGCTCCGGAGGCCTGCGTCCACTGCTTGACCTGGGCCAGGCGGTCCTTGTCAAAGCCCGTGGTGCCCACCACGCAGTGGATACCGTTGGACACGCAGTACTCCAGGTTGCCCATGACGGAATCCGGCGTGGTGAAGTCCACGACGACCTGGACGCCGTTGGTCTTGAGCAGCTCCAGGGAGTCGCCGTGGTCGATGGTCGCCGCCAGGTCCAGGTCCTCGGCAGCCTGCACCGCCTCGACGACGGCCTCGCCCACGCGTCCCTTTGCACCCAGCACACCGACTTGAATATTCATCGCGCTACCTTCTTTCCCATTGCGGTCTTTTCTTCCCGCGCCAGCCGCCGCACCCCGCCCCGCGCGGGGCGGGACGGCGCGGGCCCACCGCCAACCTTTTTAAGGCTGTAGCGGTGGAAACGGCTGAAACACGGCTGCGGGCCGAGAGCCCGCGTTCTGTTACCCCGGCCATTCTACCGCCCGGCCGCACGGCTTTGGGCCACTATACTGGCGCGCATGCGCATGTATATCGGTTCCATTTTGGTCAATGATGTGGCCCACGCCCACGATTTCTACGTTGGCACGATCGGCTTCCAGGTCAAGGACGACGTCACGCACGGCGATTTCCGCTGGCTGACCATCACCAACCCGACGCAGCTGGCCGAGGACGGCTCGGTGCTGCCCGGCGCCGGCATGGAAATCGTGCTCGAGCCCAAGGGCCACCCCGCCGCCGGCGAGTTCACCGAGGCGCTGCGGTCGGCAGGGATTCCGCTCACGCAGTTCCTCACCGACTCCCTGGACCGGGACTACAAGGCGCTTAAAGACCGCGGCGTCGAGTTCACCATGGAGCCAACCGACGTGGGCCCGTCCCGGATCGCGGTCTTCGACGACACCTGCGGCAACCTGATCCAGATCGTGGAGCTCAAGAACTAACCTCCTCTTTTCATAATTAACAATCGCCACACGCGTTTCGGCTAAACTGGGGATAACCTTTACCTACCCAAGGAGATGACTCCCTATGCGCCAGTGGATCTCTACCCTCACTCCCCTCGCGGTGGCCGGCCTCGTCCTCACCGGCTGCGCGAATTCCGATAGCTCCGACAACGCTAATAGTGCCTCCTCCCCCAGCACCGTGACGTCTACCTCTAGCGCCCCCGATAACGACGCCGCGGGGGCCGAATCCTCCACGGTCCAAAAAGGCGCGACCGCCCCTGCCGCCGGGGCTTCCGACGGGGTGAAGATGCTGGGCACCCCAACCCTGGACGATGAGCAGCACATGGCCCAGGGCGCCGGCGAGCTGGTCCCAGTGCGCGTGCGCACCGCGGAACACGACGGCTTTACCCGCATGGTCATTGAATTTAGCGGTGAGGGCCCCGCCAGCTGGTTCGCCAGCTACACCGACGCGCCCACCCAGCAGGCCTCCGGCCATCCCGTCGAGGTAGCCGGCAACGCCTTCTTAGACCTAGGGATCGAGCCCACCCCGTGGCCGTCCACGCCGGAGCTGGAGGAACAATACTTAGACACCGGCAGCTTCCCGGGCGCCGGCGTCATCGAAGAGGTCCAGTTCACCAGCGCTTTCGAGGCCCAGTCCCAGTTCGTGGTGGGTCTGAAAGAAAAAGTGCCCTACTCCGTGACGTACATGGATGGCCCGCCGCGCGTGGTCATCGATTTCGCCGGCTAAATAGGCGGGCGTCTTCTACGTAGGCGGCCGACTTCCGGGATTAGTCCTTGCGGCGGCGCACCGCCGGCACGCGGATGATGTCGCTGCCGCCCATGAGCGCGTAGTTGACCAGCACGATGGTCGGCGCGTCATCCGGGACATCCGAGAGCGGGACGGTCACGCCCGGGCCGTTCTTCACGGTCGCGCCGCCCATGATCCCGAAGCCCTCTAGGCGGATGTTGTAGTTTTCCGGCACGCGAATTTCCGAGCCGCCCATGAGGTCCCAGGCGTTGATCACAACACGGTTCGCGCCGAGGGTGGCCTCGGAGAAGTCCAGATCGCTGCCGCCCATGATGCTCAAGGCGAAGTGGCTGGGCTCGCAGTGCCACCCGCCGAAGCGCTCAGCCCCACCCATGATGCCGATCGAGAACTTCGAGCCCTCGCGGTTGGGAACCACCACGGGATAGTTGGCGTTGCGCACCGGCGCGGGCGAATCACGCTTGTCTAGGTCGTGGCTTAGCCCCAAATCGCCGACCAGCTCGGTGAGCTGGTCGAGGTAGGTAGCCTCCCACACCCGCTGGGAGCGATCGTCGAATTCAGCCAAGCTGATCTTGCCTTCGCTGAAGGCCTGGCTGACCAGCTCAGCGGCTGCGTGGCGCTGCCTGTCGCCAGCGCGTTGTCGGGGTGTGTCCATGCATCTAACGATACAAGAAAAGGGGCCTTCCGGCCCCTTAACTATCGATCGTTAGGTCGCTGGAGTATTAGTCCTCGTCGACCGGGACCAGGGAGATCTTGCCGCGGTTGTCGATGTCGGCGATTTCGACCTGGATCTTGTCGCCCACGTTGACCACATCCTCGACCTTTTCGATGCGCTCGTCGCCACCCAGCTTGGAGATGTGGATGAGCCCGTCGCGTCCCGGGGTCAGGGAGACGAAGGCGCCGAAGGCGACGGTCTTGACGACCGTGCCCAGGAAGCGCTCCCCGACCTTCGGCAGCTGCGGGTTGGCAATCGAGTTGATCTTGTCCAGGGCGGCGTCGGCGGCCTCGCCGGACTCGGCGGAGACGTAGACGGTGCCGTCGTCCTCGATGGTGATGTCGGCGCCGGTCTCCTCCGTGATGGAGTTGATGGTCTTGCCCTTCGGGCCGATGAGCTCACCGATCTTGTTGACCGGCACCTGGACGGAGGTGATCTTCGGAGCCAGCGGGGACATCTCGTCCGGGCCCTCGATGACCTCGGCCATGGTGGCCAGGATGGCGGAGCGGGCATCGCGAGCCTGCTCCAGGGCGTCCGCCAACACGGCGGACGGGATGCCGTCCAGCTTGGTGTCCAGCTGCAGGGCGGTGATGTACTCGGAGGTACCGGCGACCTTGAAGTCCATGTCGCCGAAGGCGTCTTCCGCGCCCAGGATGTCGGTCAGGGCGACGAACTTCTCCTTGCCGTCGACCTCGCCGGAGACCAGGCCCATGGCGATGCCGGCCACCGGGGCCTTCAGCGGGACGCCGGCGTTGTACAGCGACAGCGTCGAGGCACAGACCGAACCCATCGAGGTCGAGCCGTTCGAGCCCAGCGCCTCAGAGACCTGGCGGATGGCGTACGGGAAGTCCTCGCGGGACGGGATGACCGGCAGCAGGGCGCGCTCGGCCAGCGCGCCGTGGCCGATCTCGCGGCGCTTCGGGGAGCCGACGCGGCCGGTCTCGCCGGTGGAGTACGGCGGGAAGTTGTAGTGGTGCATGTAGCGCTTCGACTCGACCGGGGTCAGGGAGTCGATGTGCTGCTCCATCTTCAGCATGTCCAGGGTGGTCACGCCCAGGATCTGGGTCTCGCCGCGCTCGAACAGGGAGGAACCGTGGGCGCGCGGGACCAGCTCGACCTCGACGCCCAGGTCGCGGATGTCGGTCACGCTGCGGCCGTCGATGCGGAAGCCCTCGGTCAGGATCTTGTGGCGGACGATCTCCTTCATCACCGCGTTGTAAGCGCTGCGGATCTGCTTGGAGGCGTCTTCGTCCTCGAAGCGCTCGATAAGCTCGGCCTCGACCTGCTCCATGTGCTCGTTGGTAGCCTCGTCGCGCTCCTGCTTGCCGGCGATGGTCAGCAGCTTCTCCAGCTTCTTGCTGGCCTTCTTCTCCACGGCTGCGAAGACCTCGTCGGAGTAGGCCGGGAAGAGCGGGAACTCCTGAGTTTCCTTGGCCACGCGCTCGGCCAGCCCGGCCTGGGCCTCGCACAGGGTCTTGATGAACGGCTTAGCGGCCTCTAGGCCCTCGGCCACGGCGGATTCTTGCGGCGCCGGGGCACCTTCGGCCACGCGCTCGGCGACGTTGACGCCGGCGCCGGCCTCGACCATCATGATGGCCACGTCTTCGACGGTCTTGCGGCCCTTCTTGCGCTGGACGATACGTCCGGCCACGACCATCTCGAACATCGCGCGGTCGTGCTGCTCGGAGTTCGGGAAGGCCACCCACTGGCCCTCCGGGTGCTTCTGATCGGCGATGAAGGCCATGCGGACGCCGCCCACGGCGCCCGAGACCGGCAGGCCGGACAGCTGGGTGGCGGCGGAAGCACCGTTGATGGCCACGACGTCGTAGTACTCATCCGGCGCCTGGGACAGCACGGTGATAACGACCTGGACCTCGTTGCGCAGGCCCTTGACAAAGGTCGGGCGCAGCGGGCGGTCAATCAGGCGGCAGGCCAGGATGGCCTCGGTGGACGGGCGGCCCTCGCGACGGAAGAACGAGCCGGGGATCTTGCCCGCGGCGTACATGCGCTCTTCCACGTCCACGGTCAGCGGGAAGAAGTCGAAGCCCTCCCGCGGCTGGTTGGAGGCCGTGGTGGTGGCCAGCAGCATGGTGTCGTCGTCCAGGTAGGTGGTCACCGAGCCGTCGGCCTGGCGGGCCAGCTGCCCGGTCTCGAAGCGGATCGTGCGGGTACCGAAGTCCCCGTTATCCAGCGTGGCGATAGCTTCGGTGATACCGAAGTCGTCGTCGTTTACATACTCAACAGCGTTGTTAGCGCTCATTAAAGTTAATTCTCCTCATCATCCGGCAATCGTCGGTGTCGCCGGTAGTCGTACAACGTTGAATTCACACAACGGTGCTCAATACTACCAGCACAAACGCCGGACCGATACAACCGCGCCCGCTAAAGTCGCGCCCGAAAGCGCACGGCACCGCCGCAGCGGATGCCGGCGGGGAGGCAGAAAAGGCTAAAGAGATCGCAAAAAGGCGCTGAGCACGGCAGGTGCTCAACGCCTAATGCGACAATCGACGCTGGAAATTAGCGACGCAGACCCAGACGGGAAATCAGGTCACGGTAGCGGTCGATGTTGGTGGAAGCCAGGTACTTCAGCAGGCCGCGGCGACGGCCGACCAGCAGCAGCAGGCCACGGCGGGAGTGGTGATCCTGCTTGTGGTCCTTCAGGTGCTCGGTCAGGTTGCTGATGCGGTAGGTCAGCAGTGCAACCTGGGCTTCCGGGGAGCCGGTGTCGGTCTCGTGGAGGCCGTATTCCTTCAGGATCTCGGCCTTCTTCTCAGTGGTCAGTGCCATGAGATAATCTCCTCAAACATATTTCAGTCCGCATGAAATCAAGCGCCCTCCAAGGCGCCGCCGCAACTGCTGCGGACCGCAGTCACAAAGCTATCCGGAAATCTTAGCTGCTAGCGGCACAAACCACCAAATCACGCGAGCACGCGAGCGAGCCGCCGACAGAAGCCGTCGACAAAGCGGTCGGCGTCGACATCCAGGGCGACTGCTACCCCGGCGTCCTCCCCGATCCGGGATTCGTCGCCGATGGTGCGCCCAATGGTTGGCCCGTCCGCGTCGACCTTGAGCGGCATCCGCCGGCTGCCGACCAGGTCGGGCTCCGCGGCGACTGCCACGGCCAGCGGGTCGTGCAGTCCGCACCCGCCCAGGTGGGGCGAGTTTTTCGCATAGGCGTCGAGGTAGAAATCCACCATGTCGGCATAGGCCACGCTCGCCGCCGTGCCGGCGGCCCGCCAGGCCCGGGTGGTCTCCCGCGTCAGCAGGGTCTGCAAGGTCACGTCGAGGCCCACCATCGTCAGATCCCGGCAGCCGCGCACGACGGCATCGGTAGCCGCCGGATCCTGGGAGACGTTCGCCTCGGACCAGGCGGTGACGTTGCCCGGCACGGTCAGGGCCCCGCCCATCATCACGACCGGCAGGCTTGCCACCGCCGGGTCGCGGTCCAGGGCCCGCGCCAGCGTGGTCGACGGCCCGGTGGGCACGAAGACGATATCGCCGCTTTCCTGGTGTCGGTGCGCCATGCGGACCAAGAAATCCACGGCCGGCTCCGGCTGTGCCTGGCGACTGGGCGCGGGCAGCTCTACCCCACCCAGGCCGTTTGCGCCGTGAATGCCGGCCGAGGCCGCGCTGACCGCAAAGCCCGGCCGCTGCGGGCCGACGAAAACCGGCACGTCGTCGCAACCGAGCAGGTCTAAAAGCGCCAAGGTATTACGCACGCCCACCTCGACCTCGACGTTGCCGTAGGTGCCCAGCACCCCAATGAGCTCGAGGTCCTCGTGGGCCACGGCGAGCGCTAGCGCCAGCGCGTCGTCGATGCCGGTGTCTAGGTCCAGGATGATCTTGCGCACGTACGTGTCCTCCCTCGCGCTAATCCGCGCTAGCTAGCTCTCGCCTTCCAGGAAATAGGTGCCCGGCTCCCACCCGCAGGCCTGCGCGTCGGTGGCCAGCAGCCGGCGGGTTTTTGCCACGTCGTTGCGCATGGCCTCGAGTAGCTCGTCGACGGAGTCGAATTTGACCATGTCGCGGACGTGGGCGGTAAATTGCACGGTCGCGTCGTGGCCGTAGAGATCCGCGCTGCGGTCCAGAACGAAGGATTCCACGGAGCGCTGCTCGTCCCCGAAGGTCGGGTTGGTGCCCACGGAGATCGCCGCCGCGTAGGCCACGCCTGCCTCCATGTTGCCCTCGATGGGCGCGGCGGGCTCGTCGATGGTGAACCATCCGGCGTAGACGCCGTCGGCGGGGATGGCGATGGAATCCGGGAAGTACTGGTTGGCCGTGGGGTAGCCCAGCTCCTTGCCGCCGCGCCCGGCCCCGCGGACCACAGGCCCGGAGACTGAGAAGTGCCGCCCCAGCGCCCAGTTGGCCCGGTCGACCTGGCCGGCGGCCAGGAACTGACGCACCGTGGTCGAGGAGATCCGCACGCCCTCGTCATCGAGCAGCTCAATGACATCTACCGTAAAACCCATCTGTTCGCCCAGCTGTGTAAGGACGGCCGGGGTGCCGGCGGCGTCGGCGCCGAAGGTGAAGTTCGCTCCCACGACCACGCCCTGGGCGTGCAGCTTGTCGACCAGGAGCGACTGGGCGTAGTCCCGCGGGCTCAGGCCGCACAGCTCGTGGGTGAAGTCGATGACGACCACCGCGTCGAGCCCGTAGCGCTCGGCCAGCTGGAAGCGCCGCTGCAGCGTCGTCACCGCCAGCGGGGCGCGCTGCGGCAAGAAGACGGTCACCGGGTGCGGGTCGAAGGTCACCATGACGGCCTTGACGCCCTGGGCGTGGGCCCGGCTCACGGTGCGCTCGATCAGCTGCTGGTGGCCGCGGTGTACCCCGTCGAAGACGCCGATGGTGACCACGCTGGCCTCCAGCTGGTCGCTGATGGCCTCCATTCCATACCAAATATCCACGCCCTCCATGCTAGAACATGGCCGCCCATGCCCTAGACTCGAAGGCCATGACGGATCCTCTCGCTAGCTCTGGACTGGTAATTGTGGACAAGCCCGCGGGCATGACCTCACACGATGTCGTGGCCCGGCTGCGCCGGTACTTCGGCACCCGCAAGGTCGGCCACGCCGGCACCCTCGACCCGATGGCCACCGGCGTGCTCATCGCCGGCCTGGAGCGCGGCACGAAATTCCTGGCCCACCTCGTCGCGGCCACCAAGGCCTACCAGGCCACCATCCGCCTGGGCGCGGCGACCACTACCGACGACGCCGAGGGCGAAATCACCTCGCGCGGGTCCACCGAAGCGCTCGACGACGCCCGCATCCTGGCCGCCATCCAGGACCTGCGCGGCGACATCATGCAGCGGCCCGCCAGTGTTTCCGCCATCAAGATCGCCGGCAAGCGCGCCCACGAGCGCGTGCGCGACGGCGAGGACGTCGAGATCCCCGCCCGCCCGGTGACCGTCCACTCCTTCGAGGTGCACTCCATCACCCGCACCGACGGCTGGATCGACATCGAGTGCAGCGTGGAGTGTTCCTCCGGCACCTATATCCGTTCCCTGGCGAGGGACCTGGGCGAAGCGCTGGGCTGCGGCGGGCACCTGACCGCCCTGCGGCGCACGGCCGTGGGCAATTTCTACTTGGACGACTCCGCTCCCCTGGACGAGCTGGAGGATTCTCCCCGCCTATCGCTCTCCCTCGACGAGGCGCTTACCCGCTGCTACCCCGTCCTCGAGGTCACCGCCGACGAGCAGGCCGCGCTCGCCATGGGGCAGTGGCTCGAGCCCCGCGGGCTGGAAGGCACGCACGCCGCCGTCGGCCCCGACGGCCGCGCGGTCGCCCTAGTCAAGGAAAAGGGCAAGCGGCTGGCCACCGTCTTCGTCGCGCGCCCGTCCACGCTTTAACGCTTCGCGTCCCCGGCGGCCCGCGGTGCTTAAGGCTGGCCCTTAGGGAAAGTTGATGTCCACCGTCGTGGCGACCACCACGTAGCCGTCCCGGACTATCCAACGCCCGGAGATAAACGGCACGGGGGTGGGCCGAACCAGCAGGTAGGAAATCAGCGTGCCGTCCTCGCGCAGGTCGATCTCGGCCTGGTCGAAGCCCAGCCAGCGGTCCGTCATGGGGAACCACGCCTTGTAGGTGGCCTCCTTGGCGCAGAACAACAGCCGGTCGGCGAAGGGGACGCCGGCCGCACGCAGCCTCTCCAGCTGGGGGATCTCGCCGGAGCGGGCAATCATCGCCAGCACGCCTTCCGGCAGCTGCTCCGCCGGCTCGGCGTCCAGCCCCAGCGAGCGCACCTTCGTGGTGGGCGCCGCCACGGCCGCGCGGAAGCCCTCGGTGTGGGTCATGGAACCGGTAAACCCATCCGGCCACAGCGGCTTGCCGCGTTCGCCGCGCAAGATCGGTTCGCTGCCGGTGTAGCCGGCCTCCCGCAGGGCCTCGTGGGCGCACCAGCGGGCGTCGCCGAATTCGGATTTGCGGACGTTGACCGACCGGGACACGATGGACTGCTCCAGCGGGTGCAGGCCCTGGAAATTCATCAGGTCGGAATGTTCCGAGCGGGTCCGCACGTAACAAAACCGGGCGGCATCCGGGAACAAACTTGGCTCTAGCATGATCAGTCCTCCTCCCGCAGCACCGGGTAAGGCCACGGCCGCCGGTTGTAATGAGCTTCCCACTGGCGCCACTGGCGCGGGTAGCCCAGGGAGACCTCGTGGTGTTCTACCCCATCGACCACGGTTGTGCCCGGCATGTGCAGGTGGCCGTAAACCACCGCGCAGGCCTCGTAGCGCTTGGCCCAGGAGCGGGTATGACGCGTGCCGCACCACAAGCTGATCTCCGGGATACCCAGCTTCAGTGTCGGCTCCTGGACCAGCGGCCAGTGGTTGACCAGCACCGTGGGGCCGGAAATCCGGGACAAGCGCTTGATCGTGTAGGCCAGCCGGTCCCAGCACCAGGCACGAATGTCCACGAAAGGCGCGATGGCGAAGTCGTCAGTCATCACCAGCTGCGCCTCCCGCGCGGCGGCCAAGGCCTCCTCCACGCTGACGCCGGGGCGGCGGAAGCTGTAGTCGTAGAGGGTGAATAAGCCTGCCACCGTGTGGCCGGCGAAGACCGGGTACGGATCCTCCGGCGTGTAGATGCCTAGGTCCCGGCAGCCGGCGACGAGTTCGTCGTATTTGTCGCGCCCGCGGCAGCGGTCCCCGGACCGGCTGAACAACTCGTGGTTGCCGGGGACCCAGATGACCTCGGCGAAGCGGGACTTTAGCTGGCGAAGCACCCGCAGCACGAGCTCGGTGCGCTCCGCCACGTCGCCGGCCACGATGAGCCAGTCGTTAGGGTTCTCAGGCGCCAGGCCGTCGATATGGGGCGTGTTCGCCTTGACGGCGGCGTGCAGGTCCGCGACCGCCCACAGGGTGCGTGGCACCTGGTCCTCCTCGTTCTCGCTGTCGGTTCAGTTGGCTGCTAGTCCGCGTCCTCCACCGCTCGGGGCTCGATGACCGCCCAGCGCATGGAGTAGAAACGGTATACCACCGCGATTGTACGCAAGGCGATAAACGCCCCGAGGCCCAACCAAATGCCCAGCAGTCCCCCGTCCGCGGCGTAGGCCAACCAGATGCCGGGCAAAAAGCCCACCAGGACCGAGCCGATGGTGATGTTGCGCAGGTAGGCGGCGTCGCCGGCGCCCAGCAGGACGCCGTCGAAGGCGAAGAGGATGCCGCCGGCGACCACCATCGCCACCATGACCCACCAGGGACCGCGCATGGCATCCACCACGGCGTCCGAGTTGGTAAAGATCCACGGGATGACCCCGGCGCCCAGCGCGAAAATGGCGGCGAGCACAGCGGCAAAGCCGGCCGAGTAGTGCATGATGCGCCCGCCGGTGCGCCGGGCCGCCTGCGCCGATCCGGCGCCCAGGGCCGCGCCGATAAGCGTCTGCGCCGCGATCGCCAGGGAATCCAGGACCAGCGTCAGGAAGTTCCACAGCTGCAGCATGACCTGGTGCGCGGCCAGGGAGGCGGTGCCGAAACGGCCGGCCACCGCGGCCGCGGACAGGAAGGCGACCTGGAAGCTCAACGAGCGCAAAATGAGGTCGCGCCCCAGCACCAGCTGGCGGCCGATGACCCGCGGGCGCACCTTCCAGGAACCGCCGTGCTGCCGGGCCAGCTCGATGAGAAAGAGCGTGGCCACGATCCCCATGCCCAGCACGTTGGCCGCCGCCGAGCCCGGCAGGCCCCAGAAGTGGACGAAGATGGGCACGCAGATAGCCCCGGGGATGACACCGGCCAGGGTGAAGACCAGCGGCTTGCGCGTGTTTTGCACGCCACGCATCCAGCCGTTGCCGGCCATAACCACCAGGGTGATCGGAATGGCCAGAGCCGCGATGTGCAGCCACTGGGCCGCGCGGGCGGCGGTATCCGCGTTGCCGGTCATCCACCACGTGATCTTTTCGGCACAAAGCCACATGATAACCGCCAGCGCCGTGCCCACGCCCAGCGCGACCCAGGTGGCCTGGATGCCTTCGGCGACGGCCTCGGCGCGCTTGCCCGCGCCGTACAGCCGCGCGCCGCGGGCCGTGGTGCCGTAAGACAAAAACGTCAGCTGGGTGGTCACCACCGACTGCACCGCGGCCGCCGCGCCCAGAGCCGCTAGGTCCTCGGCGCCCAAGCGGCCGACGACGGCGGTGTCGAACAGAAGGTAGAGCGGCATCGCCGCCAGCACACCCAGCGCGGGAAGCGCGAGCCCGAGGATGCGCCGCAGGGTGACCTCCGGGACCTTCCCACCGGTCGTGGTGGCCCCGCTCATGTCGGCCTCGCTCGGGGCGGGGGTGGTATCGGCAGAGTTTTCGTCTTTAGTCATTAATACGTGCGTACAACTTCCACTAATTTCTCAGTGATTTCTTCCGGGGTGCCGTGGGCGGTGTAGCCGGCGGCCGGCACGTGCCCGCCGCCGCCGAACTGCAGGGCGATGGCCGAGCAGTCCACGACCGAAGACCGCAGGGAGGTCGCGAAGACACCCGGCGCCTGCTCCTTGAACACAACGCCGATGTCCGTGCCGTCTAGGGCGCGGACGAATTCCACCAGTGACTCCACCGCGGCATCGGAGTGATCCCCGATATCCGCCAGGCGGCCGACCAGCACGCCTAGCGTGTGCGAGCCGGCCTCGACGACCTGGACGCCGGAAAGCACCCGGCCCAGCATCTGCAGATCGGCCGCGGTGGTGCTGTCGAGCAGATCCACCGCGATCTGCTTGGTGTCCAGCCCGTAGTGCATCAGGCGGGCGGCGTACTCGTGCATGGCGGGCCGGCCCCATCGGAAGCTGCCGGTGTCGGTGACCAGGCCGGCATAGAGCGCGTGCGCGATGTCCTTGCCCATCTGCACGTCGAGCAGGTCGAGGATCTGCGACAGCACCACGGTGGTGGACTCGCATTCGTAGTCCACCAGGTTCACCGAGCCGAAGCCCGGGTTCGAGGCGTGGTGGTCAATACAGACCACGCGCCCGGCGGCCGCCTGCTGCTCCACCGCGTACGCCAGCGAGCCGGTGCGATCCAGCGAGCCGCAGTCCACCGTGACGTAGAGGTCGTAGCCGTCCGGCAGGTCATCGACCAACTCAACGGCCTCCGAGCCGGGGATGGAAAGCAGGTTGCGGGAGACTTCCCGGCGCTGCCCGATGACCACGCGGGTGGGCTTGTCGAACTGCTGCAGCGCCATATTCAGCGCGCAGGCCGAACCCACCGCGTCAGCATCCGGCCGCAGGTGGGTGATGATGCACACGCTTTCCGCCGCGCGCACCGCCGCCGCTACCCGCTCATAATCCTGTTCGAGCACGGATCTACTCGCTTTCCTTCTCCTTATACGGGTTCGCCTCGCCGGCCGGCTGGGCGTTTTCCTTCAGCTTCGCCAGCTCGGCGTCGCGGGCGCGCGCCTTTTCCAGCAGCTGTTCCATGTGCGCCGAGGACTCCGGCACGGTGTCGACCTCGAAGCTCAGCGTCGGCGTAAACCGCACGCCCAGCTGGTCGCCGACCAGCTTGCGCAGCTGCCCACGGGCGCGGTGCAGGGCCTCCGCGGCGGCGTCGAAGTCCGGCTCGTCGTCGATGTCGCGGCCGCGGACCGTGTAGTAGACCGTCGCGTCGTGCAGATCCCCGGTCACGCGGGTGTCGGTGACCGTCACCAGCTCCACGCGGCGGTCCTTGATGTTGTGTTCGAGGGCGTTAGCAACAATTGCCTGAATCCTCTTCGCCATGCGTCCCGCGCGTGCGTGGTCTGCCATTGTTCCTCCTAGACCTGAGTTGGGAAAATCGATCTTCAAGCTAATCTATTCTATCTTCCCCGCGCAACGAAAAATCCCCGGCACGCACTATAGCGTGCCGGGGACGTTCGCTACCGGTAGTGGGCCTACCGGTCGGCGCCAGCTAGTTGCAGGCTCGGGTCGAACTAGTCGCGCGGGACCTCGACCTCTTCGAAGGCCTGGATCTGGTCGCCGACCTGGATGTCCGGGAAGGACAGGACCATGCCGCACTCGTAGCCGGCGTTGATCTCGTTGGCGTCGTCCTTCTCGTGACGCAGCGACTCGATGCGGGCGTCGCTGGCGATGACGTTGCCATCGCGCACGATGCGCACCTTGCCGTTGCGCTTGACCTGGCCCTCGGTGACCATACAGCCAGCGATGGTGCCCACGGCGGAGGACTTGAACAGCGCGCGGATTTCGGCCGCGCCGGTCTCGCGCTCCTCGTAGATGGGCTTGAGCATGCCCTTGAGGGCCTTCTCCACATCCTCGATGGCGCGGTAGATAACCGTGTAGTAGCGGATATCCACGCCCTCCTGGTTGGCCTCGTTGGTCGCCTTGCCCTCAGCGCGGACGTTGAAGGCGATGATGACGGCGTCGGAGGCCGCTGCCAGGGTGACGTTGGTCTGGGTGACCGCACCGACACCGCGGTCGATGACGTTGAGCTGAACCTCGTCGTCGACCTTGATGTCCAGTAGGGCGTCTTCCAGAGCCTCGACCGAACCGGCGTTGTCGCCCTTGAGGATAAGGTTCAGCGTCGAAGTCTCCTTCAGCACCGCGTCCAGATCCTCCAGGGAGACGCGCTTGCGGGCCTTGGCCTGCATAGCGGAGCGCTTGCGGGCGTCGCGCTGGGCAGCGATCTGGCGGGCCACGCGGTCGTCCTCGACCACCAGCAGGTTGTCGCCGGCACCCGGCACGCCGTTAAGACCCTGGACCTGGACCGGGCGGGAGGGGCCGGCCTCGTCCACGTCGTTGCCGAACTCGTCGAGCATGCGGCGCACGCGACCGAAGGAGTCGCCCACGACGATGGAATCACCGACGCGCAGCGTACCGCGCTGGACGATGACCGTCGCCACCGGGCCGCGGCCGCGGTCCAGGTAGGCCTCGATGGCCACACCCTGGGCGTCCATGTCCGGGTTGGCGGTCAGCTCGAGGGCCGCGTCCGCGGTCAGAACGACCGCCTCCAGCAGCTCCTCGATGTTCTGGCCCGCCTTGGCGGAGATGTCCACGAACATGGTGTCGCCGCCGTACTCTTCCGGAACCAGGCCGTACTCGGTGAGCTGGCCACGGATCTTGTCCGGCTGCGCCTCCGGCTTATCGATCTTGTTCACCGCGACCACGACCGGGATGTCCGCGGCCTTGGCGTGGTTGATGGCCTCAATGGTCTGCGGCATGACGCCGTCGTCAGCGGCCACGACCAGGATGGCCAGGTCCGTGGACTTGGCACCGCGGGCACGCATGGCGGTGAAGGCCTCGTGGCCCGGGGTATCCAGGAAGGTGATGGCGCGATCGCCGCCGTCGACCTCCACGTCCACCTGGTAGGCGCCGATGCCCTGGGTAATACCGCCGGCCTCGCCCTCGCGCTCGTTGGTCTTACGGATGGTGTCCAACAGGCGGGTCTTACCGTGGTCGACGTGGCCCATGACGGTGACCACCGGCGGGCGCTTGGCGAGGTCTTCCTCGTCGCCCTCGTCCTCACCGAACTGCAGGTCGAAGGACTCGAGCAGCTCGCGGTCCTCGTCCTCCGGGGAGACGACCTCGACCTTGTAGTTGATCTCGGCGCCCAGCAGCTGCAGGGTCTCCTCCGAGACGGAGGCGGTAGCGGTCACCATCTCGCCCAGGTTGAACAGCGCCTGGACCAGGGCGGCCGGATCCGCGCCGATCTTCTCGGCGAAGTCCGCCAGCGAAGCACCGCGGCGCAGACGCACGGTCTTGCCGCCACCGTCGGGCAGGCGAACGCCGCCGACGACGTGCTTCTGCTGCTCCTCAAACTCGTGCCGCTTCTGACGCTTCGACTTCTTGCCCTTGCGTGGTGCGCCGCCCGGACGGCCGAATGCGCCGGCGGTACCGCCGCGACGGCCGCCGCGGCCACCGCGGAAGCCACCCGGACCGTGGCCCGGTCCGCCACCGCGGCCGCGACCACCCCGGCCGCCACCGCCGCCATTGGCGGACTTAGACGGCATGGAAGCGGGGTTCGGGTGCGACGGCATCATCGCCGGGGTAGGACGGCGACCGCCGCCCTGACCGCCGGAGGACTGGCCGCCGCGCGGCTTGTTGTCACCGCGGCCCTGGCCCGGCTTGTTGCCACCGGAACGTGGGCCCTTGGTGCCGCCCGGACGCGGGCCGCCCTTGCCGCCACCGCGCGACTCGTTGGAGCCGCCAGTGGAAAACGGGTTGTTGGCCACCCGGCGGGTGCCGCCCGGCTTCGGCATCGGGCGCGGCATGGCGTTGCCCGGGGTCGGGCGCTCGCCGCCGCGGGACTTGTTCTCGCCGCGGCCCTGGCCCGGCTTCGGGGCAGACTTGCCAGCGCCCGGCTTGGGTGCGGACTTACCTGCGCCCGGCTTCGGGGCTTCCTGGCCCGGCTTCGGGGTAGCTGCCTTGCCAGCACCCGGCTTCGGCGCGCCCGGCTTGGGTGCAGCCTTGCCAGCGCCCGGCTTCGGGGCGGACTTACCGGCCCCCGGCTTCGGCGCGGCGGACTTGTTCGAGCCCGGCTTCGGGGCAGCCTTGCCAGAGCCCGGCTGGGGCTTGGATTGGTTGGCGGACTTCTGCTCGGCGGCGTTGTCGCCGCCGCCCTGCGCCTCATAGTGGGCGCGCATCTTCTTGACCACCGGCGGTTCGATGGTGGACGAGGCGGTCTTGACGAACTCGCCTTGTTCCTTCAGGGTTGCGAGCAGTTCCTTGCTGGTTACACCGAGCTGTTTAGCCAGCTCGTGAACACGTAGCTTTCCGGCCACTTGTCTCCTCTTGGGTTAGCTAGAGGCCATAAGCGCCGGAAAGGCGGTCATGACCCCTAGGGTTTACGTAGGACTTTCATCGCTGATGCTTCATCGTTGTGCGCTCATCAGTGTTCGGTCTTCCTTACAATCTCAGGGTCTTCCCCGCGGCCGTCGCCGGCCGCGGCATGCGGTTCCTTGGCGGCTTTGGCCTCCAAGTACTTTCGAATCTGACCTGTGTCCACAGCTGCAGACACGCGAAGAGCCCGCCCGAAGGCGCGCCTTTTCTCCGCTAGCTCGTAGGCGGCCAGGGTGGGATTTATCCACGCTCCCCTCCCCGGGTGCGAGCGCGGCGGGTCAGGCACGGCGATGACCGCGCCGTCCGCGGTGGTGGTTGCCACCACTCGCAACAGTTCCGAGTCCGGATGCGTGGTTCGGTGGGCGATGCAAGTGCGAAGCCGGATGGGACGGGCCCGATTAGCTTGCACTCATTACCTCCGAATCTTGGCTTTACTCCATGAAACCTGGCCGCGTTAGGGCCGTCCAATAGTTTACGGCAAAGTGGACTAAAAATGAACTTAGGCCCCACACTCCGCGTGTGGGGCCTAGGACAGCTCGCGCCTACTCGTGGGCGGCGGCGTCCGCGTCCGAATGGATATCAATCTTCCAGCCGGTCAGGCGCGCGGCCAGGCGGGCGTTTTGCCCTTCCTTGCCGATGGCCAGGGACAGCTGGTAGTCCGGCACGGTCACGCGGGCGACCTGGGCGTCCGGGTCGAGCACCTCGACGCGCACCACCTTGGACGGGGCCAGGGCGTTGCCGACGTAGACCTCCGGGGAATCGTGGTAGTCGATGATGTCGATCTTCTCGCCGCCAAGCTCGCGCATGATGTTGTTCACGCGCTGGCCGCGCGGGCCGATGCACGCGCCCTTGGCGTTGAGCCCCTTGACGGTGCCGCGGACGGAAACCTTCGAGCGGTGGCCGGCCTCGCGGGCGATCGCCAGGATCTCCACGGCCTTATCGGCCACCTCCGGCACCTCGAGCTCGAAGAGCCCGCGGACGAGCTCCGGGTGGGTGCGCGAGAGGTTGATCTGGACGTTGGTGCCGTTGCGGCTCACGCCCACGACGTAAGCCTTGACGCGGTCGCCGTGCTCCAGCTTTTCGCCGGGGATCTGCTCGGCCGGCAGCAGGATGCCGTCCTGCGGCTCGGCCTCGGTGCCCAGCTGCACGACGATGATGCCGCGGGCGTTCAGCGTGGCTTCGCGCTCAACGATGCCGGAGACCACGGTGCCCTGGATGTGAGAGTAGGAATCGAAAGTGCGGTCGGCCTCGGCCATGCGCAGGCGGCCGTAGATGGCCTCGCGGACCGCCCGGGCGCCGACGCGGCCGAAGTTTTCCGGCGTGTCATCGTATTCGGTGGCCAGCTCCCCCGTCTCCGGGTCCAGCTCGCTGACGATGACGGCGACCTCGCCGGTCTCCGAGTCGATGTCCACGCGGGCCTTGGCGTTGTCGCCGGCCGAGCCGCCGCGGTAGTCCAGGTAGGAGCTCAGCAGTGCGCCCGCGATGGAACGCAGCAGCTCGGAAACCGGAACCTCGCGCTCTTTCTCGATGGCCCGCAGTGCCGCCAGATCAATATTCACTTGTCGATCCTCTCGTTAGGCCGAGGCGCGCTCGGCCGCATGTGCAAAGTCTTCGCGCGCTACTTCCAGCTCGGCGGCTGAAGGTTGCGCGAATTCAATTTCTACCACTGCCCGGGCGATATTAGCCAATCGCAGGATCTCTACCTCGAGGTCCTTCTTGACGGTGCGGACCACGATGACCTCGGTGTTATCCGCGTTGAGCGCGCCCAGGCGCCAGACGGTGCGCTGGCCGGGGGCATCGGCCAGCTCGACGGCCACCTGGCGGGCCTGGTTGCGGCGGAAGTGCCGTGGGGCAGTTAGCGGCAGGTCCACGCCCGGGGTGGAGACCTCCAGGGTGTAGCCGGCGCCGAAGTTGAGCTCGCCGGCGTCCTCGGCGGCATCAAAGCGCTGGGAGATGAGATCCGAGACCTCCTCCAGCACGTCCGAGGTCGGCCGCTTATCCCCGTCCACACGGATGATTACCTGGGATTTCTTGCCCGCCCGCGTGGTCTTGATGTCTTCGACGTCGAGGCCGCGGTCCTGGATGAGCGGTTGCACGAAATCAGTCAATGTTGCCGAGTCTGGGAAAGCCATAACCTCCAGCCTAACCCGACCGGGTACAGTCTCTTGCGTGAACCGCCGAAAGCTTGCTGCCCCCGCCGTTGCCGTCATCGCACTCGCCCCCGCCGCGACCGCCTGCCAACCCGTGGTGGACTATTTCGGCCCCCGCCCAGACGCCACCTTGGTCGAGCTCGCCCAGTCGGCAGAAGCAGACGCCGAGGCCTTGAGCGTCGCCGATCCCGGGCACGCGGATCTGCGCCAGGGCCAGGCCGACGCGCTCTACGCGGAAGTCGCCCGCCTGTGCGGCACCCAGGACGGCCAGGTCCCCGCCTCCTGCGAGGTCGAGCACGCCGCTGAAAAAACGGCCACCGGGGATAACGTTCAAGACCCCGCGGCCGTGCTCACCCGCGCCCGCGACGAGGTGCTGGGCCAGCTCACCTCCGTGACGGCCGAGTCCCGGCCCCTGGTGACCGGGCAGGCCATTGATCTTTCCGCCGCCGTTAACGATCTCGCCGCGGAGTCCGACGGCCCGGACGCGCCCGAGTCCGAACCCGCGCCCGATCGGGCAGTCGATGCCCTGGACCCGGAGCAGGCCGATGCCGCGCGGGAGCTTCTGGACTGGGAATACCAGCAGTCCTTCGGCCTGGATTTCGCCCGGGCTTTTGCCGAGCCCTGGCTCGCGCCCATCATCGACGCCCGACTTGATACCCACGCGCACCTGACCGCCCAGCTCCAGCAGGCGCTGGCGGCCACCGGCGACGTCCCGCAGCCGGCCGCCGGCTACGAGCCGGCCGGGCTGGAGCTGCCCGCGGACGCGGCGAGCGCCGAGCAGTTCGTGCGGTCGCTGCGCGAGTCCAACGCCGAGACCTGGCGCGCTGCCGCCACCGACGAGGCCGCGCGCTTGAGCGGGCAGTCGGCCTCCGCCGAGTGGCGCGACTGGCTCATCGAGGTCGGCGCCCGCTCCTAGCGGGGAGCTTAACGCCGCCTGAACGGGCGGCCAGAAAACCTTTATCGGTTTTTGCGGAGGTTTTCATTGCATAGCCGCAGGGAGCGATCCTAAGTTGGACGGTCGTTGGTTGCTGACGGGCCCTGTCGCTCGCGCAACCAGGCAGACCTTGCACCCGATTTTAGGAGTTTATGTTTTCCCGGAAATCTTTCCTGTCCGCCGCAGCCGCTACCGCGATCGGTGTCGCCGGCCTCGCCGCCCCGACGGCGGGCGCCGCTAGCCCCGACGCCTGGCAGCAGGTAGCCGCCTGCGAGTCCGGCGGCGACTGGTCTATCAACACCGGCAACGGCTACTACGGCGGCCTGCAGTTCAACGCCCAGACTTGGGCGGCACACGGCGGCCAGCAGTACGCCCCGCAGGCGGACCAGGCCACCCCGGAGCAGCAGATCGCCGTGGCAGAAAACGTCCTGGCCACCCAGGGCCCGGGCGCGTGGCCGAACTGCGGCGGCCCGCTGGGCTAGTTCGCCTGATAGATTCGGCGCGCCAGCTGCAGCATGGGAATCTGCAGCGGCAAGCGCACCACGTGATAGCAGCGCTTCGGCACCGAGCCGGAGCGCTCTTTCCATGCGTGGTAGAAATTGGCCGGCCAGACCGCCAGCAGCAAGGCGTACGCGCTGGCCGCGCCCGCGCGGCGGGTGTCTTTGCGCCACAGCAGGCCGGCGGTGGCTAGCTCCCACAGCCCGGAGGCGTAGTTGTACAGCCGCGGGTGGCCGGGCAGCTGCGGCGGGACGATGGACTCGAATGCGTCGCGCGCGGCAAAGTGCAGCACTCCCATGCCGCCCAGGGCCGCGGCGAAAACCTGCGCCTTATTCATCGCCACGCACCCGCTCCACCAGGGTGTCGACAATCTCGCCCACCGGGACCTCGAGGGTCTCGCCGCCGCGCACGCGCAGCTCGATGATGCCGTCGGCGAAAGAGCGGCCGAGGATGGCGATAAACGGCATGCCCAGCAGCTCGGCGTCCTTGAACTTCACGCCCGGGGAGACCTTGGGGCGGTCGTCGAAGAGCACCTCGATACCACGCTTGTCGAGCTTTCCCACCAGCTCATCGCCGGCGGCCATGGCGGCCTGGTCCTTGTTCGCGACGACGACGTGCACCTGGTACGGGGCGACCTCCACCGGCCAGTTCAGGCCCTTGTCGTCGTGGCGCTGTTCCGCCAGCACGGCCAGCATGCGGGTAATACCGATGCCGTAGGAGCCCATGGTGGGCGTGGCGCGCTTGCCGTTCTCATCCAGGATGGACACGTTGAAGGCCTCGGTGTACTTGCGGCCCAGCTGGAAGATGTGGCCCAGCTCGATGCCGCGTTCCAGGCGCAGGGTGCCCTGGCCTTCCGGCGCCGGATCGCCCTCCCGGATTTCGGCGGCCTCGATGAACTCGTCGACGTGGAAGTCGCGGCCGGCCACCAGGCCGACGGTGTGGCGCTGCGGGGCGTCCGCACCGGTGATCCAGGAGGTGCCGTTGACCACGCGCGGATCGGCGAGCACGCGCACGCCGTTGTCGTTGAGCGACTTCGGCCCGACGTAGCCCTTGACCAGGAAGTCGTGGCGGGCGAAGTCGGCCTCCTCGGCCAGCTCGAACTCGGCCGGCTCGAGGCTGGCCTCCAGGCGCTTCTCATCCAGCTGGCGGTCGCCCGGGATGAGCACGCCGGCCAGCTCCCAGTCCTCGCCCGGCTGGCGGGTCTTGATGACCATGCACTTGAGGGTGTCGGCGGCCTCGACGGCCCGGCCGTCGACCTCGATGCCGGCCGCGTGGGCCCAGTCCACCAGGGCCTCGATGGTGCCGGCCTCCGGGGTCTCGTGAATCTGCGCTTCCGGGGCGCCGGCGAAGTCGCGCTCGGCCGGGGCCTGGGTGACCACGGCCTCGACGTTGGCGGCGTAGTCGCCGTCGGTGGCGCGCACGAAGGTGTCCTCGCCCACCGGGGACACGGCCAGGAATTCCTCCGAGGCCGACCCGCCCATCGCGCCCGAGGTGGCCTGGCAGATGGCGTAATCAATCTCCAGGCGGTTGAAGATGTTCTGGTAGGCGCGACGGTGGCGCTGGTAGCTGTCCTCCAGCCCCGCGTCGGTCATGTCGAAGGAGTAGGAATCCTTCATGGTGAACTCGCGCCCGCGCAGCACGCCCGCGCGGGGGCGCTCCTCGTCGCGGTACTTGGTCTGGATCTGGTACAAGGTCACCGGGAAGTCCTTGTAGGACGAGTACATGTCCTTGACCGCGGTGGTGAACATCTCCTCGTGCGTCGGCCCGAGCAGCATGTCCGCGCCCTTGCGGTCCTTAAGGCGGAAGAGGTTGTCGCCGTACTCGGTCCACCGGTTGGTCTCCTCGTAGGGCTCCCGCGGCAGCAGCGCCGGGAAGAGCACTTCCTGGCCGCCGATGGCGTTCATTTCCTGGCGCACGACGTCCTCGATCTTGCGCAGCGCCCGCAGCCCCAGCGGCAGCCACGTGTAGATGCCCGGCGCGGCTCGGCGCACGTAGCCTGCGCGGACCAGCAGCTTGTGGCTAGGGACTTCCGCATCCGCAGGATCTTCGCGGAGGGTACGTAAAAACAGCTCAGACAGGCGAGTAATCATGTCACAAATATACCCCGCTACCCTAAAACTATGTTCATCATCCTCCCTCCCTCAGAGACGAAGTCGACCGGCGGCGAAGGCGCTCCCCTAGATCTGGAGTCGCTGTCCTTTCCCGCGCTGACCGAAATCCGGCAGGACATAGCCGCTGATCTCAGCGCGCTCGAGCCCCGCGAGGCCCTCGGCGTGCTGGGCATTTCCGACAAGCTCCTGCCCTCGGCGGAGGCGAACCAGCAGCTTTTTGCCACCCCCACTACCCCGGCGCTTTACCGCTACACCGGGGTGCTCTACGACGCCCTGGAGCCGGCCAGCCTGCCGCCGGCCGCGCTCGAGCACCTAGCGGTCGGCTCGGCGCTGTTCGGGGTCGTGCGCGCCGGGGACCTCATCCCGCACTACCGGCTGTCGGGCTCGACCAAGCTGCCCCGGCGCGCCCACCCCGCGGAGGCCGCGCCCACGATGAAGAAGCGGTGGGGCAAGGCCATCACGGCCGAGCTGAAGAAGCTACAGGAGGGCGGCGAGCTGATTATCGATCTGCGCTCGGGTGCGTACCAGCAACTGGGCCCGGTGCCCGGCGCGCTGACGCTGCGCGTGGAATCCGTGCAGCCGGACGGCGGCCGCAAGGTGGTCAGCCACTTCAACAAGCACCACAAGGGCCTGGCCGCCCGGGCGCTCGCCAGCGCCCAGCAGCCCGCCAACGATGCCGAGGCGGTTGCCGAGCTGCTCAACCAGGCCGGCTTCACCGTGGAGCTGCCGGAGACCACCGGCCGGCCCGCCGGGCAGCTGAACCTGGTGGTCTAGCGTTTCCCAGCCGGCCTGCTTAGAGGCTGTAGCGCAGGCAGTTGTGCTCGGTGTGGCACTCCTCGCCCAGGCGGATGTCCGGGGCCACCCGGCCTTCCGCGTGGGCGGTGGCAAGCGCGTCGAGCACCTTGTCTTTCAGGCCCCACGGGCTGATGGTGTTGATGTAGATCTTGGTGCCTCCCTCGAAGCCGGCCAGCGTCGAGACGCGCAGCTTGATGAGGATCCGCCAGGGCTGCGGCACGGCCACGTCGACGGGCTGGTGGTGCCATTCCTCGTTGCAGGCCACGGCCGGGCCCACCGCCGCGTGGGCGGCATGGACCAGGTCGCTGACAGCCCGCACCTCCTCGGCGCTTTGGCGCCAGGGGCGGCCGATCGCGGACTTGGAGAAGACCTCCAGCGTCGGGTAGCGGTGCCCGAAGCCGGCGAAAAGCACCGCGTGCTGGTTCTCCGCGATGACGAGGTTGTGCTTCGCGGCGTAGCCCACCGCCCACTCGTTGTACATGTTCGGGTGGGAGCGCAGCAGCTGGACCTCCCGCTGGGAGGCCATGCCGCGGTCGTCGATGGCCACCAGCTGCTTGTGCAGGTGCTCGAACGACGCGCCCGCCGGCGCCAGCCAGTTCTGGAACGCGGCCACGTAGGACACATACCGGTTGTGTTCGTAGAGGTCCCGCATGGAATCAATACACAGCTGCATCATCCGCAGGTGCTCGTCCGGGGTCAGCCGCCCGGAGGACAACAGCCCGCCGTCGGAATCCACGTGCCGGTCCGCGATGATGACGTCGTGCCCGCCGCCGAAGAAGGGCGCGGCCGCGGCTTGGAATTCCTCTTGCCCCGCCGGCAGGTCCTGCCCGCTGGCTTTGGCCTTCGCGGCGATGATGGCCTCGACATGGCGGCGCCCTGCCGGGTTCGCGAGGTAGGCCTCCTGGTGGGCGGCGGTGGCGGTGTCCATGCGGTAGCCGTAGTTGGCCCGCCAGTAGTCGTAGGAGACGATCTCGAACAGGTTGGGCACGCGCCTAAACAGCGGTGTGGTCGCGTCGAGTTCGGCGGGCATGGCGTGCCGGACGATGGTCCCGTCGGCCAGGATCCGCGCCTTTTCCGGCGGGGTTTCCAGCTTTCGCCCGGCGCAGAAGGCGCACCGCTTATCGTCTTCGGCCGCGGTGGGCTGGGGCGTGTCGTTGGTGGTAGCCAAGGGCCGGTTGCCCCGGCCGGGCACCGTCCACACTTCCGTCCCGGAGAATGGGTTGACCTGTTTGACGGTGCCGTCGGCCATGGTCTGGATGGGCTCGACGCGAGAAAACAGCGGCAGGTTCATGCCCTCTACCTTAGGCGGGATCGCGCGCGCCGACGCGCTAAGATCGCCGCCATGCGCCACGAATATTGCGAAGTCGATGTCTTTGCCACCGCCCCGTTTAGCGGCAACCCGCTCGCGGTCATCAAAGACGCGGACGCGTTAAGCGACCAGCAGATGCAGGCAATCGCCAATTGGACAAACCTGTCCGAGACCGCCTTCCTGCTGCGCCCCACCGCGCCGGAGGCAGACTACCGAGTGCGGATTTTCACCCCGCACACCGAGCTACCCTTCGCCGGGCACCCCACCCTGGGCAGCGCGCGGGCCTGGCTCGCCTTCGGCGGAACCGCGCGCCAGCCCGGCCAAATTACCCAGGAATGCGCCGCGGGACTTATCACCATCCGCCAGGACGCCGCGGGCGACGGCCCCCTCTTCTTCGCCACCCCGCCCCTGCAGAAAAAGGGCCCGCTGAGCGAGGACGAGCTGGCCGACAGCTGCCACGCCATCGGCGTGGACACGGCTGCGGTCATCTCCCACGCCTGGGTGGACAACGGCCCGGGCTGGCGCATGGTCCAGCTGGCCGACGCCGCCGCCGTGCGCGCTATCGATTCCTTCCGCCCCACCACCCCGCACAAGCTGGGCGTGGTGGGGATGACTACGCAGCCCGACGCGCACGGGGATAGCGACGGCACAGCCCGCGACGACTCCCCGGCCTACCTCATCCGCGCGTTCACGCCCGACCACGAGGATCCCGTGACCGGCTCACTCAACGGCGGTACCGCGCAGTTCCTGCGCTCCCAGGGTGCCGTGGGGCCGGAGTACTGGGTCAGCCAGGGCACGTTCCGCGGCCGCGCCGGGCGGGTGGAGATCCGCGACGACGGCGACGACCTCTGGGTCGGCGGCCGTGCCACGGTGCGGATTGCCGGCCACGTGGTGACCTAAATCCCGTTAGGCTGGGCCCATGACGTTTGTTCTAGGCAACGGCACCGAACTAACCGCTGATTTCGCCGCGGCGCTGCCCGACTTCGTGCGCGCTAGCTGGGGCGAAGAGCAGCCCGACCCGCGCCTGGTCCTGCTCAACCGGCCGCTGGCAGTTCATCTCGGGCTCGACCCGGAGTGGTTGGCCAGCCCGGAGGGCACCGCCTTCCTGTGTGGGCGCGGCAACCCCGCGGACCAGCCCCCGCAGGCGATGGCTTATGCCGGCTTCCAGTTCGGGCAGTTCAACCCGCACATGGGCGACGGGCGCGCGCTGCTGCTGGGCGAGGTCCGCGACTCTGGCGGGGTCCTGCGCGACCTGCACGTCAAGGGCTCGGGCCGGACGCCGTTTTCCCGGCCGGGGGCGGACGGGCGCGCCACCCTGCCGGCCATGCTGCGCGAGTACGTCTTCTCCGAGGCCCTGCACGCCATGGGTATTCCCACCACGCGCTGCCTGGCGATCATCTCCACCGGCCGGCCCGTGGCCCGGGAGCGCGCCCTGCCCGGCGGCATCTCCGTCCGCGTGGCGGCCAGCCACCTGCGGGTGGGCACGTTCCACTACGCGCAGCTGCGCGGCCCAGAGGCCACCCGCTCGCTCGCGGACTACGCCATCCGGCGGCACTACCCCGCCCTGGCGGATACCGCCGAGCCTTACCGAGACTTTTTCCGCGCCGTCATGGAGGCCCAGATAGCAACCGTCGTCCGCTGGCAGGAGGCCGGCTTCATCCACGGAGTGATGAACACGGACAACACGACCATCTCCGGCGAGAGCATCGATTTCGGCCCCTGCGCTTTCGGCGAGCGCTTCGACCCGCACGCGGTCTTTTCCTCCATCGACCGCTTCGGCCGCTACGCCTTCGGGCACCAGCCCAACATCCTGGGCTGGAACCTGACCCGCCTGGCCGAGTCCCTGCTCCCCATCCTGAGCGACGACCCCAGCCGCGCGACCGAGGTAGCCCAGCAGGAAGTCGATAGCTCCGGCGAGCGCTTCGGCAACTACGCCACCGGCTACACGCGGCGCGAGACCCTGGGCCTTTCCGACGACGCCCCCGACGCGCTGCTGCGCCGCTGGCGCGAGCTGCTCGCCGAAAGCCAGCCGGATCTGACTACCTGCCACCGCGACCTCGCCGCGGCCGCCGGCGGGGATGCTGAGGCTACCCGGCGCCTGGCCGACACGCTGGGTGAGAAGGAGTGGGTAAACGAGTGGCTGGCCGCCGGCCCGGATGCCGCGCGCCTGGACCGGCACCACCCGCGCCTCATCCCGCGTCCGCGGGCGGTGGAAAACGCCCTGGACGCCGCCGCGTACGGTGACTTCGGCCCCACCCAGCGCCTGGTTACCGCCCTGACCGACAAGCACGCGGACGCGGACGCGCTGCCGGATGACGAGCGCGAGCTGCTCACCCACCCGGACCCGGGCGGCCTGGAGAACTACCTGACCTACTGCGGGACCTAAGGCCGCCGCCTCCCCGTCGCCTCACCCCACGGGCGGGCCGGTCATTGTCTGGGAAAACGCAACAAGCCCCGCCTGACGGCCAAGGGCCGCGGCGGGGCAAGTGTGAGAAGACGCTGTCTCAGCTAGAAGGCTTAGTCTTGTTCCAGCTTCAGGGTCTTCTGGGTGAACTCCCACATCTCGTCGAAGAGCTTCTGGTTCTTGGTCAGCTTCTCGCCGTAGGACGGGATCATCTCGTAGATCTTCTCGGACCACTGGATCATGTGCTCACCGAAGCAGCGCTCCAGCAGCTCCAGCATGACGGCCGGGGCGATGGAAGCGCCCGGGGAAGCGCCGAGCAGGCCGGCGATGTTGCCCTCAGGGTTGTTGATCAGCGTGGTGCCGAATTCCAGGGAGCCGAAGCGCGGGGCCGGGGCCGGCTTGATGACCTGTACGCGCTGGCCGGCCACGATGGTCTCCCAGTCGTTCGGGTCGGCAGACGGTACGTACTCGCGCAGGGACTTCATGCGGTCGTCGAAGTCCTTCATGACCTCCTGCACCAGGTACTTGGTCAGGCCGAACTCCTGGGCGGCCACGCCCAGGTAGGACGGGATGTTGTCCGGGCGGATGGACTTGAACAGGTCCAGGTTGGAGCCCTTCTTCAAAAACTTCGGGGTCCAGCCACCGTACGGGCCGAACAGCAGGCCCTTCTCGCCGTCGATGACGCGGGTGTCCAGGTGCGGCACGGACATCGGCGGGGCGCCGACGCTGGCCTTGCCGTAGACCTTGGCCTGGTGCTGCTTGATGAGCTCCGGGTTGGTGGCGCGCAGCCACAGGCCGGAGACCGGGAAGCCAGCGTAGCCGGCTACCTCGCGCACGCCGGCCTTGCGCAGCAGGCCGAGGGCGTAGCCGCCCGCGCCGACGAAGACGAACTTCGCCTTGGTCATCTGGGTATCACCGGTGTGGCGGTTCTTGGAGTAGATCTTCCACACGCCACCGTCGCGCTTGAGGTCGTAGACCTCCTGGCCGTAGCGCACCTCGGTGCCGGCAGCCTTGGCGGCGGTGAGGAACTGCTTGGTCAGGGCGCCGAAGTTGACGTCGGTTCCCACGTCGGTCCAGGAGATGGCGACCTTTTGGGAGTTGAAGTCGCGGCCCTGGGCCATCAGCGGGAGCTTCTCTGCGAAGACGGAATCATCCGCGGAGAACTGCATCTCGGGGAACATGTGGTTCTGGTTGAGCAGTTCGTAGCGGCGGCGCAGGTAGTCCACCTGGATTTCGCCCTGGGCGAAGGACATGTGCGGAACCTGGTTGATGAATTCCCGCGGGTCCGTCAAGATGCCGTTGTTGAGCTGGTGGGACCAGAACTGGCGGGAGATCTGGAACTTCTCATTGATGTTCATCGCCTTGGAGGCATCAATGCGGCCGTTCTTCTCCGGGGTGTAGTTAAGCTCACACAGCGCGGAGTGGCCGGTGCCAGCGTTGTTCCACGGCGAGGAGGACTCCTCGGCGGGAGCGTCGAGGCGCTCGAAGACCATCTGGGTCCAGCTGGGCTCTAGTTCGCGCAGCATGGCTCCCAGGGTGGCGCTCATGATGCCGGCGCCGACGAGTGCTACGTCTACCTCGTCAACTGCTTGGACGACGTTTTTTGCGGGGGACACCTTGTTACTTACCTCTTCATATTCAATGATTGTGGTCAAAGTTTCGCAAAAGGGGCTATCCGATCCTTTCGCAGCGCAGTGCCTGGGTCACCGGCTTCGCGGCCCCAGTCAAACGCGTTGTCTACAACCCTACGCTGGTAGCCCGGCGATTTGTACTGCCGCCCCGCGGAAGACGTGATTGAGGCGGAATTGAAGCGCAAGTGTGCCTAAAGTTGGGGGCATGAGTGTGAACCAACCCGAACACTGGCACCCCGACCGTTTGGGCGCGGGATTTTCCGCCCGCACCCTCGAACTAGGCCCCGATCCGCTGGGTGAAGGCGATCTTTGCGCCACTCTCGTCCGGTACTACCCCGGCCCCGACGGCGCTGCTGATGCTCCCGCCACCGCCGCGCAGGAAGGCCCCGCGGGGGACGAAGAGTTCACTTCCCGCCCAGCCCTTTTGTGGGTACACGGGATGACCGATTACTTCTTCCAGGCACACGTGGCGCGCTATTTCCACGCCCGCGGCTATGCGTTCTACGCCATTGATCTACACAAATGCGGCCGCTCCCGCCGGGATGGCCAGACGTGGCATTACGCCGCGGCGATGGAGGAATACTACGCCGACCTCGACGCAGCCTTGGAGGCTATCTGCGGCCCACACCCGGATGTCACTCCCCTCGCGCATTCGACGGCCGGGGTCATCGTGCCGCTCTGGTTGGACCGGCTGCGCACGTCCCAGCCCGCCGCACACGCGCGAGTGTCCTCGGCGATTTTTAACAGCCCATGGCTCGACATCATGGGCGTGCCGAAGCCCGTGTTGCAGGCCGCCAAGCCGGTCATCAACGCCATCGGCAAGGCCTTCCCGAAGATGGCCTTCCCCGGTGGGGGCTTGAGCGCTTTCGGCGACTCCATCCACGCCTCCCGCTACGGCGAGTGGGACTACGACACCACGCTAAAGCCGCTGTCCGGGCACAAGAAGTACCTGGGCTGGCTGCGCGGGGTCATTGCCGGCCAGGACCGGATCCACCAAGGGGCCATCGATATCGGCGTGCCGGGGCTGGTGCTGTGCTCGACCCGCTCGCGGCTGGGCAAGCCCTATTCGCCGGAGACGGACACGGCCGACGCCGTCGTGGATGTCTCCCAGACCGTCCACTGGGCTCCCCGCTTGGGCAACGACATTACTGTCTGTCCGATCCTGGGCGCCCGGCACGAAGTCTTTTTGTCGCTGCCGCCCGCGCGCCGCGAGGCCTTTGAGATTAGCTCTCGCTGGCTAGCACGGGCACACTAGTAGTCAAGGACTACCTTTCCAGGCTCAACGAGGCGCTCAATGCGGCCTTAACCTTCGGGCCCTACTTCCCCACCACTTATATAAGGAGAAAATCCATGACCCAGTCCGCCGCCGCCCCGGCTGTCGACGCCCACTACGACCTCATCATCATCGGCGCCGGTTCCGGCAACTCTATCCCCACCCCGGACTTCGACGACAAGTCCATCGCCATCGTCGAATCCGGCCGCTTCGGGGGAACCTGCATGAACGTCGGCTGCATCCCGACGAAGATGTACGTCTACGCCGCCGATACCGCCTACGGCGCCCGCACGGCCGACAAGCTGGGCATCCAGGCGCACGTGGACAGCGTCGACTGGGACTCCATCGTGGACCGGGTCTTCCACCGGCGCATCGACAAGATTGCCGAGGGCGGCGAGGCCTACCGCCGCGGCGACGAGACCCCGAATATTACTGTCTACGACCAGCACGCCAGCTTCGTGGGCCCCAAGACCATTCGCACCGGCCAGGGCGAGGACGCCAAGACGATTAGCGGCGAGCAGGTAATCATCGCTACCGGATCGCGCCCGCTTATCCCTGAGGTCTACGCGAACTCCGGGGTCACCTACCGCACCAACGAAGACATCATGCGCCTGGAGCGGCAGCCGCGCTCGCTGATTATCGTCGGCGGCGGCTTCATCGCCATGGAATTTGCCCACGTCTTCGACGGGCTGGGCACGAAGGTCACCATTGTTAATCGCTCGGAGGAACTACTGCGCTTCCTCGACAAGGACCTGTCCTCCCGTTTCAACGAGCAGGCCAAGCAGCGCTTCGAGGTCATCACCGGCGCCAACGGCACCGCCCTGCGCGAAGGCGGCGAGGGCGTCGAGCTGGAGCTGGACAACGGCCAGACCATCACCGCCGAGGAGATCCTCATCGCCACCGGCCGCGTGCCCAACGGCGACCAGATGAACTTGGACGCTGCCGGGATTGAGATGCGCGAGGACGGGCGGATCGCTGTGGACGCCTACGGCCGCACCTCCGCGGAGGGCGTGTGGGCGCTCGGCGATGTTTCCTCGCCCTACATGCTCAAGCATGTCGCCAACGCGGAGACCAAGGCCGTGCGCCACAACATCTTGCACCCGGACGACATGCGTCCGATGCCCCACGACTTGGTCCCCTCGGCTATTTTCACCCACCCGCAGATCGCCACCGTGGGGCTTACCGAGGACGCCGCGCGCGAACAGGGCTACGACGTGACCGTCAAGGTCCAGGACTACGGCGACGTGGCCTACGGGTGGGCGATGGAGGACCACACAGGAATCTGCAAGCTCATCGCGGACAAGGCCACCGGCCAGCTGCTGGGCGCGCACTACTACGGCCCACAGGCCTCGACTCTCATCCAGCAGATGATTACCGCCATGGCCTTCGGCCTGGACGTGCGTGAGGTCGCCACGAAGCAGTATTGGATCCACCCGGCCCTGCCGGAGCTCACCGAGAACGCACTTTTGGGGCTAGATTTTTCCTAAATTTTCCCAAAATATTCATCCCACCCGCCGGTGCGACTATTCCACCACACGTCACAGTAGTCACATCGGCCACTCTTTGGTAGGGGTTTTAAAGCGAGACGGCCACCCTTAAGTAAATATAAGCTTACTAAGCTTGGAGTAACCGTAAAGGTTTTTCTCCCCCAATTAGTGTGAACGGCCTGCGTTTTTTCACCGTATCCATTAGTATTCCTTTCTGACACCGGCTCCAGCCACTGTCCGGGGACCGAGTGTAATCTGGCAATCCCCTGGGATTGCCACCAGCACCACAGGTTTCCACGAGGGAAGCCTTGCACATTACGACCTCTCTTAAGGATTTAATATGCGTATTCGCAAAGCAGCCATCGCTGGCGCCACTGCCGTCGCTGTAGCTTTCAGCGGCACCTCCATTGCCACCGCTGAAACCAACACCGTTGACCAAGACGGCAACAAGATCGTCAAGGAAGACCACACCAACCTGACGACCGATGGTGCTGAGCAGGACACCACCGAGGAGGACTACACCCCGAGCCTGTCCTCCAAGATCAACACCGGCCTGAACCTCGAGGGTGACAAGGCAGCCGACGGTGTCTCCATCTTCGGTTCCTCCAAGGACTTCTCCGGCGCCCCGAACTGGGCTAAGGCTCTCTACGGCCTGCTGATCGCCGGCGGCATCGGTTCCGTGTTGGGCATGATCGTTGGCCCGCTGGACAACTTCATCAAGTACGGCCCGTTCTCCCGCTAAAACAGCACTCAGCTCAACTCGTTTCCCTGAAAGGTTACTAAAATGCGCAACTTCCGCACCGCAGCTGTTGCTGCCGCCACCGCCCTGACCGTCGCCGTCTCCGGCACCGCCATCGCTTCCGCCGAAGACAACGTCTCCGAGGATTCCAACTCCAGCTCCAGCTCCATCGGCTCCCTGTCCTCCCAGTGGGGCAAGGACCTGGGTGCTTGGACCGAGGGCGAAGACGGCAAGCCCGTCATCAAGGACGAAAACCAGGTCTCCGGCGTCGATCTGGTCGGCTCCGAGAAGGCAGACGATAAGGATCTTCCGGACTGGGCCGTCCTGTTCCGCGACACCACCATCGCCGGCGGCGTTCTGTCCCTGGTTGGCGGCCTGATCGCTGCTTACAACTACGCCGTGTTCAACGGCATCCTGCCGGGCCACATCTTCGACGGCCTGTTCAAGTAAAGCGTTTACTCGAATACGCTAAAGCGCCGGCCCTCCTTGTGGGGCCGGCGCCTTTTTGTGTCTTCTCCCCGCTCGGCGTGGGCGCCGACAGGGAGGAAGGGTGCTTAGTTCTCGTCCGGGAGGGTGAGGATCTCGTTGCCGTCCTCGGTGATGACCAGGGTGTGCTCGAACTGGGCGGTGAACTTGCCGTCCTTGTTCTGCACGGTCCAGCCGTTGGACCAGATGTCGTAGTCCAGGGAGCCCAGGTTGATCATCGGCTCGATGGTCAGGGTCATGCCCGGCTCCAGGACGTTGCGGTAGGCCATGGAGTCGTAGTGCAGCACGACCAAGCCGTTGTGGAAGGTCGGGCCCACGCCGTGGCCGGTGAAGTCCTCGACGACGTTGTAGCCGAAGCGCTTGGCATAAGACTCGATGACGCGGCCGATGACGTTGACCTCACGGCCCGGCTTGGCGGCCTTGATGCCGCGCATCATCGCCTCCTTGGTGCGCTCAACGAGCAGCTTGTGCTCCTCGGAGACGTTGCCGGCGAGGAAGGTGGCGTTGGTGTCGCCGTGCACGCCGTTCTTGTACGCGGTGACGTCGATGTTGACGATGTCGCCGTCCTCAATCACGGTGCTATCCGGGATGCCGTGGCAGACAATCTCGTTGAGGGAGATACAGCACGACTTCGGGAAGCCCATATACCCCAGGGTCGACGGGTAAGCGCCGTGGTCGCACATGTACTCGTGCGCCACGCGATCGACCTCGTCGGTGGTCACGCCCGGGGCCACCGCCTTGCCGGCCTCCTGCAGGGCGTTGGCCGCAATCTTGGAGGCCTCGCGCATGGCCTCGGTGGTCTCCGGAGTCTGGACGAATGGCTCCCCGATATTTTCTTGGACCGTGTCCTTCCAGACGTATTCGGGGCGCTCGATGGACTCATCGACAGTGCGCACGGGAGTTTCTTTACCAGGTTGCAGTTTTCCGCGGTTAGTCATGCTCTCCATCGTAGTCCCCATGACGGCCAAGCAACCCGCCGGGTTCAGGCGTCGTTGACGCTGCGCGCGGCGCGCGTTAGTTCTCCGCCGGGGCCGCCGGCGTGTCCGGATCCGGCTCGGCGCGGTACTGGTCCAGTTTTTGGAAGAAGCTGTCCGTTATCGCCACGGAGACCTCCGAGCCGCCGCCCAGGACCACCAGGGTGGCAAAGGCGATATCATCGTCGGCGCGGTAGCCGGTAAACCAGGCGTGCGAGCCCTCGTTGATCTCGGCCTCGCCGGTCTTGCCGTGGATTTCGCCGGCGGCCTGCATGCCGGAAGCCGTACCGTTAGTCACCGTCGCCCGCATCATCTGCCGCAGCTTGTCGATGACCTCCGGGGTCGGCCCGTTGACGTCCTCACTGGCCTTAGTCTCCCGGCCGGCCAGCAGGGTCGGCACCGGCCGCTTGCCGGCCGCCACGGTCGCAGAGACCAGCGCCATGCCAAACGGGCTGGCCAGGTCGTGTCCCTGGCCGTAGCCGGCCTCGGTGCGCTCCAGCGGCTCCTCGCCCACCGGCACCGAGCCGGTGATGGTGTTGAGGCCCGGCACCTCGTAGTCGATGCCCAGCCCGAAGGCCTTGGACATGTCTTTCAGCTCGCCCGGGGCCAGCTTGGTGGAGATATCGGCGAAGGTCGTGTTGCACGATTGGGCAAACGCGCGCTCGAGCGGGACATCCCCCAGCGCGAAGCCGTTGTAGTTGGTCACCACGCGGCCGTAGATATCCATCGTGCCGGGGCACGGCACGATCGTGCTGGGATCCAGGCCTTGATGGTCAACGCCCGCCCCGGCGGTGATGATCTTGAATACCGAGCCCGGCGGGTACTGGCCCTGCAGGGCCAAATCGCCCTTCTTGTCGGCCTCGGGAGTCTGCGCGACGGCCAGGATTTCGCCCGTCGACGGGCGCATTGCCACCATCATGGCCTCCTGCCCCGCCCGGGCATCGACGGCCTCCTGGGCGGCGCGCTGGACGTCGTAGTCGATGCCCACCTTCAGCGCCGGCGCCGGCTCCGGGGGGTGGCGCTCGACGTCGCTGAGTGCGGCGCCGTGCTCGTTGACCACGGAGATGCTCCAGCCGTTGTTGCCGTCCACATCATCCTGGACCAGGGAGCGCACGCGCGACATAATATCCGGCGCGAAACCGGGGTCCTTCGTCACCAGGGCCGGTTCCTCGTTAAGGCGCACCGCGTCCACCCCGGCCAGCTCTTCCTGCAGGATCTTGCCGGCGGCCTCGCTGTACATCCCGACCGAATAGGTGCCGGTGTTGTCCTCCAGCGTCTTGGCCAGCTCCTTGGCGTCGATGTCGCCGACGGCCTCATCCTCGGCTTTGGCCCGGGAGACCGCGTCGGCAATCCGCGCGGCCAGACCGCGCGGCGAGGAGGTCTTCTCCCCGTCTACCAACAGGCGGAACTCCGTGCCGGGCTTGAGCAGCTCCACCCCGTCGGAGCTGACCACCCCGGCCCGCTCGGCTTCGATGGCTCGCAGCTCCAGGTGCTGGTTCGCCCCCAGTTTGGGATGGATCATCGACGGCTGCCAGCGCACGGTCCATTCGTCGTTGGACTTGGTCAGCGCCATCTGGGTGTCGTACTGCAGCTGGCGATCCCGCGGCAGCGTCCACGTCACCGAGTAGTCAACCGTCGCGTAGCCCGGATCGTGGCTGTTGACGCCGGCCAGCTCGAAGTCCACGCCTTCGGCCTGCAGGCCGTCGTAGCTTTCTTTGAAGATCTGCTGCGTGGTCTCGGCGTTGTCGACCAGCCCGTCCAGGGACTCCCTATCGCCTTCTTCGAGAGCGGTGAAGACCTCTTCGGCCACCGGCTCGACCGAAGGCGGCTTCGGAGTGCAGGCCACTACCCCGCTACTGCACAACGCTGTTACGCACAGCAAAGCCACCGCCTTTTTCATATGTGCAAACATTACTCACGCGGTGGCTGCGGGCCGCGACCAACACATCTTTCGTGCCGGCCTAGGCCAATTTGTTACTTAGTGACGCGGACCTCGGCCTTGGCGCCCTCGACGGCTTCCATGCCCTCTTCCTCGGCAATGCGCTGCGCTTCCTCGATGAGCGTTTCGACGATCTTGTCTTCCGGCACGGTCTTGATGACCTCGCCCTTGACGAAGATCTGGCCCTTGCCGTTGCCGGAGGCAACGCCCAGGTCGGCATCGCGCGCCTCGCCCGGGCCGTTGACCACGCAGCCCATGACGGCCACGCGCAGCGGGAACTCCATCCCGTCGAGGCCGGCGGTGACTTCCTCGGCCAGCGTGTAGACATCCACCTGGGCGCGGCCGCAGGACGGGCAGGAGACGATCTCCAGCTTGCGCGGGCGCAGGTTCAGCGACTGCAGGATCTGGTCGCCCACCTTGATCTCTTCCACCGGGTCGGCCGACAGGGACACGCGGATGGTGTCGCCAATGCCCTGGGACAGCAGCGAGCCGAAGGCCACCGAGGACTTGATGGTGCCCATGAACTTCGGGCCGGCCTCGGTAACGCCCAGGTGCAGCGGGTAGTCCGTCTGCTCGGCCAGCTGGCGGTAGGCCTCCACCATCAGCACCGGGTCGGAGTGCTTGACGGAGATGGCGATGTCGCCGAAGCCGTGCTCCTCGAAGAGGCCGGCCTCCCAGATGGCGGACTCGACCAGGGCCTCCGGGGTGGCCTTGCCGTACTTTTCCAGCAGGCGCTTGTCCAGGGAGCCGCCGTTGACGCCGATACGGATCGGGATGCCGGCGTCGCCGGCCGCCTGCGCGACCTCCTTGACGCGGCCGTCGAATTCCTTGATGTTGCCCGGGTTCACGCGCACCGCGGCACAGCCGGCCTCGATGGCCTGGAAGATGTACTTCGGCTGGAAGTGGATGTCCGCGATGACCGGGATGGGCGACTTCTTCGCAATAGCCGGCAGCGCCTCGGCGTCGATGGGCTTCGGACACGCGACGCGCACGATGTCGCAGCCGGACGCGGTCAGCTGCGCGATCTGCTGAAGCGTGGCGTTGATGTCGTGCGTTTTGGTGTTGGTCATCGACTGGACCGAGATGGGGTGCTCCGAGCCCACGCCGACGGGGCCGACGGAAAGCTGACGGGTCTTGCGCCGCGGGGCCAGGGTAGGCGGCGGTCCTTCGGGGATGCCGAGACCAATAGAGGTTGACATGCACGCTCCTTGCTTGTCTGATTTTGCCGGCCTGTCCTCACCCCTCCGACAGGTGCCGCCCGCAGCGGGCGGAAACCGGCTAGGAAAAGTAGGGACAGGTTGTGCGGTACTACCGATAACGCCCCCACTTTAGCACTGCCTGCCGCGCACCGACGCCTGCGCTGGGGAGGGCCGGTCAGCCGAAGAGCCGGATGGGATTGACCACGTCCGCGATGATGATGACCACGCCGACGGCCAGCAGCGCCGCTGCGATCGCATAAGTCACGGGCATGAGCTTGGTGTAGTCCGCCGGGCCGGCGGGTTGCTTGCCGGCCATGCGCCGGAAGAAGTCCCGGATCTTTTCGTAAATGACCACCGCGATGTGGCCGCCGTCAAACGGCGGGAGCGGTATGAGATTGAACAAGGCCAGGAAGAAGTTCAGCGTCGCCAGCATCATGAAAAACGCCGCCCACAGGTTGTTCTCCACCAGCTCGCCGCCGACGCGGGAGGCGCCCACCACGGACATCGGGCCCTGCTCGTCGCGCTCGGCGCCGAAGATGGAGGCCACCACGCCCGGGATCTTCGCCGGGAACTGCTTGATCCCCTCGACGGTCGCCTCCAGCATGTTCCACGAGTAGTGCCACGTGGCCGGCCACGCCTCCCAGAAGCCGTACTGCCGGACCGTGTCCAGCGGCCGGTTGACCAGCCCGATAGACCCGGCCTCGACTAACTCGCCCTGCGGGTTCGGGCGCAGGACGGTATCCAGCTGCACCTCGACGGTACGCGGCTGGCCGTCGCGTTCGATGCCCAGCTCGACGGTCTTACCCGGCAGCTGGATGACCTCGTCGCGCAGGGCCGTGAAATCCGGTACCTCCTCGCCGTCCAGGGTCAGGATGACATCGCCCGGGCGCACCCCGGCCGCCGCCGCGGGGCCGTCGCCCTGACACGGCCTCAGGTTGCCGGCGGCATCCGCGTCGGCGCTGCAGACGGTCTCGCCCACGCGCGGGCGGTAATCCGCCTTCGGATCGGGCAGGCCCGCGGTCTGGGCGACGATGAAGAGGATCAGAAAGCCCAAGACCAGGTTCACGGCCACCCCGCCGCTGAGCACCGCGATGCGCTGCCACCACGGCTTGGTGTACATCGCGTGGGGCTTTTCCTCCTCGGTGAGGAACTCGTCCTGCGGGGTCATGCCCGCGATATCGCAGAAGCCGCCGACCGGCAGGGCGGCCAGCCCGTACTCGGTATGCCCGCGGGTAAAGCCCACCAGCTTCGGGCCGAAGCCGATGAAATAGCGGCGCACCCGCATCCCGAAGGCGCGGGCGGTGAGCATGTGCCCCGCCTCGTGCAGGGCGATGGTAATCCCGATGCCTAGGGCGAACAGGACAATCCCCAAGATATTGGCCATTAACAGTACCGCTTTCTAGCTGGCTAGCGGGCGTAATAATCCACGCGCTCGTTGGCGCGGGCGCGGGCCTCGCGCTCGACGGCGAGGACATCGTCGACGCTTGAGGGTACACCAGCATAACCGGCGCAGTCACCTACCACTTCGCCCACGATGTCCACGATGCGCGGGAAGCGGATCCGCCCGGCCAGAAACGCCGCGGCCGCCTCCTCGTTCGCCGCGTTGTACACCGCGGGGTGGCTGCCGCCCGTGGTCGCCACCTGGCGGGCCAGCTGCACCGCGGGGAAGGACTCATCATCCAGCGGCTCGAACTCCCACGTGTAGGCGTTGCTAAAGTCCAGCGCCGGCGCCGCATCCGCCACGCGGTTCGGCCAATCGAGGGCGAGGGAAATCGGCAGCTTCATCGACGGCGGGGAGGCCTGCGCCATGGTGCAGCCGTCGGCGAAGGTGGCCATCGAGTGCACGATGGACTGCGGGTGCACGGTGACCTCGATATCGGCGGCCGGCACGTCGAAGAGCAGAGTCGCCTCGATAAGCTCCAGGCCCTTGTTGATGAGCGTGGCCGAGTTCAGGGTGTTCATCTGCCCCATCGACCACGTCGGGTGCTGGGCAGCCTGCTGCGGGGTCACGTCCCACATCTGCTCGCGGCTCCAGCCCCTAAACGGCCCGCCCGAGGCGGTTAGCACCAGCGAGCGCAGCTCGCCGCGCCGGCCCGCCAGCAGCGCCTGAGCCATGGCGGAGTGCTCCGAGTCTACTGGCACGATCTGCCCCTGACGGGCGGCGTTGGTGACCAGCGCGCCGCCGGCCACCAGGGATTCCTTGTTGGCCAGCGCCAGGTAGGCGCCGGTCTCGATGGCGGCCAGCGTGGCCTTCAGCCCCAGCGAACCGACCAGGGCGTTAAGCACCGTGTCCGCGGCAACCGCGCGGGTAAGCTCCTCCGCGGAGTCTGGGCCGGCGATAACTTCTCCGCCCAGCGCCGCCGAGACCTCCGCGGCGGCCTGTCGGTCGGCTACCGCGACGTGGTTAGCCGAAAGGTTGAGTTGCCGGGCCTGCTCCGCGATGGCCCGCGGGTTGCTGCCGCCGGCGGCGATGCCGACGACCGCGAATTTGTCGGGGTTGGCCCGAATGACTTCCACTGCTTGGGTACCGATTGAGCCGGTAGATCCCAGGATCAGAACGCGCTTAATACTCACCCGTCCTAGAGTAGTAGCTCCGCCGGCCCCGCGCGGCGGGGGTGTTCGATCGCACGGGCCCGCGTCAATGTTCTAAAATAGGGCCCAGATAGTTGGCCTATAGCGCCGTGCCGCGCCCCGGCCTGGGGCGTGTGTTTAAGGCGCACACGCAAAAGGAGTGCACGTGTCTTCCCACAAGTTGGTTCCTGAGGTCCACGGCGGAGTTTCCACCGATGACGTCCCCTCGGCAGAGTTCGGCTGGTCCCGGACCCCGCATACCGGTGTTCAGGTTGCCGGCTGGATCACCGTCCTGATCCTGCTGGGCTACAACTTCGGTAACCACCACGGCCACGTGGAGACTATCTACCTCTTCCTCTTTGCCGCGCTGATCGCCATCGGCCTCATCATCGACCTCTTCCAGCCGAAGATGAAGCAGGTGCGCACCATCACCGCGCGCAACCAGCCGGAGGGCTACCAGGAGCTGGACTGGACCTACGAGCAGAAGACCGTCGGCGGCCCCTACGCCGAGCTGACCGACTCCCAGCTGCGCGCCCTGAACATCGAGCCTTCCCGCGTCTCCCACCTCCGCGTCGGCGAGGCCGTCGAGGCCACCGGCAAGGCCGTCCCGACCGCCGAGGTAGAGCGCTAAAAAGCGCCTAGCCGCGCAAGACTAAAGCCGCCCGCCCTCTTCCCGGGGCCGGCGGCTTTGTCGTGTCCGCAGCAGGTGACCCTGCCCCGCGCTACTTCACGTAGGTGCCGACCTTGGCGTAGACTTCCGGCATCTGCTTGTCCACGCGCTTGCCGCAGATTACCCAGGCCGCCGCGTAGATCGCCACGGGAAGGGCCACGGTCACCAGCACGCCTAGGCCAGTGAGCAGGGCCGAGGACTGACTCACCCCGAGGATCATCAGGATTCCGCCGGGCGCAATCGGCAGCCAGCCGGCCAGCAGCACGACGAAGGCGCTGATAAACGCCGCGGCCTGCATACCGGACTTGTCCGTCCAGGGGTTCTCCCCGGGCGCGGACATGGGGTACGGGTTGAACGTGGTCATCACCATGGACAGGCCGCAGGACGACAGCAGCAGGCCCAGGGTGGCCACGCCCACGAGCGCGGTCAGCGAGGGATCGGGCTGGATGATGAGCAAGATGACGAAGAGGACGACCGTCGCGATAACGCCCGGGGTGATCATGGCCAGGTGGCGGGCGTAGAGGAAAACACGCGGGCGCACCGGTGCTACCATGGTCACCCAGTTGCTGGGCCCGGCGTAGCCGAAATCGTTGGAGGCGCTAATCCCGCCCAGGACCCCGGTAAAGGCCATGATAAACAACGCTTCCGCCCCGCGGCCACCCAGGCTCATCACGACGGCGAAGACGATAATCACCGGCAAGAGCAGCAGCGTGGACGACAGACGCGTATCGCGGATAAAGTAGCGCAGCACGCGCTTGTATTCCATCGCGCCCGGGCTGGCATAGGGCAGGCCCGCCAGCCGCAGGGCGCCCACGCCCTGGGCCCGCGCCCCCTCGGCGGCCTGTGGCCCCGACTCGTAGGCCTGGCGGAAGCTGCGGGAGACCTGCCAGTGCCACAGCCACACCCCCAGGGCCAGGAAGACCACGGCGGCCAGCAGCTGGCCTAAAGCCTGCGCCCACTGCCCGTTGGCTACCGATGCCGCCCAGCCCATTCCGGCGCCCAACGGCGTCCAGGCGGCGACCTCGCCGAAGCCGATTATCGGCAGGCCCTCGACGCCTAAGTTCTGGACGGCGATGAAGCCGAAGATCAACACCACGAAGCCGGCCCCGGAAATCATGGACGTCCGCGTCTTGCTGGCGCCCATCTCCTTGACCACCAGTTGCGCTCCCCCGGCGACCACCTCGGTCCACACCACCGCCAACGCCAGCGAGACGGCCTGGCCCAGGACGAAGACCACGATCATCGCGGCGGCGCCGTTAGCCGCCAGCACGAAGGAGCCAGCCACCGCGAAGATGAGCGTGACCGCGGCGGCGATGAAGACGCGGCTGGACCACAGCGCCACCCGCGCGAGCCCGCGCTCGGCCGTGGCGGCGTCGATGGGCAGGCCGCGCAGGTCTATCGGCCCGACCTGCCGCTCACCGGCGGGCATGAAGATGCTAACGACGATCAGCGCCGCCGTGCCAAGGGCCACGGCACCGGTCAGGGCGTGGAAGCGGCCCGGGCCGGCGGAGACCTCCAGGCCCACGTTCAGGGTCACGCTGACCAGTCCGATGAGCGCGTAGAAGCCGAAAAGAGCCACCATCCACGTCTGGGATGGGTTGGACTTAAAGCTGCGCGTCCACAGCGTGCGGTGGAGAGAAAACAGGGTCGCCGGGACCGAGTTCTTAGTCATCGCGGCCACCCCGCAGCCAGCCCAGCGAGCCCTCGGCCAGGGAGCCGCCGCCGGTCAGCTCAATAAACAGGTCGGTCAGGCTGCGACCCTGGCGCACGTTATCGACGTGGCCGCAGGTGGCCACCCGGCCGCGGTGGATGACCGCGACGTGATCGCACAGCCCCTCGACCAGCTCCATCACGTGGGAGGAGAGAATAACGGTCTTGCCGCCGGCGACGAACTCCCGCAGGATCGACTGGATGAGCCGGCCGGAGACCGGGTCGACGGCCTCCAGGGGCTCGTCCAGCACCAGTACGTCTGGGGCGTGCAGCAGGGCGCCGGTCAGCAGGATCTTCTTGGTCATGCCGGCCGAATAGTCCGCGATGTACTTGGAGCCGGCATCGGAAAGCTGCAGCGCCGCCAGCAGCTCCTCCGAGCGGCTAGCCACCACGGACTCCTCCATCCCCCGCAGCGCGCCCAGGTAGTAGAGGTACTCGGGGCCGCTCAGGCGGTCAAAAACCGGGGCGCCGTCCATGAGCAGCCCGACGCGGGCCACCGCCTGGTTGTGCTCGGCCCACACGTCGTGGCCGGCCAGGTAGGCCTGCCCGGCATCGGGCCGCACGAGCCCGCAGGCCATCGTCAGCATAGTGGTCTTGCCGGCGCCGTTAGGGCCCACGATGCCGTAGAGCGAACCGCGCGGGATATCCAGGCTGAGGTTGTCCACGGCCGGGGTGCCGGAAAAGGCTTTACTCAGGCCCCGCACGGCGAAGGCCTGAGTCGTCGGATCAGCGGCGAGCTGAGGAAAACTGGGCTGCGTCATGCCCGACAGATTATCAGCCGGCTATCAGCCCCGCAGGATAAACCTAAACGCCGGCCGGCTCCTTGGCGTCGGCGGAATCCTCGTCCCGCTCCTCGGCCGCCAGCTGGCCACAGGCCGCGGCGATCTCCTGGCCCTTGGTATCACGCACCGTACACGGCACGCCCTGGGCCTGGACGCGGCGGACGAACTCATCCTGGCGCGCCTTCGGGGCCGCGTCCCACTCCGACCCCGGCGTCGGGTTCAGCGGGATGACGTTGACATGCACCTTGGAGCCCAGCGCCTGGTGCAGCTTGCGGCCCAGCATGTCCGCGCGGAAGTCCTGGTCGTTCTTGTCGCGGATGAGCGCGTACTCGATGGACACGCGCCGCGAGGTCTTGTCCACGTAGTAGCGCGCGGCGTCCAAGACCTCCTCGACCGACCAGCGGTTGTTGATCGGCACCAGGGTGTCGCGCAACTCGTCGTCCGGCGTGTGCAGGGAGACCGCCAGGGTGCAGGAGAGGTCCTCGTCCGCCAGCTCGCGGATGGCCGGGGCCACGCCCACGGTGGAGACGGTCACGTTGCGCATGGACATGCCGAAGCCGAAGGGCGCGGGGGCGGTGATCTGGCGCACCGCCTGCACGACGCGCTTGTAGTTGGCCAGCGGCTCCCCCATGCCCATGAAGACGATGTTGGACAGCCGGCCGCCCTCCGCGGCCATCTCCTTGGCCGCGTTGCGGACCTGTTCGACGATCTCCGCGGTGGACAGGTTGCGATCCAGCCCGCCCTGGCCGGTCGCGCAGAACGGGCAGGCCATGCCGCAGCCGGCCTGGGAGGAAATGCACAGGGTCGCGCGGCCTGGGTAGCGCATGAGCACCGACTCCAGAAGCGTGCCGTCGTGCAGGCGCCACAGGGACTTGGTGGTCTCCCCGTCGTCCGTGCCCGAGTGCTTGATGGGGGTCATCAGCTCCGGGAAGAGCGCGTCCTGGATGTCCTGCCGGGCGCTGGCGGGGACATCGGTCATGTCTTCGACGTTGTTGGTGTAGTGGACGTAGTAGTGCTGCGCGAGCTGCTTGGCGCGGAACTTCGGCAGGCCGAGCTCGGCGAGCTTGGCCACGCGCTCATCGTGGGAGAGGTCGGCGAAGTGCTTCGGCGGCAGACCACGCCGCGGGGCCGAGAAGTTAAGTTTCACAGACTGTGCCATAATAGCTCCCATTTTGGCACGTCTGCGGGCTAAGTGCCCAATCTAAGGGCGTCCGCGCGGCCCAGAAGTGGCGCAATCAACCCACGACACGTTTAAATATTTATATGACACATTCCCAAAACGCAGAACCGGATTACACCGACGCCTACGCGGGCGCCGGCTCGAAGAACGCTAAGGCCCCCGCCACCACCGGCGCGGGCGCAGATTCCGGTGCCCTAGAGACCACCCCGGCCACCGAGGAGAAAACGCAGGGCAAGGGCAAGGTCTCCGGCTCCTTGGCCGCTTCTACCTGGGTCGCGCTCATCATCGGCTTCCTGCTGCTTATCCTGCTGATCGTCTTCATCATGCAGAACCAGCAGTCCGTGCCGGTCAACTTCCTCGGCTGGAGCGGCGACTTCCCCGCCGGCATCGCCTTCTTGCTGTTTGCTATCGCCGGCGCGCTGATTATGGCGTGTGTCGGCGGCTGGCGCATGTTCGAGCTGCGCCGCCAGGTCAAGCGCGCCGGGCGCTAAGTCGCCAGGTAGGACATTGCCACCCAGGTGACCATGGCCGACGGCAGCATGCCGTCGAGCCGGTCCATCAGGCCGCCGTGGCCAGGCAGGATGGCGGACATGTCCTTGATACCCAGCTCGCGCTTGAACTGGGACTCTACCAGGTCGCCCAGGGTCGCGCAGAAGACCAGGCCCACGCCCATCAGGGCGCCAATCCAGGCGTCGGTGTGGAGCAGGAACTTCACGCTCAGTGCGCCGGCCACGGTGCCAAAGAGGATCGAGCCGGCGAAGCCCTCCCAGGATTTCTTGGGGCTCACCGCCGGGGCCATCGGGTGCGAGCCAAACATCACGCCCGCGACATAGCCGCCGGTGTCCGAGGCCACCACGCACAGCATGAACGTCAGGATGGAGGCCGAGCCGCTGGCCAGCGGGGTTTCCACCCGCGAGAGCATGGCGGCAAAAGTGCCGAAGAGGGGGATCCAGGTCAGCACGAAGATGCCGACCGACATATCCCGCATGTAGTGGATGGGCGGGCGGTGCCGGCCGTTATGGAACAGGCGCCCGAACATCAGCGCCAGCACGGCCGTGACGTAGACCGCCACCAAGCCGCCGGCTTCCGCCGGCCAGGAAATCCAGACCATGGCCTGGCCGCCGATGATCATTAGCGTGCGCGGCAGGTGGTAGGAATGCTCCCGCAGGCGGGTGAGCACCTCCCACATGGCCACGCCGACGGCCACGGAGACCACCGGGTACCAGGCCAGCGGGCCGGCCCAGACCGCAAAGATGACCAACGCCCCGAGGGCGACCCCCACCCCGGTGGCGGCCGAGAGGTTGCGTCCCGCGCCGTTCTTCGGCTTCGGCAGGTGGCGCCGAGCGGGCGCCGCCTCAGCGGGCGCGGGATCGGGCGAAGCGGGATTGGTCACAATCATTCCTTCAGTTGGCAAAGAAGTATCGAAAGGGCACTAAAACTCGGCCGCCGCGGCAGGCTAATCGCGTGACGCGGCGGCACCCTACTCATATCGCTGGCGCGGAGGCTAGACCTCCATCAGCTCGCTTTCCTTGTTCTCGACCAGCTGGTCGACCTGCTCGATGTAGCTGGAGGTGGTTTTCTCCATCTCCTTTTCGGCGGCCACGACCTCATCCTCGCCGGCGTCGCCGTCCTTCTGCAGCTTCTTCAGCGACTCCATGGCCTTGCGGCGGATGTTGCGGATGGCGATCTTGCCGTCCTCGCCCTTGGACTTGGCCAGCTTGACCATGTCCTTACGGCGCTCCTCGGTCAGCTGCGGCACGGTAACGCGCAGCACGTGGCCGTCGTTGGTGGGGTTAACGCCCAGGTCGGAGTTGCGGATGGCGTTCTCGATTTCGCCGATCATGGACTGCTCGTAGGGCTTGATGAGCAGCATGCGCGGCTCCGGGACCGACACGGTAGCCATCTGGGTGATAGGCGTCGGGGCGCCGTAGTACTCCGCCACCAAACCGTTGAACATAGCCGGGTTAGCGCGGCCGGTGCGGATAGTCACCAGCTGCTCGCGGGTGTGCTCCACGGAAGCGGCCATGTGCTCTTCCGCGCTGAGTTGAATGTCGTCGATCATCAGTTAACGTTTCTCCCTTGAAATATCGAAACTAGCTGGGGAAAACCCTAGCAGGTTTGACGCTTCTTTTGCTATTAGGACTGCACCAGGGTGCCGATCTGCTCGCCCGCCACGGCGCGGGCGATATTGCCCTCCTCCAGCAGGTTGAAGACCAGGATTGGCATGTTGTTGTCCATGCACAGGCTGAAGGCGGTCGCGTCCGCGACCTTGAGGCCCTTCTCGATGACCTCCTTCGGGGTGATCTCGGTGTAGAGCTCGGCATCGGCGTTAGTGCGCGGGTCGTCGGAGTAGACGCCGTCGACGGCCTTGGCCAGGAAGAGGACCTCCGCGCCGATTTCCAGCGCGCGCTGCGCGGCGGTGGTGTCCGTGGAGAAGTACGGCATGCCCATGCCCGCGCCGAAAATGACCACGCGGCCCTTTTCCAGGTGGCGCTCGGCCCGCAGCGGCAGGTAGGGCTCCGCGATCTGGGCCATGTTGATGGAGGTCTGCACGCGGCAGTCGACGCCCAGCTGCTTCAGGAAGTCCTGCAGGGCCAGCGAGTTCATCACCGTGCCGAGCATGCCCATGTAGTCGGAGCGGGCGCGGTCCATGCCGCGCTGGGACAGCTCGGCGCCGCGGAAGAAGTTGCCACCACCGATGACGACGGCGATCTCCGTGCCGTTGTTCGCCACCTCAGCGATCTGCCGGGCTACGTTTTCGACCACGTCCGGGTCGATGCCCACCTTGCCGCCGCCGAACATCTCGCCGCCGAGCTTGAGCATTACTCGCTTGTAGCCGGTCCTGTGTGCGCCTTCTGGGGTGGTTACAGGCATGTCGTCTCCTTTGTCATGGAACGTAGAACAAGGTTTCTTTCGTTTCGACTTATCGTCCAAACGCGAGTCGCATTCATTCTACCCACTTCGGCCGCCCGCTTCCCCATGCCCCGCCCGCGCTTGCCCGTGCCGGCGCGTGGCACCCCCTAACGCAACGAACCCCAGGAAGTTTGCCTCCCGGCTGGGAGCTAACTTCCTGGGGTAAAGCCTGCGCGCGTTCGTACGCTGGGCTGGGGCCTATATTTAGGCGCCCACCTCGTAGCGGACGAAGCCGGTGACGGTGGTGCCGGCTTCCTCAGCGACCTGCTTGACGGTCTTCTTGTTGTCGGAGACCGAAGCCTGCTCCAGCAGGACGACGGACTTGAAGAAGCCGTTCAGGCGGCCTTCCACGATCTTCGGCAGGGCAGCCTCCGGCTTACCCTCCTCGCGGGTGGTGGCCTCGGCGATCTCGCGCTCCTTCTCCACGATCTCGGACGGGACGTCCTCGCGGGTCAGGTACTCAGCGTTCATGGCGGCGATCTGCAGAGCGACGGCGTGAGCGCCCTCGGCGTTGCCCTCGTAAGCAACCAGCACGCCCACTGCCGGCGGCAGGTCGGCGGAGCGCTGGTGCAGGTAGGTGGCGACGTTGTCGCCCTCGATGGTCACGGCGCGACGAGCCTGCAGCTTCTCACCGATCTTGGCGGACTCTTCGTCGATCAGGGTGGAGACGGCCTTGCCGTCGATCTCCACGGCGTTGAGCTCCTCGGTGGAGTTAGCCTTAGCGGCAGCGGCAGCCTCGGCGATCTTAGCGGCGAAAGCCTTGAAGTCCTCGTTCTTCGCCACGAAGTCGGTCTCGCAGTTAATCTCGACCATGGTGTTGCCGGACACGGCCACCAGGCCCTCGGTAGCTTCGCGGTCTGCGCGCTTGGAGACGGACTTAGCGCCCTTGATGCGCAGCAGCTCGACGGCCTTGTCGTAGTCGCCGCCAGCTTCCTCGAGTGCCTTCTTGCAGTCGAGCATGCCGGAACCGGTTGCCTCGCGCAGTGCCTTGACGTCTGCAGCAGTGTAGTTCGCCATAATTCGGGCGATCCTCCTTGTGTAAAAAACGATGTTCGATGCACAAGCGTAGCCGATTAGCTCAGGTGCCGCCGGCGTAGGGTGGCCTTTTTACACTCCCCAAGCCGGGCTGAGGCCCGCTTGTTCTAAAGCTTCAGTGCTCATGCCGCTTGCCTCGGCACTCACCGCGCCCGCGGCGGGTGGTAAATAGCCAAGGTAAGCGTGCACCAGCATACGCTACAGCAAACCCCCGGGCCCACCGTTTCCGACGGGCGCGGGGGTAACTGTTATTCAAGCCTCAATCAGGGCTTAGTTGCCGGCCGGCTGCTGGCCTTCCGGCTTCTGGACCTGGCCCTCAACCTTGAGTGCTTCGTCCGGGGACTGCTCGGCCTCGGTAGCGGAAGCCGGATCGGAAGCGGCGGCGGCCTCAGCGGCGTCGCGCTGCTCCTTGGAGGCGGAGTCACCGGCGGCTTCCTTAGCGGCGGCCAGCTGGCGCTCTTCGCGAGCCTTGCGGCCCTCCTCGACTGCGGTGGCGACGATGCCGGTCAGCAGCTTGGTGGAGCGGATGGCGTCGTCGTTGCCCGGGATCGGGTAGTCAACGTCGTCCGGGTCGCAGTTGGTATCCAGGATGGCAACCACCGGGATGTTGAGCTTGTGAGCTTCCTTGACTGCGATGTGCTCCTTGTTGGTGTCCACGATCCACAGCGCGGACGGAGCCTTGGTCATGTCGGAGATGCCGCCCAGGACGCGCTCCAGCTTGGTGCGCTCGCGGTTGAGCATCAGAACTTCCTTCTTGGTGCGGCCCTTGTAGCCGTCCTCGGCCGCGTCCATGGCCTGGAGTTCCTTCATGCGCTTCAGACGCTTAGCAACGGTCTGGAAGTTGGTAAGCATGCCGCCCAGCCAGCGGTGGTTGACGTACGGCATGCCAACGCGCTCGGCCTCTTCGGCGACGGCTTCCTGGGCCTGCTTCTTGGTACCCACGAAAAGGATGGTGCCGCCGTGTGCGACGGTCTCCTTGACGAACTCGAAGGCCTCATCGATGTAGGTCAGGGTCTGCTGCAGGTCAATGATGTAGATGCCGTTACGGTCGGTGAAGATGTGACGGCGCATTTTCGGATTCCAGCGACGGGTCTGGTGGCCGAAGTGCACACCAGCGTCGAGGAGCTCGCGCATGGTTACGACTGCCATGTTTCGCTCGCTTTCCTAGTTCGGTTTTGGTTTTGGACAAATGATTCGTGCGGGTTTTTATCCCGCACCCTGGCTACGAAGGCCGTGGCCAACACCCCGCTTTAACCGCGGGGACCGCGTTGGCCGCGACTGCTGCGCACCTTCTAGCAGGAGGCAGCGGCTTCGCCGCGCGTAGTCAGCACGCCCGCGCGCGTGTAAAAGACGAAAAAGCTCAGTCCGGCACGCAAGACATACTGCTGCGCTCAATAATAGCCCGAAACCCTGGCCGCGCCAAAACATAAACGCACCTGTGGATAACCCCGTGTTGACAGGTCAACCAAAGCGGCCGATTTCGGCGAGTTATCCACAGGCCGCGCGGTCGCCTCTTCCCCGCCGGCGGCATCCCGGCCACAGTGAAGGCATGACTATTCAACGAATTGTTCCCCGTATCCTGTCCGCCTGCTGTTCGACCACCTTGTTCCTGTTTCTGCTAGCACCCCCAGCCGCCCTGGCCTACGTCGATCCCGTCTCCGGCTCCCCGAACCCGGGCCAGGTGCTGCGCGGCTTCGACCCGCCGGCCCAGCGCTGGCTCGCCGGCCACCGCGGCGTCGACCTGGCAGTCTCGGTCGGCTCCCCGGTCCGCGCCGCCGACGACGGCCGCGTCGCCTTCGCCGGGGTGGTCGCCGGCAAGCCGGTGGTCTCCATCGACCACGCGGACGGCATCCGCACCACCTACGAGCCCGTCCACGCCCGGGTCCGCCGCGGCGAGGCCGTCACCGCCGGCCAAACCATCGGAACCCTCGGCCACCCACACGACGGCAAGCCCGGGCTGCACTGGGGCGCGAGGCGCGGCTCGGAAGACTACCTCGACCCGCTCAGCCTGCTAGGTCAACCGGTCATCCGCCTCAAGCCGCTCTAGGGCGCTTGCTCTTGACGGCCGGTCCCCTACGCCCGCGGGTGTGCCTGCCGGTAGACCTCCTGCAGGCGCTGCGCGGAGACGTGGGTGTAGACCTGCGTGGTCTGCAGCGAGGAGTGCCCTAAAAGTTCCTGGACCACCCGCAGGTCCGCCCCGCCTTCGAGCAAATGCGTCGCCGCGGAGTGCCGCAGCCCGTGCGGGGACAGATCCGGCGTGCCGGTCACGGCCCCGGCGCGCTCGACGATGCGCCTGACCTGGCGCACATCAATCCGTTTGCCCCGCACCCCGACGAACAGCGCGTCCTCGACGGCGGCCATGCGGGGGCGGGCATCGTCGAGCCAGTGCGCCAGGGCATCGGCGGCCGCGTGCCCGAAAGGCACCACCCGCTGCTTGTTGCCCTTACCCGTGACCCGGGCGGTGCGCCGGGCGAGATCGACGTCGCCGCAGTCCAGCCCCGCCAGCTCCGCGACGCGCATGCCGGTGGCGTACAACAGCTCCAGGATGGCGCTGTCGCGGACGAATTCCTCCTCGTTGTGGGAGACCGCGTTACCGACCAGCTCGCCGGCTTGGGGGATGCCCAACACGGTCGGCAGGTGCTTGTCCACCTTGGGGCTGACCAGCCGCGCGGCCACGTCGGCGTCCAGGTAGCCCTGGCGCTGCGCCCACGTGGAAAAGGCGCGCACCGCCGCGGTCCGGCGCGCCAGGGTGGAGCGGGCCTTGCCCTGGCTTACCGCCTCCGCCAGCCACGCGCGCAACGCGTTGAGGCGAAACTCCGCGAAGGTGCCCACGGTCCGGGACAAGTCGAGCAGGTCGGAGCGGTAGCCGCGCACGGTCGCCGCGGACTTGCCTTCCACCAGCCGCTGGTGTTCGGCGAAGTCCTCGATCGCCTCGGCCAGCTGGCCGGCGGGGTGGGGCGTGGTAGTCATGCCCCACAGTCTAGTCCGCGGGGTGTGGGACTTTCGCGGGCAGCGTCGCGCCTGGCTCCTAGTGCCCGTCCTGCAGGCTGTCGCGGACCCAGAAGTTGCCCTGGCGGCGCACCAGCTGCTGCTTTTCCAGCACGACGAGCAGGTGGATGGCCAGCGGCAGCCGCATCCCGGCATCGCGGGCGATGTCCTGGGCGCGGGCTCCCTCGGCGCGGTCGCTGGGCGGGACGGCGTCAAAAACGCGCAGCTCGTTGCGCGACAGGCGCTGGGTGGGGCTGGCGGCGAAGTCCAGCTCGAACTGCTCGCCGGCGTCCACCTGCCCCACCGGGCTGATGAGCTCCCTAATCTGCTCTCCGTTTGCTACCAGCTGGGCCCGCTGGTCCTGGATGCGCAGGTGGCAGCCCACCGACCCGCGGCCGGTAATCGGCCCCGGCACGGCCATGACCACCTTGCCGAGCGCCTCCGCCCAGTTGGCGGTGTTCAGCGCCCCGGAGCGAAACGAGGCCTCCACCACCACGGTCCCGGCCGTTAGCGCGGCGACCAGCCGGTTGCGCGTGAGGAAGCGGTGGCGCTGCGGCGTGGTGCCCGGCGGGTACTCGCTGATCATGACGCCGCGGGCGGCGATGGCGTTAAACAGCGGCTCGTTGCGCGCCGGGTACGGGTAATCGATGCCGCACGCGGCCACCGCCACCGTGCACCCGCCGCTGTCGAGTGCCTGCTGGTGGGCTGTGGTATCAATCCCGAGAGCCCCGCCGGAGACCACCGTGACGTGGTGCTGGCACAGGTCCCGGGCGAGCAGCTGCGTCGCCTCGTAGCCATAGCGGCTCATCGCCCGGGTGCCGACTAAGGCCACGGACTCCCGCACGGCCTGCTGCAGGTTGCCGCCGCGCACCCACAGCGAATGCGGGGCGACGGCCTCCGCGTCGAAGCTGGCCGGGGCCTCCCCCGCCGCCTGGGCGAAGAAGCCGAAGGCGCTCCCAAATTCATCGTGGGGCCATTCCGGGTCCGCGGGGGTAATCAGCCGGGCGCCGACGCTACGGGCGGCCGCCACGTCCTCGTCCTGGCGCAGCCAGTCGCGCCGGCTGGCGGTCTGGCGCAGAAGCGGGCCTATCCAGTCCCGGGCGTGGTAGACGCCGTGGGCGACCTCGTCGACCGGGTACTCGCCCAGCAGCGCGGCCAGGTGCCGCGATGGGCCCTCCACGACCCGGTTGAGGTAGACCCAGGCGTCGAGTTCGTTACGCAAGTGAAAATCGGGCATAAAAGTATTCCTCCCCCTGTGGTTGTGTCGCCTAGAGCGTCGAGTCCTGCCGCAGCTCCAGCGCCTGCGAGACCAGTTCCAGGTCCGGTTGTGCGAGCCCTGCCAGGTCCGCGAGCGTCCAGGCCACCTTCAGCGCCCTATCTATGCCGCGCTGCGTGATATCCCCCATCAGCAGCAGGGCCTTGAGCGTTTCCATCGCGTCCTCCGTCGCCGGGTATTCCCGGCGCATCCAAAACGTCGGCACCGCCGCGTTGGTGCGGGCATCCAGGCCGGCCTGCCGCCACCGGGCGGCGGAGCGCTCCCGGGCCGCGGCCACCCGCTCGGCGATGACGGCGGAGGGCTCCTCCTCCGCGCTGCCGATGACCGCGCCCTGGGCGTTCAAGCTCAGGATGATGTCCAGGCGGTCGCGCAGCGGGCCGGAGATGTTGCGCAGGTAGTTCTGCCGATCGGCGGAGCGGCACCTGCAGCGGGAGGCCTGATCGGCGCCGCAGCGGCACGGGTTAGCGGCCATGACCAGCTGGAAGCGCGCGGGGAAGCTGACCTCCCGGCGCGCCCGGGTCACGCGCACGATGCCCTCCTCCAGCGGCGCGCGCAGCCCGTCCAGGAAGGCAGCGGGGATTTCGGAGACCTCGTCGAGGAATAGCACCCCGTTGTGGGCGAGGCTGACCGCGCCGGGCCGCACGCGCGCTCCCCCGCCGCCTAACAGGCCCGCCCGCGTCACCGAGGAGTGCGGGGCGATAAACGGCGCGTGCCCGATGACCGTCCCGGCCGATCCCGCCAGCGAGTGGACGGCGGTGGTCTCGACGGATTCGTCGATGCTCAGCGGCGGCGGGATACTGGGCAGGCGCGCGGCGATCATGGACTTGCCGGAGCCGGGCGGGCCCACCATCATCAGGTGGTGTCCGCCGGCCGCCGCGATCTCCGCGGCCTTCTTCGCCGGCGCTTGTCCGGCCACGTCCCGGAAGTCCAGCGGCGTGCGCGGCGCCCGCGGGTGCGCGCCCGGCCCGGCTGCCGCGGCCGCAGTGTCCAGCGGGGTCGCCCCGCAGACCCACGCCAGCGCCCGCTCGAGCGTCGGCGCCACCAGCACGTTCATGTCGGAAAGCAGAGCGGCCTCCGCGGCGTTGTCCGGCGGGATGAGCACCGTGCGGTAGCCGTGCTTGCGCGCCGACAGTAGCGCCGGGATGACCCCGGGCACCCCGCGCACGGTCCCGTCCAGGCCGAGCTCCCCCAGCACCAGGCAGCTGGCCAGACGTCCGGCGGGGCTCGCGCCGTCGATGCCCGTTTCCAGGTCCGCCTCCGGCCCCATCGCCGCGACCAGGATGGCCAGCGACATGGGCAGGTCGAAGTGGGAGCCGGACTTCGGCATGGACGCCGGCGACATGGAGATGATGATCTTCGTCTTGGGCCAGCGCAGCTGCGAATTGGTCACCGCGGTGCGCATGCGCTCCCGGGATTCCGTGATGGCGGTATCCGCTAGGCCCACCACGTGGGTGCCGGGCAGCCCGGCCCCGATATTGGCCTCGACGGTGACCACATTGGCCAGGACCCCGTCGAGGGCGGTCGTATAGCATTTACCGAGCGCCATCATCGACCCCCGGGTAATGCTCGAGCTCGAAACCTGCGCCGCAGGTCACCAGCGCCACGACGTCGAAGCGCACCTGCGCGAAAGGCTTGTCCTTCAGCCAGAGCCGCGCCGCCTTGCGCAGGCGCGCCAGCTTGCGCGGGCTCACGGCCTCGGCGACGCCGAAGTCGCGCCGGCTGCGGGTTTTGACCTCGACGAAAATGACGGTCTCGCCCGCCAGCACGATAAGGTCAATCTCCCCGACCGCGTAGTGGACGTTGTGGGCCAGGACTTGGCCGCCGCGGCGGCGGTAGAACTGCGCCGCGTAGGCCTCCCCGCGGCGGGCTAAGGCATGGTTGCGTGTATAGGCGGTGTGCATGTAGAAATTCCCCCAAAAATTCTGTGGCTTGAAGCTTGTGCCCGAACGGCACACCCACATCACACCGCCGCAGTCAACCCCCGCACAAGGGCAGGCCTCCCCGCAACCGCCAAATCTGTGGATAACTGCTTAGCACCCCGAGTTATCCACAGGCGCCGCGCCCTTAAAGTTGCGCGCTGCCCCGCCAGCGCCTATAGTGGCGCGCCCTTAATCGGGCAGTACGAAATCGGGCTTGTCGAGCTCCTCGATGTTGACGTCCTTGTAGGTGATAACGCGGACGTAGCGCACGAAGCGGGCCGCGCGGTACATGTCCCAGACCCAGGCGTCCGACATGCGCACCTCGTAGTAGACGTCCGCGCCGGAGGTGTGCGGGATGAGCTCTACCGCGTTCGCCAGGTAGAAGCGTCGTTCGGTCTCGACCACGTAGGAAAACTGGCTGACCACGTCGCGGTATTCGCGGTAGAGCGACAGCTCGACTTCAGCCTCGTAGTTGTCCAGGTCCTCGGCACTCACGTTGGTCTTCCTCCTTAGCGCGTGGGCAGGTAATAACGCCCAGCATATTCTGCCCGCGGTCCGCACACGTCAAGGCGCGCCCAGGTATTTTCGCTGCGCGGCGGCGACGTTGGCGTAGCTCAGGCGGTGCTGCGGATTCACGCCGAGCTCCTCGATGGCGCGCGTGTGCGCTGCCGTCCCGTAGCCCTTGTGCCCGGCCAGGCCGTAGCCCGGGTAGCGCTCGTCGAGTTCCACCATCAGCCGGTCCCGGGAGACCTTGGCCAGCACGCTTGCCGCCGCGATGCACCGAGCCGCCGCGTCGCCGCCGGTCATCGGCAGCTGCGGGCAGGGCATGCCGGGCACCTTCAGGGCATCGGTAAGCACGTAGCCCGGCCGCACGTCTAGGCGCGCGACGGCGCGCCGCATCCCGGAGACGTTGGCGTGCTGGATGCCGCGGTGATCGATGGCGGCGGGCCCAATGTGCACGATGGCAAAGGCCCGGGCGCAATCCTGGATGATGGGATAAAGCCGCTCGCGCGCCCGCGGAGTGAGCTTCTTGGAATCGGTCAGGGTGGAAAGCTCGGGGATGATTCGCTCTGGCAGCACGCACGCGGCGATGCTGATAGGCCCGCAGCACGCCCCGCGGCCGGCCTCGTCCACGCCGGCGACCGGCCCCAGGCCCGCCTTGGATAGCGCGACCTCGTAGGTCCGCAGCTGTTTCAGCGCCCGCACGTCCGGCTACCCCAGGATGTCCGGGTGCTTGACGATGCCGCCGCGGCCCAGCGGCAGGACCACCGCGCGGACCTTGCCGCGGACGTTGTCGACCGGGATGGTCCCCTGCCGGTTGTCGCCCAGGTGAGCGCGGGAGTCGAGCGAGTTCGTCCGCGAGTCCCCCATCACCCACAGGCTGTCCTCCGGCACGGTCACCGGCCCGAAGTAGTCCCCGCCGCAGGCCTGCGAGCCGGTCAGCGGGTTGACCTCATTGACCGGTGGGGTCAGCACGAAGGACTGATCCGTGGGCCGACCGTCGACCATCACGGCCGGGTCGCCGGCCTGGCAGGACACCGTCTGCCCACCGGTGGCGATGACGCGCTTGGTCAGGATGTTGTCCGCGTTGGGCACCAGGCCTACCAGGGAGAGCAGGTTTTGCAGGCCGCGCACCAGCACGTTGTGAGAGCGCTCCACGGTGAACTCGCCGTCCCAGGAGGGCGTGGACGCGAAAACGATGACGTCGCCGGGCTGCGGGTCCTGGAAATAATAGGAGACCCGCTCCACCGCTATGCGGTCGTTCTCGCAGCCGGCGCAGCCGTGGAAGGTCGGCTCCATCGAACCGGACGGGACCACGTAGAGCCGGCCGATGAAGGCCTGGATGAGGCTCAGCAGCACGACGGTCGCCACGACGGCCAGGGCCATGCCGCGCCACCAGCTGGCGCCGTCCTCGCCGTCGCGGGGCGCGCGCCCCGGCCGCCGCTCTGACCCGGTCCCGTCCGCGGCCCCGGCTCCGGCCCGGCGGGTATCCGGCCGGGGATCTCCCGCGCGCCGGTAGTCCCGCCGGGGTAAACGCGCAGGCTGGTTACTGCTGGATGTCCGGGTCATCGACGCCGCCGAGCCGGTTAAACGGGAAGAAGACGAAGGCCACCTTGCCGCGCACGTTCTCGTCCGGGATGGTGCCGTGGTACGGGTCGTCGAGGTGGTAGCGCGAATCCGCCGAGTTGGTCCGGTTATCGCCCATCATGAAGTAGTTGCCCTCCGGCACGGTCACCGGCCCGAAGTAGGGCCCGCCGCAGGCCTCGGAGCCGGAGTTCTCGTCGACCGGGTAGGTCGGCGGGTCCATCACGTAGCTTTGGTCGATGGGCTTGCCGTCCACCATGACCGCCGGGTCGCCGGCCTGGCAGGACACCGTCTGCCCGCCGGTCGCGATGACGCGCTTGACCAGGGTGTTCTCATCCGGCGGGGCGAGGGAGACGAAGCTCAGCGCCTCCTGGATGGCCGCGATGACCGAGTTGTCCGAACGCGGCGACTGGTAGTTGGTGTTCCAGGAGTCGGTGCCCTCGAAGACGATGACGTCGCCCGGCTCCGGGCTCTTGTCGCCGTAGTAACTGATCTTCTCGGTGAAGATGCGGTCGTTGGTGCAGCCCTCGCAGCCGTGCAGGGTCGGTTCCATGGACGCCGACGGGATGACGTACTGGCGGCCGATAAACGTCTGCACGACGCCGACAACCAGCAGCACGCCCACGACAATCAGAGCCGTTTCCACCAGCCACGGAAGCTGCTTCTTTTCCTGCTCCACCGGTTGCGCCTGGGCCTGCTCGGGCTCATCCGGGGTCGGGGTTGATGCTGTGTTGTCGTAATTCACGCAGTAGATCCTATCAACAATGGCGCCTACGGCGCCGAGCACCTCGCGGCGAGCATCCCAAATTGTCCAGACAAAACAAAACGCCGCTGGCCCCGGACTTGGCAGTCCGGGAAACCAGCGGCGTGAGCGGCACCCCAAAGCTTTTGGGGGCACAGGCAGCGGCTAGCGGCGCTCCTTGATGCGGGCCTTCTTACCGCGCAGGTCGCGCAGGTAGTACAGCTTGGCGCGACGGACGCGGCCGCGGCGGGAGACCTTGATGGAGGCGATGTTCGGGGAGTGGACCGGGAAGGTACGCTCCACGCCAATACCGAAGGAGACCTTGCGGACGGTGAAGGTCTCGCGGATGCCGGAGCCCTGGCGGCGGATGCAGACACCCTTGAACAGCTGGGTACGCTCGGTGCTGCCCTCGATGACCTTGACGTCAACCTCGAGGGTGTCGCCCGGGCGGAAGGCCGGGATGTCGTCGCGCATCTGCGCGGCATCGATCTTGTCGATGATGTTGCTCATTGTTTAAATCCTTTTCAGTTTAAGACAGAGGACCCTAGCGCCCGTGCGCCGGTTCGTGCCTGTTACATACAGCAGTTAACCATTTTGACACAAGCACAAAGCCCGCGCCAAATCCCGGGCAGCAGTTCTTAGCGCCCGAAGCCGGCCTTGCGCAGCGCGTCGGCCATGGAACCGCCCTGCGGGGCCGCGGACTGGCCGCGCTTGCCGCCGCGCGGCTGGTTCGGCTTCTTGCCGCCACCCTTCGGGCCCCGTCCGCCCTTGGCTTCCTTTCCAGGCTTTCCAGGCTTGCCCGGCTTGCCCGGCTTGGCGGGCTTGCCGTCCTCGCCGGGCTCGTCGTCCAGGCGCAGGCTCAAGCTGATGCGCTGGCGCTGCACGTCGACGTCCATGACCTTGACCTTGACGACCTCGCCGGAGCGGACCACCTCGTGCGGGTCGGAGACGAATTTGTGGCTCATCGCGGACACGTGCACCAGCCCGTCCTGGTGGACCCCCACGTCCACGAAGGCGCCGAAGGCGGCGACGTTGGTCACCGTACCCTCCAGGATCATGCCCGGGGTCAAGTCGGAGACCTTGTTTACACCCTCGCGGAAGGTGGCGGTCTTGAACTCCGGGCGGGGGTCCCGGCCCGGCTTGTCCAGCTCGGCGATGATATCGGTCACCGTCGGCACACCGAAGGTCTCGTCGGCGAAGTCCTGCGGGTTCAGCGCGCTCAGCACGCGGCTGTTGCCAATCAGCTCGCCGATGCCCAGCCCCGTCGACTTCGCAATCGCCGCCACGATGGGGTAGGCCTCCGGGTGCACCGCGGAGGCGTCCAGCGGGTCGGTGCCGCCGGTAATGCGCAAGAAGCCGGCGGACTGCTCGAAGGCCTTCGGCCCCAGCCGCGGGACCTTCTTGAGCTCCTTACGGCTGGCGAAGCTGCCGTGCTCGTTGCGGTAGGCCACGATGTTGCCGGCGATGGTGGAGTTGACCCCGGCAACGCGCTCCAGCAGCGGGACCGAGGCGGTGTTCAGGTCCACCCCTACCCCGTTGACGGCGTCCTCGACGACGGCGTCCAAGGTGCGGGCCAGCTGGGTCTGGTTCACGTCGTGCTGGTACTGGCCCACGCCGATGGCCTTCGGGTCGATCTTGACCAGCTCGGCCAGCGGGTCCTGGAGGCGGCGGGCAATTGAGACCGCCCCGCGCAGGGAGACGTCCATGTCCGGGAATTCCTCCGCCGCCAGCGGGGAGGCCGAATAGACCGACGCGCCCGACTCGGAGACCACCACGGGCGTGGGGCGCGCCCCGCCGGCCTGGGCGACCAGGTCGGCCACCTCGCCGGCCAGCTTCTCCGTCTCCCGGGAGGCGGTGCCGTTGCCGATGGCCATCAGGTCCACCGAGTGCTGCGCACACCAGGTGGCCAGCTCCCTAACCGCCTGCGCCCACTGGTTCTGCGGCTGGTGCGGGTAGATGATGGTGGTATCGAGCACCTTGCCGGTCGCGTCCACGACCGCGCACTTGACCCCGTTGCGGTAGCCCGGGTCCAGGCCCAGGGTGGCGCGCTGGCCCGCGGGGGCGGCGAGCAGCACGTCGCGCAGGTTCGTGGCGAAGACCTGCAGCGCGCCCTCCTCGGCGCGCTCCTTCAGCCGCATGCGCACGTCCAGGCTGGAGGAGACATAGAGCTTGGTGCGCCAGCCCCAGTGCACCGCGTTGGCCAGCCAGGACGACGACGTATCTAGATCGAAGCGATCCGCGATGATCCCCTCGTAGGCCGCGTCCTCGCCGGCGTCCAGGTTCAGGTGCAACACGCCCTCGGACTCACCGCGCAGCAGCGCCAGGATGCGGTGCGAGGGCAGGGTGTCGAAAGGCTCCGAGAAGTCGAAGTAGTCCTTGAACTTCGCGCCCTCGGCTTCCTTGCCCTCGACGACTTGGGCGCCGAGCGCGCCGTCGTCGAAGAACTTCTCGCGCACCTGGCCGACCAGGTCGGCATCGAGGGCGAAACGGTCCACCAGGATGGCCCGCGCGCCCTCCAGCGCCTTCTTCGGCTCGGCGAAGCCCTCGGTCACGAACTGCTCGACCAGCTTGTCCGGGTCCGCCGCCGGGTTCTCGATAAGCTGGTCGGTCAGCGGCTCCAGGCCGGCCTCGCGGGCGATGTCCGCCTTCGTTTTCCGCCGCTTCTTGTACGGCAGGTACAGGTCCTCCAGGCGGGCCTTCGACTCGCAGGCGAGAATCTGGGCGCGCAGCTTATCGGTCAGCTTGCCCTGCTCCTCGATGGCCGCCAGCACCGTTTCCTTGCGCTCTTCCAACTCGCGCAGGTAGGTCGCGCGCTCCTCGATGGTACGCAGCTGGGCATCGTCCAGCCCGCCGGTCGCCTCCTTGCGGTAGCGGGCGATAAAAGGCACGGTGTTGCCCTCCGCCATGAGCTTGAGCGCGACCTCGACCTGGTCGACGCGCACGTTCAATTCCGCAGCAATCGTGGCTGCAATATTCACAAAATACCTCTTCTACTAAGAATCTAAACTACCGGGACGCCGAGTACGCCAGGGTCGTGCCCAGGCCAAACTCGGTGTGCCCGATTTCGCTCGTGCCGTAGCTTAGCGCCCCGGCGGGCAGCGCCTCCGCAACCGCCTGGGTCACCTTCGGCAGCGCCAGCGCGGTCTCCGCGTTGACGATGACCCGCCACACCACCAGCCCCACCGGCTTCTCGCCGTGCTTCCAGACGTACTCGCGGACCAGGACGTTATCCGCCGCGCACTCGGCGTCGACGACCTCGACCGCGATATCGCTCACGATGACCTGGCGCTCGGCCAGGGCGGCGGGCATCGCGGGCACGCAGGCGCGCAGCTCCTCCTCGCCCACCAGGACCGACAGATCGGTAGAAACCTCCATGTCTACCGCGCCTCCCCGTCCGCGTCCAAGCCTTCCAGGAAGGCGCGGTCGGCGTCGCTGAGATCGGCCTGCTCCAGCAGCTCCGGGCGGCGGGCCCGGGTGCGGCGCAGCGACTCCTCGCGGCGCCAGCGGTCCACCTTCGCGTGGTCACCCGAGGCCAGCACCTCCGGCACCGGAAGCTCCCGCCACACACGCGGCTTGGTGTAGCTGGGCCCTTCCAACAGCCCGTCGGAGAAGGAGTCCTCCTCGTGCGAACGCTGGTTGCCCAGAACGCCCGGCACCAGCCGGACCACGGCCTCCGCGATCACCAGCACCGCGACCTCGCCGCCGATGAGCACGTAGTCCCCGATGGAGACCTCGCGCACCCGGTAGCGGCGCTGCGCGTCGTCGATGACGCGCTGGTCGATGCCCTCGTAGCGCCCGCAGGCAAAAACGATGTGGTCCTCGCGGGAAAACTCCCGCGCGTGCGCCTGCGTGAACGGCTCACCCGCCGGAGTCGGCACGATGAGCAGCGGGCGCCCGTCCTTGTCGTCGGGGGCGCCGTCGGCCGCGTAGGGGCGCGCCTCGATGCCCTCCAGCTCGTCGTGGCGCGCCCGGTTCAGGTGCGGCAGCGAGGACTCCAGGCGCGCGGCGCTGGCGGCCGGGCCGGTGCCGGCGGCGACATCGTCAAGCGCCGGGCCCCAGACCGTGGGCTTCATGACCATGCCGGGCCCGCCGCCGAACGGGGAATCATCCACCGACTTGTGCCGGTCCGTGGCCCACTGGCGCAGGTCGTGCACGCCGACCTGCAGCAGGTCCTGCTCGATGGCCTTGCCCAGCAGCGCGTGGCGCAGCGGGTCCAAATACTCCGGGAAAATCGTGACGACGTCGAGCCTCATAGATCCAGCAGCCCCTCCGGCGGCGTGACCGTCACGGCCCCGGCCTCTAGGTCCACCTCCGGCACCATTTCCTCCACGAACGGGATAAGGCTGGTGCGCCCCTCGGCGCCGCGAAACTCCAGCAGCGAGTGTGCCACCCCGGGCTGCAGGGCGGTGACCTCGCCGATGTCCGCGCCATCGTGGATAACGCGCAGTCCCAACAGTTCGTGTTCGTAGAAGCCGTCGTCGTCGGCATCGTCAAGCGGGGGCGCGAAGAACTTGGTGCCCCGCAGGGAGTCTGCGGCGGTGCGGTCCGGGATCTCCTCGAAGCGCACCAAAAGGCGCGACTGGTGCGGGCGCACCGACGCGATAGTCAGCGCATGCTCCTTATTTCCCTGCGTGCCGTGGATAACTTCGCCCACCGCAAAGCGGGCGTCCGGGTCGTCCGTGGTCACGTCCACCGCGACCTCACCTTTTACCCCGTGCGACTTCACCACGCGGCCAATCATCAAATCCATACGCCCCATACTAATTGGCGCGCCCGCTAGACTGGACACCGATGGACAACCTACCGATTAACCGCCCCGAGACCTTCGGTGAGGCCACCCCGGCCGAGACCACGCTCACCTGCCTCGACCTGCTCGAACTCGCCCCTGCCAGCGATGCCTCCCGCCCCCGCCCCGGCGTCCGCCGCGTGCTCACCGCCGACGGCGTCAACCTCATCCTGTTCAGCTTCCTGCCCGGGCAGTGCCTCCCCGATCACAAGGCGGCCCACCCCATCACGGTCCAGTGCCTGGCCGGGGAGGTCACGTTCACCTACGACGGCCAGGCCGCGGACGTCACCCCCGGCACCGTGATCCACCTCCCCGCCTACGCACCGCACCGGGTCGATTGCCCCGGGGAGAAAAACAAAGGTAATACCCCTGCCGTCATGCTGCTGATGATGCACACCGGCGAAAGGGCCGGAAAATAAATAAAGACTTTTTACCCCCACGCGCCCGCTTCCCACGCGGCGAGACAGTTCCTGGAGAAATATTCAGTGCTACCGTAGCGAGGGTGGAACAGCGATCAAAGCCTTACCATCACGGTGACCTGTACAACGAATTGTTGCGGATTGCAACGAGGTACGGCCAGCGCGGAGGCCCCAACGCCGTCACCATCCGGGCGGTCACCCGCGAGGCCGACGTCTCCCCGACCTCTGCCTATCGCCACTTCAAGAACCAGGGCGAGCTCCAGCACGCCGTCGCCAAGGCCGCCATCGGCGAACTAGTCGCGCGCGTCCAAGGCGCTCTCGATGGCTTTAACTCCGGCGCCACGACCGCCAGCCAAGCGCTTTACGATGCCACCTGGGCCTATTTCACCTTCTCCCGCGAGGAGCCCAACTTCTTCCGCTGCATGCTCAACATCGGGGATACCACCTTCCCGGCCGCCTTCAGCTCCACGCTCACCAGCGAGCAGGGGCTTAGCCCCGCCGATCTGGCAGCCACGTTTGAGCTCCCGCCCTCCCATGTCAAGGCGATCCTCTCCTACCGCGCAGCCATGCTAGCGTATGCCGCCGAGTCCGGCACCACGCTGACCCAGGAGCAGCTGCTCTTCAACACCATCGGCGCGTGGTCGACCCTGCACGGGTTCACACACCTGTGCCTGGACAGCCACCTGTCGACCCTGGACGAGTCCACACAACTTCGCCTGGCCGAGCACGTCTTCGCGACGGTGCATAACTCCCTGCTGGATTAGTCAAGACTACCGGCGGTTCCCCACCTTCAGTAGGTTCGCGCAGGCGCGGCACTTATCCACAGCCGGGCCGCGTGTTGAGACCAGCTTTGCGCCTACTTGGGCACGTTGCTCCATTTTTCGCCCTTTAGGCAGGTGGCGCCGCAAAAACGGCCGTTTTCGGCCTGTGGATGGTGTGCGCAGGGCGGTTATATTGCCCCGAGTTATCCACAGATTGGGTTTTTGGCCCTTGTAGGGGTTGTCAGTGGCTTCTAGCGTGTGAGTCATGACAACGACAGCCATGGACACACTCACAGCAGCGCACGCCATCTTCGCGGACGGGATCCAGTATTTGGACCTGTGCCGCCAGCTCAGCCTGCCCGCTTTGAAGGCTGTCATGTCCGACGTGGCCGCCGCCGCGCACTACCGCGCGTGCCAGACCTTCTTCGGGAAGACGTCCTATACGCGCAAACAAGCCGCCGCCCGCCGAGCCGCCGCCGAATCCGGCCACCACCTCGACACTTTGCTGGTGTTGGATAGTGCTTTCCGCCGGGTGCGCCACCAGGGCGAGGCCTGGGCCATGCTCATCGAACTGTGCAACACCCCCGGCACCACCAAACAACTCCGCCGACTTGCCAACCAAAAAGTCCTGGAACTCAACCGCCCAGCCCCACCCGCCGAAGGCGTGCGCGTGACCCGCCGCAAAGACGGACCCAGCACCTTTTCTATTACCGGGGACCCGCAGCTGGTGGAAAACCTCTGGGCCAGCATTAAGACCATCCCCGACGTCGAAGCCTTGTTCAGCGGCGGCCTAGAAAAACAACCCAAGACCACCCACGTGGTGATCTCCCTTCCCGACTGGGTGCGCATCCTCGCCGGCGACGGGGACGAGATCACCCTGCAGCTGAGCAACGGCACCACCATGACCGGTGCCGACTACGTCCGCCAATGCCTCCTCGATGCGGGCCTGGCCACCCTGGTGGATCCGAGGCGCGGGCCGGTCAACCAATACCGCTACCAACGGCATGCCTCACCGAAGCAGAAGGACATGGCCAAAGCCGAAACCACCACCTGCGCCTGGCCGAACTGTAGGAAACCGGCGGATGAGTGCCAGGTCCACCACATCCACCCCTGGGCAGGCGGTGGTGAAACCAACCAAGAAAACCTGACCTTGTTGTGCGAGTTCCACAACTCCTGGAACGACGACGATCCGGCCTACCCCAGACACGGGAGGGTCAACCGAAGACGCGGCAAAGTCACCTGGGACCCGCCCTGGAGCGGCGGCTGACACGCGGGCCAGCCGAGAGAGAAAAGCCGCGAGACGAAGGCTGCGAGAGGCCGCCACAAGGAACAAGGCCAGCCGAACCCCACGACTGCCAGGCAACAAGGAGCAACCCCAGCCTAAACACGCGAAAAGGCGCCACGGACCACGTCCGTAGCGCCTACTCGGCGTGCCTATTCAGCGTGCCGGCAAGAAAAATCCCGCCGCCCCTTCACGGGGTGGCGGGTTGAAAGCTACTGAGGATTACTCAGCGGACTCCTCGGAGGAAGACTCGCCCTCAGCCTCAGACTCGGAGGCAGCCTCGGCGGCTTCGGCAGCCTCAGCGGCGGCCTTTTCTTCTGCTTCCTTCTCGGCAGCAGCCTTAGCCTCGGCCTCTTCCTTGGCCTTCTTCTTCTTTTCGGTGATGGCCTCGATGGTCGGGCCGTTGTTGGCCTCGGACAGAGCAGCGTTGAACAGGTCAAGCTTGGACGGCTTCTCCTCGGCGACCTTCAGGGTGCCCTCGGCGCCCGGCAGGCCCTTGTGCTTCTGCCAGTCACCGGTGACCTTCAGCAGAGCCAGAACCGGCTCGGTCGGCTGAGCGCCGACGGACAGCCAGTACTGAACGCGCTCGGAGTCAATGTCGATCAGGGACGGCTCCTGCTTCGGCTCGTAGATACCGATGTTCTCGATAACCTTGCCGTTACGACGGGTACGGGAATCCGCGATGACAACACGGTAGTGAGCGGTGCGGATCTTGCCCAACCGCTGCAGCTTAATCTTGACAGCCATGTGTGGCTCCTTTACTTAAGTCACTGGGCAGTTCGGACACCCGCCGCTTGCCGGCGGGCCGGTTCAGCCCTTGGATTTTAGCTGCGCGTGACTACCGGCCGACCGTAGACGGGAACGGGTTTACGCAGCAACCCTAGACACATTACTGGATAACCCCCCGAAAAACGAAATCCCAACGCGCCGGCGGGCAGGCTGTTGTGGACTCTAGGGTGGGACAGAGTAATCTACTAAGCGGCCGTGTCCGCAGACTCGGGCCAAAGTCGCACGTCAAAGAATGAAACGCGAATAGAGTTTATGTCACAAGATTCCCCACGCAGTTTTCAGTACCGGTATGACCTCGACGGTCTCCGCGGTATTGCCATCGGTTTGGTGGTTATCTACCACGTATTCGTCGGCCGTGTCTCCGGCGGCGTGGACGTCTTCTTGCTGCTCTCCGGCTATTTCTTCCTCGGCTCCCAGCTGCGGTACGTAACGAAGCCGAACGCCACCTTCAACCCCTGGTGGCCCATCTGGCGCACCCTGCGGCGCCTGGTGCCGGCCCTGGCTCTCGTCATCGCGGTGACCTACCTGCTGGTGTATTTCTGGACGCCGCAGCTGATGCGGATCGAGCTGACCCAGCAGATCACCGCCACGATGCTCTACTACCAAAACTGGGAGCTGGCCTCCCAGAACGCCGACTACGCAGCGGCCGCGGCGGACACCTCTCCCCTGCAGCACATGTGGTCGATGTCGGTGCAGGGCCAGTTCTACCTGCTGGGCATCGCCTTCGCGCTGATCCTGGGTGCGGTGATGCGCTGGCGCGGCCGGTCCAGCCAGGTCAACGCCGTGGCGGGCCCGATCCTCATCGTGGTCACCATCGCCTCGTTCGCCTACGCCAGCCGCTTCGGCTTCTTCGGCACCCCGGAAAACTACTATTCGACCTTCTCCCGCGCCTGGGAGCTGACCCTGGGTGCGGTGCTGGCCATCTACGGCCACCGCATCCGCATCCCGCAGCGCCTGTCCGACGTCGTGACCGGCCTGGGCCTGCTGCTGCTCATGTTCACCGGCGCGGCCATCGCGGATTCGACCGCCTACCCGGGCCCGCTGTCCCTGATTCCGTTGGGCGGCGCGGTGCTCATCATCATCGGTGGCGGCGGCCGCATCTCCCGCGCGATGGCGTCCAAGCCGGCCCGCTGGCTTGGCGATGTCGCCTATTCCCTCTACCTGTGGCACTGGCCCCTGCTCATCCTGTCCACCTCGGCGCTCGGCATGGAGCGCCCGGCCTGGTGGTTGGGCGCCATCATCATCGCCCTGTCCCTCGTGCTTGCCGATGCCACCCACCGCTTCATCGAGGCCCCCTTGCGGCAGCATCGCAAGCGCCCCCTGGCCGACGACATGCCCGTCCACAAGGCCATGGCGACCATGCGGGAGAAGGTCGGCGCGCTGCGTGCGGCCGGCGGCGTTGCGGCGACCGCCCTGGTCATCGCCCTGCTGTCGGTGCACCCGTGGTTCAAGTCGACCCTCGACAGCGAGGAAGCCGAATACTTGGACCCGGCCCTCTACCCCGGCGTGATGGCGCTGATGGGCCAGGACGTGCCGGACAACCAGCCGGTCAAGCCCGACCCCGTGCGCGTGGGCAGCATGGTCCCGCCGGTGGCCTACCAGCACTGCTTCATCCCGGACACCGAGCCCGGGGATTCCTTCTTCGAGATCGACAAGGACGGCAACCCGTGCATCTTCGGCGACCCGGATTCCGACGTCGAGGTCTACCTGGTGGGCGGCTCCCACGCGGAGCAATACGCCTCCGCCATCGACTCGCTGGGCAAGGAAATGAGCTTCAAGGTCGTGCCGCTGTTGCGCCAGGACTGCCCCATCGAGCTGGGCGACGAGCTCACCGTCACCCCGGAGTGCGCCCAGTGGTCCGAGCTGGCCACCGAGCGCATCCTCGATGCCGACCCCGACCTGGTCATCTCGAATACCACCCGCCCCATGGGCGAGCACGGCACCGGCCCCGACATCGTGCCGGCCGGCTACGAGCGCTTCTGGGAGGTTCTGGCCGACGACGAGATCCCGTTCTTGGGCCTGCGCGAGAACCCCTGGGGCTTCGATGAAAACTTCAACCCCATCGAGTTCGATGAGTGCTACGTGGCCAACGAGGACGCCATCGGCTGCGGCACAACCCGCGAGCAGACCTATCAGCCGGTCGACCCGTCGGCGGCCATCCTGGCCCAGTGGCCGAACATGATCGCCGTGGATACCTCCGACTGGTACTGCGACGCGGACAAGTGCCCAGTCGTCATCGGTAATGTCATGGTCTACCGCGACATGCACCACATCTCGAATGCCTACGCGATGTCCATGAAGCCACTCCTGGAAGACCTCATCGCGCCCTTCCTAGCCGGCGAGCCCCAGCAGCAAGAAGCTCCGGCCCCGCCCGTCCCGGAGGACGAGGCAGAGCCGGAGCCGGCGGAGGAAATCTACTACTAGTTACTTCTTCTTGCCTTGGCCGAAGTCAAGGTTGTTGAGGTCGATGTTTTCCATGCCCTTGGGCATGCCCGGCATCCCACCCGGCATTCCTGGCATGCCGCCGCTGCCCATCTGGTTCTGCATCTTCTGCAGCTCCTCCATGGACGGCATACCCGGCATCCCACCGGGCATACCGGAGCGCTGGCGGCCGCCGCCCTTGCCCTTCTTGCGCTTGCCGTTTTTGCCCTTGCGGCCCTTCGGCTTCTTCTTCGTCGCCGAGCGGGAGCCGCCGCCCATGCCGAACTGGCCGGCCATCTTGGTCATCATCTTCTTCGCCTGCTCGAAGCGTTCGATGAGCTGGTTGATGTCGGAGACCTTCACACCGGAGCCGTTGGCAATGCGCTTGCGGCGCGAGGCGTTCAAAATCTTCGGGTTTTCGCGCTCGGCCGGGGTCATGCCGCGGATGATGGCCTGGATGCGGTCGAGCTGCTTCTCGTCGACCATGTCGGCCATCTCGTTCATCTGCTTGCCGCCGGGCATCATCTTCAGCAGGTTGCCAATGGGACCCATCTTGCGGATCATCAGCAGCTGATCCAGGAAGTCGTTCAGGGTCAGCTCGCCGCTGCCCATCTTGGCCGCGGCCTCCTCGGCCTTCTGCTGGTCGAGGGTGGATTCGGCCTGCTCGATGAGCGAGAGCATATCGCCCATGCCCAGGATGCGGCTGGCCATGCGCTCGGGGTGGAAGACGTCGAAGTCGCCGAGTTTTTCGCCCGTGGAGGCGTACAGGATGGGCTTGCCGGTGACCTCGCGGATGGACAGGGCGGCACCACCGCGGGCGTCGCCGTCCAGCTTGGTCAGCACGACGCCGGTGAAGTCGACGCCGTCCCGGAAGGCCTCGGCGGTCTGGACGGCGTCCTGGCCGATCATCGAGTCGATGACGAAGAGGACCTCGTCCGGGTTGACGGCGTCGCGGATGTTGCGCGCCTGGGTCATCAGGGTCTCGTCGATGCCCAGTCGGCCGGCGGTATCGATAATCACCACGTCGTGCTGCGCGCGCTGCGCCTCAGCGATGCCGTCGCGCGCCACCTGCACCGGGTCCCCGTGGGAGGTGCCCATCTCGTGGTCGTGGGAATCCAGGGACGTGCCCGGATCCGGGGCGAAGGTTTTCACGCCGGCGCGCTCGCCGACGATCTGCAGCTGCTGGACCGCGCCCGGGCGCTGGAGGTCGCAGGCCACCAGCATCGGGGTGTGGCCGTCCTTTTCTAGGTGCTTGGCTAGCTTGCCGGCCAGGGTGGTCTTACCGGCGCCCTGCAGGCCGGCGAGCATGATGACCGTCGGCGGGTTCTTCGCCAGGTTCAGCCGGCGGGTCTCCCCGCCCAGGATCTCAACCAGCTCTTCGTTAACGATCTTAATGACCTGCTGCGCCGGGTTGAGCGCCTCGGAGACTTCCGCGCCGGCCGCGCGCGCCTTGATTCGCTTGATGAACCCGCGGACTACCGTCAGGGAGACGTCCGCCTCCAGCAGCGCGAGGCGAATTTCGCGCGCGGTGGCGTTGATGTCTGCCTCGGTCAGCTTGCCTTTGCCACGCAACCCTTTGAGGGCTGATTGCAAGCGATCGGACAATGACTCAAACACGTTTCTGGCTCTCCATTATCTTTGGGGTTATCTATTAACTCCCCCAGCTTAGTCGCTTGACAGGGCCGCGGTCACATTCGCAACCACCGCGGCGCGGCTTAAGCCCGTGTAGGGGTTGCCGCGCAGGCAGATGGTCACGATCATCGTCGCGCCCAGCGCCGCGTGCTCCATCCACTCGATCTCCGGCAGCTGGGCGATGAGCGTGCCCAGCGCCGCCCGCCGCTCGACGGTGCGCACCTCCAGCAGGCCTTCCGCGTTGAACATCGCCGTCGTGTGCCCGCCGGCGACCTGCGGCAGCCGCGAGTGCACGCCGGACTTGTAGGCCTGCAGGAAGCGGTCGATATCGCTGGCGTCCTCCCAGGACTCCTGCACCGTGCGCGCGGAAAACTCCGCCGCCAGCGCCCCGCCCGTGTACTCCATGCGCGAGTTGACCACGGTCCAGCCCAGGGCGGCCAGCAGGGCCAAAACCTCGACGATGCCACGCTGCTCCGCGTGCAGCGACACCGTCAGCAGCTGGTTGTCGCTATCGCGGGTCACCGTCAGCTGGCTGGGCGCGGCCACGCGCGGGCGCACGTGCGGCTGCGGCACCAGGGCCTGCAGAGCGCGGCGGCACAGCTGCCCCGCGGCCGACTCCAACCGGTTGTTCCAGACCCCGGGGCCGGTGGACTCGGCATCGGCGCGCGCGAGCACGGACAGCAGGGAGACGGTGAGCTGATCGTAGTGGCAGGCGGTCAGGAGGCTGTCGCGGGCCGCGTCCGAGGCCGGATCCATGGTGCGGGCCAGCCGCGACAGGGTGGTGTGCTCGGCGACCAGGGTCTGCGCCCGCGACCTGTCGGCCAGGTTCAGCCGCAAGCGCGCGGCCATGCGGGTTACCATCTCCGCCCCGACTAGCGCGTGCGGGCGGTCATAGCCCTTGCCGATGTCGTGGAAGAGCGCCGCCAGCAGCAAGATGTCCGGGCGGGCCACGCTGGTACGTTGCTCGGCGCAGCGCGCCACCGTCGCCAGGCTGTGGTAGTCGATGCTGTGGGTGTGAACCCGCTCGCGCGGCATCAGCCCCCGGATGTGCGCCCACTCGGGCACGATCTTCTCCCACAGCCCGTGCGCGTCCATCTCCCGGATGACCCGCGGCGTATTCGCCGGCGAGGACAGTAGGGCGAAAAAGTCGTCGGTGGCGGCGGCGGTGAAGCGCTCCGGCAGGGCGGGCAGCTCGCGCAAGGTGTGCCACACGCCGGCGGCCACGGGGCGCCCCGTGCGGGCGGCGGCCGCCCCGACGCGTAAAACCAGGGCGGGGTCTTCCAGGTTGGGGTGGCGCGAGAGCGTGATATAGCCGCCGTTGTCAATAACGTCCAGGTCCAGCGGCCGCCGCGGCGAGTGCGCGCCCCGCTTGCCCACCAGCCCCCGGGCCGTGGCCAGCCCGCGCTCCACCGCGCGGTCGACGCGCGTGGCCGTATCCACTAAGGCCGCGGACAGCTCGTAGCGGTCCGCGTACCCCAGCTCCGCGGCTACCGATGCCGCAAACTCCGGGTCCAGCACATCCCGGCGCCGGCGCGCGTGCTCGTGTAGCAGCGTGCGCACGTCGAGCAGCAGGCGGGTCTCGGCGCTCAGGTCGGGCGCGTCGCACAGGTTGCCCAGCGCGAGCGCGCGCAGCAGCTGGATATCACGCAGGCCCCCGCGGCCGTTTTTCACGTCCGGCTTCGTCATCGTCGCCACGGAGCCGGAGCGGTGCCAGCGGCGGATGGCCAGATCCAAGAAGGCGTCGAAGTTGCGCTGGAGCTGGCGCCGCCAGGAGGAATAGAGGCGGGCGCGGGCGGCATCGACAAGCATTTTGGAGCCGGAGACGTGGGTCAGCTCCAGCTGGGACAGGCCGGCGGCGGTATCCTGGGCGGCGATTTCGCCGCACTCGCGCGGGGTGCGCACCGCGAAATCCAGGTGGTAGCCCGCGTCCCAGATGGGGTTCCAGAGGTCGGTGGCATCCGGGATGGGGGCATCGTCCGGGCACAGCAGCATCAGGTCCAGGTCCGAGCGCGGGGTCATCTCCCGGCGGGCGAAAGAGCCCGTGGCGGCCAGCGCGCAGCCTGGCGGGACGGGCAGGCTGCGCAGGAGTTCTAGCGCGCGCTGATAGGCGTTGTCCCGCAGTTCTAGAGGGCGGATTCTCCCCGCTCCCCGGTGCGTACACGGACGACGTCCTCGACCGGGCTGACCCAGATCTTGCCGTCGCCGATCTTGCCGGTGTAGGCCGCGTCGATGACGGCGTCGATGACCTCGGCGGCGGCGTCGTCAGCCACGACCATCTCGAGCTTGACCTTCGGCACGAAGTCCGTGGCGTATTCCGCGCCGCGGTAGACCTCGCTGTGGCCGCGCTGGCGGCCGAAACCCTGCACTTCGGTCACGGTGAGGCCGTGGACCTCCAGCTGGCCCAAGGCCTCGCGGATTTCCGGCAGGGTAAACGGCTTCACGATGGCGGTCACGAGTTTCATGGATGAAAAACCTTCCTGTGCTCTACTGCTGCTTCTGCTGCTGTTGGATGCGGAGGGAATGCTTGACGTCGGTGACGGTCACGCCGTAAATCGAGCGGCCCATGTAGTAGGAGCCGATGGCGCCGATGATCCACACGCCGAAGCACGCGGCGAGCGCCTTGACAAGCGACATGACGTCGAAGCCCTCCGTGGAAAAGTCCACCACCAGTTTAGCCACGAGCAGCAGCGGGATGGCCAGACAGATGGTCGGGCCCAGCAGGTTCACCCGCGTCAGCGCGTCCGGGGCGCGCCAGACCGCGACGGTGGTGGCCAGAACCAGCACCGTGGCGACGATGATGAGCACGGAGGCCACAATTTCGTAGATAGCCATGGGTTTAGCGCCTTCCCTTCGAGATGATGCGGGCCATCGACAGCGTCGGCAGCACGCCGCCGGCGATGGCGGCCAGCAGCGCGATGTCGTAGGCGATGGACGAGTAGACGATGGTTGAGCGGGCCAGGAAGATGGCGAGCATGCCGTAGAAGATGAGGTCGGCGACCACCGCGCGGGTGAGCTCGTCGCGCGTGCGCAGGGTCAGCACGAGCGCGGCGAAAACGCACAGGCCCATGATGAACACGCAGGCGGCAACCAACCAGTCGAAAGCGGTAAAAGCGGATACGTCAAACATTTAAACGTCCTTGCCTTTCTGCTGGCGGCGCCAGCTGCGGGTGGCCAGGGACTCGTCCTCGGAGATGGGCTGATCTTCCGTGTCGGCCAGCTCCGGCGCGCGCAGGTAGCGGCCCACGGACTCGAGCGGGTACTCGTAGAACGCCGGGTCGGCCTCGGTGGCGCTGCCCTGCCCGGGCACTCCGTAGTCGAGCTCCTTGACGTGCGGGGCCAGGCGCTCCTCCATCTCCGCGATGCCGGCCAGGACCTCCGCGGGGTCGTCGCCCAGCACGGCCTGAACGATGACGATGCGCGGCAGGCCCTCCCGCGGGGGTTCGCGCAGGCCGAGCGACAGGGTGCCCGGCGTGGCGGTAATCGAGGAAGTCAGCCAGAACAGCTCCCAGCTGCTGGTCACGCGCAGCGGGTAGCGCACAATGACCGGGTGGTAGCCCGTATCAGCCTTGAACGAGCAGGCTGCGAGCTGGAAGCCGGAGACGAAGATTTCCTTAATGAACCAGAGGATATACGTTACAACGTGCATTTATGCTCCTCCCTCCAGAACGGACGGGTTAGGCAGCGCGACGGCATCATCGCCCAGGACCGCGTGGATGTAGCTGCCGGTATCCAGCAGGTCGCCCGCGGCCGCCATGGTGTATTCGATGACGGGGCCGGCCAGGATGAACATCGTCAGCGAACCCAGGATGAGCGCGGCCGACGGGGCCATGAGCTTCTTGCGGATGACCAGCTCGTCGGGGACCTCGTCCTGGGAGAGCTGGCGGCCCCAGAAGACCTTGCGCCACACGCGCAGCATGGCCAGGAAGGCCGCGAAGGACGCCACCACGATGGCCGTAATCGCGGCCCACGCCCAGCCGTTGCCGTTGCGGGCAATCTCCACGACCAGCATGACCTTGCCCCACATGCCCGAAAACGGCGGGAAGCCGACCACGGAGAAGGCGCCGGCGGCGAAGATCCACGCGATGATGGGATCCCTGCGCGCCAGCCCGGACAGCTTGTTGAGCCGGCCGGTGCCGTAGGTCTCCTCGATGGCGCCGGAGGCCAGGATGAGCGAGCCGACGGTGATCATGTGGTGGATCGTGTAGAGGATGCCGGCGGCCAGGGCGCGCTGCGCATCGGCGGCGGTAAACGCCAGCATGATGAGGATGAACGGCATGCCGTTGAGCATCTGGTAGCCCAGCACGCGGCGGATGGTGGCCTCGGCCAGGCCGCCGAAAGAGCCGACGGCCATCGACAGGATCATCACCACGACGATAAGCGCGCCCCAACGGGCGTCCAGGTCGAAGAGGTGGACGTAGAGGCGGTAGAGCATGTAGACCGCCACCTTCGTGTGGAGGCTGGAAAACAGGCCCATGACCGCGGCGGAGGTGCCCGGGTAGGTGCGCGGCAGCCAAGTGTGGACCGGGAAGACGCCGGCCTTGGCCGAAATCGCGATGATGATTAGCCCGGCGGCCACCGTCGCGGGGCCGTTGCCGGCCGCCACGCCGTTCAAGGCCGCAATGTTCACGGAGCCGGTCACGGAGTACATGTAGCCCACGCCCACCACCAGCAGCGTGGAGGCGAACAGGTTCACCAGCACGAAGGCGCGGCCCGAGGCCAGGCGGGCCCAGGTGCCGGACATCGTGATGAGCCCGTAGGACGGCAGCAACATGACCTCGATGAACACGAAGAAGTTGAACAGGTCGGCGGTAATCAGCGCGCCGGCCACGCCCGTCAGCAGGATGAGCGTCAGCGACGGGTAGTAGCGCGACTTGGTCTCCCCGCCGGCGATGGCGAACCAGTTCGCGCCGAAGGAGACGATCATCGCGGTGGTCAGCATGATCGCGGAGAAGGAATCACCCACGAACGGGATGGCCACGTTGCCCGGGTACATGCCCACGTTGTGGGCCACCGGGCCGTTGTTGACCGTATAGGCCAGCAGGCCCAGGCCGGCGAAGACGCCGACGGCGGGCACCACCAGCATGATGGCGTCGCGGACCGGGCGCCAGGGCGCCAGCAGCGCGAAGGCCGCCGCGATGAGCGGTACTGCCGGAAACAGCGGCAGCATTTGGCTTACTAGGTCGTACATTGGTGCCTAGCCCTCCTTCGCGGTGCGGTCGGCGGCAGCTTGCTGGGTCTCGTAGACGTCCTCGTAGGCGTCGCGGGCGTGCTGGATGCGGCGCACCGCCTCGTCGGAGCGCTGTCGGATGTCCTGGTTGTGCGCGTCGCGACCCAGGGTCGAGAACGGGTGGTCGACGGTGTTGTCGTCGACGGGGTCGGCGGCATCGGTGTCGTCGTTGGGCCCCATGGCGGCCAGCGTCAGCAGGATGGTCGCGGTCGCCATGGAAATCACCACGGCGGTCAGCACGAAGGCCTGCGGCAGCGGGTCCGCCATCTGCTCCGGCGGGGTCTGGGACGGGAAGGCCTCACCGCGGAAGGAGTAGACGCCGGTAGCCAGCAGCGTCAGGTTAGCGCCGTGGCCGAAGCACATCATGCCCAGCACGATCCGCACGAGGCCGCGCTGCTGGATGAGGTAGACGGCCCCACCGATCAAGACGGCGATGGTCAAAGCCAGAATCATTTATTTCTCCCCCTTCTTACGGGCGCCGCGCCGCGAGCGGGTCAGCACCGGCTTCGGCGATTGCGCCGGGTTGATTGGGTCGGGGTACGGGTCGTCGATGTCTTCCATCGTGGCCTGCGGAGTGTTGGTGAGCACGGAGTCGTCGTCGTGGACCCACGGCAGGTACTCGCGCTCGGTGCCCGGGCGCAGGTAGCCGCCCAGGGCGTTGATGGCCATCGTCAGCATGCCCAGCACGGCCAGGTAGATGCCCAGGTCGAAAATCAGCGAGGTGGTCCAGTGCTGGCCCAGGGCCTCGCCGTGGATGGCCACCAGGAAGCCGCTCGGGTCGGCCAGGTAGCCGATGAAGCCGGCCACCAGCGCGATGATGATGCCGATGCCGGTCAGGCGGATGGGCGCCATCTGGCCGAAGACGATCTCGTCGCGGCCCCGGGAGAGGTAGGTCAGGCCGATGGCCGCGCCCATGATAAGCGCAGCCGGGAAGCCGCCGCCGGAGGCGTTGTGCCCGCGGAAGAAGACGATGACCGACATGATGACCAGGATCGGCACCACGATCTGCAGGGCCTTACGCATGGGCACGGAGTTCAGCTGCGACTGCCCGAACGGGGCCGGGCGGGTGCCCGGCGAGAACGGGAAGCGCGGCAGCGTGGTCGTCACCGCGGCGATGACCACGGCGGCCATGCCCAGCACGGAGAGCTCGCCCAGGGTATCCAGGGCACGGAACTCCACGATGATGGTGGCCACGACGTTGTCGCCGCCGGTGATGTCCGGGGCGTTGTTCAAGTACCACTCGGCCAGGTCGGAGCGCTCGTGGCGGCCCATCAGCGTCCACACGCCGAGGAAGGCGGTGATACCGGCCAGCACGGCCACCACCACGGAGCCGTAGCGGCGGCGCGGGTTGCGCACCGGCTCGAATTTCTCCGGCAGGTAGCGCAGCACCATCATCATCACGATGACGGACAGGGCCTCCACCGTGAACTGGGTCAGGGCGACGTCCGGCGCGCCCAGCAGGAACATCTGCAGGGTCACGCCGACGCCGACCGCGCCGACCATGACCGCGCCGGTCAGGCGGTTCTGGGTGCGCACCAGGCCGAACATCGATAGCACGATGATGCCCAGGGGCAGCAGGTCCCACGGGTTGTCCAGGCCGTCGACGCGCGGGGCCAGGGCCTGGCCGTCGATGCCCTCGCTGCCGAACAGCGTCGTTGCCGCCAGCAGGACCACCAGCAGCACGATGGGCAGCAGGTGGCGCGACGGGTTGTGGGTGGCGGCCAGGGAGGCGAACACGCGGCCGATGCCCTCGCTGGCCTTGTGCAGCCCGTGCAGGAGCTGGTTGCCGTTGGCGGGCAGCAGCTCGCGGGATTCCAGCGCCGACCACAGCGGGCGGCGCACGGCCAAGCCGGCGATGCCGAGCACCAGCACCACCACGGAAATCACCAGCGGCACGTTGATGCCGTGCCACAGCGCCAGGTGGCTGTGGTGATCCATGCCGACGGCGGCGGCAATGTTGTCCAAGGGGGCATCGAAAAGCCCGAGGATGAAGACCAGCGGGACGGACATGAGTCCGGGCAGGGCGGCCGGCAGCCACAGGGAGACCGGGGCCTCGTGGACGCCGGACATGTCCTTGTCGCCGTCGATGAAGGCCCCGAAGACGAGCTTCGCCGAGTAGGTAAACGTCAGCAGCGCGCCGATGCCGGCGGCTATCAGCAGGACCACTACCCCGGCGCCCCCGATGGGTGCGTCCTGGAACGCGGTCAGCATGCCCTCCTTGGACACGAAGCCCAGAAGCGGCGGGACCGCGGCCATGGAGGCCGCGCCGATGACCACGGAGACGAACGTGAAAGGCATCTTGTTCCACAGCTTGCCCAGGTCCTTGATGTTGCGGGACCCGGCCTCGTGGTCGATGACGCCGATGAGCATGAACAGCGAGGACTTAAACAGCGCGTGCGCCAGGGTGTGGACGACGGCGGCGGCGATGGCAAACGGGGTGCCCACGCCGATGGTCGCCACGATCCAGCCCAGGTGCGAGACCGTCGAATAAGCGGTCAGCTTCTTCAGGTCGGTCTTCTGGACGGCAAAGAGCGCGGACATGATTGCCGTGCCCATGCCGACCACGATCAGCAACCAGTTCCAGACCGCGACGTCGTGGAATACCGTCGAGAAACGGATAAGCAGGTAGATGCCCGCCTTGACCACGGCGGCGGCGTGCAGGAACGCCGAGACCGGCGTGGCGGCCGCCATGGCCTCCGGCAGCCAGAAGTGGAACGGGAACTGCGCGGCCTTGGTGAAGGCGGAGACGGCGATGAGCACCGCGACCCCGACAGTCAGCGCGTGGTTCTCCGCCCAGACTGGCGAAGTCAGGATGGCGTGCAGGTTCGTCGACCCCACGGCGGTAGCGGCAATCGCCACGGCGGTCAGCAGCGTCAGCCCGCCGATAAACGTCAGGACGAGGGTGCGCTGCGAGCCCGGTTCACCGGTGGCACCGGAGCGCGCGATCAGCATGAACGAGGCCAGGGAGACCAGCTCCCAGGCCATGAAAAGCACGATCACGTCGTCGGCCAGCACCAGCAGGAGCACCGACATAGTAAAGGCGGTCATCAGCGTGTAGAAGCTGACGTTGCCTTGGTGCTTGGGAAGGTACGCGGCGGAATAGATAAGGACGACGGCGCCTACCACAAGCGCGAGCAGTGCGAAGAACGCGCCGAGGGCATCCGCGCGCAACGAGACCCCAGCGTCCACCCCGGGCGCGAGGAAGTCCGCGACCCAGATCAGCTGGTACTCGATGCCATTCCCGCTAGAGATTGCGGGAATTTCTCGAAGGAGGAGTCCCGCCGCCACGACGAAGATAGCCGCCAGCGGCCACCCTGCTTTTCGATCAAGTACCTTGACCGCGACGGGCGAGCACACCACTGCCAGCGCCGCGAGAAGGACAACATATAAAAGCGTCACAGGTTTAAAGCCTTAACACGATGGACGGTAATGGACATGTATGGAGTTTGCTGAAAATAGCATAAATACAGCCTCCCCAGATTAGCACTGTGGTTAATCCGGATCACGTCACTGCCCGGGCGGACCGCCGATCACTTTGGCCCCGGCTGCCAGCAGCAGCCAGGGGCCAAGGTGGGACAGATGGGGTGTTTTCTTAGCTCCCCAACAGGGCGTCGACGAAGCTTTCGACCTCGAAGGGCGCCAGGTCGTCGGCGCCCTCGCCCAGCCCCACGAGCTTCACCGGCACGCCGAGTTCTTCCTGCACCTGGAAGACGATGCCGCCCTTGGCGGTACCGTCCAGCTTGGTCAGCACCACGCCGGTGATGTCCACGACCTCGCGGAAGATACGCGCCTGGACCAGGCCGTTCTGGCCGACGGTGGCGTCGATGACCAGCAGCACCTCGTCGACCTGCGACTTCTTTTCCACCACGCGCTTGACCTTGCCCAGCTGGTCCATCAGGTCGGTGGAGGTGTGCAGGCGGCCGGCGGTGTCGACCAGAACGACGTCGACTTGGTTTTCGACGCCGGCGGCGACGGCATCGAAAGCCACCGATGCCGGATCCGCGCCTTCCTTGCCACGCACGGTCTCCGCGCCCACGCGCTTGCCCCAGGTCTCGAGCTGGTCCGCCGCCGCGGCGCGGAAGGTATCCGCCGCGCCCAGCAGAACCTTCTTACCCAGGGAGACCAGCACGCGGGCCAGCTTGCCCGTGGTGGTGGTCTTGCCGGTGCCATTGACGCCGACGACCATGACGACCGCGGGCTTGCCGTCGTGCGGCATCGCCTTAATGGAGCGGTCCATCTCCACGTGGCCGGCCTCGATGAGCGCCTCGCGCAGCATGGCGCGGGCCTCGTCCTCGCTGCTGACGCCGCGCTCGGCGATCTTCTCGCGCAGGGACTCCGTGACCTTCAGCGTCGACTTGGTGCCCAGGTCCGCCATGATGAGGGTGTCTTCGATTTCCTCCCAGGCGTCATCGTCCAGGTCGCCGGCAGACAGAATGCCCATCAGGCCCTGGCCGATAGCGTTCTGGGAACGCGACAGGCGCCCGCGCATCCGGCCCAGGCGGCCGACGGCCGGCGCGATCTCCTCGCGCGGTTCCGCGGGTTCGGACGCGGTCTCCGCCGCGGGCTCATCCGCCGACTCCGCTGCCGCGTCCGCGGCGGGAGCCGGCGAAGGCGCCGGGGTCTCCGCGAGCGCGCGCTCCGCGGAGCTGGTCTGCGCGTCGGCGGCCGCCGCGGCTTCCTCGGCCTCCGCGGTGGAGGTCTCATCCTGTGCGGGCTGGTCCGCGGCCTCCGGCTCCTGCGGGGCCGCCGGGGTTTCCGGCTCAGCCGGGCCGTCAGCTTCGGCCGGCTTTAACGGTTCTGCCGGTGCTGCGGGCTCGGCCTTCTCCCCTGCTTCGGTCTTCTCGGCTGCCTCGGCCTTCTCGGCTGCCTCGGACGGCTTGGCCTTCTCAGGATTCTCAGACGGCGCCGCGGCTTCGGCACGGTCGGCCTCGGAGGCGAGCGGGGCGTCGGCGAGCTCATCGGACTTCGCGCGGGCGACGGCCGCGGCCGCGATATCGGTGACGCTCTCGGGCTTTTCGCCGCCGGTCGTGCCGGCGTTCGGCTCTTGGCCGTCCACCTGGGCGGAGTCGGGCCGGGAGGAGTCGGCCCGGGCCGCCGGGGCCGGCTGCTCGCCCTTGGCCGGGGCGTCGTGGGCAGAGGCAAAGACCCCCGCCATGCCCGCGGCGTTCGCGTTGCCGGTGGCGTTCGGTGTGCCGGCGGGCTGCTTGTCGGGCTCGCTGCCGGCGGCAAAGTTAAAGCCGGACTTGGCCTGGTAGTTCCCTGATTTTTCCTGCTGGGTCAGTTCCTTCGGCTCGGTGTCTTCCTGGTTGAAGGACACCTTCTTGCTGTCGCCGCGGCGCTTGCCTACTAAAACCACCGCCACTAGGGCGATGACGATAAGCACGACGACGGCAATGCCAATCCATAGCGCTAAGTTAGATTCCATGCCTTCCATAGTGCCAGCAAACGGCCGCGTTAGTGAGGTGGGCCCGCGGTTTAACCCCGGGCGGAGGCATCGACGCCGAGGCGGGCGGCATCGTCAGCAGCCTGCTCGGCGCCCGGAGCCGTGCCGGCAGGGTTCATACGCTGGGAGATGACCCGGGTGATGCCGTCGCCGCGCATGGTCACGCCGTAGAGGACGTTGGCCACGTCCATCGTCGGCTTCTGGTGGGTGATCACGATGAGCTGCGAGTCGTTGCGCAGCTCCTCGAACAGCGCGATAAGCCGGCGCAGGTTGACGTCGTCGAGGGCGGCCTCGACCTCGTCCATGACGTAGAAGGGCGAGGGGCGGGCGCGGAAGATGGCGACCAGCATCGCCAGCGCGGTCAGGGACTTCTCCCCGCCGGAAAGCAAGGACAGGCGCTTGACTTTCTTCCCCGGCGGGCGGGCCTCGACCTCGATGCCGGTGGTGAGCATGGAATCCGGCTCGGTGAGCACCAAGCGGCCCTCGCCGCCCGGGAAGAGGGTGGAAAAGACCTTCGGGAATTCGGCCTCCACGTCGCGCCAGGCGTCGGTGAACAGCTGCAGAATGCGCGCGTCGACGTCCTCGATGACCCCTTCCAGGTCGCGGCGGGCCTGGATGACGTCGTCGAGCTGCGTGGACAGGTAGCGGTAGCGCTCCTCCAGCGCGCGGTACTCCTCCAGCGCCAGCGGGTTGACCTTGCCCAGCGAGTTCAGGTCCTTCTCCGCCTGCTTGAGGCGTTTCTTCTCCGCGGCCTGGTCGAACTCCGGGCCCGGGGTGTAATCGCGCAAAAGGTCGGCGATGGAGATGCCAAGCTGCTCGGTGACCTTTGCCTCCGCCTCGTCGACGCGGACCTGGGCCTGGGTCTGGGCGACCTCGGCATCGTGGGCCTGCTGGGTAAGCCTTTCGGCCTGCTGCCGGGCCGAGGAAACGGCCTGCTTGGCCGAGGCCAGCCGCGCGTTGAGCACGTTGCGCTGGTTGACCAGCTCGTCGCGGCGCTCGGTGGCGCGGTCAAGGGCGTCCGCGGCCCGGGCGCCCAGGTCCTCGGCGTGGCGCTGCACGGCGGCCGCCAGGCGGGCCTGCGCGCGGCGGCGGGCCTGGGCGTTGTCGTGGCGCTGCTTGGCCAGGCGCTCGTTTTCGGCCTGCCGGCGCAAGTTGTCCGCCTTGCCGGCTACCTGGGAGACCTTCTCCTGCGCCGAGCGCGCGGCATATTGGGCCTCCACCTGGCGGTTTTTGGCCTGCTCCAGCGCCGCCGATGCCGCGTCGCGGGCCGCGGAATCCGGCTCCTCGGTGGCCTCGTCGTCATCGACGCGGCTAAGCCGGTCGCGGGTTTGCTCTAGTTCTTCGCGCGCCTTATCGAGCTCGACATCCAGCTCGGTGGCGCGGGCGGCGGCCTTCTCGTGCTCCTTGGTGTTGGCCTCGACCTGCTGGACTAGGCGCTGGTGGTCGCGCTGCCAGGCCGCGATCTGGGCGTCGTGCTCCTGCAGGGCCGCGGTCGCCGAGGCCGCCGCGACGCGGGCCTCCTCGGCCGCCTGCTTGGCGCCCTCCAGGGTGCCGGAGAGTTCCTCGGCGGCGGTCTGCGCCGCCTCCAGGCGCTGGCGCGCCTGCGCGATCTGCGCGCTGACCTCCACGGTCGAAGACGCGCCGGTGCCGGCCTGCAGCCAGCCCTCGCCGCAGAGCACCCCGTCGGGGGTCACCGCCCGCAGGCGCGGGTCGGCGGCGACGACCTCCCGGGCGGCATCCACCGTGGGGGCTAACACGACGTCGGCGAGCAGGCGGTTCAGGCCGGCGCTGACGGCGGGGTCTACCTCGACCTCGTCGAGCAGCCAGCTGGTCCCGGCGGGCAGCTCGGCCCGCAGGCGCCAGCCGGAACTGGCCGGGGCGTCGGTGTCCACCACGGCGGTGCGGGCGGCGCCGATGAGCTTGTCCAACACGTCGCCGTCGACGTGCCCGGCCTGGGCCTCGGCAAAGGCCCCCAGCGCCGCGGCCAGGGCGGTGTCGTATTTCGTGGTGACGTGCTCGGCCAGCGGGGAAAAGGCCGCGCCGAGCTCGATGGCCGGCGGGGCGGTCTGCGCCAGGGTGTCGATCTGGGCCCGCAGCGTGTAGACCTCACGGTCGCGGTCGCGCTGATCGTCGCGCAGCTGCTCCAGGCGCTTGTCGGCGGCGTCGGATTCGCTGGCGGCGCGCACGTGGGCCTCGTCGAGCGGCTCGCGCTCGGCCTGCAGCGCGGTGAGCTTGTCGCCGACGTCGTCGGCCTCCCGGCGGGCGTTGTGCACGCGTTCCCGCGTGGACTCGCACGTGGCCTCCTGGCGGGCCAGCTCCGCCTCCGCCTGCTCCACGCGGGCGGTCTGGGATTCTTCCTGCGCGACCAGGCGCACCACGCCTTCGCGGCGGTCGGCCAGCGCGCGGACCTGGGCGCGGTGTTCCTTTTCCTCCGCGGCGTAGTCCTCCTGGCGCGCGGCGACTTCTTCCTTAGCCTCCTCGAAGGCCTCAGCGGCGGCTTCGGCGCTGGCCAGCAGCATCTCGTAGTCCTCGTCCGCCTGGCGGGCCCGAGCCTCCAATTCTTCCGGGTCCTGGCCCTGGTAGGCGGTGGCCTCGCCCGAGTTGCGAGCGCGCTCGGCGGCAATGCGCAGGGTCGCGGCGATCCGCTCACTCAGGTTGGACAGGTCGAACCAGACCTGCTGGGCCGCCTCCGCCGCGGGGGCGACCTCTTCCAACTCGGTCTCGATGTCGAGCTGGGCGCCGGTGGTCTCTTCCAGCACGGCCTGGGACGTGGCCAGGGATTCGGAAACGCGCTGGGTGGCCGCGCGGGCATCGTCGAGTTGGCCGCGCAGGGAGACGATCCGGGCGCCGGCCAGCCCCAGGCGGGCGTCGCGCAGGTCCGCCTGGACGGTCGCGGCGCGCTGGGCGGCCTCGGCCTGGCGGGCCAGGGGCTTGAGCTGCTTGCCCAGCTCCTCGGTCAGGTCGGTCAGCCGGTCCAGGTTGGCCTGCATGCCGTTGAGCTTGCGCTGGGCCTTCTCGCGGCGGCGCCGGTGTTTCAAGACGCCGGCCGCTTCCTCAATATAGGAACGCCGCTCCTCCGGCCGGGACTCGAGGATCTCCGCGAGCTTGCCCTGGCCGACGATGATATGCATCTCGCGGCCGATACCGGAGTCCGAGAGCAACTCCTGGATGTCCATGAGCCGCGCCTTGGAACCATTAATTTCATACTCGCTGGCGCCGTCGCGGAACATGCGGCGGGTCACGGAGACCTCGCGGTAGTCGATGGGCAGCGCCCCGTCGGCGTTGTCGATGGTCAGGGTAACCTCGGCGCGGCCGAGCGGCTTTTTGTCGCCGGCGCCGGCGAAGATGACGTCCTGCATCTTGCCGCCGCGCAGCGTCTTGGCGCTGCCCTCCCCCATCACCCACGCGAGGGCGTCGACCACGTTGGATTTACCCGAGCCGTTCGGGCCCACCACCGCGCAGATCCCCGGCTCGAATTTGAGCGTCGTCGCCGAGGCAAAGGACTTAAAGCCTTTGAGCGTGAGTGATTTCAGGTGCATTGGACAAAGTCTAACAACTTATCCCGCCCCGGCCGCGCACCAGACGCGGCTAACCACGGCGGATGACACCGTTTGGGTATAAGCGCAACCCATACCAAACGGTGTTAACATATCAGGTAAAATTTTGCTGAACTAAGTTAAATTTTCCCGTGAATATGCTCTAGGATTAACTGTTGAACCTTAGTTCAACTTCCCCGGTTGAACCCTACCCAAGAAAGCTGAGTTGAAAACAAGGTGACCACTCCTCAGGCCCGGGCCTTGCGCGCTCACAACGAGCGCAGTAAGCAAGAAACCCGCCGGGCAGTTTTCCAGGCCGTCAAAGTCCTCGCTAAGGACAAGCTCTTTGCCGATATCACGGCCTCCGAGATCATCCGGACCGCGAAGATCTCGCGGTCCTCGTTCTACCGTCACTTCCCCACCAAAGACTCAGTAGTGGAACAGTTCATCCACCGCGTCTTCGACGAAATCGGCACCACCCCCTCAGCGCGCGATTCCCTGCGCAGCTACTGGGCCGCGGTGCTGGACAAGACCTGGCACTACCGCGAGGAGCTGACCCTGGCCATCTCCGCCGGCGCGCACTACCGCATCCTAGAAGAGCTCAACAAGAACCTCACGGAATTCGACGACACCATCGCCGGCGTGACCTGGAACGGGCTCCTGTTCAACATCATCATGTGTTGGGCGGATAACGATTTCTCCATGCCCAAAGAGGAGCTTTTGGAGCGCGCCGTCGAGGTCACCCGCTCCCTACCCGAGCCGCCTAACCTGGTCTCCACCACGATCCGCCCACCGCGCTAGCAGCCGTTGACAGCCGTTGACAGCCGTTGACAGCAGCTAAGGCGCTGGGCTTTTAGCGCTCGATAAATCCTTCCTCGCCCCGCGGGTCGGAATACTGTTCCACGACAGTATCCACCCGGCCGGGGCGAGACGTCGTTGTGGGCTCTTCCCGCAGCAGCTCGAGCAGCCGCGCGCAGCCTTCTTCCGTCCCTTCCGCCACGACCTGCACGCGCCCGTCCCGCAGGTTGGTCGCGTGCCCGGACAGCCCGAGCTCCAGCGCCCGCGAGCGGGTCCACCACCGAAACCCCACCCCTTGGACGTGGCCGTGGACGAAGGCGGTCATGCGCTTGGTCATTTGTGCTGTCACCTATTTCCTGTTGCGTGCGGCGGGCTAGGACTTGTCCGGGGCGGCATCGTCGCGCAGGATCTGGCGATCCTCGACGCTGCGCCGGGTGACCGGATCGCTGCCGTCCCAGCACTCGACGTGCTTGACCTCGGGCAGCATGTCCCGGTGGAAGACCGGGTCCACGCCCTTGCGGCGCTGCTCGTTGTAGTTCTTGAGCAGCTTGATGGCCACGCCGCTCAGCGGCACGATGGCGATGATGTTGAGCACGACCATGGTCCCGGCGCCGGTATCTGCCAGCGAGAAGACCAGCGGCAGCGTGCCCACCGCGCCGAACCAGACGAAGAAGAGGACGACCAGGCGGAAGACCACCAGCACGACCTTGGACCGCGACAGGTACTCGACGTTGGCCTCGGCCAAGTAGTAGTTGCCCAGGATGGAGGAAAACGCCAGGAAGAACAGGATGAAGGTCACGAAGTGGATGCCCCAGTCGCCCACCTCGGACGACAGCGCGGTCTGCGTCAGGGACACGCCCTCGGCCTCCTCGCCGTAGTTGATCTCGGAGCCCAGCAGGATGATGAAGGCGGTGATGGTACACACGACCAGGGTGTCGAAGTACACGCCCAGGGTCTGCACCAGGCCCTGCTTGACCGGGTGGGAGACGGTGGCGGTCGCCGCGGCGTTCGGGGCCGAGCCCTCGCCCGCCTCGTTGGAGAACAGGCCGCGCTGGATGCCCTGCATCATGGCAGTACCCAGGGCGGCGCCGGCGATCTCTCTGAAGCCGAGCGCGTGGCCGATGATGGCCTCGAGCATGGCCGGGACGGCGTCCAGGTTGGTCACCACCACGAACAGGCCCACAATCAGGTAGGCGCCGGCCATGAACGGCACGATGAGCTGGGTCATGTTGGCAATGCGCTGGACGCCGCCAAAGATGATGAGGCCGGAAATCGCCGCGATGACAACGCCCACGATGGCCTTGAAGGCGAAGCTGTCGTTGCCCATCGAGGTCGACAGGGAATCCGCGATGGCGTTGGTCTGGAAGGCGTTGTAGACAAAGCCGAAGGTAAAGGCGATGGCGATGGAGAAGATTACGCCCAGCGGGCCCCAGCCCAGGCCGCGCTTCATGTAGTAGGCCGGGCCGCCGCGATAGGCGTCGCCGTCGCGGACCTTCCACAGCTGGGCCAGCGTGGACTCGATAAAGGCGGTCGCGCCGCCCAGAATGGCGATGATCCACATCCAGAACACCGAGCCCGGACCGCCCAGGGAGATGGCCACGGCTACGCCCGCGATGTTGCCGGTGCCCACGCGGGAGGCGGCCGAGATGGTAAACGCCTTGAAGGCGGAGATGCCGCCGTAGTCCTCGTCCTCATCGCGGCCGGTGCCGTTGGGCCGCTCGACGACGGCCTTGAACATGTCGGGTACCATGCGGATCTGGACCAGAACCGTGCGAATGCCGAAGAAGATGCCCGCGCCGATCAGCAGCCACGGCACCACCCAGGTCCACAGAAAATCGTTGCCTGTGCCAACGATGTTTTCAAGAAAAGTCATGTAAATAACATAGCCTAGATCACCCGGTGGGAGATCACTCGAAGGTCTGACACTGGGGGCAGTAGTGCGTCGAGCGCCCGCCGAGGACCCGCCGCTGCAGGAGGCTGCCGCACCGCCGGCACGGCAATCCCGCCCGCCCGTAGGCGTTAAGATCGCGGGAAAAATACCCGGACTCACCGTTGACATTGACGTAGAGGGAATCGAAGCTCGTCCCGCCGGCCGCCAGCGCGGTGCGCATAACCGCCGCGGCAGACTCGATGACCTCGCGGGCGCGGTACTGGCGCAGGGCGCTCGCCCGCTTTCGGGGGTCGAGGCCGGCCAGCCACAGGGCCTCGTCGGCGTAGATATTGCCGATCCCGGACACGACCGTCTGGTCCAGCAGGACCGTTTTGATGGGGACCTTCTTCGCCGTGATCCGGCGCGCGGCGGCCGCGATATCGAAGTTCGGGTCGAGCGGATCGCGGGCGATGTGCGCGATGGTTGCCAGCGGCCCGAAGTGCCAGCGGCCGAAGGTGCGCTGGTCGATGAAATCCAGCTCTACTCCGCCGGACAGCCGCGTGCGGATGCGCACGTGGGCGGAGTCGTTGTGTCCCACCCGCAGCTGCCCCGACATGCCCAAGTGGATGAAAACCACGTTGCGGGCGGGGTCCGCGGCGGGCTCGTCGGCCAGCTCTAGCCACATGTACTTGCCGCGGCGGGCCACCGCGCGCACGCGGGCGCCCACGATGAGCTCGCCGAGCGGCGCGTCCTGGCCGCGCGTGGCGCGCGGGTGGAGCACCTCGACGGCCTCGAAGGTGCGCCCGATCACGTAGGGCTCTAGCCCGCGGCGGACGACCTCAACTTCTGGTAATTCCGGCACAGTGTTTCAGGGTCTTCGGGTTCGCGGTATTAGTCCGACCCCGCGTCCGGGTGCGCGGTACCGGCGACCAGCCGCGGGGACTCGCGCAGCTTGTCGCAGGCCAGGTGCGCGGCCTGCTGCTCCGCCAGCTTCTTGTTGTGGCCTTCGCCGCGGCCGAATTCCTGGCCGTTGACCAGGGCGACGGCGGTGAAGGTCTGATCGTGCTCGGGGCCGGTGGAGCTGGCCTCGTAGACGGGCATCGGCGCGTGCAGCTCCGCGCACAGCTCCTGCAGGGTGGTCTTCCAGTCGAGGTGGCGGCCGGCGACGGTGGCGGTATCAATCTTGTGCCTAAACAGGCGCAGCACCACCCGGCGGGCGGTCGCGAAGCCGAACTGGCGGTAGATGGCGCCCAGCAGCGCCTCCGTGGTATCCGCCAGGATCGACTCCTTGTTCGCCCCGCCGGAGGACTGCTCGCCCTTGCCCAGCAGGATAAAGGCGCCCAGGCCGATCTCCCGGGCGATGTCCGCCAGGCCGTAGCGCGAGACGATGGAGGCGCGCATCTTGGAGATATCAGACTCGGGCCGGGACGGGTACTGCTCGTAGAGCTCCGCGGCCACGGATAGGCCCAGCACGGCATCGCCCAGGAACTCCAGGCGCTCGTTGTTGGGCAGGTGGCCGTTCTCGTTGGCGAACGAGCGGTGCGTCAGCGCCAGGCGCAGGTGCTCATCGTCCAGGTTGACCTGGAGCTTCTCACGCAGGGGCTCGTGATCCACCGCGTCGTAGGCGGCCGCCCAGGCGGCCAGCGGGTCTAGCTTTGCTTTCTTGCTCACAGGAACTTCTCCAGTCCGGCCCACCGCGGGTCCACTGCCTCGTCGTCTGGGTCCTTCTCACCGGATACCCCGGCGGTCACGCCCTTGGGCGTTTGGATATCGCAGCCATTCTCACAGACCGGGGCAAAAGGCAGGCTCAGGCCAACCTCGTCGATGAGCGGCTGCAGCAGATCCACTTCGTCGCCTTCGACCTGGCCGATCTCGTCGCCGGAGCCCTGCTCCTCCTCGGACTCCGGGTCGCCGGTGATGAAATCCTCGTCGGCGGCATACACCTGGCTGACGTGGATGTCCAGCGGCGGGTTCAGTGGGCTTAAGCACCGGGAGCACTCGCCGTGCAGGAGGCCGCGCACGTCGGCATCGACAAGCACGCCCCCGCCCAGCGGGGTCAGGGTGGCGTCCACGGTAAGCTCCTCGCCCTCCGGCACGGCGAGCATTTCGCCGCCGATGCGCGCTGGGGCGGGACCCGTCTGGCTGCGCTGGGTCGGCAGGCCCTCGGCGGACGCCCCCAGCAGCGAAGCAACGTTGAATTTCAGTGGTGAAGTCATATCACCGGATATCCTACCCCGCCGGTCAACACCGCGGCGCGCTGCCCAGACCCACAGCTGGCGCACGACTTTCCCGGCTAATCTGTCAGCCCCCTGAGCACGCGGTCATAATGCTTTAGGTAGGCGGGTTTTCCCTTTAACCGCGCCGGCAGGCTTCCTAGACTGGTTGACCATGAACATATCCATGTTGGCGGGCCTGCGCGAGGTGGCGTGGTCTTTCCCCCTCGCGGTCGTCGCCCCGACAGTCTGCCTGGGCGTGGTGGGCTGCCTTGTCCGCCGGCTACGCGGCCCGCACCCGGCGGGGCTCACCGGTGCCACCGGCTCCCGCCTGCGCCGGGTCTGCCGCAGTGCGCTGCTGACCGGCATGCTCGTCGGCGCCCTGCTGTTTGTACCGGTCCCCTTCGAAATCACCGTCATGCTGGGCGCGGCCTGCATGGCGGTCTGCGCCGCCCAACTGACCTGGAGCGCGAAGGAACCACTCAGTGCCGCGTTTTGTTCCGTGGGCGCGCTGACCACCGGGATCGGACTGGTCCATGCCTCCGTCTACGCGCTGGGGCTGCTCACGGGTCACGTCACCAGCGGCGGGGAGGGCGATCTGCTGACGTCCTTCCTCTTGCTGTGGCCGCTGTGCGCGCTGCCCGGGCTCATCTTCGCCCTGATCGCGGCCATCCTCAACATCAAGTCCGCGCCGACTGAGCCGGTACCCTCCCAGCGCACGCCGGCGTATTTCTAGTTACCGCGCCCGCCACTGCCCCAGCGCCCGCTGCTCCTCTAGCGGGCGCTGTCGCCGGCGCTAGCGGGCCGAGCTAGCCGCGGTTGTCGTAACCGCCGTCGTAGCCGTCGTAGCCGTCGTAGGAGTCCTGGCCGTAGCCGTTGTAACCGCGGGAATAATCGCTGCCACCTGCCCGGCCGGCGGCGCCGGCACCGCGGCGCAGGGCGGAACGATCCGAGGAGATGGTGCGCAGCACGGAGTTGAGGGTTTCTTCGAACTCGCCGAGCTTGTTGTCCACGAACTCGTCGCACTCGGTGCGCAGGCGGTGGGACTCAGAGTGGGCAGTGTCCACGATCCGGTGGGCCTCCTCGTTCGCCCGGCGCGCTACCTCCGACTCGGAGACCAGGCGGTCCTGCTCTTCCTGGCCGGCGGCGACTGCGCGCTCGTAGGACTCCTGCCCCTGGGCGACGGCGCGCTCGGCGTCGGCGCGGGCCTTTTCCACGGTGGAGTCGGCCTCGTTCTGCGCGCGCTCGACCAGGCCGTTGGCGTGGGCCTGGGCGTCGGCGACCATGGATTCGGAATCGGCCTGCGCGCGGGCGATGATGTCATCGGCCTGCGCGTTGGCCTCCGCCACGGTGTGTTCGGCGCGTTCCTCCGCGCCGCGGATAATCTCGTCCTGCTTATCCAACACGTCCTGCGCGTCGTCGATCTCGACGGGCAGGGCGTTGCGCAGATCGTCCAGCAGGGCGAGCATCTCGTTGCGGGGGACCATGCAATTCGAGGTCATGGGAACGCCCCGGGCTTGCTCCAGGTTCTGTACTAGTTCATCAAGGCTTTCGAATACGCGGTACATGGTGACCAGCCTAGCCAGCGCGAGCGGCTACAACGGCTTCCCACACTGGAAAAGGGCGGAAATTCTCAAGTTTAACTTGAGACTATTTCCGCCCCGTGCCGCAAACGCTTAAGCGCCCGCGGTATGCCCGCGCGGGCTGCGCCGGTTTTAGATGACGCCTTGGGCCAGCATGGCGTCGGCAACCTTCTTGAAACCGGCGATGTTCGCGCCGGCGACGTAGTCGCCCTCGCGGTCGTATTCCGCGGCGGTCTTGTCGATGTTGGTGAAAATATTCGACATGATCTGGCGCAGGCGTTCGTCGGTGTAGTCGAAGGACCAGGAGTCCCGGGAGGCGTTCTGCTGCATCTCCAGCGCGGAGGTGGCCACGCCGCCAGCGTTGGCGGCCTTGCCCGGCACGAAGTTGACGTGGGAATCCTGGAAGGCGTGCACGGCCTCCGGGGTGCACGGCATGTTCGCACCCTCGGCCACGTACTTCACGCCGTTGTCAATGAGCTGGCGGGCGGCGTCGCCGTCCAGCTCGTTCTGGGTCGCGCACGGCAGGGCCACGTCCGCGGCCACCGACCAAATGCCGACACCCTCGTGGTATTCGACGTTGCCGCCGGCCTCCTCGGCGTAGGTGGAGATGCGCTGGCGGCGGTTTTCCTTGACGTCCTTGAGCAGGTCGATGTCCACGCCGTCCGGGGTGGTGACGTAGCCGGCGGAGTCCGACATGGCGACCACGGTCGCGCCGAGTTCCTGGGCCTTGGCGGCGGCATAGATGGCCACGTTGCCACTGCCGGAGACAATCACGCGGGCGCCGGAGAGGTCCTCGCCGTGGGACTGGACCATCTGCTCGGTGATGTAGACGGTGCCGTAGCCGGTGGCCTCGGTGCGCACCAGGGAGCCGCCCCAGCTGAGCCCCTTGCCGGTCAGGACGCCGGACTCGTGCTGGTTGGACAGGCGGCGGTACTGGCCGAACAGGTAGCCGATCTCGCGGCCGCCGACTCCGATGTCACCGGCCGGCACGTCGCGGTACTCGCCGATGTGGCGGTGCAGCTCCGTCATGAAGGACTGGCAAAAGCGCATGACTTCCTGGTCGGTCTTGCCCTTCGGGTCGAAGTCCGAGCCGCCCTTGCCGCCGCCGATGGGCAGGCCGGTCAGGGAGTTTTTGAAGATCTGCTCGAAGCCCAGGAACTTGATGATGCCCAGGTTGACCGACGGGTGGAAGCGCAGACCGCCCTTGTACGGCCCCAGTGCCGAGTTGAACTGCACGCGGAAGCCGCGGTTGACGCGGATATTGCCTTCGGCGTCCGTCCACGGCACGCGGAAGATGAGCTGGCGCTCCGGCTCGCAGAGCCGCTCGACCAGGCCGTAATCCGCGTAGTGGGGATCCTTTTCCAGCACGATCTTCAGCGAGTCCAGGACCTCGGAAAGCGCCTGGTGGAACTCCGGCTCGCCCGCGTTCCTCTTCAGCAGCTTGTTGTAGTAATCGGAAATCTGGAGGTCTACGGACATCTCTTCTCCTGTGCTCGGAAGTAACTAATTGGCTTGGGCCAGCCCCTAAAACGCGGGAACTTGCCTAGTGACAGTTTCCTTGGGCGGGCCCGCTTTCGCAACCACTTTTTAGCCAGCACGGAAGAACCCAACCTCCCTACCTGCATTTTTGCGCATTATCTTTTCTGTCACTTTACCGAAATTGAGGGGTAAAATCGCCCGCCGCACGGTGGTCCGCAGGTAGCGGGAGGTGCGTGCCATATAATTGCGCCCATGCATATCGTCGTCGCCCCAGACTCCTTCAAAGGTACTGCTAGCTCGAGCCTGGCCGCCGCCGGCCTGGCCTCCGGCATCCGCCAGGAGCTGCCCGAGGCCACGGTGGTGACCTGTCCCCTAGCCGACGGCGGCGAAGGCACCGCGCACACGCTCGCCACGGCAGCCAGCCTGGCGGGCCGGCAGCTCGAGCGCGTGCGCATCCCCTCGGTGGACGCGTTGGGCCGCCTCACGGAAGCCGAATACTACCTCGACCCGGAAACCGCCACCGCCTATATCGACGTCGCCGCCGCCACCGGCCTGCCCGCAGTCGCCGATAGCCCGGATCCCCTCCGCGCGGATTCCTTCGGCACCGGCGCCCTCATCGCCGACGCCGAGACCCGCGGCGCCAAGTCCATCGTGCTGGGCCTGGGTGGCAGCGCGACCGTCGACGGCGGCATCGGCATCCTGTGCGCTCTGGGTGCCGCGCCCCACGATGCCCGCGGGCTCGCCCTGGCCCAAGGCCCGGCCGAGCTGGTGCGCCTGGGCGATATCGACACCGCGCAGCTGAACTACAAGGCCGGGATGCTGGACTACACCCTGCTGGCGGACACCCGCTGCACCCCGCGGGAGGCACCGGCCATGTACGGCCCGCAAAAGGGCGCTAACCGCGAGCAGGTCGCCCTGCTGACCGGCGCGCTGCTTAACCTGTGCGAATTCACCGAGCACGACCCCGCCGCCGAGTATTTCGGAGCGGCCGGGGCGATCCCGGTGGGCCTTAGCTGGATGTCGCGCATCTTGTGGGGCAACGACGAACACGTGCGCGTTCTCAGCGGCGCCGAGTACGTCGCCGACGCGCTCGACCTCGACCGCCGCCTGGCCGAGGCGGACGTCGTGGTCACCGGCGAGGGGCGCTTCGACGCCCAGTCGCTGACCGGCAAGGCCGTGGGCACCGTCGCCGACCGCGCGGCAGCCTCCCCCAACGCACCGCGCGTGGCCATCGCGGCCGGCCAATTCGCTGACGATGCCGAGCTGCCCGCCGGCAGCTTTCACGCCGCGCTGCCAGCCGGCGGCGAGATGCCCGAACGCCTGCGCGCGGCCGGCCAGGCCCTGGCCCGCCAGATCCAGGAAAAGCTAGGGTCTTAGCGCTGGATATCCACGGTCCACGGGAAGATGGCCGGGCGCTCGTGGGCGGTCTCATCCTCGAGTAGGACGTGGTCCTTGGGCAACGCCGCATGCGGGGTGAGCAAGCGCGCGAGCACCATGGTCAGCTGGTTGAGGGAACCGGTAGCCCCCTCCACGGCTAGGGCGTAGCGGCGGACCTGAGCATGCTCGAGGTCGCGGTCTTCGTGTTCGTCGCGGTAGGTCTGGCGCAGCTGTTCTTCTACCCCCTCCGCCAGGCGCGGAGTATCATGACGCTTTACACTCGCCTGGGCCAGCTGCCCGTTGTCGACTAGCCGATCCAGGGCTTCGCGGAAGACTTCTTCCACGCGGTCGGCTTGGTGGTCGGGGACGAGGACATCGAACTGAATAAGTGGCATGCAGGTAACCCTACCCAAACTATCGGAGTGAAATCTATGGCTTCCCCCACAAAGAATCCGGAATTCGTCCGCGAGCACGGCGTCGACCTGTCCTGGCAGGAGGATTTTTATCAGGATCTCCACCGCCACCCGGAGCTCTCCCACGAGGAGGAACGCACCGCGGCCCAGATCCGCGCCCGGCTAGCCGGCCTGGACTGCGAGGTAGTCGACGGCATCGGCGGCTTCGGGATGGTTGCCATCTTCCGCAACGACGCCACCGAGGCCACCCCCACGGCCCTGATGCGCGCCGACTTCGACGCCCTGCCGGTGCGGGAGGCCACCGGCGCGGACTACGCGTCCACCAACGGCGCCATGCACGCCTGCGGCCACGACATGCACGCCACCGCCCTGCTGGGCGTGTGCGAGGTCCTCGACGCCCGGCGCGACGCCTGGGCCGGGACCTTCCTGGCGCTGTTCCAGCCGGCCGAGGAGTCCTCCATGGGGGCGAAATACATGCTGGCCGACGGGCTGACCGACCGCGTGCCCAAGCCGGACGTCTGCTTCGGCCAGCACATCATGCCCGGGCCGGCCGGCACGGTGCAAAGCACGCCCGGGCCCATCATGGCCGGCTGCGACAGCCTGCGCATCCGCGTCTTCGGCCGCTCCGCCCACGCCTCCATGCCACACAACTCCATCGACCCGACCTTCCTGGCGGCGATGATCGTGGTGCGGCTGCAGGGCATCGTCGGCCGCGAGGTCGCCCCGCACGAGTTCTTTGTCATCTCCGTCGGCGAGCTGCACTCCGGGGATAAGAACAACATCATCCCGGCCTCCGCCGAGCTGGTCCTCAACACCCGCTACTACGACCCGCAGGTGGCCGAGCGCGTCTACGCCAGCCTGGAGCGCGTCGTGCGCGCCGAATGCTGGGCCTCCGGCAGCCCGCAGGACCCGAGCTTCGAGTACTACGCCCACGGCGAGGTCACCGACAACGACGCAGGCGTCGATGCCGCCCTGCGCCCGGCCTTCGATGCCGTCTTCGGCGAGCAGTCCGTGACCACCACGGGCAGCACCGCCTCCGAGGACTTCTGCTATCTCCCGCAGGCCTGGGGCGTGCCCTATTATTTCTGGCACGTCGGCTGCACCCCGGCCGCGCAGCTGGATAACCCGCCGGTCAACCACCAGGCCGACTTCCTGCCCGACTACGCCCCGACCGTAGCCGCTGCCACCCAGGCGGGTCTTACCGCGGTGCTTGCCTATCTGGGCCGCTAAGGCGCCGCGCGCGAAGTCAGGCGGGCCAGGCTACCTTCCGTTACAGTAGGCAGTGTTTTTACACTCTCCCCTCGACGCGAAGGTGTCTTAGCCCATGGCCTCTCCCACGGAATTTTCCTCTGTCATCCCCGGTCACGTCCGCGCCGCCGCCGGCGTGACCCCGCCCGCCGCCTCTAACCGCAAGTACTGGTCCGGCCTCGCCAACGCGGTCATGGACCACATCGCCGCGGACTGGGAAACCACCCGCCGCGCCTACGCGCCGGCCCGCCGCCAGCACTACTTCTCCGCCGAGTTCCTCCAGGGCCGGGCCCTCCTCAACAACCTCACCAACCTGGGCCTGGTCGATGACGCCCGGGAGTATGTTCAGTCCACCGGCCGCGAGCTGGCCGACGTCCTAGAGGCGGAGCACGACGCGGCCCTGGGCAACGGCGGCCTGGGGCGTTTGGCCGCCTGCTTCCTAGATTCCGCGGTCACTCAGAACCTGCCGGTGACCGGCTACGGGCTGCTCTACCGCTACGGCTTGTTCAAGCAGACCTTCGACAACGGCTACCAGGTCGAGAAGCCGGACGCGTGGATGGAAAACGGCTACGACTTCCTGGTCCGCCGCGCCAGCACGCAGCGCCGCATCCACTTCGACGACATGGACGTGCGCGCCATCCCCTACGACCTGCCGATCACCGGCTACGGCACCCGCAACGTCGGCACCCTGCGCCTGTGGAAATCGGAGCCCATCGATGATTTCGACTACGACGCCTTTAACTCCCAGCGCTTTACCGACGCCATCGTCGAGCGCGAGCGCGTCATGGACATCTGCCGCGTGCTCTACCCCAACGACACCACCTACGAGGGCAAGGTCCTGCGCGTGCGCCAGCAGTACTTCTTCGTCTCCGCCTCCCTGCAGGAGATGGTGGACAACTACCTCGAGCACCACGGCGAGGACCTGCGCGGCTTCGCCCAGTACAACTGCATCCAGCTCAACGACACCCACCCGGTGCTGGCTATCCCGGAGCTGCTGCGCATCCTGCTCGACGAGCACCAGATGAGCTGGGATGATGCCTGGAAGGTGGTCACCGAGACCTTCGCCTACACCAACCACACCGTCCTGGCCGAGGCCATGGAGAAGTGGGAGGTCTCGATCTTCCAGCGCCTGTTTTGGCGCATCTGGGAACTGGTCGAAGAAATCGACCGCCGCTTCCGCGAGGACATGGCCCAACGTGGCCTGGACCAGGGCACCATCGACTACCTGGCCCCGGTGGCAGACGGCCAGGTCCGCATGGCCTGGATCGCCTGCTACGCCTCCTACTCCATCAACGGCGTGGCGGCCCTGCACACCGAGATCATCAAGGCCGACACTCTGCGCGACTGGTACGAGATGTACCCGGAGAAGTTTAACAACAAGACCAACGGGGTTACCCCGCGCCGTTGGCTCAAGATGTGCAACCCGCGGCTGGCGGACCTGCTCACCCGGGCCAGCGGTTCGGACAGCTGGGTGACCAACCTGGACGAACTCGCCGGCCTCGCCGGGCTCGCCGATGGCCCCGACGGCGCCGCGCTGCTGGACGAGCTGCGTCAGGTCAAGGCCGCTAACAAGCGCGACTTCGCCGAGTGGATCCACCGCCACCAGGGCGCCGAGGTCGACCCGGATTCCCTCTTCGACGTGCAGATCAAGCGCCTGCACGAGTACAAGCGGCAGCTGCTCAACGCGCTCTACATCCTGGACCTGTACTTCCGCATCACCCAGGACGGGAAAAAGCCCACGCCGCGCACCTTCATCTTCGGCGCGAAGGCCGCTCCCGGCTACGTGCGCGCCAAGGAGGTAATCAAGCTCATCAACTCCGTGGCCGAGCTGGTCAACAACGACCCGGCCACCCGGGATATCATCCGCGTGGTCTTCGTGGAAAACTACAACGTCTCCCCCGCCGAGCACATCATCCCGGCCGCCGACGTCTCCGAGCAGATCTCCGTCGCCGGCAAGGAGGCCTCCGGCACCTCCAATATGAAGTTCATGATGAACGGCGCGCTGACACTTGGCACCCTCGACGGCGCGAACGTCGAAATCGTCGACGCCGTAGGCCGCGAGAACGCCTATATCTTCGGCGCCCGCAACGACGAGCTGCCGGGCCTGCGCGAGAACTACCACCCGGGCGCGCTCTACCACGAGGTGCCCGGCCTGGCCCGCGCCCTGGATGCCCTGACCAACGGCACCTTGGACCGCAACTTCGAGGACCTGCGCTCCAGCCTTCTCGATGGCTACGGCACCTCCGCCGCCGACACCTACTACGTCCTGGGCGACTTCGCCGACTACCGCGACAAGCGCGACCAGGCGGCCGCCGACTACGCCAACGACCCGCGCGGCTGGGCCCGCAAGTGCTGGCTTAACATCTGCTACTCGGGCCGCTTCTCCGCCGACCGCACCATCCACGACTACGCCACCGAGGTCTGGCACCTCGACGCCCTACCGATCGACTAGGACTTAGACACGGACAAGCGCCCGGCACCTGGAATCGGTGCCGGGCGCTTGCGCCTTCAATCACAGTGTCTTAGGGGGCCGTAGGAGGCCTTAGGAGCGGGTCTCCCCCAGCAGGTGGCACTGGATCATGTTGGTGTTGCCGGAGATTCCCGGAGGGGTACCGGCGACGACGACCATCAGGTCGTTCTCGTCGTAGGCGTCCATGGACAGCAGGGCCTCGTCCAGGGCCTGCATCATCTCATCGGTCGAGCCGACCTGCGGGCTCAGGAAGGTCTGCGCGCCCCAGGTCAGCGCCAGCTGGGAGCGCACCGCCTGGTTCGGGGTGAAGACCAGCAGGGGCAGCTGCGAGTGCAGGCGGGCCACGCGGCGGGCGGTGTCGCCCGAGGTGGTAAACGCCACGATGGCCTTCGCGTTGAGGCGCTCAGCGATGTCGCGGGCGGAATAGGAAATCACGCCGCGCTTGGTGCGCGGGACGTGCGCCAGCGGCGGCACGCGGCCGTCGGTCTCCGCGCGGGAGACGATCCGGGCCATGGTGCGCACCACGTTGTGCGGGTCCACGCCCACGGAGGTCTCGCCGGAGAGCATCACCGCGTCCGCGCCGTCCAGCACGGCGTTGGCCACGTCGGAGGCCTCCGCGCGGGTCGGGCGGGAGTTTTCGATCATGGAATCCAGCATCTGGGTAGCCACGATGACCGGCTTCGCGTTCTCCCGGGCGATCTGGACCGCGCGCTTTTGGACCAGCGGGACCTGCTCCAGCGGCACCTCGACGCCCAGGTCGCCGCGGGCGACCATGATGGCGTCGAAGGCCAGGACGATAGACTCGAGCGCGTCCACGGCCTCCGGCTTCTCCAGCTTGGCGATGACCGGCAGGCGGCGGCCCTCCTCATCCATCACCTCGTGGACCAGGTCCACGTCCGCGGGCGAGCGCACGAACGACAGGGCGATGAAGTCCACGCCCAGGCGCAGGGCGAAGCGCAGGTCCTCAATGTCTTTTTCGGACAGGGCGGGCACGGAGATGTCCATGCCCGGCAGAGACACGCCCTTGTTGTTGGAGACCGGGCCGCCCTCGGTGACCTCACAGATGACGTCGTTGCCGTCGACTTCCTTGCAGACCAAAGCCACCTTGCCGTCGTCGACGAGCAGGCGGTCGCCGGGCTTGGCATCGTTAGCCAGGCCCTTGTAGGTGGTGGACACACGGTCGTGGGTGCCCTCAACGTCGTCGATGGTAATGCGGACTACCTCGCCGGTTGCCCAGTAGGTCTCGGTCTCCTTGAAGCGGCCGAGGCGGATCTTCGGGCCCTGGAGGTCGGCCAGGATGCCGACCGCGCGGCCGGTCTTATCCGTGGCTTCGCGCACCCAGCGGTAGTTCTGCTCGTGATCGGCGTGGTCGCCGTGGGACATGTTGAGACGGGCAACGTCCATGCCGTCTTCAACCAAGCGGTAAATAGCGTCTTCGCTCGCGACCGCGGGGCCGAGCGTGCATACGATTTTGGTTCTTCTATCCAACATCTATCTGTGCATACTCCTGTAATGGTGACTGCCTAACCATTCCCAACGTACCCCGCCCCCGCGGCCGGTGCCACTGCAAAAACGGAAACAATCCCACAGATTCCCACATTAGGGCTCGGAGCGCTCCTGCCCCGCCGCGGCAAACTTCGGATCCACCTCGTCCGCGGACTCCTGGCCGCGCGGCAGGCGGAAGAAAACAATGCAGGCCGCCACGAAGACCACCACGGAAACCAACACGTTGACGCGCACGTCGAAAATCAGCGTGGCCTCATCGGTGCGCATCTGCTCGATGAAGAAGCGGCCGAAGGTATACCCCATGACGTAGAGCGCGAAGACCCGCCCGTGCCCCAGTTTCCACGCGCGGTGCGCCCACAGCAGGAACAGGCATACGGCCACGTTCCACATCAGCTCGTAGAGGAAGGTCGGGTGGACCGAGGCGATGACCTCACCCGTGGAGGTGCCGCTGACCGGCGCGACCCGGCCGGCCTCGTCGACGCGATAGTAGATGTCCAACGCCCACGGGACATCGGTTTCCGCCCCGTAGAGCTCCTGGTTGAACCAGTTGCCCAGGCGGCCGATGCCCTGGGCCAGCACCAGCCCCGGCGCCACCGCGTCCGCAAACGGCCCCAGCGGGATGCCCTTGACCTTGAACATCACCCACAGCGCCACCGCCGCCAGCGCCACCGCGCCCCAGATGCCGAGGCCGCCGTTGGTGATCTTCAGCGCGTCGACCGGGTTGCACTCGGCACAGAAATACTTGTCGTAGTCCGTGATGACGTGGTAGAGGCGCCCGCCGATGATGCCGGCGGGGATGACCACGATGGCGGCGTCCCAGACGGTGTCCGGGTTCCCGCCCATCGCCCGGTAGCGGCGCAGGGTCATCCACATTGCGACCAGGATGCCGGCGACGATGCACAGCGCGTAGGCGCGGATAGGAATCGGGCCTAAGTGCCACACGCCCTGCGGCGGGGACGGGATATTGGCCAAGTTCATAATCTGCACGTACACAGTGTGCCCCAAAGCCCACCCGAATGCGAGATCAGGGGGTCTTGCGCGACGGGCACGCCGGGTGCTTGCCGGCGGCCACCAGGCTGCGGGCCAGGGCGGTGGGATCCTGGGCGGTCATCACCGACTCGCCCACCAGGACGGCGTCGGCGCCCTGCGAGGCATAACCAAGTAAGTTGCGGGGGTTTTCCACCCCACCGACGGCGATCCGCAGCAGGGATTCGGGCAGGCCGGGCACGATCTCGGCGAAGGCGCCGCGGTCGATGGCGTCCGAGGACAGCGACCACGCGTTGATGCCCACCACGGTCCCGCCGGCCTGCATGGCCCGGTCCGCGTCCTGGCTGCTGCGGATTTCCAGCAGGGCGACCATGCCGAGCGACTCGATCCGGTCCAGCAGGGCCTCCATGCGCGCCTGTTCCAAGAGGGCGACCTGCAGCGGCACGACGTCCGCGCCGAAGCAGCGGGCCTCGTGGATCTGGTACGGGTCGACGATGATGTCCCGGCAGATCATCGGCACCTCGGTGGCCGCCCGGATGAGCCGCATATCGTCCAGCGAGCCGTGGAAGCGGCGCCGGTCGGTCTGGCAGGCCATCATCACCACGCCGGCGTCTTCGAAGTCCCGGGCGAGCCGCGCCATCCGCTCCGGGTTGTCCAGGCGCGCGATTTCCCCCAGGTACGGCACCGCCCGCTTGAATTCGGTGATGACCGAGCAGCCGTTGGTCAAAAGCGCCGCCTTGGCGTCCCGGGGCGGTTCCATGGACCGGGATTTCGCCTTGATGTCTTGGAAAGAGACCTTCGCTTCGCGCGCGGCTACGTCTTCGAGGACGCCGGTGACTAGACGGTCAACGGCAATAGGGGTGGGCACCGGGGCACCTCCTCGAAGTAAGCGACAAGGATCACATGCGCAGTCTCACCTAAGGCTATCCCTTCAAGCGTGCCCAGCGGAAATCCAGAGGTACCCCCGATTGGCAAACTTTATGTTAAACGCCCACGTTGGTTGTCTAAATCGGTGGGGTCAATGTCAGCGTCCAGCGCGTCCCACAGCACCCGGCCGCTGTCCGGGGACTCCTGCAGATCCTGGGCCAGCTTCTCCTGCCGCATGGCGGGGGTTTCGTATTTGTTGGAGCGGGCGGTGTCCTCGCCCGGGCGGGTGGCCAACAGCACCGCGCCGAAAAGCGCGACGGCCGCGGCGACGAGGGCCAGCACGGGCCCGGCGGTATGCGCCGTGGCCTCCGTGATGACGGCCCAGTCCGAAATGGAGGTCACGTCCACCGCCAGGTCGTTGTCCTGGCCGGCCTGCAAAATGTCCTGGGCGCGCTGCACGTCCGGGCCGGCGGTCAGCAGCTGCAGGGGCCGCCAGGCCACCGCGGCCGCCGCCACCGCGCAGACGATGGCCACCACCCGGCGGGCCAGCCGCCGCAGCACCAGCCCGGCCAGCGTGCCGGCCAGCAGCAACAGCATGACGGCCATGAGCTCGACCGACCAGTGCGAGCCCAGGATGTCCACGACCTGCCCGCCGGACTTATCGTCCTCGGCGGAGGCCTGGACCCAGCTCATGCGCGACGAGCCCCACAGCCCAATCGCGCCGAGGGCCATGAGCAGCGGGCCAATTCGCTTTCCCACGTCTACTCCCTTCCTGCGGTTACTCAGGGATCCTAGAGTAGTACATCGGCGTCGAAGCAACTGCGATCGCCGGTGTGGCAGGCCCCGCCCTTTTGTCGGACGGTCACCAGGAGGGTGTCGCCGTCGCAGTCGAGCTGGACTCCCAAGACCTCCTGGGTGTTGCCGGAGGTCTTACCCTTGACCCAGTACTCCTGCCGCGAGCGGGAGAAATACGTGCCCTGGCGGGTGGCCAGGGTGAACGCCAGCGCGTGGTCGTCCATCCAGGCCAGCATCAGCACCTCGCCGTCCTCCGACTGGACGACGGCCGGCACCAGCCCGTCCGCGTTGCGCTTCAGGCGGCGAGCAATCGCCGGGTCCAGTTCGCACTCTGCCGGGTTGGCCGGGGCAGGCTCCGCCTCCGGTTGCGACACCGGCTCCGGCACCGGCCGGACCGGATACCCGGCGTGAGCCAGGGCGTCTTTGACCTCGCCGATGGTGGTCTTGCCGAAGTGGAAGATGGAGGCGGCCAAGACCGCGTCCGCGCCGGCGGCCACGGCCGGCGGGAAGTCTTCCGGCGCGCCCGCCCCGCCCGAGGCGATGACCGGTACGTTAACGGCGGCGCGCACGGCGCCGATGAGCTCGGTGTCGAAGCCACCTTCGGTGCCGTCGCTGTCCATGGAGTTAAGCAGGATTTCACCTACGCCCAGGTCGGCGGCGGTCCGGGCCCACTCCAGGGCGTCGAGGCCGGCGGAGCGGGTGCCGCCGTGCGTGGTGACCTCGAAGCCCGACGGGGCCCAGTCCTGGCGCTGCGCGGTCCGACGCGCGTCCAGCGAAAGTACGATGCACTGGGAGCCGAAGATCTCCGCCAGCTCCCGCAGCAGCTCGGGGCGGGCGATGGCCGCGGTGTTGACGGAGACCTTGTCCGCGCCGGCGCGCAGGAGGGCGCGCACGTCGTCGGCGCTGCGCACTCCCCCGCCGACCGTCAGCGGGATGAAGACCTGTTCGGCGGTGCGGCGCACGACGTCGATGAGCGTGCCGCGGCCCTCCTTCGAGGCGGAGACATCCAGGAAGGTCAGCTCGTCGGCGCCGAGCTGGTCGTAGCGGGCGGCCAGCTCCACCGGGTCGCCGGCGTCGCGGAGGTTGGCAAAGTTGACGCCCTTGACCACGCGGCCGTTATCGACGTCGAGGCAGGGAATAACCCGCACAGACAAGCTCACGGGGAGCACTCTCCTTATTTAAAAAGTCTGGGCCAGCGTGGGAGCTGGCCGGATAGCTGGTGTTTTAGTTGTCGGCCCGGTTGGCGCGGATGGAATCCAGGATGGTCGCGTGCACCTGCGCGGTGCCGACCACCATGCCGGCCGAGTGCACGGTCCACTCCTCGCCGTAGGGATCGGTGACCAGGCCCCCGGCGGAGCGCACGAAGAGCGCGCCCGCGGCGTTGTCCCAGGCGTGCGGGGAGAAATTCACCGCTCCGTCGAAGACTCCCTGGGCCACGAAGGCGCTGTCCAGCCCCACGGATCCGGTGATCCGCGGGCGCAGGCCCTTGCGCTTGAGATCGTTGAAGATGGGCGTTCGCAGGTGCGAGGAGCAGCCGACGTGGCCGCGGGCCTCGTCGAAGCCCAGCGCGTCTTCCCCGCCGCCGAAGCCGCTCGGCGGCCCGCCCACCGAGCGCAGCGGCGCGCCGTCAGCTGCCGCGAGCCGGCGCCCCAGAAGCGGGAAGTCCGCCACGGCCACGACGGGCTGGTGGTCCTGGACGAGTGCCACCAGGGTGCCGCACAGCGGGTTGCCGGCCGAGTAGTTGGCGGTGCCGTCGATGGGATCGACCACCCAGACGGTCTCGGCCAGCTTGCCGCCGGATTCTTCCCCGTAGACCGGGATGCCGGTGAGCTGGGTCAGGCGCCGGCGCAGGTTGGTCTCGATGGCGATGTCGACCTCGGTGGCGAAGTCGCCCTGGCCCTTGAACTGGGCCGGCTTCGCGCCCAGCCCGGTGCGGAAACGGTCGGTGGTCTCATCCACGATGGCCTCAGCGAAGGCCAGCAATTCCAGCGGCGATGTCATGGCGTGCTCACTCATCCTCGGTCGGTTTTTATCCTGCGGTGGGGTGGTCTGTGGGGTCGGTCTATCCTCTGTCTTCCGAGGAATCAAGGAGGTCGATGGGGGTCTCGGCCGGCAGCGGGTCTACCTGGCCCACCGCTGCAAGCGCGTCGTCTAGGCGGAACCGCCCCTCGTAGAGGGCCTTGCCGATGATCGCGGAGTCGATGCCACGGTTAAGGAAGGCGGCCAGCTCCGTGACGTCGTCCAGCGTGGAGATGCCGCCGGAGGCCGTCACTGCGGCATCGGTAGCCATGGTCACGTCCTGGAGCAGCTCCAGGTTGGGGCCGCTCAAGGTGCCGTCCTTGGTGACGTCGGTGACCACGAAGCGCTGGCAGCCGGCGGCGTCGAGGCGTTCGAGGACCTCCCAGAGGTCGCCGCCGTCGGACTCCCAGCCGTTGCCGCGGGTGCGCCACTCCCCGTCTTCTTCCTGGACCGCCAGGTCGACGGCGATCTTGTCGCCGTATGTGTCGATGACGCGGGCAATCCACTCCGGGTCCTGCAGCGCGGCGGTGCCGATGTTCAGGCGGCGCGCGCCGGTGGCCAGGGCGCGTTCCACCCCGGCGTCGTCGCGAATTCCGCCGGTCAGCTCCACCGGGATGTCGAGCCGGCCGACGACCTCAGCCATCATCTCGTGGTTGGAGCCGCGGTTGAAGGCGGCGTCCAGGTCGACGAAGTGAAGCCACTGCGCGCCCTGCTCCTGCCACTGCAAAGCGGCCGCCAGCGGATCGCCGTAAGACTTCTCGGTGCCGGCCTTGCCCTGCTCGAGGCGCACGGCCTGGCCGCCCACGACGTCGACGGCCGGCAGGAGTACGAAGGAATCTGTGTGCTGAGTCATTGTCTCTATCCTACCTACAGGGTGCCCATCCAGTTGGATAACAGCTTCAGCCCGGTGGCCCCCGATTTCTCCGGGTGGAACTGCGTGGCCCACAGGGCGCCGTTTTCCACCGCGGCCACGAAGCGATCGCCGCCGTGGCTGGCCCACGCCACCGACGGCGGGGTGGTGATTTCGGTCTCCAGCTCCCAGGTCCGCGCGCCGTAGGAGTGCACGAAATAAAAGCGCTCCTGCGGGTCGATGCCGGCGAACATCGCGCCGTCGCTCGCGCGCTCGAGCGTATTCCAGCCCATGTGCGGCAACACGTCCGCCTGCAGGCGGGTGACCATGCCCGGCCACTCGCCGCAGCCGGCGGTTTCGATACCGTGCTCGTTGCCGCCGTCGAAGAGCACCTGCATGCCGACGCAAATACCCAACACCGGCCGGGACCCGGCCAGACGCTGGCCGATGATCCGCGGGCCCTGGATGGCGCGCAGCCCCTCCATGCAGGCGGCGAAGGCTCCCACGCCGGGCACGACGAGGCCGTCGGCCTCCGTGGCCACCTTCGGATCCGCGGTGACTACGACCCGCGCCCCGGCTACTTCCAATGCCCGCTGGGCCGACCGGAGGTTTCCGGCCCCGTAGTCCAGCAGGGCTACCCATTTCTCCGCCACTAGTCCAGCTCCTTGTTGACGTTGTCGACGTTATCGACGTTATCGAGTGTGTTCTTTTTCAGTTCTTCGGTCCGGGTAACGGTCCGGCGCTGGTTTTTCGCCGGCGCCTTCCGCAGGCGGCGCAGGCGCGTGCGGATGTTGTCGAATTCGGCCACGCGGTGGCGGCCCAGGATGGTATCCAGGCCGGTCATCAGGATGCCGGCCAGGATGATGACGCCGCCGGCCCCGTACGCGCCCGCGTAGCCGTAGCCGGTGACCAGGGCGGCGAGCACGACCGAGCCCAGGCCCGTGCCGGCGTCGTAGAAGATGTTCCACACCGCCGAGGCCTGCGAAATCTTCGAGCGCGGCAGGCGGTTGAACATCGACAGCAGGGCCTCGTTTTGCGCGATACCAAAGGCGATGCCGAAAAAGACCGAGGCCAGCACCATCCACCACACGGACCAGCCGTTTACCATGGCGGCCGCCATCAGCAGCATGCCCACGCCGCCGATGACCTGGGCCGGGATGTACAGGTGGCCAGGCTCACCCAGGCGGTCGGCGACCACGCCCGCGAACAGGCGCGAGACCATCACCGATCCGCCCACGATGGACAGCATCAGCCCGCCCAGCACCGCGCCGGTTTCCGGGTCAATCTCGCGGACCGAGGCCGGCAAGAAGGAAGAGACCACGCCGTAGCTCATCGACAGGGTGGTCAGCGCCAGGGCCGGCACGATAACCAGCTTCCACGTGGAGGCCCTAGGCGCCTCGGAGGCCTCGGACTCGCTGCCGCTGCGCGGGTGCACGCTCGGCAGGCGCAGGCACATGACCACCGCCAGACAGGCGATGGCCGCGGCCGTGAAATAGGTCGAGGCGAAGCTGATGTTTTCGGCCATCGCCAGGCCCACCGGCAAAAAGATCATCTGCGACAGGCCGATGAACAGGCCCATCGTGCCGGTGGCCTTGCCCAGCAGGCGCAGCGGGACCAGCTCCGCGATGAGGGCGGATTCCGCCACCGTCAGCGCGCCGAAGCCGACGCCGCGTAGCGCGGAAAACAGCAGCACCTGCCAGACCTCCATGCCCAGCAGGTGACCCAGGGCGGGGATGCCCAGCATGCCGGCGGCCACGGCCATGACCGGACGGTAACCGAAGCGACTGAGTAACCAGGGCGTGAACATCTGGGTGATGACGGTCGCGGCCATGAACGCACCCGTCGACCCGCCGGCGAGCGTGTTCGAGCCGCCCGCGTCGAGCACCGCCATGGGCAGAACGGGAAGCAGCAGCGACCACGCGCCGAAGGCAGCGGCCACGGCGACCATGGTCTCCGGGAACCCCGGGACCTTCCACAGACTAACCTTGCCCTGCGATGCGCCTGCTCCTGCCATCTATTGCATCTCCCCAATCATCCAAATCAACGCGGTAATGGTCGTAATGCCGCCGAGTGCGGCGGCGACGATGGTCCAGAAGCGCGAGCCGGACTGGTAGGCCGTCCAGGCCCCTCCCAAAAGGAGCCCACCCAGCAGGAAAAGGATCCAGACCATCATGTACATGCGGCTACAGCGCTCCCTTCGTCGATGGTATGCCGTCCACGCGCGGATCGGATTCTACCGCTTGGCGTAGTGCCCGGGCGACTGCCTTGTACTCGGCCTCCGTGATGTGGTGGGGGTCGCGGCCGTAGCGGACGTTGACGTGCAGGGTGGTCTTGCTGTGGGCGGCAAAGGTTTCAAAAAAGTGCCTATTGATAACCGTAGCGTAGTGACCCCCAATGATTTGCCATTGGAGGTGCTCCGGCTCCCCGTGCATGACGAAGTAGGCGCGGCCGGACAGATCGACGACGGCCTCGACCAGGGTCTCGTCCATCGGCAGCAGCTGGGATCCGAAGCGGCGGATGCCGCGCTTGTCCCCTACTGCCTCCGCGAAGGCCTGGCCGAAGACGATGGCGGTGTCCTCGACGGTGTGGTGCGCGTCGACCTCGACGTCCCCGCGGGCGCTGACCTCTAGGTCGAAGCCGCCGTGCGTGGCTACGGCGGTGAGCATGTGGTCGAAAAACGGCAGGCCGGTGTCGATACTCGATTGGCCCGTGCCGTCGAGGTTCACGCTCACCGTGATATCGGATTCTTTGGTGCGACGGGTGGCCTTCCCGCGGCGCGGTTCCGGTTGGTTCATCAGGCGCGTCCTTTCTCAGCGTCGGTCTGGTAGTCGGTCAGCTGCGCGGCGGCGGCGAGGAAGGCGTCGTTCTCGCCCGGCAGGCCCACGGTCGCGCGCAGGAAGCCGGCCTGGCCGACGTCGCGGATGAGCACCTCGCGGTCCAGGAAGGCCTGCCAGGCGGCGGCCTGGTCGCTGAATTCGCCGAAGAAGATGAAGTTCGACTGGCTGTCGACGACGCGGTAGCCCAGCTCCCGGAGGCCGGCGACGACGCGGTCGCGCTCGGCCGCGAGCTTCGCGACGGTCTCCAGGGTCGCCGCGCGGTGGCGCAGCGCCACCAGGGCCGCGGCCTGCGACAGGGCGGACAGGTGGTACGGCAAGCGCACCAGCATGACGGCTTCCACGAAGGCGGGGTCGGCCACGAAGTAGCCCAGGCGGCCGCCGGCGAAGTCGAAGGCCTTGGACATCGTACGGGAGACGACCAGCTTGTCCGGGTAGTCGGCCAGCAGGCGCACGGCCGAAGGCCCGTCGGAGAATTCGGCGTAGGCCTCGTCCACGATGACGATGCCCGGCGCGGCCTTGACCAGCTCCTCGATGTCGCCGAGTTCCGTCACGTCGCCGGTCGGGTTGTTCGGGGTGGTCACGAACACGACGTCGGGCTGGTGCTCGGCGATGGCCTGGCGCGCGGCCGCCATGTCAATGCGAAAATCCGCGCCCCGCGGGCACTCCAGGAATTCGGTCTGGGTGCCGGCGGAGAGCACTGGGTGCATGGAATAGGAGGGCGTGAAGCCCAGCGCGCTGCGCCCGGGGCCGGCGAAGGCCTGCAGCAGCTGCTGGAGGACCTCGTTGGAGCCGTTGGCCGCCCAGACCTGCGCGGCCGCGACCTCGACGCCGGTGCGCTCGGTGACGTAGTCGGCCAGGGCCTCGCGCAGCTCGACGGCGTCGCGGTCCGGGTAGCGGTTGAGCTGCGGTGCGACCCGGCGGACCTCGCTGACCAGCTCCTCGACCAGCTCGGCAGACGGCGGGTACGGGTTTTCGTTGGTGTTGAGTTGGTTGGCGACCTTAAGCTGCGGGGCGCCATAGGCGCTGCGCCCGCGCAGCTCGGGGCGCAGGGGAAGGTTTTCCAGGGACAAGGACACGACAAGCCTTTCTGACAAGGTCGGTGTGGGTGGCAGGTGGCGTTTTAGCGTTCGGTGCGGGCGCGGATGGCCTCCCCGTGGGCGGGCAGGCGCTCGGCGTCGGCGAAGGCGATGACGTGGCTGGCCACCTCGCGCAGGCCCGTCTCGTCGTAGTCGATGAGGTTGACCGGGCGCAGGAAGGTGTGCGTGGACAGCCCGGCGCCATACCGCGCGGTGCCGGAGGTCGGCAGCACGTGGTTGGAGCCGGCCGCGTAGTCGCCCAGCGGGACCGGCGAGAACTCGCCGACGAAGATCGCGCCGGCGTGCCGGATGCGTTCCGCGACGGTGCGGGCGTTGCGGGCGTGGACCTCCAGGTGCTCGGCCGCATACGCGTCGGCCACGCGGATGCCGGCGTTGATGTCATCGACCAGGATGATCCCGGACTGCTTGCCGCGCAGGGCCTCGGCGGCGCGCTCGGCGTTGGCGGTGGCGGTGTAGCGGGCCTCAACCTCGGCGTCGACGCGCTGGGCCAAAAACTCCGAGTCGGTGATCAGCACGCTGGCGGCCATCGGATCGTGCTCGGCCTGGGAGATGAGGTCGTAGGCCACCAGGACCGGGTCGGCGCTGTCGTCGGCCAGCACGGCGATCTCCGTCGGGCCGGCCTCCGCGTCCACCCCGACAAACGAGGAGACCTGCCGCTTCGCCGCAGCCACGAAGATATTGCCCGGGCCGGTGATCATGTCGACCGGCTCCAGGCCCGCGGCGTCGTCGCCGTAGGCCATCAGCGCGACCGCCTGGGCGCCGCCGACGGCCCAGACCTCGCTCACGCCCAGCAGGGCGCAGGTAGCCAGCACCGTCGGGTGCGGCAGGCCGTCGTGATCGGCCTGCGGCGGGGAGGCCACTACCAGGGACTCCACCCCGGCGGCCTGCGCCGGGACCACGTTCATCACCACGGACGACGGATAGACCGCCTGCCCGCCCGGCACGTAGAGGCCCACGCGCTCGATGGGCGCGAAAACCTCGGTGACGGTCGCGCCCTCGCCCAGCTGCGTGGTGTGCGGCTGCGGAACCTGCTCAACATGGACCTTGCGCACGCGCGCGATGGCCTCCTCGATCGCGGCGCGAACGTGTGGCTCTAGGACCTCGACGGCGGCATCGATAGCCGCGGCCGGAACCTGGACCGCCGCCGGGCGGACGTGGTCGAAGCGCTCGCCGTAATCCAGCGCGGCGGATTCGCCGCCGGCCTTGACCGCCTCGACGACGGGGGCGACGGTGCCGGCCACCGATTCGACGTTGACGCCGCCGCGGGGCAGAACCTTCCGCAGCGCCGACGTCGTCAGCTCGGTATTCCGCAAATCAATGGTATTGAGCAATCTTATGCCTCCTCAAAGGGCCAAACGTGTAGTAGAGACCATCTTAGGAGCAATTTCTACGTGCCGGGCCCGTATGAGCAGATAGACTTGGGACGCGGGCCAAAATTTCGGCCCACCCGGCCGGCGCCGGTGCCCCTGGCGCCCCACTGACCGTCCCCAAGCCGTAAAGAAAGCAGGTGTTAGACGTTGACCGCCTCCCCTCGCCCCGGTTTCCCGGATTCCTTGGCGCCGGTGGATCTGCCCCGCGTCTACTCCTGCGCCCAGGAGATCGGCCTGCCGCTGCGCTGGGCCGATGGCCCCCAGCCCCAGCTGGTCTACCAGCACACCCCGCACTGCCGGCTGACCCTGGCGCTCAACCCGGACAACCCCGCGGTCATCAACTGCCGCCTGGAATTCGACGGGCCCATCGCCTTTTCCGCCATCGACGACTTAGCCCAGGCGCTCAACGAATGGAACCACGACTGCTTCACCCCCACCATGGTCTTCGAGCACAGCGGCCTGGAAAACCTCACCCTCTCCGGGCACGGGGCGATTGTCAGCCACCAGGGCCTGACCACCGCGCAGCTGGAGTCCTGCCTCATCCGGGCCCTGTCCAACGCCGGCGCCGCCTTTGACTTCTTCATCGAGCATTTCCCCGAGGTCGACCACGCCCCCGGCAGCGCCGCGCACACCAGCTGGGCCGGGTGGGCCCCGGAGCTTAGCGAGGACGACAGCGAGCGGCCGGCGCCCGTGAGCTACCCGCGGCTGCGCGAGCGCCTGCGCCAGATGGGGGTGGTCAACCAGCACGGCCTGGAGGATGGCCCGGTCCTGGCCTGGATCAACGAGGTCCTGGTCAGCTTCGCCATCGACTCCGGCCCCTCCGTGGTCATCAACGGCCGCTGGGAACCGCAGCTGCCGGCCGCGGAATTCTCCAAGCTGTTTTTGACCTGCAACGACTGGAACCGCACCACGGAGGCCTCCTCCGCCTTCTGCCACTTAAGCTCCCCGGAGCCGGGAAGCACTGACAGCACTGACGATGCCGCGGCCGGCACCGAGAGCACCGTCGACGTCCACATCGATTATTCGGTCGTCACCGCCGAGGGGCTCACGGACGCGCAGCTGACCCAGCACATCGGCATCGGGCTGCACAACATCCTCTACGGGCTCGACTCGATTGCCCGCGACGTCGTGGGCGTCTCCCCCGTCAAGTGGCCTCACTAGGCTGGGTGGTTGTCGCCGGCCGTAACCGGGGCCGCGGTCGGGGCTTCTTGGGCCGGTTGGGCCTGCTGTGCCTGCTGGGCTTCCCAGGCTTCGTCGCCGCTGACGAAGGCCGCCGACCAGTAGCCGAACATCGCCATGAAGGGCGCGGCCAAGAGGGCGACCCCGAGCGGGAACGGCGGGACGAACTCCGCGCCGGCGACCATCTCGGCCGGCTCGGTGGGCGCGAAGAGGCCGGAGAAGACCACAAAGGCGGCGGCGCCAGCCAGCGCGCACACGCCCACCCACAGCAGGGTTCCTAACCCGCGGAAGCGCGCGCCTCGCGTAAAGGCCGACACGCCGGTGACCGTGCCGGCTATCCCGGTAATCACGGTGAAGCTCAGCATCGCCACCGCCGGCGCCGAGCCCATATCCACGCCGAAGCCGCCCTCGGGCAGCTCCACGAGGGCGACGCGCGGGCGCCACAGGCCCCACAGGATGCCCGCGACCCCGAAGACCACGAGTACGCAAGCGAATAACCCCGCAGCGAAACCGACGCTGCGGGGTGGAGTAAACGAGCGGCTCAACATAGCCTTCCAGGCTACCCTGCCGGGTGCTGCTAGTTACAGAAGGTCCAGTTGCCACCCTCGTTGGCAAAGCGCATGGTGGTGGTGTCCGGGCCCTGCGGGGTGGCTACCTCCACGGTGGCGGAGGCGGTGTTGTCCTTGACCTTGATGTCGCGGATGTCCTGGACATAGGTGTTCTTCCACTGGCCGTTGCTGGCCTCGTCCATGGAGACCGGCGGGATCTGGTTGTAATCGGCGTTGCGCAGCTCCGGCTGGGCGTCCAGCACGCGCTGGCAGGTATGATCCGGCATGTAGCGCATGAAGGAGCGCATGTCCTGCTGATCGTACAGGCCGCGGACCAGGCCGTTGATCTCGCCGGACACGGCGCCGTCGGCAGCCTGGCCGCCCTCGACCGGGGCGATGTCGGCCTGGCCCTGCAGCGGGTCGCCGCCCTCGAACGGGTCAACTAGGGACTCGGCCGCCGCGGCCTGGTCGCCGCCGGCGTTGTTGCCGTCCTGGTGAGAGGCGGAGCGCTCCTTGCCCTGAGCGGACTTCTCGGCGTCCTTGTCCTTGGCCTTGGCCTCGGAGGACTTCTCGGCGTCCTTGTCCTTATCCTCGTCCTTGGCCTTGGAGCTCGGGGCCTCCTTGGTGGCGGTCTCGGTCGACGGAGCAGCCTCGGTGGAGTCTTCCTCGTCAGAACCGCAAGCCGTAAGGGTCAGTGGAACGACCAACGCAAGCGCGGCAACGGACATCTTAGACGGGGTGAAAAGGGACAACGTTTCTCCTGACGATTTGAGGGACTACAGGCTTTCGGGGCGCTACCCTAACGCAGCGGCAGTACACCCTTAACGTCGAATATCATAACAACCCTTGCGTGGCAGGACAGTTACAGTTTGGTCATAGAAACCTGTGAACGTGGGCGTTCTGGCCCACGCTGGGCCGGCCCGCTAAACTAGGTCATCGTGCAGTTATCCCGCGAAACCATCATCAAAGCCGCCCTTGACCTGCTAGATACCTACGGGCTGGCAGACACCACCATGCGGCGCGTCGCGGGCTCGCTGGGGGTTGCCCCCGGCGCGCTCTACTGGCACATCACCAACAAACAGGGCCTCATTTCCGCGCTTGCCGATGCCATCCTGGCACCCCTGAACGGCACCTCCCCCGTCGAGCTCAGCCTGAGCCTGCGCTTAGCCCTGCTGGCCCACCGCGACGGCGCCGAGGTGGTCTCCGCCGCCCTGTCCCAGCCGCACTCGCTGTCCTGGGAGCAGCTCGTAGCGCGCTTCAAGTCCGCGCTGGCCGCCGCCGGCCACGGCGCTGACGATGCCACCCGCCAGCTCGGCGCCGAATCCCTCCTCCACCTAGTCTTGGGGGCCACCACCCTGGAGCAGTCCCTGCTGCAATACCAGGCGGCTACCGGCGACGCGGCAGCCGAGGAGCGCGCGGGTGAGCACTCCGGGGCGGACAAGCTCGCCCGCGCGGTTCACATCGTGCTCGCGGGTACCGACTCGCTCGACAGGTGAAAGCGCCCGGTTGCCATTAAGCTAAGCAGCCATGAGCGCAACTTCCCGCACCCAGATCACCCAGGTTTGGCCCGGCTCGCCCGCGCCCCTGGGTTCCACTTTCGACGGTTCCGGTACAAATTTCGCCCTCTTCTCCGAGGTGGCCGACAAGGTAGAACTCTGCCTGATCGATGCCGCCGGGCAGGAAGAGCGCATCGAACTCACTGAGGTCAGCGCCCACGTCTGGCACTGCTACCTGCCCTACGTCTCGCCCGGCCAGCGCTACGGCTACCGCGTCCACGGGCCTTACGATCCCGAGGCCGGCCTGCGCTGCGATCCCTCCAAGCTGCTGGTGGACCCGTACGCCCGCGCCTTCACCGGGGAATTCGATCGGGACGCCGCGCTGTATTCCTACGACATCCACGCCGCGGAGCCCGGGACCGGGCGCAACACCTCCGACTCGCTCGGCCACACCATGTATTCGGTGGTCATCAACCCCTTCTTCGACTGGCGCGGGGACCGCCGCCCGCACACGCCCGAAAACGAAACGGTCATCTACGAAACCCACGTCAAGGGAATGACCATGCAGCACCCCGGCGTCCCGGAGCACCTGCGCGGCACGTACGCCGGCATGGCCCACCCGGCGGTCACTGACTACCTGCGCGACCTCGGCGTGACCGCCGTGGAGCTCATGCCCGTCCACCAGTTCCTCCAGGACGACCGCCTGCGCGAGCTGGGGCTGCGCAACTACTGGGGGTACAACACCTTCGGCTTCTTCGCGCCCCACCAGGACTACGCCTTTGCCCGCAAGCCCGGCGAGGCCGTGGCCGAGTTCAAGACGATGGTGCGCGCCTTCCACGCCGCCGGCATCGAGGTCATCCTCGACGTGGTCTACAACCACACCGCCGAGGGTAACCATATGGGCCCCACCATTGCGTTTAGGGGCATCGATAACCAGGCCTACTACCGCCTGGACGATGACAACCCCGAGTACTACATGGACTACACCGGCACCGGGAACTCGCTGAACGTGCGCCACCCGTCCTCGCTGCAGATGATCATGGACTCGCTGCGCTACTGGGTCACCGAGATGCGCGTCGATGGCTTCCGCTTCGACCTGGCGGCCACGCTCGCGCGTGAGCTCAACGACGTCGACAAGCTGGCCACCTTCTTCGACCTGGTGCAGCAGGACCCGGTGGTCAGCCAGGTCAAGCTCATCGCCGAGCCCTGGGACGTCGGCCACGACGGCTACCAGGTGGGCAACTTCCCACCGATCTGGAGCGAGTGGAACGGCAAGTACCGCGACACCGTCCGCGACTTCTGGCGCGGCGAGCCGGCCACGCTCGGAGAGTTCGCCTCCCGGCTGACCGGTTCCTCCGATCTCTACGGCAACAACGACCGCCGCCCGACTGCCTCCATCAACTTCATCACCGCCCACGACGGCTTCACCCTCGCTGACCTGGTGACCTACAACGACAAGCACAACGAGGACAACGGCGAGGACAACCAGGACGGCGAGTCCTTCAACCGCTCCTGGAACCACGGCGTCGAAGGACCCACCGACGATCCCGACATCCAGCGCCTGCGCCGCCGCCAGCAGCGCAATTTCCTGACCACGCTGCTGCTGAGCCAAGGCACCCCGATGCTCAGCCACGGCGACGAGTTCGGCCGCACCCAGTCCGGCAACAACAACGCCTACTGCCAGGACAACGAGATCTCCTGGATGGACTGGTCCCTGCTGGAGCAGGAGAAAAATTCCGAGCTCTACGGCTTCACCAAACGGCTCATCGGCATCCGCCACCGCCACCCGGTCTTCCGCCGGCGCCGTTTCCTGGCCGGCGGCCCGCTGGGCACCGACGCGCGCGACCGCGACATCGCCTGGCTGGTGCCCTCCGGCAAGCTGATGACCCAGGACGACTGGGACCACGACTTCGGCAAGTCCCTGATGGTCTACTTGAACGGCAACGCGATTAGCGAGCCCGACGCCCGCGGCCAGAAGATCGTCGACGACTCCTTCGTGATGATTTTCAACGCCCACCACGAACAGATCGAGTTCACGCTGCCCACCCAGGATCTCGGGGCGAAGTGGAAACTGGTGGTCGACACCGCGCACCCCGGCGGATACCCCACCGAGGAAATCCTGATCCCGGCAGCGGGTACCATCGATGTGCAGCCGCGCTCCACGCTGTTACTCAAGCAGGTGGAGCCGCCCGTTCTCGATTAGTTCCTGCTTGGAAAGGCCCTGATTTTAGTGTCGGTTAAAGCCCACGGCGCCCACGTCGATGTCACCGCTACCAGCGTGGAGATCCACCACTCCGTGCTCTCGCTGAGCCTGGGGAAGCCGGCCACCACCTCGGTCCCGCTCGCCGACATCAGGGGTTTAAGCGTGCGCGAGCCTACCGCCACCGCGCAGGGCTGGGTGGCGCTGGAGGGCGCGGGAGTGACCATCCCCGTCGACCCGCACCAGGACGCCGAGGCCATCCGCGCGCTGATCGCCGCCGCCCAAAGCGGCGAGCACGACCCGGGCGTGCCGGGGCTGGATTTCACCGCCGTCGACGTCGAGACCGCCAACTGGCACTGGGGCTCCATCTGCCAGGTCGGCGCGGTCCGCTTCCGCGACGGCCGCGAGACCGAGTCGCGCACCTGGCTGTGCCAGCCGCCGGCTAGCTGGCCCGACTTCGACGAGGTCAACACCTCCATACACGGCATCACCGCCGCCGATGTCGCCGATGCCGCCCCCTTTGCCACCGTCGCCGCCGAGCTGGTCGACTTCGTGGGCGACGACGTCTTCGTCGCGCACAACGCCCAGTTCGACTCCAGCGCCCTGCACTCCGCCCTGCAGGCCACCTCCAGCGCCGTCCCCGACTGGCAGCTGGCCTGCTCCCTGGCGCTGGCGCGCTACTGCTCCGCCCGCGGGGTACTGGATGTGGCCAACCACAAGCTGCCCACCGTCGCCGCGGCGTGCGGGCTCGAATCCTTCAGCCACCACGACGCCTGCGCCGACGCCCGCGCGGCCGGCGTCATCGTCGCCGGCCTGGCGCAGAAGCTGGGGCTGACCGGGGGGATCGCCGGGCTCTTCGACGAGTGCGGCTTCCGCCTGGGGTCCCTGTCTCCCAAGCAGGTCATGCCGGTACTGCAGGACAACGTGGCGCCGACCTCGGCGGCCGACCTGGGCGCGGGCACGGATTTCCGCTCGCAGACCCGCGAGTCCGGCGCGCGGCGGCCCGCCCCCTGGAAGACCGTCGCCACGCCGGAGACCATCCCCGATCCCAACCCCGACGCCGACCCGCAGGGCCCGCTTTTCGGCCAGCACGTCACGCTGACCGGCGACTTCGAGCCCTTCGACAAGGGCCAGCTGTGGTCCGCCATCGCCGAGCGCGGCGGCGTTATCGGCAAAAACGTCACGAAGAAGACCACCCTGCTGGTCGTTGGCACGTGGGCGAAGAAGACCTCTAAGGAAAAGCGCGCCGAACAGCTGCGCGACAAAGGCCAGGACATCACCTTCTGGAGCGCCAACGAACTCCTCGACGCGGTGGGCTTGAGCGACCAGCCGCCGTTCTAAGGGAACCGTTGCGGCCGCGGCGCAGTCTAACTATTCGTCAGGGATTCCCGCCGACTTCCCAGGAGAATAGCTGTGACCACCGCCCTCCACCCCGCCACGCACCCGGAGCTGAGCTTAAGCGGCCTGCTGCCCCGCCTGGTCCGCCAGCGCTGGACGACTAATACCGGGCTATCCGACGACGGCTTCTGCGACTCCGTGGCGACCCTGCCGCTGTCGCAGAACTGGTCGATGACCCTGCGGTGTACAACCTCCGACGGCGGCATCAACGTCAGCCAGCGCGGCCTGGACGAGCTGGGCGTGTCCATCCAGCACGCCTGGGATTTCGCCGCCATCAACCTGGCGGAGGCCTCCCGCTCGGAGTACGGTACCCAGTTCTGGATGCGGCCGGCCAGCGCGGTCCTCGGGCCGGGCTGCCCCGACGGCGTGCAGGTGGCCACCTCGCGGCACCCTATTAGCTCCTGGCTGGCCCACCCGCGCGCCTTCCTCCTGCTCGACGATCACCTGCGCACCGTCCTGGCTGCCCAGCGCCTGGTCTACCTCGTGCCCGACCCTGCCACGGTGATTGCGCTGGCCGGCATCGGCCACCAGGAGGCCACGGCGTGGGCGCAACGGGCGCAGGAAACGCGGCCGCGGCATCGGGTGCAACTGTCCTCGGTGCCGTTACTATTGGTGCAGGGGTTTCCGCAGGACTACTGCCTCAACATTTAAAGCTCGACCAGAAAGGAGCCGCCCTGTGGCCCGCCTGGGCACCCGTTACCACGACTGGAACCGGCAGCACCCGCACGCCGCCGCGGACTTCCACTCGGCCATCGAAGAATTGCTTAACGATGCCGGCGTCATCTTCGATCACGTCTCCGCCCGCGTGAAGAGCTGGTCCTCGTTCAAGGCGAAGGCGAAAAAGCGCAACTCCGACGGCGATCCGGTCTACCCGCACCCGTGGGAGGATATCCACGATCTGGTCGGCGTGCGCGCGACGGTTTTCCACTCCACCGCCATCCCGCAGGCCATCGACGTGTTAAGCGAGTCCTTCGAGGTCCTGCGCTCGGTCGACAAGGCGGCGCAGACGCGGATTTCCGGCGGCTTCGGCTACGGCTCGCACCACCTGGTGCTGCGGGTGACCGACGCCATCGAGGAGCTGGCCGCCTACCGCGGCTTCACCTTCGAGGTGCAGGTGCGCACCGTCCTGCAGCACGCCTGGGCCGAGTTCGAGCACGACATCCGCTACAAGCAGGGCCCCAACCCGCCGTCGCCGCAGGTGGACCGCCTGTTCACGCTGGCGGCCGGGCTGATCGAGCTCGCCGACCAGCAGTTCGACGAGATCGCCGCGCTCAAGAGCCCGCGGACCGAGACCACCGAGGACGTGGTGGTCACGGCGGAGACGCTGCCCGGGATTCTCACCATGCTGCTGGGCTCGCGCTTCCCGCGTTCGCGCTCGGATCACTACCGCTGGCTGGAAGAACTGCTCGAGCTCAACGGGGTGACCACGGTGCGCCAGCTCCAGGAGCTGCTCAACGACGAGGACATCGCCTCCCTGCAGGAGGCCTTCCAGTACCGCTTCCGCCCCGGCCACATCCGACTGGTCGACGATCTCCTGCTCAACCGCTTCGGGCAGGCGCACATCGATGCCACCGCGCACACCGGCAACCGCACCGACCGCGCCAAGCGCCTGCGCGGGCGCTTAAAGCAACTGCGCGGCTAGGCTAGCGGAAGCCGCCGCGGAACTTCTCCATCTGGCGGCGCTCCCGCTTGGTGGGCCGGCCCGCGCCCTTCGCGCGGACGGGCACCGACGGCTGGAACTGCCGCGGCGGGGGCGGCGGCGCGTGGTCGGTGTAACAGGTGCGCGCGACCGGCGCCCCGACGCGCTTGCGGACGGTGGCTAGCACCTCGAGGTCGTATTCGTGGTGGTCCTTCCACACGCGGACGCGGTCGCCGGGGACGACCTGCTGCGAGGGCTTGACGGCCTCGCCGTTGATTTTGACGTGGCCGGCTTTGACGGCATCGGCGGCCGCGGAGCGGGTCTTGAACATGCGCACCGCCCAGACCCACGCGTCGATGCGAACCGGCCTACCAGCAGGCTGGTTATCCATGGATTAGTAGTTGTTGTAGTTCTGGTTGATGATCTTGCGCACCTTAAGGAAGTTGGCGGCGCCACCCACGACGGCCACCACCAGGCCGAGCACCAGCCAGAAGCCGGGGTTGCCGAACAGGATAGTCATCAGAACGCCGCCGCCGACCCCGGCGCCCACGGAGATGAGGCCGTTGCGGGAGTGCTTGCGGACTGCTTGCTTGCGCGCTTCAATCGGATTGTTGGGACGTCGCTGCATGGTCATGGCACGCTATTCTACCTCACGTACCAGGTAACTCCACCCAGGCTCGCCCGCCGGCCCGCGGGGTCACCCGCCCCTGCGTCAGCGCCGCGAGCTCGGCCTCCAGCCCGTCGCGGCCGCCGGGCGCGCACGCCAACGTATAGGTCACCGCCGCGCCGTACTGGGTGTCCTGGATGTCGTAGCCGCGGGCCCGCAGGTCCGCCTCGAGGCGGCCGGCCTCCGCGTGGGCGACCTCAATCGTGTAGAGCTCCCGCTGCGCGCGGGTAACGCGGTCGACCTGCGCGACCGCCTCGCTGAGCGTGCCGCCGTAGGCGTGCACCAGCCCGCCGGCGCCCAGCTTGATGCCGCCGAAGTAGCGCACCACCACCGCGCACACGTCCAGCATGCCGCTGCCCTTGAGCACGTCCAGCATCGGTTTGCCGGCGGTGCCCGACGGCTCGCCGTCGTCGGAGGAACGCTCCACCGGCTGCGCCCCGTTCTGGTGGTAGACGTAGGCGCTGCAGTGGTGGCGGGCGTCCGGGAAGCGCTCGCGCACGCTCGCGATGAACCCGCGCGCCTCCTCTTCGTTCTGGGCCCGCGCGACGAGCGCGATGAAGCGGGAGCGCTTAATTTCTACTTCATGCTCGGTGACCTTCCCGGCCGCGGGTAGCGGGTAGCGCTCCATTAAGACACCAGGAATTCGTACTCGGGGGTGCCCGGCTCTAGGCGCTGGCACTTGATGCGCGACTCCTCCATCCGGGCGAGCAGCCCCGGCAGGCCGACGGCCTCCCCGAGCTGCAGACCGACCAGCGCCGCCCCGGTCTCGCGGTTGTTGCGCTTGAGGTACTCGAACAGGGTGATGTCGTCGTGCGGGCCCAGGATCTCCTCCAAGAACGCGCGCAGCTGCCCGGGTTCTTGCGGGAAGTTGACCAGGAAGTAGTGCTTGAGCCCGCGGTGGACCAGGGAGCGCTCCATGATCTCGGCGTAGCGCAGCACGTCGTTGTTGCCGCCCGAGATGACGCAGACGACGGTGGACCCGGCAGGGGCATCGACAAGCTCGAGCCCGGCCACGGACAGGGCGCCGGCGGGCTCGGCGATGATCCCCTCGTTCTGGTAGAGCTCCAGCAGCTCGGTGCACACCGCGCCCTCGGAGACCGTCTCGCAGCTGAGCCGCTCGCGGTTGTGGCTGACGATGTCGAACGGCAGCGAACCGATGCGCCCCACGGCCGCGCCGTCGACGAAGGGATCGATCTCGTCCAGCGTCACCGGCTCGCCCGCCCGCAGGGCCGCGGTCAGCGATGCCGCCCCTTGCGGTTCAATCCCGTAGACCTGCGTGCGCGGGGACATGTCGGCCAAGTAGCTGACGATGCCGCCCAGCAAACCACCGCCGCCCACCGGGACGACGACCGCGTCGAGGCTGCGCCCCTGGGCGGACAGCTGCGAGACGATCTCCGCGGCGACGGTGCCTTGGCCGGTGATGGTGTCGCGGGCGTCGAAGGGCTCGATCATGGTGGCGCCGCGGGCTTCGGCATCGGCGCGGGCTGCGGCCGCCGCCTCGTCGAAGTTGGCGCCGACGACGACCAACTCGACCGCGTCGCCGCCGTGGACCAGGATGCGGTCGCGCTTTTGCTTCGGGGTGGGGCCGGGCACGAAGATTTTGCCCTTGATGCCCATGGTGCGGCAGGCATAGGCCACGCCCTGGGCGTGGTTGCCCGCCGATGCCGCCACTACCCCGCCGGCACGCTGCTCCTCGGTCAAGTTGGAAATCGCAAAATAGGACCCGCGGATCTTGTAGGAACGCACGTCTTGCTGGTCTTCCCGCTTGAGGAAGACTTCGTAGCCTGTAATCTGCGACAGACGCGGGCAGTAGTGCAGCGGGGTGGGAGCGATCTCGGACGAAATGCGGGACTGGGCCAGCTGGACGTCGGAGGCTCGGATGGGGTCGAAGTTTTGCGTCATGTCGGTTCATTCTAGCGGGCAGGGTGGCGGCCGGTGCGCAATACCTATAGTTTGACAGACATTCCCCAGCACCGGGGTGCCCTGGACCACTAATGCGCCCGCAGGGGTAGACATCTCCAAACAACCTGATAAATTCATCTGAGGATATTTAGCACCGTTTCTCTCGTCTTGTTTTTAAGGAGTTCCCACCATGCGCCGTACTCGCCTTTCCACCACCCTTGTCGCAGCCGCCGCCGTCACGTTCGGCCTCGCCTCCCCGGTAGCCATGGCCGACGAAGCCGCGGAGACCCCGCTCTCTTCCGCATCCTCCACTGACAACTCCACCGAGAGCGTTGACGCCGGCGACACCAGTGCTCCCGAAGGTTCCGACGACAAGGACGGCGACGAGGGCGACGAGACGAAGGGCGATAAAGAGCCCGATACCATCTTCGGATCCAGCGTTGAGCAGACCGAGAAGCTGGAGGAAATCATGTCGTGGGTCTCCGTGGTGGGCGCGCTGCTGGCTGGCATCGTGCAGGCCACCGTGATGCTCGCCCAGATCAACCCGGCTATCCTCAACCCGCTCAAGGATCTCCTAAAGCAGGCCGGCGTTAAGTTCTAGGGCTTAAGGCACGCCGAGTAGGCGCTACGGACGTGGTCCGTGGCGCCTTTTTGCGTATTTCGGCTGGCCTTGTTCCTTGCGGCCCGGCAGTCGCGGGGGTTGGTTGACTTTATTCCTTGTGGCGGCCTCTCGCGGCTTTGCTCTCGCGGCTTTGCTTTTTCGGCTGGCCCCCGTGTCAGCCGTCAGCCGCTGCTCCAGGGCGGGTCCCAGGTGACTTTGCCGTGTCTTCGGTTGACTCTTCCGTGTCTGGGGTAGGCGGGGTCGTCGTCGTTCCAGGAGTTGTGGAACTCGCACAACAGTGTCAGGTTTTCTTGGTTGGTCTCACCGCCGCCTGCCCAGGGGTGGATGTGGTGGACCTGGCACTCATCCGCCGGCTTCCTACAGTTTGGCCAGGCACAGGTCGTGGTCTCGGCTTTGGCCATGTCCTTCTGCTTGGGCGAGGCATGCCGTTGGTAGCGGTACTGGTTGACCGGCCCGCGCCTCGGATCCACCAGGGTGGCCAGGCCGGCGTCCAGCAGGCATTGGCGGACGTAGTCGGCACCGGTCATGGTGGTGCCGTTGCTTAGCTGCACGGTGATGTCCTCCCCGTCGCCGGCAAGGATGCGCACCCAGTCCGGCAGGGAGATGACCACGTGGGTGGTCTTGGGTTGTTTTTCTAGCCCGCCGCTGAACAAGGCTTCCACGTCGGGGATGGTCTTAATGCTGGCCCAGAGGTTTTCCACCAACTCGGGGTCCCCGGTGATGGAGAAGGTGCTGGGTCCGTCTTTGCGGCGGGTGACTTTTACGCCTTCGGCGGGTGGGGCCGGGCGGTTGAGTTCCAAGACTTTTTGGTTGGCCAGTCGGCGGAGTTGTTTGGTGGTGCCGGGGGTGTTGCACAGTTCGATGAGCATGGCCCAGGCGTCGCCCTGGTGGCGTACCCGGCGGAAGGCATTGTCCAACACTAAGAGGGTGTCGAGGTGGTGGCCGGATTCGGCGGCGGCTCGGCGGGCGGCGGCTTGTTTGCGCGTATAGGACGTTTTCCCGAAGAAGGTTTGGCACGCGCGAAAGTGCGCGGCGGCGGCGACGTCGGACATGACAGCCTTCAAAGCGGGCAGGCTGAGCTGGCGGCACAGGTCCAGGTAGCTGATCCCGTCCGCGAAGATGGCGTGCGCTGCTTTGAGTGTGTCCATGGCTGTCGTTGTCATGACTCACACGCTAGAAGCCCCTGACAACCCCTACAAGGGCCGAAGACCCGATCTGTGGATAACTCGGGGCAATATAACCGCCCTGCGCAAACTATCCACAGGCCGAAAACGGCCGTTTTTGCGGCGCCACCTGCCCAAAGGCCGAAAAATGGAGCAATGTGCCCAAGTAGGCATCGTTAGGCATAATTAGGCGCACAAAGGCCCCCGCACGCGGCGGGGGCTGTGGAAAACTTAACTGCTAGAACAGCTCGCGCGACGCGATTTCCGCGCCCTCGACCAGCGACTGCAGCTTCGCCCACGCGATCTGGTGGTGCAGGCGCCCACCCAGACCGCAGTCCGTGGAGGCGACGACCTTGTCCGGGCCAACCTGCTCGGCGTACTTGATGATACGGTCAGCCACCAGGCGCGGGTGCTCGACGGCGTTGGTGGAGTGTGAGACCACGCCCGGGTAGATGACCGTGCCCTCGGGCAGCTCGTGGTCCTGCCAGACGCGCCACTCGTGGGCGTGGCGCGGGGACGCACCTTCGAAGGAGAAGCCGCCGACCTTGGCCTGCAGGATCTCGTCAATGATGTCCGCGAACGGAACGTCGGTCACGTGCGGGCCGTGCCAGGAACCCCAGCAGATGTGCAGGCGGGTCTTTTCGACGGGCAGGTCGCGGATGGCATCGTTGAGCACGTTGATGCGGTCCCGCACGAAGCCGCGGAAGTCCTCCACGGACGGCTCCGGGTTGATCTGGTCCCAGGCCTCGGCCAGGTCGGGGGCGTCGAACTGGACGGTGAAGCCGGCGTCGGTAATCGCCTTGTACTCGTGGCTCAGCGCCTCGCCGCAGGCCCGCACGACGTCGAACTCGTCGTCGTAGTACTTGTTCTTCAGGCGGGCGGCCGACCCCGGGGACAAAGCGGCGACGAAGCCCTCGGTGGCGCCGGCTTTGTCCATGGCCTGGCGCAGCAGCTTCACGTCAGCCTCAACCTGGTCCTGGCCGATGTAGGTAATCGGGCCGGTGAACTCCGGGTTGCCCACCTTGGAGCGGCCGGTGAAAATGCCGGACTCCGGGTCCTCGTAGGCCTCGGAGAACAGCGCGCGGTCGCGGCGGTCCGGGAAGGAGGTCAGGCGCGGGTTGCCCGGGGTGGAGCGCACGACCTCGTCGTTGGCCCAGCGGTCGGTGTCGGTCATGGTGAGCCCGCCCAGGCGGGTAAAGGAGTAGTTCCACCAGGCGCCGTAATCGACGGCGCCGGAGGTGATGTGCCCGTACTCCCCCTCGTTAATGATGTCGAGGCCCAGGTCGACCTGGCGCTTGACCACCTCGTCGACGGAACGCTCCAGGATGGCGTGGAATTCCTCGTCGTTGAGCGCGCCCTGGGCCCGCTGGTGGTTGGCCTCCAGCAGTTCCGGGGTGCGCGGCAGCGAGCCGACGTGGGTAGTGCGAATCTTGTTGGCCATGGGAGGCTCTCCTTTGTTCCTAGTAGACTGTGCTGTCTACATTAACCGAGGATGGCCTGCGCCCCGACGTTTTTATTCACCCTGCCCGGCTAGCCGAGGATGCCGGCGCCCATCGTCGCCTTCAAATCCCCCATCAGGTTGCCGGAGCGCTCCACGCGCAGATCCTCGCCCAGAATCATCATGGTGGACTCGTCGCCGCACGTCAGCGTCAGGTAGACGTCGGACTCGCCGCGGTTGTTGCTCAGCACCTGCTTGAGCTTGGCGATGTTGTCCATGGTGCACTGGTCGGTGCGCATCGTTAGCCGCAGCGGTAGGCCGGCGCCGTTGCCGGGGCCCAGGTCGGGCACGCGGATGTCGTTGCAGAACAGGGACATGCGCTCGTCCCGGATCTTGACCTGGACCTTGGCCAGGATGATGTTGTCCTCCACGATCTGCGGAGCGACCAAGGAGTAGACCTTGTTGAAGACCAGGATTTCCACCTGCGCGCCGTGGTGGTCCTCCACCGTGACGATGGCCCAGGGCGAGCCGTCCTTCTTGGAGAAGCGCCGGTCCACACCCGAGATGATGCCGCCGATGAGCAGCTCCTGCTTGTCGCGGACCTCCCCGGCCAGGATCTTGGGCAGCGGGGTGTCGGTCTGCGCGTCGAGGGCCTCCTCGAAGCCGTCCAGCGGGTGGCCGGAGACGTACAGGCCCAGCATCTCGCGCTCCAGCGCCAGCTCGTGCTTGCGCTCCCAGTGCTCGTCCGGGACCTCGATGGCGAAGGCGTTGGCGGTCTCGGAGTCGTCGCCGCCAAAGCCCGCGAACAGGTCGAACTGGCCCTTGTCCGCGGCCTTCTTGGTGGTCTGCACCGAGTCCACCGCGTCCTCCTGGATGAGCATCAGGCCCTTGCGGGGGTGCCCCAGGGAGTCGAAGGCGCCGGCCTTGATGAGCGACTCGGTCACGCGCTTGGAGCACGCGGCCAGCTCAATCTTGTCCAGGTAGTCGGAGAAGCTGGTAAACGCGCCCTTGTCGCGGCGGGTGGAAATCAAAGACTCCACCACGTCCGCGCCGACGTTGCGGATGGCCCCCATGCCGAAGCGGATGTCCTCGCCGACTGCCTGGAAGTCGACGTCGGACTCGTTGACGTCCGGCGGCAGCACCTTGATGCCCAGGTGGCGGCAGTCGGACAGGTAGATGGCGGACTTGTCCTTCTTGTCGCCGACCGAGGTGAGCAGCGCCGCCATGTATTCCGGCGCGTAGTAGGCCTTCAGGTAGGCGGTCCAGAAGGAAACCAGCCCGTAGCCGGCGGCGTGGGACTTGTTGAACGCGTACGACGCGAAGGGCTCGATGGTGCCCCAGAGGGCATCGACGGCGTCCTTGGAGTAGCCGTTGTCGAACATACCGCCCGAGAACTTCTCGTACTGCTGGGCGAGCACCTCGGGCTTCTTCTTACCCATGGCCTTACGGAAGCCGTCTGCCTCGCCGGCCGTGTAGTTGGCTACCTTCTGGGAGATACGCATGATCTGCTCCTGGTAGACGATGAGGCCGTAGGTCTCGTCCAGGATCTCCTTCAGCGGTTCTGCCAGCTCGGGGTGGATCGGGGTGATTTCCTTGCGCCCGTTCTTGCGGTCGGCGTAATCCCAGTGGGCGTTAACACCCATCGGGCCCGGACGGTAGAGCGCCAACGATGCCACGATGTCCTTGAAGCCCGTCGGCTTCATGCGCTTGAGCAGCTCCTGCATGCCGCCGGAGTCCAGCTGGAACACGCCCAGGGTCTCGCCGCGGGAAAGCAGGTCGTAGACGCGGCTGACGGCCGGATCGTCGGCGTGCAGGTCCTCCAGGTGGATCTCTTCGCCGCGGTTTTTGCGAATGTTTTCTAGGGCGTCGCCGATGACGGTGAGGTTGCGCAGGCCCAGAAAGTCCATCTTCAGCAGGCCGATGGCCTCGCAGGCCGGGTAGTCCCAGCCGGTGATGATGGCGCCGTCGGCGGGCCGCTTCCACATCGGGATGTGGTCCATCAGGCGCACCGAGGCCATAATCACCGCGCAGGCGTGGACGCCGGCCTGGCGGACCACGCCCTCCAGGCCGCGGGCGGTGTCGTAGATCTGGCGGACGGTCGGGTCGGATTCGACCATGTTGCGCACCTCGGCGGCCTCGGAGTAGCGCTCGTGCTCCGGGTCGGTGATGCCGGCCAGCGGGATGTCCTTGGCCATGATCGCCGGCGGCAGGGCCGCGTTGATGCGGTCGGCCATCTGGAAGCCCTCCTGCCCGAAGTGCACCTTCGCGGAGTCCTTGATGGCCTGCTTGGTCTTGACCGTGCCGAAGGTGATCACCTGGGCGATCTTGTCCTCACCCCAGCGCTCGGCGGCGTAGGTGATCATCTCGCCGCGGCGGCGGTCGTCGAAGTCGATATCGATATCGGGCGCGGACGGGCGCTCCGGGTTGAGGAAGCGCTCGAAGAGCAGGTCGTGCTCGATGGGGTCGATATTGGTAATGGTCAGCGCGTAGGCGACCAGGGCGCCGGCGGCAGAGCCACGGCCCGGCCCGACGCGGATGCCCACCGACCGGGCGTGCTTGATCAGCTCGGCCACGATGAGGAAGTAGGACGGGTAGCCCTTCATGTCGATGACCGAGATCTCGTACTCGGCGCGCTTGATGTAGTCGTCCGGCACCTCCGAGTCGGGGAAGCGCGCCTTGAGCCCCTCCATGACCTCGTGGGTCAGCCAGGAGGTCGGGCTGTAGCCCTCCGGCACGTCCGCGATCGGCATGCGGTCGTGGGTGTGTTCCTCCCAGACCTTGCTGTAGTCGCCGACGCGCTCGGCGATCCACAAGGTATTGTCGCAGCCGTCCGGGACCATCTCGTCCCAGATCTCGCGCATCTGCTGCGCGGACTTGATGTAGTAGCCCGAGCCGCCGAACTTGAAGCGGTCCGGGTCGTTAAGCGTCTTGCCGGTCTGCACGCACAGCATGGCCTCGTGGTTGGGGGCCTGGGATTCCAGCACGTAGTGGCAGTCGTTGGTTACCAGCGGCGGCAGGTCCAGGCGGCGGCCGATTTCCAGCAGGGCGTCGCGGGTGCGCTTTTCGATGTCCAGCCCGTGGTCCATCAGCTCCAGGAAGTAGTTGTCCTTGCCGTAGATGTCCTGCCACATCGCGGCGGCCTCCAGCGCCTCGTCGAACTGGCCCAGACGCAGGCGCGTCTGCACGTCCCCCGAGGGGCAGCCGGTGGTGGCGATGATGCCGTCGGCGTGCTCGGCGATGAGCTCGGCGTCCATGCGCGGCCACTTGCCCAGCTGGCCCTCGTAGGAGGCCAGCGACGACAGCTTGAACAGGTTCTGCAGGCCGGTGGCGTTCTCGGCCAGCATGGTCTGGTGGAGGTAGGCGCCGGAGGCGGAGACGTCGTCGCGCTTTTGGTCCGGGTTGCCCCACAGCTGGCGCTTCTTGTTAAAGCGGGACCCCGGCGCCATGTAGGCCTCGATGCCGATGATCGGCTTAATACCCGCCCCCGTCATGCGGCGGTAGAAGGCGTCGGAGCCGAACATGTTGCCGTGGTCGGTCATGCCCACGGCCGGCATCTGCTGCCGGCCGACCTCCTCTGCCAGCAGATCCACCTTGGCCATGCCGTCCAGCATGGAAAACTCGGTGTGGTTATGCAGGTGGACGAAGGAGGAGTTTTTGACCATGCCGGCTATTCTAGCCGGTGCGTCAAGGCAGCCTTAAAGCCGTGGAAGGGGTACCTTTTAAGCCAATGCTGTATACACTCGCCGCCTACCTGATGTGGGGATTCTTCCCCGCTTTCTTTCCGCTCCTGCTGCCCGCCGACCCGCTGGAGATCCTCGCCCACCGCGTGGTGTGGACCGCCGTGCTGGTCGGGGCTTACCTCCTGGCCACCGGCGGCTGGCGGGAGCTGCAAGCCTTCAGCCTGCGCACCTGGGGCTGGATGGCCGCCTGCGGCGTGGCGATCACCATCAACTGGGGTGTGTACGTCGTGGCGATTAACACCAACCACGTCGCCGATGCCGCCCTGGGCTATTTCATCAACCCGCTGGTGGCGGTCTGCCTGGGCATCATCTTCCTGAAGGAGCAGCTGCGCCGCGGCCAGCTGGCGGCGGTTCTCATTGCCGCGGTGGCGGTGCTCTGGCTGACCTTCATGACGGGCCAGACGCCGTATATCTCGCTGGCACTGGCGCTCAGCTTCGGTATCTACGGACTGCTCAAGAAGAAGATCTCAGTCTCCTCGACCGGCTCCGTGGCCGCGGAGACCCTGGTCATGGTCCCGCTGGCGCTGGGCTACCTCATCTACCTAGAGGCCGGCGGCCAGGGCACCTTTTTCAACCAGGGCCCGCTGCACCCGTTGCTGCTCATTAGCGCCGGCCTGGTTACCGCGCTGCCGCTTCTGTGCTTCGCCCAGGGCGCCAAGCACCTGCCGCTGGCGACGATCGGCATGCTGCAGTACATCACCCCGACCATGCAGATGCTCTGGGCGCTGTTTGTCACCCAGGAGCACATGCCCCCGGAGCGCTGGGTGGGCTTCATTATCATCTGGGTGGCCGTGGCGGTCTACCTCATCGACCTGCTGCGCCACCGGCCTCGCGCGGGCAGGGCGGGGACTAGAGGGCGCCCGGCGGGCGAATAGCGAAGCTGCCCCAGGCGGCATCGGCGGGCGCGGGTTCCACGGCGGCCACCTGGCCCTCCCCGGCGATGTCCCGCAGGACCCGACCCGAGTCCCAGACCACCACCGCGCTCAGCTCGCGCGGGACCTCGACCCGGCCGATTCCCTCCAGCCCCGCCTGGGTCTGATCCAGCGCGGCGTCAAAGACGTCCGCCCGGGTAGCCCCGGCGACCGGCTCCGGCAGGGCGATGGGCTCGGACGCGCCCACCAGCAGGGCGTTGACGCGGCCGGCCGGCTCCACGACGTCAGCGGCCTCCTGCGGGGAAAGCGCGGACTGGAAGGTCACGAGCGCGTAGGTAGAGGTGGCATCGTCGGCCTCCGCCAGCCGGCCGGCCGCCCGTGCAGTGTAAGCGCCCTGGTCTTCGCCCGCCTCCGGGCCGAGCTGGTCGCCCTGCAGCGGCGCGGTAGGCTGCGCGCCGCAGGCCCCGGCCGCCCAGACCACCCCGACCGCGGCGACGCCGACGACCGCCCAGCCGCGGCCATTCATCCGCGCACCACGTCGAGGGCGTGGGCCAGATCATCCGGGTACGGCGCGGTGATCTCCATCCAGCGTCCGCTGACCGGGTGGTAGAAGCCCAGCTTGACCGCGTGCAGCCACTGGCGGATGAGCCCCAGGCGCTGCGCGAGATTGGGATCGGAGCCGTACATGGGATCCCCGCAGCACGGGTGCCCGGTGGCGGACATGTGCACGCGGATCTGGTGCGTGCGGCCGGTCTCCAGGTGGACCTCCAGCAGGCTGGCCTCGCGGAAGGCCTCCATGAGCTGGTAGTGGGTCACGGCCGGCTTGCCGTCCTCGGTGACGGCGAATTTCCAGCCGGCGGACGGGTGCCGGCCGATGGGCGCGTCGATGGTGCCCTCGATGGGATCGGGCAGGCCCTGGACCAGCGCGTGGTAGGTCTTTTTCACCGTGCGCTCCTTGAAGGCGCGCTTGAGCACCGAGTAGCCGCGCTCGCTGGCGGCGACCACCATCACGCCGGAGGTGCCCACGTCCAGGCGCTGGACGATGCCCTTGCGCTCCGGCGGCCCCGAGGTAGAAATCCGGAACCCAGCCGCGGCCAGGCCCCCGACGACGGTGGGCCCGTCCCAGCCGACGGTGGGGTGGGCGGCCACGCCCACGGGCTTGTGCACGGCGATGACGTCGTCATCGGAGTAGAGGATGTCCATGCCCTCGACCAATTCCTCGGTGGGCATCAGCGGCTTGGGCGGCTCCGGCATGGTCACGTCCAGCCAGGCGCCCTCCAGCAGGCGGTCGGACTTGCTCTGCGGCTTGCCGTCGACGGTGACGTCGCCGTCGGCGCACAGCTGCGCGGCCGTGGCCCGGGAGAAGCCGAGCAGCTTGGATAGGGCGGCATCGACCCGCATGCCGGCGAGTCCTTCGGGGACGGGCAGCGTTCTACTCTCCCTGTGCACGGGCTTGGCTCCTTTCCTCTAGGAACATGGCGACGATGAAGACGACCACCCCGATGGTGATGGACGCGTCGGCGATGTTGAACACGGCGAACGATCCCACGGAGATAAAGTCCACGACGTGGCCGAACCAGAAGCCCGGTTCGCGGGCGATACGGTCGATGAAATTGCCCAGGGCGCCGCCGGCGATCATCGCCAGCCCGACGGCCTGGCCGGGGTCTTTGATCCGCGGGGCGGCGATGGCCACACCCACGACGAAGGCCAGCTGGATGGTGGTAAATAGCCAGGTGGACCCCTCCCCGCCCATGGAGAAGGCGGCCCCGGGGTTGAAGACGAGGAAGAACCGGAACCAGTCCCCGATGACGGCGACGGCTTCGCCTTCGTCGAGCCACGCCAGCATGACCGCCTTGGTCACCTGGTCGAGGACTGCCACCGCCACCACGATGGTGGCCATTAATCCGAGATTTCTCCTTTTAGTTGGGCTCACCCGGTCCATTGTAAACGTAACGATCCGGTAATTTGGAATACGTGTTTCGTGTTAAAGCTATCCCCGCTGTCCTAGTCACCTCCCTGCTGCTGGCCGGCTGCAACTACCAAGCCCCCGGCCCGGCCGTGGAGCAGCCCGTGGGCATGGCTGTCGATGCCCCACGGGTCACCGTCGAATCCACCGGCCAGGGCGACAAACAGGTGCTCGCCTTCGCCGATATCGACTCCGAGCAGGAGCTCAACCTGGATATCACGGAGGGCTTCCAGCAGGACGTCCTGCGGGCCGATGCCGCGGCCGACTTCCGCGCCGAGGACATCGACACCGCCACCACGCACCTGCCGCTGAAAGGCTCCGTGGAGGAAGCCTCCGAGGCCACCGAGGGCCAGGCACCCGCCACCCGGAATGCCTTCTTCACCGTGGGCGAGCCCGGCTTCGACGGCGATTCCGATATCTCCTCGGCCGAAGGCTTCCAGTTCGGCTGGCGCGCCGAGGACAACGGGCAGATGTCCTCGCTGCGCCTGGCCGCGCCGCAGGAATCCACGGATACCGCGCGGGCCATCGCCGAGCAGGCCATCACCAAGCTGACGGCCCTGCCCGTGGTCTTCCCGGACGAGGAGATTGGCCCCGGCGCGACCTGGACCGTGGAGTCGCGCGTGCCGGGCGAGGCGGTGTTGCTGCAGGAGACGACCTACACGCTGGAATCGCTTAAAGATGGGCGCGCCGAGCTGGGCGTGGAGATCCACCAGCGCCCGTCGCTGGGCGCGCTGTCCCTGGACGGCCAGGCGGAAGGAACCGACTTGGAGGGCCAGGAGCTGAAGGTGCTGGATTCGAGCACTAACAGCACGGGATCGCTGACCGTGGACCTGGGCAAGCCCCTGCCCGTGGCCGGCAACGTCAGCATGCATACCAAGATCACCTACGGCACCCCGGAGTCCGAGGTCCGCGTGGTCCAGACCTCGGCCACCGCGCTGGACTTTTCCTAGAACCCCGGCTCCGCACAGCACGAGACCCTCCCGGCCGCTAGGGCGGGGAGGGTCTTCGGCTCAGTAGTTGCGCGGCGGCGGGCGGGCTTACTGCTCGCTGACGGCGCCGTCGTTGTTTTCGACGCTGCCGTCGGTGCACATGGCCGGCACCTGCTCCGGGGCGACGGTGTTGGTAATCAGGGTGCAGGCCCAGGACTGGGACAGCTTCCACTTACCGTCTTCGTAGACGAACTCGACGTTGTCGGCGGTCTGGCCGGGTTCTTCCGGGACGCTGAAGTTGACGGTGGCCAGCACCGACTGCGGGGCGTAGCCCGGCAGAACCGGGTCGACGACCTCGAAGGTAGCGCCGGTCTCGGCCTTGGAGGCGGCCATGGTCTCGAAGAGCTCGGGGGCGGTCTCCCCGCCCTGGACGGTGGCAACCTTATCTTCCTCGGAGGCGGCCGGGTCCGTGGCGGTGGCCAGGACGGCGTTGAGGTCCGCGGCGGTCGGCTGCTCCGGGGTCGCGCTGTCACCCTCGGCTCCGGCGGAGCCGTCAGTGCCCTCGGCGGATTCCGCCTGGGTGGTCGCGGCGGAATCGGTGGCGTTGTTCTCTTCCTCGTCGGAAGAGCAGGCGGCCAGCGCCAGCCCGGCGGCCGTGGCGAGTGCCGCGGCGGAAATCCGACGACCAAGTTGAGCGTTAATCACGAAAAAGATCTCCTTGCATAGGGTCCAGCGCGCGGTCTTGCAGAGCGCGCCTGTCAGCCTTAATTATGCTACCGGCTTTGCCGCCACCTGCGAAACACGCGCGCCGGAGCTATCAGCCAATTCCCAAACTCCCCCACGCTTGACGCAGCCCCTAAAGGTTATGCTGGAGCGCATGAATTCCACCTCCGCGTCCCCGACCATCGTCGTCCTGGCCACCGGCGGGACCATAGCCTGCACGAAGGATGATTCCGGCGCGCTGGTGCCCACCCGCCAGGCCGCGGACCTGGTGCGGGGGCTTGCGCACCCGCTGCCCGTCCGCGCCGTGGACTACTTGCAACTGGATTCCTCCGCCATCACGCCGGCCGACCTGGACGGGCTGCTAGCCGAGGTCCGCGGGCTGCTGGCCGATCCCGCCACCGCGGGCGTGGTGATAACTCACGGCACCGATTCGCTGGAGGAAACGGCCATGGCCCTGGCCTGCCAGCTAGCGCCTGCCAAGCCCGTGGTGCTTACCGGCGCCCAGCGCGCCGCCGACCACCCGGAGCCCGACGGGCCGGGCAACCTGCAGCTGGCCCTGGACACCGCCTGCCGCCACGCGGGCGCTGCCACCGACGGGGCGTGGGTCTGCTTCGGCGGGCAGACGCTGCCGGCGGCGGGCGTGCGCAAGCGGCATACCAGCCAGCTCGACGCCTTCGAGTCGCTCGAGGTACCAGACGCGCTTTCTGCCCGCTTCCCGCTGCCGGCGGGCGCGCTGGATACCGCCCCGGTTGCCACCCTCGCGGCCTACCCGGGCGCCGGGCGCGAGCTTGTCGATGCCGCCGTGGCCAGCGGAGCCCGCGGCATCGTCGTCGCGGCCATGGGCTCGGGCAACATGTCCCCCGCGATGGGCCAGGCCCTGGGCGAGGCGCTGCGGGCCGGGACCAGCGTGGTGATTTCGACCCGCTCGCCCTACGGCGCGGTGCGGCTGGCCTACGGCGGTGACGGCGGGGGCGCATCGTTGGGCGCGGCGGGAGCCTTGGGCGCGGGACCGCTGCGCCCGGGGCAGGCCCGGATCCTGCTGGCGGCCTGCCTGGCCGGCGGGGTGGACCCGGCCGAGGTCTTTAGTTTCTAGTCCTCGTCCAGCCCGGCGAGGTCATCCTCGCGGGCTAGGAACCACTCGTCCCAGGCCAGCGAGTCCAGCGGATCGGCGGCCACCAGGTCCGGGTCGTCGTCGGGAAGCGACTTGGTGCGCCCGGGGCCGGTAGCGCGCGTTTCGAAGCGCACGCTGACCACCCCATGTCCCGCCCCCTGGATCCAGCCGTGTCCGTAGTCCGGGTGGTAGACGTCTTGGGTGGCCACCCACTGGCTATCCGGGGTATCGGCGACATCGACGGCCACGGGGCCCGTATCCACCGTGTGATCGGCCACGCCAGTCTCGAAGTCGCTATCCGGCGGGACGGGCCTGACGATCTCGCGGTCGAGCTCCGGGAAGAGCACGTCCTGCCGGGCGGTTTCCAGCCCGGAATAGCCCACGCCGACCAAGCGGATGGGGCCCAACTCCGCGGGGTAGCGCGCCAGCTTGAACGCCGCGGCGCGCAGGGTCTCGAAGTCGTCGGTAGCGTACGGCAGGGTCGCCGAGCGCGACTCGATGTGAAAGTCCGCCATCCGCAGCTTGACCGTGACGGTGCGCGCTCCCCGCCCGTCCTTGAGCAGGCGGACGTGCGCGCCCTCGGCGGCGCGGTCGATAGCCGCGTCCACCTCCGCCTCCGTTATCAGATCCTTCGGGTAGGTGTGCTCGGCGGAGATCGACTTGGAGATGGCCCGCGGGGCGACCTCGCGCGGGTCGATGCCGCGCGCCATCTCCCACAGCTGGCCGCCAACCACGGAGCCGACCGAGATCTCCACTTCGCGCTTGCTCAGGCTGGCCAAGTCGCCGATGGTCTTAATCCCAATCGAGTGCAGCTTCTGCGCGGTCACCGGGCCCACTCCCCACAGCTTGGCCACGTCCAGCGGGTGGAGGAAGTCCAGCTGCTTGTCCGCGGGAATGACGAAGGTGCCGTCCGGCTTGGCCTCGACCGAGCCGATCTTGGCGAACTGCTTGCCCGTGCCCGCTCCGATGGAGCACGGCAGGCCGGTCTCGGCGCGGATGGCCGCGCGCAGCTCCTCGGCCCAGTCGAAGACGGTCTTCGCGGAGGCGCCCTGCAGCTCGGCCGGCTCCATGAAGCCTTCGTCGATGGACAGCTGCTCGATGAGCCCGACGCGGGAGGAAATCAGTTCAAAGACGCGCCGGGAGGCGGCCTGGTAGACCACGCGCCGGGGGCGGACCACGACGGCGCGGGCGCTGACCAGTTGCTGGGCGCGGTACATGGGCATCGCCGAGTGGGCGCCGAAGGCGCGGGCCTCGTAGCTCGCCCCGGCGACCACGCCGCGGCCGCCGAGGCCGCCGACGAGAACGGGGCGCCCGCGCAGGGTGGGCCGGGTCAGCTGCTCGACGGAGGCGAAAAACGCGTCCATATCGATGTGGAGAACCCAGCGCTGCATACCCCCGATCTTAACCCGGCGCTTGCCTGCCGACCCAACTTGGATCCATGATGTATCCATGTTGCATACAAAGACCGAGCACCCCTCCCCGCCCGCGGCGGAACGGGCCTACGCCTACCTCAAGGAACGAATTATCGACGGCACCGTGCCCGGATCGACCATGCTGAGCGAGGGCGAAGTGGCCCAGGAGCTCGGCTGCAGCCGCACTCCCGTCCGCGAAGCCTTCCTCCGTCTAGAGGTCGAAGGCTTCTTGCAGCTCTACCCCAAGCGCGGCGCCCTGGTGGTGCCGCTGACCGCCCGGGACATCCGCGAGGTCTACGAGGCCCGCGAGCTGGTGGACCGCTTCTCCGCCGAGCATATCTGCGGGCTTTCCGACAGCGAGCGGCACGTCATCGGCAGCGTGCTGGAGGCCATCATCGCCGAACAGGACGAAGCTCTGGCGGCCGAAGACCTGGCCGAATACACCCGGCTGGACGCCAAGTTCCACCAGACCATCATGGACAACGGCGGCAACCGCTTCCTGTCCCAGCTCGGCCACAGCCTGCGCGAGCAGCAGCAGCGCTTTACCGCCACGGCGGTCGGGCGCAGCCCGGCGCGCGCCCGCCGCTTCGTCGACGGCCACCGCCAGCTCACCCGCGCCCTTAACGACGGCGACTTCGAGGCTTACAGCCACGCCTTATCCGAACACCTCACCCACTCCCGAAATCAGTTATGACCACTACCGTTACCGAACGCATCCCCTCCGTCAAGTCCTATCCCTCCCACGCCTGGTGGCCGGTGGCCGGCACCATGGTCGCCGTCGCCTGGGGCGGCAACGAGTTCACCCCGCTGCTGGTGATGTACCGCGAGGTCTCCAGCTTCAGCCAGGTCACCGTCAACGGCCTGCTCGCCGCCTACGTGGTGGGCATTATCCCCGCCCTGCTCATCGGCGGGCCGCTGTCCGATCTCATCGGCCGCAAGCCCACGTTGCTGCCGGCCGCTCCCCTGTCCCTGTTCGGTTCCTTCCTGCTGTCGGTGGCCCCGAACGAGCCGCTGATTATCGCCAGCGGGCGCGTGCTCTGCGGGATGGCGCTGGGCCTGGTCATGGCGGTCGGGTCCACCTGGATCACCGAGCTCGAGCCCCGCGGCGGCGCCCGCAAGGCCTCACTGTGCCTGACCGTCGGCTTCCTCGTCGGCGCCGGCCTCGCCTCGGTGCTCGCGCAGTGGGGCCCGTGGCCCACCCACCTGGCGTATGTCATCCACATCGTGCTCACCCTGGCCACCGGCTGGTGGCTGGGCCACGCCCCGGAGACCCGGCAGCCCATGCGCGGGTCCATCAAGCGCACGGTGCTGGAGCTGACCATCGGCGACATGCTGGCCATGCTGCGCATCCCGGCCGCCGCCCACCGCCGCTTTTTGCGCGTGGTGGTCCCCGTCGCCCCGTGGGTCTTCGGCTGCGCCGGCGCGGCCTATGCTCTGTTGCCCCAGCTGCTCTCCCGCTCAGCCGGGGACGTCCCCATCGCCTTTTCCGGCCTGATGACGGTCATCACCCTGGGCTGCGGCGTGGGCGTGCAGATGCTCGGCCAGGTCATTGACACCCACCGCTCGGCGCGCGCCTCGGCTATCGCCATGGCGGTTATCACCTGCGGCACCCTGCTGGGGGCCGCCGCCGCGCACACCCTGTCGCTGCCGCTGGGAATTCTCGCCGCGGCCACGATGGGCGCCGGCTACGGCCTGGCCCTGGTGGCCGGCCTGTCCGAGGTCCAGCGGATTGCCGGCGAGCGGGAGCTGGCCGGCCTGACCGCCGTCTACTACTGCATCGCCTACCTCGGGTTCTTCATCCCGATGGCGTTCTCGGCGCTGGCGCCGTATATCGGCTTTACCAGCCTGTTTTCCGTCGGCGCGGTGCTCGCGCTGTTCTGCCTGGGCAACGTGTCCCTGGCCTGGCGCAAGCACCTGCCGGGCGCGAATTAATTCTTCGCGACGGTGGCAGTAACTCCCGCCACCACCTGGTGCACGCCCTCGCTATCAGCGGGGGCGTTTGTGCTGACCTGGAAGTCCGTGGCCAGCACCTCGCCCGCGATGTGCTCGGCGTGGCGACGAGCCCAGTCTTCCTTCTCCGCCGGCACGTAGAGCACCGCGGAAATCCGGTCGCTGACCTCGAACCCGGAGGCCTTGCGGGCATCCTGCAGGCCGCGGATAACGTCCGCGGCCCAGCCCTCGGCCTCCAGCTCTTCGGTGACGTTGGTGTCCAGCACCACCAGCCCGTCGACGCCGTCGATGCGGGCCGTCGAGTCCGGATCCGCCGCCTGCAGGCGCTCGGTGTACTCGTCGGCGTGCAGGGTGATGTCGCCGTCGACGACGACCTCCTCGCCCTGGCGCTCGTAGTTGCCCGCCTTCAGGTTCTTGATCGCGCGCTGGACGTCCTTGCCCAGGCGCGGGCCGGCGACCTTCGCGTTGCAGACGACTTCGAAGCGGCCGGCGGAATCCACGTCCTCGGTCAGCTCGACCTCCTTGACGTTGACCTCGTCGCGGATGATGCCCGCGAAGTCCGCCAGCTTATCCGCGCCGGCCATGGCCACGGTCAGCTTCGGCAGCGGCAGGCGGTTGCGCAGCTTGTTGGACTTGCGCACCGAGGACGCCGCCGAGGCCACCGCGCGGGTGGCGTCCATGGCGGAGACCAGGGCATCGTCAGCCGGGTAGTCCGCCGGATCCGGGAAGCTGGTCAGGTGGACGGAACGCTCACCGGTCAGGCCGCGGTAGATGACCTCGCTGATGTGCGGCAGCAGCGGAGCGAAGACGCGGGCCACGGTCTCCAGCACCGTGTAGAGGGTGTTGAAGGCCTCCGGGTGCTCCGCGTCGCCGGACCAGAAGCGGTCGCGGGAGCGGCGCACATACCAGTTGGTCAGCACGTCCGCGAACAGGCGCGCCTCCTCGGTGGCCGTGGCGATGTCGGTATTCGCCAGGGCGGCATCGACGTTTTTGACCAGGTCGTGCGTCTTGGCCAGGATGTAGCGGTCCAGCACGTTGGTCGACGAGGTGTCGAAGTGCGCCTCCTGGCCGGCGTAGAGCTGCAGGAAGGAGTAGGCGTTCCAGATGGGCAGCAACGCCTGGCGCACGCCGTCGCGGATGCCCTGCTCGGTCACGATGAGGTTGCCGCCGCGCAGGATCGGGCTGGACATGAGGAACCAGCGCATGGCGTCCGAGCCGTCGCGGTCGAAGACCTCGTTGACGTCCGGGTAGTTGCCCTTGGACTTGGACATCTTCAGCCCGTCGTTGCCCAGGACGATGCCGTGGGCGACGACCTTCTTGTACGCCGGGCGGTCGAACAGCGCGGTGGACAAAACGTGCATGACGTAGAACCAGCCGCGGGTCTGGCCGGAGTACTCGACGATGAAGTCCGACGGCGAGTGGGTCTCGAACCAGTCCTTGTTCTCGAACGGGTAGTGCTTCTGAGCAAACGGCATGGAGCCGGACTCGAACCAGCAGTCCAGCACGTCCGGCACGCGGCGCATGGTGGACTTGCCCGTCGGATCGTCCGGGTTCGGGCGGGTCAGCTCGTCGATGTACGGGCGGTGCAGCGAGGTCGGGCGCACGCCGAAGTCGCGCTCCAGCTCGTCGAGCGAGCCGTAGACGTCCATGCGCGGGTACTCCTCGGAGTCGGAGACCCACACCGGGATCGGCGCGCCCCAGTAGCGCGAGCGGGAGATGTTCCAGTCGCGGGCGCCCTCTAGCCACTTGCCAAACTGGCCGTCGCGGATATGACCCGGCATCCACTCGATCTCGTTGTGGTTGAGCTCGACCATGCGATCGCGAAACTCGGTGACCTTGACGAACCAGGACGGCATCGCCTTGTAGATGAGCGGCTCGCCGGAGCGCCACGAGTGCGGGTAGGAGTGCTCGATGGTCTGGTGGCGCACCACGCGGCCCGCGGCCTTCAGATCGCGGATGATGTCCTTGTTGGCGTCGAAGACCAGCTGGCCCTCGTAGTCCGGCGCCTGGGAGGTGAACTTGCCGTCGTCGTCGACGGGGATGACCAGCTCGATGTCGTGGGCGGCGCAGGTGTTCATATCGTCCTCACCAAAGGCCGGGGCCTGGTGGACCACACCGGTGCCGTCCTCGGTGGTGACGTAGTCGGCAGACAGCACCTGGAAGCCGTTGCGCATGTCGGCGAAGTAATCGAAGATCGGCTGGTATTTGAAGCCGGTCAGCTCCGCGCCGGTGAAGGTCTTGACGACCTCGGCGTTATCGCCCAGCTCCTTGGCATACGCCGCGCGCAGCCCGTCGGCGAGCACGAACAGCCGGCCGGCGAACTCGCCGTCGCCGCCCACGCGCACCAGGGCGTAAGTGACCTCCGGGTGCACGGCCAGGGCGGAGTTAGACGGCAGGGTCCACGGGGTGGTGGTCCAGGCCAGGAAGGAGGCATCGGCCAGCTCCGGGTTGGCCTGCAGCGTCTCCTCCGCGGCCGAGCCGGCCAGCGCGCCGGTGACCGGGAAGGTCACGGTCAGCGTCGGATCCTGGCGCATCTTGTAGGAATCATCCAGGCGGGTCTCCTGGTTCGACAGCGGGGTGTGCTCGGCCCAGGAGTACGGCAGCACGCGGAAGCCCTGGTAGATAAGCCCCTTGTCGTAGAGCTCCTTGAAGGCCCACATGACCGACTCCATGAAGTCCAGGTCCATGGTCTTGTAGCCGTGGTCAAAGTCCACCCAGCGGGCCTGGCGGGTGACGTAGTCCTTCCACTCGTCCGCGTAGCGCAGCACCGAGGACGCGCAGTACTCGTTAAAGCGTTCGAGGCCCATTTCCTCGATCTGGCCCTTGTCGGTGATGCCCAGCTGCTTTTCGGCCTCCAGCTCCGCCGGCAGGCCGTGGCAGTCCCAGCCGAAAACGCGGGGGACGTAGTTGCCCGCCATGGTGCGATAGCGCGGGACGATGTCCTTGACGTAGCCGGTCAGAAGGTGACCGTAGTGCGGCAGGCCGTTAGCAAAAGGCGGGCCGTCGTAGAAGATGTATTCCGGCTTATCCTGGGTCTGATCCAACGAGGCCTGGAAGGTCCCGTCCTGCTTCCAGTAGTCCTGGACGACCTCTTCCATATCCGGGAAGCGGCTGGAATCGCCGGTCATATCGACCTTGGGGTACACGCCGCCGACATTGGGGCTGTGGTGGTTCACGGTATTGCTCCATCCTTCACGCGCGGTAATTAAACACTGCGCGGGGACGCCCGTTATGAGCGCGGTACCACCCCGCTTGGAGCCCACATGGCGCTCCCGCTTCGTTGGTCGTGAAGGAGTTGACGGTCCCACCCGCCCGGTTCTAATAAGCGCTGCTCAGATAACGTAAAAAGCAGCGCCGTTCTTCCGGAATACTCCCCGGTGATTGCCGGATCATCGTATATAAGCCCTTAGTATAGCCGCCCGAGCGCCGGCTGAGCCAGTCCCGGCGGCAATTCCTTTGCGCACCAGGCCAGCCGGCGAGGACGGGACAGCTAGGACTGGTGGGCCGCGTCCTGCGGCTGCGAGCTAGGCGGGGTCCGGTCCCCGCGGTGCTTGGCGAAGGCGTCGATTATAACCAGGATGATGCCGGCGGCTGCGGCGACGAAAACCACCACGAGCGACCAGGTGGCCGCGGACAGCAGGTAGTTGACGAAGGCGATGAAAGCGATGAACGCTAAGACCAAGGCAGCAATCAGCATGGAAAATGACGCCCTTTCTCGCAGATGCGTATCAAACTGGCTTATGCATTAAACCTACACCAAAGCCCCCGTCGCGCACGGTTATGACCGTGGGCGTCCGGGGGCGTGCGGTAGCGCGGGGATAACGAGCTTCCTCCCCTAGCGAGGTCTTAGGAGTTGGACTCGCCGTTCGGGGCGGCGGAGCCGCGGGTCTCGAGCTCCTCCAGCTGGGACTCCAGCAGGGTCTTCAGGCGGGTGCGGTACTCGCGCTCGAAGGTGCGCAGCTCGGAGATGCGGGTCTCCAGGGCGGTCTGCTGCTGCTTGACCGTATTCATGATCTCGGTGTGCTTCTTCTCAGCGTCAGCCTGCAGGGCCGCTGCCTTCTCCTCGGCCTGGCGGATCTGGGCCTCGGCGCGGGAGTTAGCCTCGGACTCGGTCTGCTTGGCGCGCTGCTGGGCCTCGGCGACCTGGGCGTCGGCCTTCTTCTGGGCCTCGTCCAGCTGGGTGCGGGACTTGGTGTCGGCGTCGGACAGCTGCTTCTCGGCGGCGGTGCGCGCGTCGGTCAGCATGGACTCGGACTCGGCCTTGGCCTCGTTGGTCAGGCGGTCGGCCATCTCCTGGGCCAGGCCCAACACGCGGGCGGCCTGCATGTGGGTCTCCGGGGTAGCCAGGCCGTTGGCGTCCGCGGTGGCGGCAGCCGCCGGGGTCTCCTTGGCGGTGGAAGCGGAAGCGGAGGAAGCGGAAACGTCCGCGACCTTCTTCTGCAGCTCCTGGTTTTCCTTCTTGGCAGCCTCCAGGTCGCGGCGAGCCTTGTCCAGGTCCTGCTTGGCCTTGGTGGCCTCGTCCTGGGCGGCCTTCAGCTCCTTGGAGTCGGCGCTGGACTTGCCAGCGGCAGCGGAAGCCTGCTCCTTCTTGGCGTTCTGCGCGGCCTCAGCCTTGGCGTCGGCCAGCTTCTTCTCGTATTCCTTGTCGAGCTGGGAGCGCAGGTCTGCCTCGATCTCCTTGCGGAGAGCGGCCTCGTCGACCGAAGAGGTAGCGGACGCCGCGGAAGCGGTGGCGGCGCCGGAGCCGGACTGCAGGCTGTTGACCTGCGACTGCAGGTCGTCATTCTCGTCCTGCAGCTGGGCAAGGGCGTCTTCAACCAGGTCGAGGAACTGGTCGACCTCGTCCTCGTTGTAGCCACGCTTGCCAATCGGCGGCTTGCTGAACGCGACGTTGTGTACATCAGCTGGTGACAGCGGCATTGACTTCTCTTCCCCTTCAAGTCGGTGCAACCCCGGAGGTTTCCGGAGCCAATAGAAGATATGAATCAAGCTACGAGCCTACACTCGTCGCCCAACCCAAGGTTTTCTAATCGGACAATAATACGATTCTTCGTTTCATTGTAACCAAAAAGACACAGTAACGGACGATTACTCAAGTCTCAATATTAAGCCGAGGTTGACGATTTTGCACTTTCGTTTACCTCTGCCCCGCTAGTGCCCGTCCGTTACCCGTGTGTTCTAGCCCGCCGGCGGCCGGCTAGATCACGGAAACTAGACCATCGTGGCGATGACGATATTCATCAGGATGGCCAGGATGATGAACAGGACGATGATTGACATGTCTAGCGCTACCCCGCCCAGCCGCAGCGGCGGAATGAGTTTGCGCAGGGCTTTTACGGGCGGATCTGTGACCGCAAACAGCGGCTCGGCGCACATCATGAACCAGCGCGGCGGGTTGAACTGCCGGGAAAAGGACTGGATCATCTCGATGATGATGCGCACGATTAGCGCTAGGGAAAAGATCCGGAGCACGGCGTACAGAATAATTCCTAATTGACTCACCCCATCGACCCTATCCGAACTACCCCCACCTTTGGGGAATTACCCGGCAAGCCACGAAAAATCCCCGGGTGCCCTCACCGGGTTAACCGGTGGGCGAAGCCCGGGGAACAAAAAGCCGTGACGCGCTTAGCGCAGCTGGGCGGCGCGCTCCAGCTCCAGGGTGGAGATGTTGGCGCGCTCCGGCACGATGGCGAACACGCGGCGGTCGGTGTCCAGCCCCTTGGTCAGGTCGACCATGCGGCCGCGCAGCGCGAAGCAAAGACCGGCGGCGAAGTCGATGAAGCGCTTGGCGGCGGACTTCTCGGCGTCGGTCAGCTCGAAGACGACGGCGTCGCCGTCGCGGAAGGGCTCGCCGATCTTCGGGGCGTCGTTGTAGGTGGTCAGGGAAATCGGCACGATGGTCGGCGCGAACTCCGGCTCGGCCGGGGTGCGCTCGTAGCTCGGGCGCGGCTGGTAGGCCGCGGAGCCGGCGGTGGCGTAGCGAGCGTCGTCCTCGTAGTAGGCGTCGTCGTGGTCCATGTCCATCGGCTGCAGGCCGAAGAACTCCTTCGTGCGATCAATAAATGACATATGTGGTCTCCCTCTGACCCGAAATGTACAAGTGCGGTCTGATATGCGTCTTTGCGTTGGTTTTTAACCTACTGGCCGCGTGCCCATGATGCCGGTTCCGACACGCACGATATCCGTGCCGGCAAAAATTGCCTCGCGCAGATCCGTGCTCATCCCGGCCGACAGCTCGAGCGCTTGGCCGAGCTTCTCCCCCAGCTCGTCGGCCAGCTGGCGCGCGGAGGCAAAGACCTCTGCCGCGTCCGCCTCCACGGGCGGGACAACCATGATGCCGCGCAGGTCCAGGTTGTCCAAATCCTCGACCACCCGCAGCAGGTCTTCGGCCGTGTCCCAGGCCGCGCCCCCGCGGGACGGATCCGAGTCGTAGGACAGCTGCACGTAGACCGGCAGGTTCTCGCTGCGCTGGCCGCGCTCGCGGGCCAGCTCCACCCCGCGGTCGAGGGCGTGGGCGAGTTTTTCGGAATCCAGCGAGTGCACGCTGTGTGCCCAGCGGGCCACGTGGTTGGCCTTCTTGGTCTGGATCTGGCCGATCATATGGAAGCGCATCTCGGGCAGATGCTCGGCCTTGGCGCGGGCTTCCTGCTCGCGGTTTTCGGCGACGTCGGTCACGCCCAGCTGGCTAAGCAGCGCGATGTCCTCGGCCGGGTGGAACTTGGTCACCGGCAGCAGGCGCGGCGCCGGGCGGCCGGCTTCGGCGGCCAGCCCGGCAATCTGCTCGCGGGTGCGGGCCAGTCCGCGCTCCAACTCGGCGAGCCGGGCCTGGTCGCGGCCCTGGTCTGCCGTGTCCTGCTGGCGGTCCTGCGGGGTAGTCTTATCGGTCATTGTCGGTCTGCTCCTCCAACCAGATGAGTCCTGCCTGCCGGCCGGTCGTCCCCTCCCGGCGGTAGGAAAAGAAAGTGGTGTCCTCGATAGTGCAGCGCGGATCCGCCTGGATGGCGGTAACGCCCAGGCCCATCAGCTGCCGGATGAGTCCGGCGCGCACGTCGATGCCCGGGGTGCCCTTCTCGGTCGTCGTCCGCGAGCCGGGCAGGTGGGCCTCGACGTCGGCGGCCATCTCGGCGGGCACCTCGTAGTGCCGTCCGCTGGCGGCCGGGCCCAGCAGCACCTGCAGGCGCTCCGGGCGCGCGCCAAGATCGCACATCGCCTCCACGGTCGCCGGCACGATCCCGTTGCGCGCGCCTAAGCGCCCGGCGTGGGCGGCGGCGACCACGCGGGCTTCCGGGTCGGCCAGCAGCACCGGGGTGCAGTCGGCGACCAGCACGCCCAGGGCGAGGCCCTCGGTGGCGGTGACCAGGGCATCGGTAGCCTCCACGGGCGCAGACCGCGGGCCGTCGACGACGGTGACGTTATTGGTGTGGAGCTGCTCCATCCAGACGATCTCGTCTAGGCGCAGCAGCTCGCGCAGGCGCTGCCGGTTCGCCGCGACCGCCGCCGGGTCGTCGCCCACGTGCTCAGCCAGGTTGAAAGACTCGTACGGGGACGCCGAAGCCCCTCCCGAGCGGGCCGTAAAGACCATCCGGAAGGGGCGTTTCAGGCGGGCGGGGCGGGTGGTGCGTGCTTCCTCGTTTACTGGCATGCACTCCAGACTAGCGCGCGCGGGGACTCAATTAGCGCAAGAAGTCCGGCACGTCCAGGTCATCGTCGCCGCGGTTGTCGCGCTCGTCGCGGTAGCTCGGGCGGTAGTCCCCCCGCGGGGCCTCCCGGTCGAAGCGCTCGCGGGTGGTAAACAGCCCGCCGTCGCCGCGGGAATCGCCGGCGCGGCGCTGCGGCTCGGACTCGCGCGGGCTGTAGCCCTCGCGCTCGTCGTGGCGCAGCTGGTGGCGCGGCTCGTAGCCGCCGCGCGGCTCCTCGGCCGGCTCCGGCTCGGTGGCGCGGTCGCGGTTTTCGAACAGCGAACCCGAACGCTGCTGCTGGGGCTGCTGCGGGTGGGCCTCGCCAGCCGGCTTATCGGTAGCGTTCTTCTCGGCGTCGAAACCGGTGGCGATGATGGTCACGCGGACCTCGTCGCCCAGATTGTCGTCGATGATGGTGCCGAAAATCAGGTTGACGTCCGGGTCGGCCTTCTCCTCGACCATGGAGGAGGCCTCGTAGACCTCCTGCAGGCCCAGGTCGGAGCCGCCGGCCACGGACAGCAGCACGCCCTTGGCGCCTTCCATGGTGGACTCCAGCAGCGGGGAGTTGATGGCCTGCTCGGCCGCGGTCATGACCCGGTTGTCGCCGCGGGCAGAACCCACACCCATCAGGGCGGAGCCGGCGTCGGCCATGACGGAGCGAACGTCGGCAAAGTCGACGTTGATCATGCCCGGGATGAGGATCAGGTTGGAGATACCCTGAACACCGTTGTGAAGGACCTCGTCGGCGGCGCGGAAGGCTTCCATCATGGACAGGTTTTCGTCGCCCAGCTGCAGCAGGCGGTCGTTCGGGATGACAATCAAGGTGTCGCAGACCTCGCGGAGCTGCTCGATGCCCTCCAGGGCCTGGCGGGTACGGCGGGCGCCCTCGAACTTGAAGGGCTTGGTGACGACACCGACAGTCAGCGCGCCCTGCTTCTTGGCGATGGAGGCCACGACCGGGGCGGCGCCGGTGCCGGTGCCGCCGCCCTCGCCGGCGGTGACGAAGACCATGTCGGCGCCGTTGAGGGCGTCCTCGATCTCGGACTTGTTGTCCTCGGCGGAGGTGCGGCCGACCTCCGGGTTGGCGCCGGCGCCCAGGCCGCGGGTGGCCTCGCGGCCGATATCCAGTTTGAAGTCGGCGTCGGAGAAGATCAGCGCCTGGGAGTCCGTGTTAATTGCCACGAACTCGACGCCCTTGAGGCCTTCTTCGATCATGCGGTTGACGGCGTTGACGCCGCCGCCGCCGACGCCGACGACCTTGATTTCCGCCAAATTGTTGTTCGGTGTGCTCATGAGAGGTGGTCAAACCTTTCGGGATTTGTTGGTAAATAAACGAGGAATTGCGCGCCTATGACGCGGTTGCTATCCATCTTCACTGACACACGTGTAATTTACGTGTTCATTTGCCCGCGTGTCGGTACCCTCAACCTCTACTTTAGGGTTGCTGACATGGGCTTTTATGCAGTTCGCGCCCCCACCATACGGCAATCAGGCGGGGGCGCGAATTCGAGAATTTTTTACAGCGCTAACCGCGCTTAGTCACCAACTCGGGGTTAGTGATATTCCACTGGGTGCCGTCCATCTGCAGCACGGTGGAAAACGCCCGCGCCTTGTCGGCGTTGTCGTCGTTCGCGCCCCAGACGACCGTGCGGCCTTCCGTCAGGTGCAGCGTGGCCGAGTATTTCTCGTCCATGCTGAGCTTTTCGACCTGGGCGCGCTGGTCCTGCGACAGGGCGGCCAAGATCTCGACGGCGTCGACCAGGCTGGACTTGTCATCACTGTCGATCTCCACGGCCCCTTCCGGCGGCTCGGCGACGACGAATTCCTTGCCCGCCGAGTCGATGAGGTGGGTGCCATCGCCCTCGCGCAGGAAGGCCACGGCCTCCCGCTCGGTGATATCCACCTGCACCGTGCTGGGCAGGGAGCGGCCCACCGTCGCGGACTTGACCCAGGGAAGGGTGGCCACGCCCTCGGCGGCCGCGTGCGCGTCCAGGCGCATCAGGTTGCTGCCCTCGGCTATCCCGGAGGCCTCGCGGACCTCTTCCTCGGTGACCTGGGTGGCGCCGTTGAGCTCGAAATCCTGGGCCTTAAACACGGGGAAGAACCACACCACGGCGGCAGCGATGACCGCCACCGCCACGAGGGCGCCGACCACCGACAGTACTAGCTTGCTCCTCATTGGAAACGCTGCTCCAGCTCAGCCAGGATCTCCGCGGCCACCAAGGTGACCGAGCCGGCGCCCATGGTCAGCACCAGATCGCCCGGTTTGACGGCCGCGACCACGCTGGCCGCCGCCGCGGAGAAGTCCGGCTCGTAGAAGACCTCGGTTCCCGCGGGTATCTTGTCGGTGATGATGCGGGAGGTGATCCCCTCCACCGGTTGCTCGCGGGCGCCGTAGATATCCAACACGACCGCCACGTCCGCCAGGCTCAGCGCGTCGGCGAATTCCTGCTGGAATTTAATGGTGCGCGAGTACAGGTGCGGCTGGAAGCAGACCACCACGCGGCCGGCGCGGGTGGTCGCCTCCACCCGCTCGCGGGCGGCGCGCAGGACCGCGGCTACCTCGGTCGGGTGGTGCGCGTAGTCGTCGAAGACCTCCACCGGCTCCTGGCCTTGAGGCCCCGCCGCGACGGCCCCGCGGTACTCGAAGCGCCGGCGCACGCCGGTGAAGTCGCTGAGCCCGTCGGCCAGCTTGTGCGGGTCCGCGCCCGCCAGCGTGCCGGCCACCAAGGCAGCGGCCGAGTTGAGCACCATGTGGTGCCCGGGGACCTGCAGCAGGTAGTCCAGCCCCACCGAGTGCCCCGCCACATCCAGGTGGACGGTGACCCGGGTGCCCTCCGCGGTGGCCTCCTCGGTAGAAATCACCGCGGCCGCCGGAACGTCCGGGTAACGCTTTACGGCGTCGGGGGTGCCGTAGCCTACGACGGCGATGCCGCGCTGGGCGGCGCGCTGGCCCATCTGGGCCGCGTGCTCGTCCTCCAGGCAGACCACCAGGTGCCCGGTCGGGGTGATCCGATCGGCGAAGTTCTCGAAGACCTGGAAGTAGGCCTCTGGGGTGCCGAAGAAGTCCAGGTGATCAGGCTCGATATTGGTCACCACCGCCACGTCCGGGCGGTAGCGCAACAGGGAGGCATCCGACTCGTCCGCCTCGGCCACGAAGGCCTTCCCGGTGCCGTGGTGGGCGTTGGTGCCGGCCCGGTTGAGCTGGCCGCCGATGGCGAAGGACGGGTCCTCGCCGGCCTGCTGCAGCGCGTTGACCGTCATCGAGGTCGTCGAGGTCTTGCCGTGGGTGCCGGCTAGCAGCACCTGGGTGTAGCCCTCCATCAGCTCGCCCAGCAGGTCGGAGCGGCGAATGACCGGAATGCCGGCCTCCCGCGCGGCGACCAGCTCCGGGTTGTCCTGCGGGATCGCGGCAAAAGAGGTGACCACGGCGGTCGGGTTCTCGCCGCCGAGCCGCAGGTTCTCCGCGGCGTGGCCGACCGAGATGTGCGCGCCGAGGGTGCGCAAGACTTCCACGGCGGTGGACTCCTTCTGGTCCGAGCCGGACACGGCGCTGCCGCGGGCCAGGAGGATCCGGGCCAGGCCGGACATGCCGGCGCCGCCGATGCCCACCAGGTGGACCCGGTCGAGGTTGACTGCGTCTGGGGTGGATTCGGGACCCACTAGGAGACCTCCTTGCCTTCTCGGACGGCGGTGGCGATGTGGTCGGCCAGGCGCTGGGCCGCGCCGCCGGCCGCGCTGTTGGCAACAGCCGCGCGCATAGACTCAAGGCGCTGCTCATCGCCCAGGATGGCGCGCACCTCGCGGTCCAGGCGCGCCCCGTCCAGCTCGGCGTCGGGGACCTGGACGGCCGCTCCCGCTGCCACGACGTCCTTGGAATTGAGAGCCTGCTCGCCGTTGCCGTGCGGCAGCGGCACGTAGATGGCGGGCACGCCGGCGGCGGAGACCTCCGCCACGGTCATCGCCCCGGAGCGGCAAACCGCCAGATCCGCCACGGCCAGGGCCGCGGACATGTCGTCGATATACGGCACCGGCACGTAGCCCTCGCTCGACTCGGGCAGCGCGTTCTTCTTGCCGACGGCGTGCAGGACCTGGAACTCCCCGTCCCAGGAGGACTTCGCCGCGGCCACGGCGCGGTTAATGCTGGCCGCCCCCTGGGAGCCGCCGGTGACCAGGATGGTGGGAATACCCTCGCGCAGACCCCAGAGCTCGCGCCCGCGGGCGGCGGCCTCCGGATCGTTGCCCAGTTCCGGTCGCACCGGAATGCCGATCTGCTCGCCCGGCATGCCCGAATTCGGGTGGGCGTTGAAGCCGATGCCGCCCAGCTTGACGCCCAGCTTGTTGGCCAGGCCCGCCAGCGCATTGGTCTCCAGCACGTAGAAGGGCAGGTGGTGGCTGGCCGCGGCCAGGTAGGCCGGCGCGGCGACGTAGCCGCCGGTGCCGAAGACGGCGTCGGCGTCCACCTTCTTAAGAACCTTGCGCGCTTCCAGCACGGAACGCACCAGGCGGTACGGCAGCTTCAGCAGGTCCAGGCTGAGCTTGCGCGGGATCGGGACCGGGGTGATCATCTCCAGATCGACCCCGCGGGCGGGAATGAGGTCGCTCTCCAGCCCCTTCTGGGTGCCCAGAGCGGTAATACGGGCGCCGTAGTCGCGCTGCAGGACAGCGGCCACAGCCAGGGCCGGCTCAATATGTCCGGCAGTGCCGCCACCAGCGACGACGACGGATAAAGGCTTTGAATTCATGAACTACAGGCTACCAGCGCCGGCGCGGGTTCCTGTCCCCGCCGCGCCCGGTGGAATCCTGCCCACGCGGCGTGGAGCGCACCGGGCGGGTCCGGCCGGTCACCGGGGAGCCGAAACGCTCCTCACGCTGCTGCTGTCTGCGGGCACTGCCCCGCTTTTGGGGGCTGGCACCCGGGCGCTCGGGGCGGCGGTCCCGGGGCGCGCCCGAACCGTCGGCGCGGCGACGGCCGCCGCGCGGGGCGGCATCGGCCGGCTCCGGCTCCGCGATGAAGAAGAGCCGGTCGAAGAGCGGACGCCCGTAGTTGCGCATGGCCGAGACTGCCTCCGGCTCGTGCCGGGCCACGTTACACAACAGGCCCATGGAGCCGATGGTGATGATTGCCGCGGTGCCGCCGGCCGAGATCATCGGCAGCTGGATGCCGGTCACCGGTAGCAGGCCGACGACGTAGCCGATGTTGAAGTAGGCCTGGGCCACCACGCCGGTGGTCAGGGTCGCCGCCATGAGGGCGTGGAACTGGTTCTGCGCGCGCAGGGCGGTGCGGATGCCGAAGAACCCCAGCAGGGCGAAGAGCACGATGACGAGTGCGCCGCCCCACAGGCCGAGCTCCTCGCCCACCACGGCGAAGATGAAGTCGTTCTTGGCCTCCGGCAGGTAGAACCACTTGGCGCGGGACTGGCCGATGCCCACGCCGGCGACGCCGCCGTCGGCTAGCGAGAGGAAACCCTGGTAGGCCTGGAAGCCGGTGCCCTGGGTGTCCTGGATGTTGCCCACCAGGGCGTCGAAGTAGGTGTGGAAACGGTGCGAGCGGAAGCCGCCCGAGAGAAAGACGAAGACGACGCCCGCGACCGCCAGACCGATAATCGAGGCGACCACGCGCCAGTCCACGCCGGCGAAAAACAGGGTGAACACGACCACCACGGCGAAAGACATGGCCATGCCCAGGTCGCCCTGGAGGATAATCAGCAGGAACATCAGGCCCGCGATGGCGGAATAGACCATGAACGGATCCAGCAGGTCCTTCGGGCGGTGCTGCTTGTTGGCCAGCGCCGAGGCACCGAAGAGCCCGATGGCCACGCGCGCCAGCTCCGAGGGCTGCAAGGAAATCGGTCCCAGGATGATCCACGACTGGGAGCCGACCTCCGCGCGGCCGGTACCCACCCCCGGGATGAGCACGAGGATGAGCAGCACGATGGACAACAACAGGATCCATGGGATGGCCCAGCGCATGGCCCGCGGTGGGATCTTCAGCGCGACCCAGAAGGCCAGGAGGCCGACCAGGACCATCGCGGTCTGGCGCAGCGCCTGGCCCCAGACCAGGCCGGATTCCACGAGGGACTCGGCCATAGACGACGAGAAGACCATCGTCACACCGATGCCGACGAGCAGGAAGATGATGATCCGCAACATCAGATAGTCCAGCCCCGGCCACTTGTTCATCTGCTCGAGGCTGCGCTCGAGGAAATTAGCCACCCGGTGGCCGGGCTTGGCTGACTTCTGCGTTGTGGAGGTCATTGCGCTGGCTTCTCCTCGGTATCTTCTCCGGCATCCTGGGCGGCGTCGTGGGCGGATTGCTCCGTGAGAGCGCGGGCTGCGGCGGCAAAGAAGTCGCCGCGCTGCGCCATCCCGGTGTACATGTCTAACGATGCCGCAGCCGGGGCCAGAAGTACGGTATCCCCCGCCTCGGCGTGTTGCCAGGCCGCCGCGACTGCGCCATCCATGGCCGCCTGCGGGTCCTGCTCGTCTAAGACGGTCACGGGGACCTGCGGGGCGTGGGCGCTTAGGGCCCGCGCCACCAGCTGCCGGTCTGTGCCCAGCACGACGGCGGCCTTGAGCTGGTCGGCGTGGGTGGCGACCAGCTCGCTGACATCTGCCCCCTTGAGCTGCCCGCCGACCAGCCAGATGACCCGGTCGAGGCCCTCCAGGGCGGCGTCGGCGGCGTGCGGGTTGGTGGCCTTGGAGTTGTCGATGAAGCTGACCCCGCCGTGGCGGTGCACGACCGCGCCGCGGTGGCCGGCGACGTGGTAGGCCCCCAGGCCTGCTTCCACGGCTTCGCGGCTCGCGCCGGCGGCCAGCCCGGCCGCTGCCGCCGCGCAGGCGTCCAAAACCCCGGCCAATCCGGCCGGCTCCACCCCGTCGGCGGAGACTAGGTCTAGGTCCTCGCCGTCCAGGCGGGCGATAATTCGCCCGCCCTCCACGCCGACCTGGCCGGCCAGCGGGGTCTGGGAGCTAAAGGAATAGACCTGCGGGGCCAGGTCGCCGGACTGGCGGGCGCGGGCGACCAGCTCCATCACGTGCGCGTCGTCCGCACCGGCGATAGCGATGCCTGCGTGCATGACCTTGGCCTTGTCCGCGGCGTAGTTGTCGAAGCTGCCGTGCCAGTCGAGGTGATCCTCGGCCAAGTTCAGCAGCACCCCCACGTCCGGGCGCAGCTGGCTGGCCCAGTGCAACTGGAAAGACGACAGCTCAGCGACCAGCACGTCGACGCGATCGTTGTCCTGGATGGCGTCGAAGACGGAGACCCCGATGTTGCCCACCGACACCGCGCGGCGGCCGGTGCGACTAGTGTCTGCCTGCATGATGGCCGCCAGCATGCCGGTGGTAGTGGTCTTGCCGTTGGTGCCGGTGATGACCAGCCACTGGCGCGGCGCGCCGAAGGTGCCGGCCGCGTCCAGGCGGTAGGCCAGCTCGACGTCGCCGATGACCTCGACGCCGGCGTCACGGTAGGCGGTAAGCAGCGGCGAGTCCGGGCGCCAGCCCGGGGAGGTCACCACCAGGTCGATCTGGCCGTCGGCGGCAATCGCCATAGCCTCCGCGGTACTCATCCCGGTCGCCCGCGCGCCGCAATCGGCCAGGCCCTGCTGCCGCGCCTGCGGGTTGTCGTCGGCGATGGTGACCTCGAGGTTCAGGCGGTCCAGCACGCGAGCACAGCCGCGCCCGGATACGCCCGCGCCCGCTACCAGCACCCGGCGGGCCTGGGCCAGGTCCGCGGGCAGACTACGCGCCGTGTGCAAAGTCATGGTGTTATCGAAGGCTCCTAACCTTTATCTTCAGTTTCTAGATTCCGATGCCCGCGGCAGTCAGCCAGTCTGCGTAGAACAGGGCCACGCCCAGCATGGCGGCCATGCCGGCCAGCAGCCAGAAGCGGATGACCACGGAGGTCTCCGGCCATCCACCGTTTTCGAAGTGGTGGTGGATGGGCGCCATGCGGAAAAAGCGCTTGCCGGTCGTCTTGAAGACGGCGACCTGGATGACCACGGAGGCCGCCTCCACCACGAACAGGGAACCGATGATGATCATCAGCAGCTCGGTGTGGGTGGTCACGGAGATGCCCGCGACCAGGCCGCCGAGCGCCAGGGAGCCCGTGTCCCCCATGAAGATCTTGGCCGGGGCAGCGTTCCACCACAGAAAGCCCAGGCAGCCGCCCAGCCCGGCCGCGGCCAGGATGGCCAGGTCCAGCGGATCCCGGACCTCGTAGCAGCCGGCGGCGTGGTCGGCGCCGCAGGCGTTGCGGAACTGCCAGAAGGTGATCAGGCTGTAGGCGCCCATCACGAAGGCGGTCGTGCCGGCCGCCAGCCCATCCAGGCCGTCGGTGAGGTTGACCGCGTTCGACCAGGCCGCGATGAGGATATACATGAAGACCAGGAAGACGATGGTGCCGATGACGGCGCCGCCCACGGCGATGTCGAAGGTGTCGATCTCGCGGAACATCGACAGCTTGGTCGAGGCCGGGGTCAGGCCGTTGTCGTCCGGGAACTGCAGCGCCAGGAAGCCAAAGGCCAGGGCGAGCGCGAGCTGCCCGATGAGCTTGGCCTTCTTGTTCAGGCCCAGGTTGCGGGCCTTGAACAGCTTGATGAAGTCGTCCGCAAAGCCCAGGCCGCCCAGCCCCAGGGTCAAGCCCAGGACCAGGACGCCGGAGACAGTGAACCCGCCTTTGCCGGAAACCAACCCGTAGAAGCCCGTGGTCAGGTAGGCCACGACGATGCCGGCTAGGATCGCCAGACCGCCCATGGTCGGGGTCCCGCGCTTGCGCAGGTGCGACTTAGGGCCGTCTTCGCGGATCTCTTGCCCCTTGCCGGCGTGGGAGAAATACCGGATCAGCCAGGGTGTGAAGAAAATCGCGACGATAAAGCTAATTACGCCGGAGAGAATAATTTGGGTCACTGTGAACGTGGTCCTTCTAATACAACAAAAGCAGTCTGAAGAAAATTCTGCGCGAGCTTATCTTATCGAGGTGGTTCTAGCCCTCGCCCTTTAGGTTTGCAGCTACCCGCCACAGCTGCTGGGCGTTCGATGCCTTGATGAGCACCACGTCCTTCGCCGCGCGCTGCGACCACTGCTCCACCCCGGCGGGCGGGGTGCGCAGGGTTTCCTCGACCAGCTGGGCGGCCTGCGCGTGGTCCGCCCCGACGGTCGTGGTGATCCCGCGGTCGGCGGCCGCGGCGGCCAGCGCCCGGCAGGCCGGGGAATCACCGACGATGATCAGCCGGTCCACGTTGTACTTCGCCAGTTCCGCGCCCAGCTGCTGGTGGGCGTGCTCGGCTTCCGCGCCCAGCTCGCCCATCTCGCCCAAGACCGCAATCGCCCGGGCGTCCGGGCGCGCCGCGGTGGTATACCCCAGCGCCGCGATGGCCGCGCGCATGGAGTCCGGGTTGGCGTTGTAGGAGTCGTTGATGATGGTGACCCCGTCCGGGCGGCTGTAGACGTCCATCCGGTTCGCGGAGGCGTTCCGGTGCCCGCTCAGCGCCGCGGCGACCTGCTCCGCCGGGATCCCCGACTCGATGGCCGAGGCGGCCGCCGCCAGGGCGTTGGAGACCTGGTGGACGCCGAAGACCTGCAGCTTGATGCGCTGCGGGGCGGCGTTCGGCGAGTGGAGGGTAAACGCGGCGCGCGCAACGTCGTCGAGCTCCACGTCGGTAGCGGTGTAGTCAGCCTCCGGCGCCGGCGGGTTCGCCGCGGAGTAGTAGACGACCTTGGCGTCTGTGCGCTTCGCCATGGCGGCGACAAAGGAGTCGTCGGCGTTGAGCACCGCTACCCCGCCCTCGGCGGCCGCCGGTAGGGCCTCGACCAGCTCGCCCTTGGCCTGGGCGATGTTTTCGCGGGAGCCGAACTCACCCAGGTGGGCCGAGCCCACGTTGAGCACCGCGCCGATGGTCGGGCGGGCGATGTCCGCCAGGTGGCGGATGTGGCCGATGCCGCGCGCCGACATCTCCGCGACCAGGTACTTGGTCTGCCAGTCGCACCGCAGCGCGGTGTAGGGGTGTCCGACCTCGTTGTTGAAGGAGCCGGGCGGGGCGACGGTCTCGCCCGCGCAGTGGAAAATGGCCGCCATCAGGTCCTTGGTCGAGGTCTTGCCGGCCGAGCCGGTCACTCCGACGATGGTCAGGTTGCCGTGGTCGGCCAGCCGGCGGGTGACCGCCTGGGCCAGCGCTGAGAGGGCGCGGATGACAGCGGCGGCAGACCCGTCGGCGTCGTGGGCGTAGATATCAGCGTTCGCGCCGTCGCCCTCCACGCGGCCGGTGGGTTCGACGACGATTGCGGGCACGCCCACCGGGCGGGCGGCCAGCACGGCCACCGCGCCCTGATCGACGGCCGCGCGGGCGTAGTCGTGCCCATCGACGCGGGCGCCGGGCAGGGCCAAAAACAGCCCGCCCGGGGTGATCTTGCGCGAATCGAATTCGACGAAGCTGGTGACCTGAGCCTGCGGGTCATCGACCTCGTCCAGATAGCCGCCGGTGATCTCGGCTATCTCTTTTAGCGTTAGCTCAATCATGCTTCTTCCTTCCCCGCCGGCGTGGTGCCGGAGGTCTTAGTTTCCAGTGCGCGCTGTACCTCTTCCCGGTCGTCAAAGTGGTGGACCGTGTCCCCCACGATCTGGCCGACTTCGTGGCCTTTGCCTACCACGATAATCGCATCGCCAGGCTCTGCCCACTGGATAGCCGCGTCGATGGCCGCGGCGCGGGAGGCGTACTCTGCCAAGGTGACCTCGTCGTCGCGCTCGGCGGCGGCCTCCTTCGCACCTGCCAGTACGGCTGCGCGGATGGGAGTCGGGTCCTCGGTGCGGGGGTTGTCGTCGGTGACCGCGACGTAGTCGGCGCGGCTGGCCGCGGCCTGCCCCATCAGCGGGCGCTTGGAAGAATCCCGGTCGCCGCCGGCGCCGATGACAATGCCGATGCGCCCCTCCGGGCGCTCGGAGGTCCGAATCTGCTCGCGCAGCGTGTCCAGGACCGCGGCCACGGCCGCCGGCTTGTGGGCGTAGTCGACCACGGCGACGAAATCCTGGCCGCAGTCCACGCGCTGCATGCGCCCCGGCACCGCGACGCCGGCCACGCCCTTCAGGAAGGCCTCCACGTCCACTCCGGCCGCGGCGGCCATCCCGGCTGCCAGGGCGGCGTTGGCTACGTTGAACTTGCCCGGTAGCGGGACCGTGAACTGGTAGTCCTTGCCCTCCAGGCTGAGCACGCCGTGCTGTTCGCCGGTCGGTTCCACCGCGGTGTGGTGGGCGGAAATGACCTTGCCCGCGTTGGTTGTTACGGCCTTCTCGGCGGTGGCGACCTCCGCGGTGGGGGTGCCCGCCGCGCGGGACAGTTCCACCAGCCGCTGGCCCCAGGAATCGTCGACGCAGATGACCGCAGCCGCGGCGGCCTCGGGGCCGGTGAACAGGCGGGCCTTGGTCAGGAAATAGTCTTCCATGGTCGGGTGGAAGTCCAGATGGTCCTGCGAGAGGTTGGTGAACCCGCCCACGGCAAAGCGCGTGCCCTTCACGCGGCCCAGTGCCAGGGCGTGGGAGGAGACCTCCATGACCACGTGGGTGACCCCCTGGTCGCGCATCTGCGCGAAAAGTTCTTGGAGTTTGGGGGCTTCCGGCGTGGTCAGCGACGTGGGCACCGGGGTGCGGTTGATGCGCGTGCCGGTGGTGCCGATAAGGCCTACCTGGTAGCCGGCGGCCAGCAGCCCGGCCTCCAGCAGGTAGCTAGTGGTGGTCTTTCCGGAGGTCCCGGTAACGCCCAGGATGGTCAGGTCGGCCGACGGGTGGTCGTAGATTTCGGCGGAGATATCCCCCAGCACGGCCCGGATGTCCTCGACCACCAGCCGGGGTCGGGTGTCGCCGGCGGCGTCGAGGATTTCCGCGCCGGCGGCATCGGTAAGCACCGCCGCTGCCGGGGTGTCGGCGGCGAAACGCGCGCCGTGGGCGTGAAGGCCCGGCAAGGCCGCGAACATCCCGCCCGGGGCGATGGAGCGCGAGTCCAGTCCGATGCTGCTAACTTCCGTCTCCGGCGAGCCGCTCAGGCTCCCGCCGGCCAGCTGTGCCAGTCGAGCTAGCGTACGTGCCATGGTGATGTTCTCCTATTCCGCCCGCAGTTTAAGGTTCTTGCCCTCCGGAGAGGTGGGTATGTTGTCTCGGTTGAGCAGCCAGCCGGCGATGTCGCTAAAGACCGGCGCCGCGGACTGCCCGCCCGACCCGTCGTCGTTGACGCCCGACTTCGGCTCGTCCAGCATGATGGCGACCACGAAGCGCGGGTCATCCGCCGGGGCCACGCCCGCGAAGGTGATCCAGTAGGCGGAATTAGAATACGCCCCCGTGTTCGGGTCGACCTTCTGGGCCGTGCCGGTCTTGCCGGACAGCTGGTAGCCGTCGATGCCGTTGCCTTGCGCCGTGCCGGACTGCACGCCCGCCGGGTCCTCCTGGAAAACCGCCCGGAACATGTCCAGGGTGGTCTTCGCCGCGGCCGGGCTGATGACCTGGGTCTTCTCCGGCTCGGAGTGGATGCGGTCCTCGCCGCTTTCGCCGTCGATGTCCTTGATGATGCGCGGGGTGATGCGCTCGCCCTCGTTCGCGATGGTCTGGTAGACACTCGCCATCTGCAGCGTCGTCCAGGACATGCCCTGGCCGATCGGCAGGTTGGCGAAGGTGCCGCCGGACCACTGCTCGAAGGCCGGTACCAGGCCGCCGGACTCGTTCGGCAGCTCGATGCCGCTGGCGTTGCCCAGCCCGAAGGCGTCGAGGTACTTCGAGTAGGTCTTGTCCCCCAGCTTCTCGGCCAGCATGAGCGTGCCGACGTTGGAGGACTTACCGAAGATGCCGGCCGTGGTGTAGGGCTCGACGCCGTGCTGCCAGGCGTCGTTGACCGTCACACCGGCCATGTCGATGGAGCCCGGGACCTGGTGGACCTCCTCCGGGGTGGTCACGCCCTCCTCGATGGCCGCGGCGGCGGTGACGATCTTGGCCACCGAGCCCGGCTCGTAGGGGTGGGAGATCGACGGGTTCTCGAAGCCCTTGCCGGCCTTGACCTGCTTTTCGATGTCCTCGTTGGGGTCGATGGTATCCGTATTCGCCATGGCGAGAACCTCGCCGGTGGCCGAGTCCAGCACCACGGCCTCGGCGGACTTGGCCTGCGAATTGGCCTTGGCCTTCTCCAGCTTCTGCTGCACGAAGGTCTGCAGGTCCAGGTCCAGCGTCAGGTGGACGTTGGCGCCGTCGACGGCGTTGACCTCGTCGCGCAGGGTGCCCGGGATGGGCTGCCCGTCCGTGGAGACGTCCTCGGTCTTGCGCCCGTCGATGCCCGTCAGCGTCGAGTCGCCGGAGGCCTCCAGGCCGAACTGGCCCTGGCCGTCCATGGAGACCTTGCCAATCACGTTCTCGGCGATGGCACCGTTCGGGTACTGGCGGATGTCCTGGTGGTCGGCGGCCACGCCGTGGTATTCCTCGGCGATTTCTACGGCCACGTCCGGATCCACGTTGCGCACCAGCACCTCGTACTGGGTGTCCGCCTTCAGCTTGTCGAGGATCTCCTTGTCGTCAACGCTGCCGACCTCGGCGCCGGCGTCCTTGATCATCTTCGGGATGCCCTTGGACATCTCCTTCAGGCGGTCATCGACGGCCTCGCCGGCCTTCTTCTTCAGATCGTCGCCGCTAGCGCCCTCGGCGCTAAGTTCGTTGGTGAACTGCTCCTCCAGCTCCTTGCGCAAGCGCGTCGGCGAGACGGTCAGGGAGCGGGCCTGCATGGTATAGGCCAGGCGCTGCCCATCGCTATCGGTGATTTCGCCGCGGCGGGCCGGCTCCACGTAGACCCGGGAGCGCTGCTCCATAGCCTTAGCCGACAGATCCGGGCCCCAGACGACCTGCACCCAGGCCAGGCGTCCCACCAGTACCAGCATGCCCACCAACAGGAAAGCCATGATGAACCGCAGGCGGCGGGACATCATGTGCGAATTCTTGTAGAGCTTCTTGACCTGCGGCTGGGTGCTAGCCGGCCGCGTCTTCTCCGCGGCGGTGCCGTAGCTGTGGCCGCCGGCGCGCGGCTGACGTGCCGATTGCCCCACCCGCGCGCCGGTATCGCGATACCGCCGGTGCGGGCGCGATCCCGGATTCCGTGACGTCACGGTGGTAAGTCACCTGCCTTATTCATTTCCTCTGGGACAACCACCCGGCTGCCCAAAGCAACTGCTAATTCCCGGCTCCAGAATACGGGGCACGGACCGGCAGATCCGGTAACTCGTCCGCGCGTGGTGCATTCGATTCCGCGTTCTGCTCACGGTTTTGCTCGCGGCCCTCGCCCGAACGCTCGGACTGTGCCTGCGGCGAACGATGCCCGTCCGGCGTCGCGTTCAGGCTATCGGACATGCCTTCCGTGTCGTCCGGGTTGCTGGAGGCGCGGCCCGGGCGGATCGCCGTGCCGTTGACGTCGATGATGGATTCCTGCTCGTCCGTCGCCGCGCGCTTCTCCTCTACCTTGCCGTCCTCGCCGACCTCGACGACGCCGGGGTTGGTGGGCACGCCCATGTTCGCGTCCGCGGCGCGGCGGGCCACGTCCGCGGTGGAGCGCACGTTTTCCAGGTCGCGGTTCAGCGTTTCAATCTGGTTGCCCAGCTGCGATTCCTGCGCGGAGAGCTGCTGGATCTTGAAAGTCTGGGAGGTCGACAGTCCCGACAGCCACATGGCCAGGCACACGCCGCCGATAAGCAGCACGATGGCCACTGCCGACAGGCGGGCGAACAGTGAGTTCTTCTTGATCGGGGTCAGCCGGCGGCCGCGCTGGGAGACCACCTGCTGGGAGCCCAGGCGCTGGTAGCGCGGGCCGTGCGGGCTGGTCGTGCCGTGCGAGCTGCGCCGCGGGCGCACATCCCAGCGTTCCGGGGTCCGGGTTCGCGCGGTGCGCTGGGCGCCGCGGCGGCCATCCCGCTCGAGCAGTGCGGTGGCTGCTCCGGTATCTTCTCCGGTGGTGAAATCTCGGCTAGCTCCCATGGAGCGGTGTCCCTTCGTCGAGGATTGGCGGGTGGTGTGTCGAGTGGTCTGGGTCATGGCGTGCCTCCCGGGGAAAGCAGCTGCGGGGTGCCGGCTATTCGCTCCAGTGCCCGCACCCGCACCGAGGCGGCCCGCGGGTTCTCGGCGATTTCGGCCTTAGAGGCCTTCTCCGCCCCGCGGGTTGCCACCCGGTAGTCCGGTTCGGTGCCTGGCAGGTCCATCGGCAGGCCCTCCGGGGTCGACGACGTCGATTGCTCCTTGAAGAACTGCTTGACCAGCCGGTCCTCCAGGGACTGGTAGCTCATAAACACCGCGCGGCCGCCGACGCGCAGCGCCGCGGCGATAACCGGCAGCACCTGCTCGATGGCCTCCAGCTCGCGGTTGACCTCCACGCGCAGTGCCTGGAAGGTGCGCTTGGCCGGGTGCCCGCCCGTGCGCCGGGTCGCCGCCGGGATGGTGGCGTACAAAAGCTCCACCAGCCGCGCCGAGTCACGGAAGAGTTCCTTCTCGCGCTCGCGCACGACGGCGCTGGCAATCTTGCCGGCGAAACGCTCGTCCCCGTAGGTCTTAAGGATGCGCGCCAGGTTGCCGTGGTCGTAGGTGTTGAGCACATCCGCCGCGGTAATCCCCTGGCTGGGGTCCATACGCATGTCCAGCGGCGCGTCCTGGCTGTAGGCGAAGCCGCGCTCGGCCTGGTCCAGCTGCATCGACGACACCCCCAGGTCAAACAACGCGCCCGCGATGCCCCACTCCCGCGCCTTGTCCAAAACCGCGTGCGGGGTGGCCGGCCGGGCAATCTCGTCGCCCACCTCGTCGAAGCGCGCCTGCACGCCCACGAAGCGGTCCCCGAACTTCGCCAGGCGCTCGCGGGCCGCCGCCAACGATGCCCCATCGCGGTCGATGCCAATCACCGACACCTCCGGGAAGGTCTCCAGGAAGTATTCCGTGTGGCCGCCCGCGCCAAGCGTGCCATCCACTAGGACGGCGCCGCCCGGGGTCTCTGCTTCCGCCTTCGCCACGGCGGGCGCGAGCAGCTCAGCCATACGCTCACGCATCACGGGCACGTGGCCGTGGTTGTTGCGTTCAGCTGAAGCCATGGTGCCCCCTTTCCGTAAACGAAGTAGCTTGGGATTTGGCCGCGGTGGGTTGTCGGGACAAATTAAGTGCGTATAGGGCCCTGCCCGAAATGGGTTCTGATGTCGGGGAAGTACACCAGCTACTCCACTTCGGACAGAGTCCGTACACGCACTCTGTTGAGTTGTGAACTGCCTTCTACAGCAGGCCGGACAGGACGTCGTCCGCATCCGCCGCCGAGTAGGCGTCTTCAGTTTGCTCTTGGTACTCAGCCCAAGCGGCTGCGTCCCAAATCTCGAGAAAATCCACTGAACCGACAACCACGCACTCTTTGGAAAGGTTGGCGTATTCGCGGTGTCCTGCGGACAACGTGATACGGCCATGCCCATCCGGGCGTTGCTCATCGGCGCTCGCTGCCAAGTTACGAATGAACGCACGGGCGGTGGGGTTCGTCCGGGACACGGCCGCTGCTTTTCGAGCTCGTTCCGCAAACTCCTCGCGCGGGTAAACCGCTAGTGAGTGGTCCTGCCCCTTAGTCACCATCAGTCCGCCAGCTAGCTCATCTCGAAACTTAGCCGGAAGCGTTAGGCGTCCTTTGTCATCAAGCTTCGGAGTGTAGGTTCCGAGAAACATCCCGGCGTCCACCTTCCTTGGCTCGATAACTCCGACATTTCTCCACGGTCTCAAAGTTCGACTTCTCCACCGCTGCGCCCCACTTTACCCCACTTTCCCCCACTTTCAACACCCACCGCGCCCCACCCATCACCCACTCGCCACATAACCACAGGTCAGAGGTAATAAAAATAGTGGGGAGAAATCCCCAGGCGCGGCGTTTTCGAGGCCTCAGACGCCACATAGGCACCTCTTTTACCACAAGATTCTTTAGCCCCAAAGCGCACACGCCCCTACTACTGCGACTCGCGAGCTGGCCTAATGCCGCACGCGCCGCTCCTCCCGAAGGCCCGCCCCCGCGCAGCACTCCCCGTTCTAGGCCCCGCGGGGGCCAGCGTGGGGGAAAGTGGGGAATTGTGTGTAGACCACGCGGAGACACGAAAAAGGCCCCTGGGATCCCTCCCAGGGGCCTGGAAAGCTAGGCCGCTTAGCTCGATGCTCTAGTTGCCCTCGAAGCGGCGGCGGAAGTTCTCTTCCAGCTTGTTACCCATCGAGCTACCGCCGGACCGCGACGCCCCCGCGCCGCCCCGGCCGGAGCCCGATTTCCTCTTGCCCGACTTCGCACCCGTGGTACCGCCACCGCGGAGCATCCAGATGCCCGCGCCGAACATGACGAGGAAACCCAGGATCGACAGGACCACGAACCACAGGCTGTTCTGCGCCAGGGCCACGCCGCCCACCAGCATGACCAGCCCGACAACTACCAGCGCCACGCCGCGCAAGGTCACGGCCCCGCTCGGGGACCCGGCCGAGGCCTGGGCTACAGAGGCACCGAACTTGGGATCTTCAGCCAACAGCTGCTGCTCGAGCTCCCGTAGCGCGCGCTGTTCCTGCTCCGAAAGAGACACTGTACCTCCAATAAACCTTAGGGACCGCTGCCTAAAATACGGCCCTGTACGACGGCCTTTCACTGTGTTCAACGTGAGCGCCAAACATTTAGTTCCCGCCCTGCCACTTCCTCCCCCATTCTAACGTAGATACAAAGCCCAACTTAAGCCCCGGGCCAACCCCTAGGGCTAACAACTAGGGCTAACAACTAGGGCTAACAACTAGGGCCAGCACCTGGCGCTAGCACCTAGGCGGCAAAGTCGGATTCCACCGCGGCCGCATGGGTGGCGGCCATAAACCGCGCGGCCAACCCCATCAGCTCGAAGACGGTGTCTTCCTCGACCCCGTCCTCCAGCCCGAGGGAAACGCGGGAGCGCAGCTTGGAGTACTGGCCGAATTCCTGCGCCCACTCCTTATCCTCCGCGCTCACAAGCGCGAGCTGCTCCCAGGCGCTCGACGGCTTGCGCTTGCGGCGCGCCACCACGGAGACCGCGATGCGCGCCCCCGCGGTGCGCAGCCCCGCCTGGTAGGCGACCTCGAGGGCCTCCTCGAAACGTCCGTCCGCCGCATACTCCCGCGCTTGCTCAATCAGCATTCGCGCTTGACGCAGGAAATGCTGCTGCTTCCCCACGCCGCTGGTGCGCGAGGTCCGCGTGGTTGCCTGCCTAGTTGCCGAGATTACGTGTGCCATGTCCGTTCACCTTCCCTCCGAAGCTGCCGCTTGCGGGAGCGCCATTGTTTTCTTTTGCCGTTTACTCTAGGAACACCTCCGACTCACACCTCTTAATATAGCTCAGGTGTTCGAACTCCACAACCCCTCAAGCAGGATTAAAACTTTCTTTTCGAACACTCGGGAGCTAGTTCGAACACCTTTAATTAGGCTAATTGCCCCGCCGCGGGGCCAAACATGTTTCGATAGATTCGTGAACATCTCCATCCGTCGCCTCAGCCCGCAAGAGTTTTCCCTGCTCGCGCCCCAGCTCGTCGAGATCTACATCGAGGCGATGGACTACAACGACTCCATCCGCGTCAGCCGTACCCACGCCTGGCGCCGAGAGATTTCCCACCCGGGCTTTAGCGCGGTAGTCGCCACCACCGAAAGCGGCATCGTCGGCTTGGCCTACGGCTTTCTCGGCTCGCCGGATACCTGGTGGGACCGGCAGCTGCGCCGGGGCTTCTACGAAAAGGGCGGCCCCACCGAGCAGCAATGGGCGCTGCTGCGCAGCTATTTCGAGCTAGCCGAGGTGCACGTGCGCCCCGGCATGCAAAACCACGGCATCGGCCGCAAGTTGATCACGGAGCTGCTCTGGAACGTGCCCGCCGACTACGTCGCGCTGTCGACGCCGGAGGTGCCCCAGGAGGGAAATTCGGCGTTCGGCCTCTACCGCTCGCTGGGCTTTCGGGACGCACTGCGCCACCACCGCTACCCCGGCGATTCCCGCCCGTTTGCCCTCTTGTACGCCCCGCTGCCGCTGCCGGCGGTTGCGCAACACCGGAGCGCCACCCGCGACCGGTAAGATACCTAGGCGTGACCGCAGACAATATTCCCCAGCTTGAGCAAATCCCCGACGCCGCCCGCGCGACCCTCGCGGAATTCCTGGAGGAGCGACGGCCGGTCGTAGGCTCCATCGGCGCGCCGGTTACCCGCTCCATCGCCTACCTCGAGGACTTCGTTCTCGGCGGCGGCAAGCGCATCCGCCCGCTCTACGCCTGGGCGGGCTTCGTCGGCGCCGGCGGACTGGACGGCGACGAGGATCCCCAGGCCGTCCTCCGCGCCGCCTCTTCCCTGGAGTTCATCCAGGCCTGCGCGCTCATCCACGATGACATCATCGACGCCTCCAGCACCCGCCGCGGCAAGCCGACGGTGCACCGCGCGGTGGCAGGGCGGCATCGTCAAGCGCAGTGGCACGGCGACGCCGACTTCTTCGGCGAGTCCGTCGCCATCCTCGTCGGCGACATGGCCCTGGCCTGGGCCGAGGACATGCTGCAGGATTCCGGCCTCAGCGCCGCCGCCCTGGCCCGCACCCGCGAGCCGTGGCGCGCCATGCGCACCGAGGTCATCGGCGGGCAACTGCTCGACATCACCTTAGAGGCCACCGGTTCCGAGTCGGTCGAGCTCGCCGATGCCGTCAACCGCTACAAGACCGCCGCCTACACCATCGAGCGCCCCCTCCACCTAGGCGCCGCCATCGCCGGCGCCTCGCCCACGCTTATCGATGCCTTCCGCGGTTACGGCCGCGACATCGGCGTGGCTTTCCAGCTGCGCGACGATCAGCTAGGCGTTTTCGGCGATCCCTCCGTCACCGGCAAGCCGGCCGGAGACGACCTGCGCGAAGGCAAGCGCACCGTCCTGCTGGCCACGGCCCTGGAGCGCGCCGATCAAGCCGATCCCGCCGCGGCCGCCACGCTACGCCGTCTGATCGGCACCACCGACGACCCGGCCGATATCGCCACCATGTCCCAGATCATCCAGGACTCCGGCGCGGTCGAGGCCATCGAGGAACGCATCGATGCCCTGACCGAATCCGGCCTGGGGCACTTGCACGCCGCCGGCGTGGACGAGAAGGTCTCTGCTGCCCTGCGCGACCTGGCCATTCGCGCCACCTCCCGGCAGAAATAGCGCCGCGCCATGGCTACGACCCCACTGACCATCCGCCTCCCGCGCCCGCTAACGCTCGGGCTCGCCGGGACCATCCTGCTGGCTATCGCGTCCTTTTCCGGCGGCGCCACCCGCAACCGCGGCGGCCTGTTGGAGGCGCTCAACCTGAGCTTTTTGGCCTACGGCCACGGCCGCAACCTCGGCATGGCGCTGTTTTGGGTGGGCATCTTCTGCCTGGTCGGCGCCTGGATCCTCCTGGGCCGGGAGACCGTCGCGCCCGCCCGCGAGGGGGCGCTGGGTACCGTCCGGCACACGCTGGCCTGGTGGCTGGCCCCGCTCATCGTGGCCGCGCCGCTGGCCTCCCGTGACGTCTATTCCTACCTCATGCAGGGCGCCATGGTCCGCGACGGCTTCGACCCGTATTCGGAAGGCCCCGTGGTCAATCCCGGTCCCTTCCTGCTTGAGGTCTCCCAGGACTGGCGCAACACCACCACCCCGTACGGTCCGCTGCACCTGTGGATTGGTGACGGCGTGACCGCCCTGGTCGGCGACAACGTCGCCGTGGGTATCTTCGTCTACAAGTTGATTTCCTTGGCCGGCTTCGCCGCGATTGCTTGGTCGGTACCCCGGATCGCCCGGGAGCTCGGCGGCTCGCCCACGATGGCGCTCTGGCTCGGCGTGGCCAACCCCGTCATGCTGCTCCACCTCGTGGCCGGCATGCACAACGAATCCGTCATGGTCGGCTTGGTCTCCCTGGGCCTGCTGCTGGCCCTGCGCCGCAAGTTCCTGTCCGGGCTGGCGCTGATCGCCGCCGCCGTGGCCCTGAAGGCGACCGCCTTCATCGCGATGCCCTTCGTCGTCTGGATCATGGTCCACCACTTCGCCCCGCGTGCGACCTCCAGCGTGGCCAAGCGCTTCGGCGTCTTCGTGGCGGCCGGCACCGTGATGGTCCTTGAGACCGTCGCCGTCGTGGCCGTCATTACCTGGGCGTCCGGGTCCTCCTGGGGCTGGCTATCGGAGATTACCGGCAACGCCAAGGTCATCAACCCGCTGGCCGGCCCGACGCTGGTCACCGACGTGGTCGCGCCGCTGGTCCAGATCTTCAACCCGGATATTTCCTACAACAGTGTGCTGAGCATCATGCGCACGCTGTCGATGCTCCTCATGCTGCTGGGACTAATCCTGGTGTGGTGGATTTCCCGCCGCAGCATCCGCGATGCCGTCCTAGGCACCGCCGGCGCCTACCAGGTCGCGTTCATCTTCAACTCCGTGACGCTGCCGTGGTACTACGCCTCGGTCATCTCGCTCGTGGGCGTGGCGCGGCCGCCGATGTGGGTCATCAAGCTCGCTACCGGCGCCTCCGTCTTCGTGGCCGTGTCGTTTTCCAGCGACGGCAACCACCAGCTCTACAACTGGTGGTGGGTCATCGGCTCCATCATCGTGTCCTGGTTGGCCGCCGAGTGGGTTTTCCCCGCCCGTCCGCGGCGGGAATTATCCTCAGCATCCCGCGCCGCGGTGTAACGAGTTCAACTCCCGAGGCGCCCAAATCGGGGTTCTCCACAGCCGCGCCGCGTGTTGAGACCAGCTTTGTGCCTACTTGGGCACGTTGCTCCATTTTTCGCCCTTAGGGCAGCTCGCGCCGCAAAAACGGGCATTTTCGCCTCTTTCTGGGCCCGTACAGGATGGTTACTTTGCCCCGAGTTATCCACAGATCGGCATTCCGGCCCTTGTAGGGGTTGATCTGTGCTTCTAGCGTGTGAGTCATGACAACGACAGCCATGGACACACTCAAAGCAGCGCACGCCATCTTCGCGGACGGGATCCAGTATTTGGACCTGTGCCGCCAGCTCAGCCTGCCCGCTATGAAGGCTGTCATGTCCGACGTCGCCGCCGCCGCGCAGCACCGTGCCTGCCAGACCTTCTTCGGGAAAACGTCCTATACGCGCAAGCAAGCCGCCGCCCGCCGAGCCGCCGCTTCTCAGGGCCATCACCTGGACACCCTCTTGGTGTTGGACAATGCCTTCCGCCGGGTACGCCACCAGGGCGACGCCTGGGCCATGCTCATCGAACTCTGCAACACCCCCGGCACCACGAAACAACTCCGCCGGCTTGCCAACCAAAAAGTCTTGGAGCTCAACCGCCCGGCCCCACCCGCCGAAGGCGTGCGCGTGACCCGCCGCAAAGACGGACCCAGCACCTTCTCCATTACCGGGGACCCGCAGCTGGTAGAAAACCTCTGGGCATCAATCAAGACCATCCCCGACGTGGAAGCCTTGTTCAGCGGCGGGCTAGAAAAACAGCCCAAGACCACCCACGTGGTGATCTCCCTACCGGACTGGGTGCACATCCTTGCCGGCGACGGGGACGAGATCACACTGCAGCTGAGCAACGGCACCACCATGACCGGTGCCGACTACGTCCGCCAATGCCTCCTCGACGCCGGCCTAGCCACCTTGGTAGACCCACGGCGCGGGCCGGTCAACCAATACCGCTACCAACGGCATGCCTCACCGAAGCAGAAGGACATGGCCAAAGCCGAAACCACCCGATGCGCCTGGCCCAACTGCCGCAAACCTGCGGATGAGTGCCAGGTCCACCACATCCACCCCTGGGCAGGCGGCGGAGAAACCAACCAAGAAAACCTGACCTTGTTGTGCGAGTTCCATAACTCCTGGAACGACGACGACCCCGCCTACCCCAGACACGGGAGAGTCAACCGAAGACACGGCACAGTCACCTGGGACCCACCCTGGAGCGGCGGGCCCTAGCGGCCAACGGCTGACGGCCGGCGGCTGACACGGGGTCAGCCAAGGAAAAAGAAACAACAAAGTCAACCAAACCCCGCGACTGCCGGGCAACAAGCAAAGGCACAAGAAAAGGCGCCACGGAAACCACTCCGTAGCGCCTACTCGGCGTGCCTTAGAAGGCCGAGGCCTGCGCGCGCCGGATTACTTCGCGCGCGAGGTGCCCGTGCAGGCCGTCGATGGGACGCCCCGGCAGGGACTCGTCCTCGGTGAAGAGGTGGCGAAGGATTTCGTCCTCGCTGTAGCCACCGTCCGACAGCACGGTGATGGCTCCCGAAACGAATTTGCTGATGGCGTCCTTGTCGTTGAAGAAGGCCGCGGGGACCAGCTTCTTGTCGCCGGTGCGCCAGGCAATAATTTTCTTCGCGTTCAACAGGTCGTGCACGCGGGTCACCGCGATGCCGAGCTTGTCGGCGACCTGCGGCAGGGTGAGCATCGGTTCGTCGCGGAGCAGGGTTTCCAGAGATTCATCCATACTAGTCACGGCACTCTACTGTAGCCGGTGTGCACATCCTCCGGGATTTCGGCCATACTGGAATCCATGAGTCGGTTAGAAATTGGTGACGTGCTGGAGAACCGGTACCGGGTGGACCGCCCCATCGCCCGCGGTGGCATGTCCACGGTCTACCGCTGCGTGGACCTGCGCCTGGGCCGCGCCGTCGCCGCCAAGGTCATGCACGCGGAATTCGTGGACGACCCGGTCTTTACCCGCCGCTTCGAGCGCGAAGCCAAGGCGATGGCCCAGCTCGCCCACCCGAACCTGGTCGGCGTGTACGACTTCTCCGCCGACGGCGACCCGATGTTCCTCATCATGGAGCTCATCACCGGCGGCACGCTGCGCGAGCTGCTCGCCGAGCGCGGCCCCCTGCCGCCCTACGCGGCCGCCGGCGTCATGCGCGCCGTGCTCGCGGGCCTGAACGCCGTCCACAACAAGGGCCTCATCCACCGCGACATCAAGCCGGACAACGTCCTGATAAACTCGGATCACCGGGTGATGCTCGGCGACTTCGGCCTGGTCCGCTCCACCAGCGCGCAGCAGGCGACCTCCGACAAGATCGTCGGCACGGTTTCCTACCTGGCCCCCGAGCAGGTCGACGGCTCCCCGATCACCCCAGCGACGGACGTCTACTCGGCAGGCATCGTCCTGTTCGAGCTGCTCACCGGCACCGTCCCCTTCCAGGGCGAGACCGCCCTGGCGCATGCCCTGGCCCGCCTCCAGGAGGATGTGGTGGCGCCGAGCGAGCGCATCGCCGGCATTCCCCCGCTTTTCGATGCCCTCGTCGCCTCCGCCACCGCCCGCGATCCGCAGGGCCGTTTCGCCGACGCCGGCGAATTCCTCGCCGCGCTTGACGATGTCTCCCAGGAGCTGGGCCTGCAAACCTACACCGTGCCCGTCCCCCAGGATTCCGCCGCCGCCCGCACCGCGGCCCAGCCCACGGACATGTCCGGCACGGCGGTCTTCGCCGCCACCGGGGTCTTCGAAAACTCCGAGCCGCCCGAAGACCCCGGGGACCTGGACGCGGAGGCGGAAACGCGCATCGTTAGCGACCCCGCGGCTGAGGCACCGACCGAGCACTACCGCCGCGAGCCGCTCAGCTTCGAGACCCGGCTGGACCAGCCCCAGGTCGCCCCGCAGCCGCTGCCCGCGCCCCAACCGCCACAACCAGCACAACCCGCCCCCGCGCCGCTCCAGCGCCCCCAGGCCGCCCCGATGGCCCGCACGGCCGAAAAAGAACCCACCGAACGGCTGCTGACCAACCGCTCGTGGGTTCCGTTGACGCTGTTTCTTATCGTCGCTGCTGTGCTTGCCGGCGGCGTCGCGCTGGCGGCCTGGTGGTTCGGGTCCGGCTACTACGCCGGCACCCCGATTTTCTGGCGCACCTACTAGCGATGCCGCCCCTGGTTCCGCAGCATCTCCGCCACCAGGAAGGATAGCTCCAGCGACTGCTGCGTGTTCAGGCGCGGGTCCACGGCGGACTCGTAGCGGCCCGGCAGATCGACGTCGGTGATGTCCTCGGCGCCGCCCAGGCACTCGGTGACGTCCTCGCCGGTGAACTCCAGGTGGATGCCGCCCGGGTGGGTGCCCAGCTCGCGGTGCACCTCGAAGAAGCCCTGCACCTCGTCCAGGATCTTGTCGAAGTGGCGAGTCTTGTAGCCGTTCGACGCGGTGAAGGTGTTGCCGTGCATCGGGTCGGACTGCCAGACGACCTTGTGACCGGACTCCTCGACGGCCTTGATGACCGGCGGCAGCACGGTGCGCACCTTGTCGTGGCCCATGCGGGCGATCATGGTCAGGTGTCCCGGCTCGCGCAGCGGGTCGAGCTTCTCCGCGTATTCCACGGCCTCCTCCGGCGTGATCCCCGGCCCCAGCTTGATACCGACCGGGTTACCGATTAGCGCCGCGAAGTTGACGTGGAAGTCCTCCAGCCCGCGGGTGCGCTCGCCGACCCACACCTGGTGGGCGGACAGGTCGTAGAGTTTGGTGTGGCCGCGGTCGTCCTGGCCCAGGCGCAGCATGCCGCGCTCGTAGTCCTTGAGCAGGGCCTCGTGCGAGCAGTAGATGTCGGCCGAGCGCAGGGTGTCGTCGTTGACGCCGCAGGCGCTCATGAAATTCAGTCCGGCCTCGATCTCGTTGGCCAGGGCCTCGTAGCGGGCGCCGGCGCGGGAGTTGGAGACGAACTCGCGGTTCCACTCGTGCAGCGAGTACAGGTCCGCAGTGCCCGACGAGGTCAGCGACCGCACCAGGTTCATCGCCGCCGAAGAGTTGGCGTAGGCACGAACCATGCGGGCCGGGTCGTGGCGGCGGGCTTCCTCGGTCGGCTCCACGCCGTTGACGATGTCGCCGCGGTAGTTCAGCAGCCCGTTACCGTCGCGGTCCGCGGAGCGCGGCTTGGCGTACTGGCCGGCGATGCGCGCCAGCTTGACGACCGGCGTCGAGGCACCATAGGTCAGCACGACGGCCATCTGCAGGAGGGTCTTGATGTTGCCGCGGATGTGCGGCTCGGTGTTGGATTCGAAAGTCTCGGCGCAGTCGCCGCCCTGGAGCAAAAAGGCCTTGCCAGTGGCGACGGCCGCGAGCTTGCGCTTCAGGGATTCAATCTCCGGCGGCACGACGATGGGTGGGACCGACTCCAAGATCTTGCGCACGTTGTCCGCCTGGGCCTGGTCCCAGGACGGCTGCTGCTTGGCAGGGCGGTCTACGACGTCCCGAAACTTCTCCTCGATGCCATCCGGCAACGGGGGTAGATCGGGCAGGGCTTCATTCGGGATATCAATTGTCCAACTCACACCCCGATTTAACCACGTTCATCGGTCGGATGATAGTTACGGTTTACTTAGTAATCCGATTACCCTTGGTCAGTGGCAGCGCCTTCTGGCAGATGTTGAACTTGGCCAAGTTGTGGCGCGCATCCACTAAGGCGTCGTGGTTGCCCGCCGGCACGGCCGGCAGCTTCGGGCGGCCGGCAAACTCCCAGTACTGCTTGAGTTCTCGCGTGTACCGCGGCAGCCGCTTGGGCAGCCCGGCCATGTCGCCCCACAGCTGCGCGAGCACCACGTGGTCGTAGGCGCCGACCCACGCCCACAGTTCGGGCGGCGTTTTCGCGTTGCATAAAAACCCGTAGACTTCCTCCCGGATGGTGTGGACGGGCTTCCACACGGCATCGTGGGGCGAGGGCAGTTTATCGAGCACGTTTTCACGCACCCAGGAATTGGCAAGCTGCGGGTCGAACTCCGTCGACACCGCGTAGTATTCGCGTCCGTCTTCCGCGACAATACCGATGGAGACCAGCTCTATTGTCCGGCCGTCCTCAATGAATTCGGTGTCGTAGAAGTATCGCACGAGTACTAATTCTAGCTCTTGGCTAGACAGGTCCTCGCGCGGGGTAGAATACTGCCGTGCTCGCTTCAACTATACGGCGCATTCCCGCCTGGATTCCGCTCCTCGTGTCCTTTGTGGTAAGCATCTTCTGGCTTATCGATACCCCCTTGTTGCTTACCGAAGGCACCTTAAGGCCGTACTACCACATCGATCTCGACGTCTACCGTGAAGGCGGCCAGGCCTGGTTGGAGGGCAAACACCTCTACGCGCAGGATTACGAGGTCACCGGCGGGATAATCCTGCCTTTTACCTACCCGCCGCTGGCGGCGGTGCTCTTTTCGTCCCTCAGCGTGGCGAGCCTGCCGGTGGTCTCGGCGGTCTGGACGGTGGCATCGTGGGCCGGACTGTGGGCGTGCCTCTGGCTGGTACTGCGGCCGCTCAAGAAGGACGCGGCGGCGACGTGGGCCGCGTGGTGCATGCTGCCGGCCACGTTGGCGGAGCCCATCACCGAGACTTTCAGCTTCGGCCAGGTCAACATCTTGCTCACGCTCATCGTGCTGCTGGACTTTCTGGTCCTGCCCCGCCGCCTGCGCGGCGTGCTGCTGGGCCTGGCGATTAGCATCAAGCTGACCCCCGCGGTCTTCGTGCTGGTCTACTTCGCCCGGCGGGAGTGGCGCGCGCTGGCGACCACCGCGGTGGCGGTGGCCGGCTGGGTCGGGGTGGGCTTTATCGCCGCCCCGGACAGCTCGCGGGACTACTGGCTGCAGACGCTGCGGGACTCGGAGCGTATCGGCGGCTTGGCGTATTCGTCCAACCAGTCCCTGCGCGGCTTCCTCGAACGCATCGGGGCCGGTGACTGGTGGCTTGCCGGCGTGGCGGTCGTCATCGCCGCCTGCGTGGTGGCCGTCTACCGCGTCCGCGCTGGCGGCGTGGTCCCGATGATCCTCATCACTGCGCAGCTGTCGCTGCTGGCCTCGCCGGTGTCCTGGTCCCACCACTACGTGTGGCTGGTGCTGCTGGCGGCCTACGTCACCGCGCTTGTCCCCCGCAGCTACTGGCTGCCCGCGCTGCTGTGGCTGGCGCTTTTCGCCCGCGGGCACTGGCTGGTGCCCAACACCCAGAACCAGGAGCTGGAGTGGAGCCTGTGGCAGGCCGTGCCCGGCAACGACTACTTCTGGTTGACCTGGGTTATCGTGCTGTGCGCGCTGGTGGCCCCGCGGTATATCTGCGGCGGTTTCATCGACCAGCCCAGCACGGGGACCTTGCTCAAGGCCCACAGCGCCAGCGTCCCGACGGCGGAGATAACCAAGCAGTAGAGGATCCAGAACCAGGTGTTCTCCCACGGCCACGCGCCGTCGATCATGACCTCAACGGGGTGGTAGGCGGTCAGCAGCCCGAAGCCCAGGGTCAGCGCGATGGGGTGGCCCAGGTAGACCGGCAACGTGTGCCGGCCGATAAACCGCAGCAGGTGGGATACACCCGGCACATACGACAGCAACACCGCGCCCGCGATGGCGGCCGGGAACATCAGCAGGTGCTGCCCCAGGCGCACCAGGGACCAGAGCTCCGCGCCGCCGAGCCAGTCCGCACCCGGCAGGTACCAGTCCACCACGATGTCCGAGTCCTTGATACCGTTCCACCAGCGCACCAGGCTGTAGCCGGCCACAAAACCGCCGGCGCTGCCGAGCACGGGCGCGATGGCCTTGAGCACCGCGTACTTGGGCGGGCGAACGCGGGCGGTGAAGGCGTGGCGCAAGGGGGCATCGATGAGCTCGGCGAAATCCGTGATCCACTGGCGGCAAAACGCGCCGATGACGAAGACGGGCAGGTACATCAGCGCCTTGCCCACGAAGTAGACCTCCTCGTGCCAGCCCAGAAAGAGCACGGGGGCCAGCGAGCCGAAAATCGCGGCCCAGCGCGGCAGGCGGCGGACCGCCCACAGGTAGAGGTTGAACAACACCAGCGCGTGCAGGAACCAGCCCATGTTGTGGCCTAGCAGCAGGGACAGCGCGTAGTCAGTGAAGGTGCGCGGCTCGTCGCCGAAGACGATTGAGTAGTGGACGCTGTTGGTCCACAGCTCGACGGGGACCCAGATGCAATAGGGCACGATGAAAAACCACAGGCGGCGGCTGAAGAGTTCCCACAGGCTGTAGTGGAAAATCTTTTTCGAAAAGTAGCCGCTGACCAAGAAAAACAGCGGCATGCGCAGCGGGTCCAGCCAGGTGTTGGCGGCAAAGAGCCAGGTTAAGTGGGCATCCGGGACGGTGATGGAGATATGCAGCACCACCACCCCGATGATCGAGAGCCCCTTCGCAACATCGGGCCAGGCCAGCCTTTGGGAGGCGGCGGGAGAAGGCAAAACTTCTATGCCACCCCCGACTGCGGCGACGACGGTTCCGCGCCCTCGGGGTAGCCGTTCCCGGCGGCCAGGGACTCCTTGACCTCGGAGGCGTAGACGTCCACGTAGGGCTGGTCCACCATGTCCGCCAGGCGGTGCATGATGAAGTCGGTGAAGGCGCGTGCGGCCTCGTGGGACTCGGGGTCCAGCCCGTTGTCGCGGGCCCAGGCGATGGGGTCGATGGGCTCGCCCACCACCATGCCGACGCGCTTAGGCCGCGGGATCCACGTGCCGATGGGGTTAGCGTCACGGCTGCCGATCATGCCGATGGGGATGACCGGCTCGCCGGTGGCCATGGCCACCCGCGCCATGCCGGTGCGCCCCTTGTAGACGCGGCCGTCCGGGGAGCGCGTGCCCTCCGGGTAGATGCCGAACAGGTCCCCGTTGCCCAGGATGCGCTTGGCGGAAATCAGCATGCCCTCGCTGGCGGACTCGGCGTTGCGCTCTATGGGAACCTGCCCCACCGAGCTGAAGAACCACTTCTGCACGCGGCCGACCAGCCCGGGCGAGGTGAAGTATTCCGCTTTGGCGAGAAAGATAATCTGGCGCGGGCACAGCAGCGGAAAGTAGAAGGAATCCATCACGGCCTGGTGCGTGGACGCCAGGATGGCGGGCCCGTTGGCCGGGATGTTGTCCATGCCGCGCGACCACGGCCGGTTCCATAGGCGCAGCGCCGGGCCGAAGAAAATGTTCTTAAAGGCCCAATACCATTTATTGTGCATCGTCTAACTTTCCTCGTGAACCATGTCCGCCTGGCGCAGTGCCAAATCTGCCACCCCGATCATACCTGCTGCAGATCCCAGGCTGGCGGTAACGACCTCGGCCACCGGGCGGTGCCCCGCGCCGACGATGTCGCGGGCCATGAACTCGCGTGCCGTCTCCAGGTAGAGGTCGGCGTCCTTGCTGACTCCCCCACCCAGCACGATGAGCTCCGGGTCGAGGACGTCCGCCACGATCGACAGGCCCTGGCCGAGCCAGCTGCCCAGATCCTCCATGACGGCAATGCCCAGCGCGTCGCCCGCGCGGGCGGCGGCGGCAATCTCCTCGCCCGAGGGATCGGCCGGCAAGGTGGTGGCATAGTCCGGGCGCAGCTCGTTGGCAGTGTCGGTCAGCGCGGTGCCCGAGGCGTAGCGCTCCAGGCAGCCGCGCTTGCCGCACGAGCACTGACGCCCGCCCGGCACGACCACGAGGTGGCCGAACTCCGGGGCGGTGCCAAAGGCGCCGCGGTAGATGGTCTCCTGCGTCATCAACGTCGCGCCGATCCCGGTGCCCACGGAGAAAAAGACCCAGTCGCGGGCGTGCTGGCCGGCCCCGAAGCGCCACTCGCCCCACGCCGCAGAGTTCGCGTCGTGTTCGAGGCGCACCGGCAGGCCCAGCCGCTCTTCTACCCGCCGGCGCACCGGGGCGTTACGCCACGGCAGGTGCGGCGCGAAGCGGACCACCTCGCAGTCCGGGTCGATGAACCCGGCCACGGCCAGGCCCACGGCCTGGATGGGGTAGGTGTCCTGGAGGCGGCGGACGGCATCGACAAGCGCGTCCTCGAGCCCGTCGGCGGTGTTGGGGGTGGGGACGCTAACGTTATCGATGAGCTGTCCGGCGGGCGTAATCACGCCGGCGCGCAGGTTGGTGCCCCCAATATCCATGCCGATAGTCAACGGCTGCGAGGACTCCGCCTCTGCAGACGAGGGGGCGGGAAAGGCTTTCGACATGCAGTCTAGGATATACCCCCTCCCCCTTAGCGGTCACATCGAAGCAGACGGCGCAGACGCGCGCCCATGACCTCCCACGTCCATTCCTGCTGCACGTACGCGCGCCCGGCCCGGCCCATCTCCTGCCGGCGCTGCGGATTCGACAACAAAGTATCTAAGGCGTCGGTGAGCTCCTCCACGCTTGCCCCGCGCACGACGATGCCCGTGTCTTGCGTGACCGTCTCCGGCGCGCCGCCGGAATCGCCCGCGATGACGGGCACGCCTGCGGCTTGGGCCTCGAGGTAGACGATGCCCAACCCCTCCACGTCGAGCCCGCCTCCGCGGGTGCGCGCCGGCATGGCGAAGATGTCGGCGGCGGCCAAAGCGGCGTTGAGGTCGGCGGTGTCGGCGGCCTCGGCGAAGTGCGTGTCTGGGAAGTACATGCCGGCCAGCGCCTCGAGGCTGGCGCGGTAGCGTCCGCGGCCGACGATGAGCAGCTGGGCGTCGGGATACTGGTCTTTGAGCCGGCCGAAGGCGCGGATGAGCTGGTCCTGACCCTTGCGCGGGACTAGGCGGGAGATGCAGACGACGACGGGGCCGTCCGCGCGCAGGCCGTAGCGGCGGCGGGCGGCGGCGGCCAAAGCGGCGTCGGCGGGGTGGAAATCGTCCGTGTTGACCGCCGACGGCAGGTGCACCCAGTCCAGCTGGGAGCCAAAGGCCGGGCGCAGGCGGCGCAGGGTGTAGCCGGAGATATAGGTCGCCGCGGTGGCGGAGGCGCCGATGAGGCGGAGGGCCTGACGGGCGCCGGGGAGCATCGACCAGCCGACCTCGTGCCCGTGGGTGGTCACGATGACGCGGGTGGCGCCGGCGTCGCGGGCGGCCTTGCCGAGCAACCCCAGCGGGGCGGCGGCGCCGAACCAGACCGTGTCGATACCCTCGCGGCGGATGATCTCCTGCATGGCGCGGGCCGTCGCCGGCGTGGGCAGCATGACCTGGCGGGGCCAGCGGACCACCCGGTAGGGCAGGTCGCGGTCGTAGGAGGCGGCATCGTCGGCGTTTTGGGTCGAGGCGAAGACCATGACCTGGTCCGGCGGCAGGGTGCCGAGGAAATCCCGCAGGTAGGACTGGATCCCGCCGATGGTGGGCGGGAAATCGTTGGTAACAAGCAAAACGCGGGCCATAGGCACCAACTGTACCTATAGCCCGCGCGCGTTTAGTAACGGGAAGCGCCCTGGATGGGCATAGAGTCGACCGGCACGACCTGGACCGGCACGCCGTAGGTCGAGGCGTGGACGACCTGGCCGTCACCGATGTACATGCCGACGTGGGTAACGCCCGGGTAGTAGCCGACGATATCGCCCGGCTGCAGGTCGTTGATGCTCACGCTGGTGCCGCCGGCGATCTGCGCCTGGGAGGTACGCGGGATGCTCACGCCCTTTTGCTGGTAGGCCCAGAACATCAGGCCGGAGCAGTCGAACTCGCTGGGGCCGGCGGCGCCCCAGCCGTACGGGCTGCCGATCTTCGACAGGGCGGCCGCCACGGCGTCCCCGCCCTTGCCGGACAGGCCGGCGATGTCCTCCGGCGACAGCGACGAGCCACCGAACTGGGCCTCCCAGCGGGCGCGGTCCTCGCCGGACAGGGCGTCGACGCGCTCCTCGATGGCGGCCTTCTGCTTCTCCAGCTCCTCCTGCTCCCGCACGAGGCGGTCCTTCTGCTCCTGCAGCTCGCGGGTCTTGCGCTCGGCCTCCTTGACGGCGGCGTCGGCGGCGTCGCGCTTGGACTTGGCGGCGTCCGCGTTAGTCGACATGGTCTCGAGGTCGCGCTGGGCGTCGCGGGAAATCGCGCCCAGGTAGCCGAGGCGCTCCACGGCCGCCTGCGGGTCCCCGCTGGCCAGGGTGGCGGTCAGGCGGTCCATGTTGACGCCCCGGTAGCGCGACTTGGCAATGCCGTTGACGTTGCCGCGCTGGTGGTTGACGGCGGCATCGGCAGCAGCTGCCTCTACCTGGGCGCGGTGGGCGTGCTCGGCGGAGCTGTTGGTGTCTTCTTCTGCCGCGGCGAGCTTGTCCTCGGCCTCTTTGACCTCTTCGCTCTTGGCGGAGACCTTCTGGGCCACCTCGCCCATCTCGGCCAGCAGGGAGTCAACGTCGTCACCGGCCGGCGTGACGGCGGGCTGGTCCGCGCCGTCGGCTTCCTGCGCCACCGCCGCGGGACTCAAGACCGCTGCACCCATCACAACGGCCGTGGTGGCAGCCAACCAGCCGCCGGAGATGCGGCGCATGGAACGGGTGCGCCGCGCAGAATATTCAAGCACGATGACTCTTTCTTCAGTGTCAAATTCTTCAGTGTCAAAAAAGGAGTGAACTAACTTAAAAAACTATAGAGCATCCCGCCGGGGTTTACCAGTCAGGCGCGAAGTTGTTTTCCCACCTTAAGGCGGGAAAGTGGCAAAGATGCAACGGGTGTGACAAAAGAGAAAAACCCCGACCCGCGCGGGGATCGGGGCCAGCCTTAAGAGCGGCTGCGGTAAGTCCTAGAAGCGGACGGCCGAGTGGATCGGCATGTAGTCCAGCGGACGCTCCTGGACCGGGGTGCCGGAATTCAGGGCGTCGATGATGGTGCCGTTGCCGGTGTAGATACCGACGTGGGAAGCGCCACCGTAGTAGGCAACGATGTCACCCGGCTGCAGCTGGTCCAGGGAGACCGGGGTGCCCTGGGCGGCCTGCGCCTGGGAGGTACGCGGGATGGCCTTGCCCACCTGGCCGTAGGCCCAGGAGGTCAGGCCGGAGCAGTCGAAGGAGCTCGGGCCGGCAGCGCCCCAGCCGTACGGAGCGCCGATGACGGAGCGAGCCGCGTCGACGACCTTCTGGCCCTCGGACTTAGCCGGCGCCGGAGCGACCTGTGCGGTGGCGTTGTAGTTAACGTTCTGTGCCTCGCCCAGGGACGGGACGTAGGTCTGGATGTTCGGAACCTTCTCGATGTTCGGGACCTGATCCAGGCCCTGGACTTCGAAAGAGTAGTTGGTGTTCGGGATAACTACCTCGGTAGCGTTCGCAACGCCCGGGACGGCGACGGTAGCGGATGCTGCCACTACGGCGGTGGTCGCGATACGGCGGGTCATGGTTGCGGTCTGACGACGGTGCTTAGCCACGAAAAAACTCCAAATCTTGTTTGGCGCCTACCTTGCCGGGATTCTGTCTATCTCAGTAAGGCTCTGGCCCAGGGGACGGGCCTAACGTTCGTCGGCCGGCAGCAACTTCACTGCCGGCCTCCGTTCGGCCACAACCCTCTTCGTGGGAGCGGCCAGATACGGCGCTTTAAAAAATCTTTAGTTCGGGACTGGCTGCTCGGTGAGCAACGCTGTGTCTCGAATAGGTTACGAAACAATCACGAATTCTGTCTAATTGACCGAAGTGTGTCGCGTTGTAACCGTTTCGTTATACCCCGTTTATCGGACTGAGACGCTCTCAGATTCGCCGGCCTTGGCGCGCACCCCACGCCGCCAAGCGACCCGAACGAGATTACCATGACCTGCGGCAACAACCAAAACGGGACACCCTGAGAGCCCTTAAGCAGGCTCCACCCCACCCGATGAACGCCATCAAGCCACATCCGTATTGTTAGCTTCCTCACACTCGCTATTTGGGGTCTAAATTCCGCGGTTTTTGGGCCCCATTAGGGGCGTGCTTTGGACCCCGATGGGCCTCGAGAAGAGCCCCCTCAGGGCCCCACGCAGCTCCGCTGAAGCCTTATACCCTGCCCCATCGTTAACACGCGCACCAGTACATGGAAACAGATTTAGATGGAGCCTTTCCTCTACATACCTATCGATATAGAGGAATAGAATGCAGCCGGCCGGCACGGTTGGTCGAGCCGCAACCATGGGGCCGTTCTACGGCCACTGGGCACTCCGCACGCGCCCCAAGGGGCCTGGTGGCCTCCCCTCCCCTGGCGGTGGGGCACGAGCGGGCCCAGGAGGCATCGGCAGGCAGTGGGCAAAACAAAACCCGCCAGACTCCCGGGTGGGAGCGGCGGGCTTTGTGAGCGCTAGTTAAAGGATGGCCGGGGTCTTAGTAGCGGCCGTTTTCCTCGTCTTCGCGACGGTTGGCCTCGTTGAGGCGGCGGAACATCTCCGCTTCCTCGGCGGCGTTGTCAGCATGGTGCTGGTTCACGCTCTTGACCACACCCTCGTCGTCGGAGGAAAAGACACCCTGGGTCTCGGCGTCGGCCAGGCCCAGCTCGTTGAGCTGCTTCGGAACCTTGGCACCGGCGTACTTGAGCGGGACCGCGTGGCCGTGCTCGTCGACCGGACCCAGCGGCTGGTGCACCTCGATGAAGGCACCGTTCGGCAGCTGCTTGATGACACCGGTCTCGATGCCGTGCTCCAGGACCTCACGGTCGGAGCGCTGCAGGCCCACACAAATCTTGTAGGTGATGATGTAAGCCAGCGGCGGCAGGACCAGCAGGCCAATACGACCCAGCCAGGTCATGGCGTTCAGCGAGATCTGGAAGAAGTGTGCAACGTGGTCGTTACCACCGGACATGGTCACCAGCAGGAAGAAAGTGATGGCCATGGCGCCGATGCCGGAGCGAACCGGAACGTCGCGCGGACGCTGCAGCAGGTTGTGGTGGGCGTCGTCGCCGGTCATCTTCTTCTCGATGAACGGGTAGGCGAACAGCAGGACAACCATCAGGCCACAGAGCAATGCAACCCAGAAGGCGCTCGGGATGGTGTAGCTACCCAGGTAGAGCTCCCAGGCCGGCATAATACGAGCGACACCGTCAGTCCACAGCATGTAGATATCCGGCTGGGAACCAGCGGAGACCTGCGACGGGTTGTACGGCCCCAGGTTCCAGATGGCGTTAATGGTCAACAGACCAGACATCAGAGCCAAAACGCCGGCAACCATCAGGCCCATACCAATGGCCTTGGTGGCGAAGACCGGCATAATGCGGACGCCAACGACGTTGTTCTCGGCGCGGCCCGGCCCCGGGAACTGGGTGTGCTTCTGGTACCAGACCAGGATGAGGTGGGCAGCGATCAGGCCCAGGATGATGCCCGGGATGACCAGCACGTGCAGGATGTAGAAGCGATCCAGCATCAGGTCGGACGGGAAGTCGCCGTCAAAGATGGCCCAGTGCAGCCAGGTACCGATGATCGGCAGGCCCAGGATGATGGCGGACATAATGCGCAGACCAACGCCGGAGAGCAGGTCGTCCGGCAGGGAGTAGCCGAGGAAGCCCTCGACCATGCCCAGCAGAATCAGCGCGCAGCCAATGATCCAGTTGGCCTCACGCGGGCGGCGGAACGCACCGGTGAAGAAGATACGCAGCATGTGCGCGACCATGGACATCATGAACATCAGGGCTGCCCAGTGGTGCATCTGGCGGACGAAGAGGCCGCCGCGCACCTCGAAGGAAAGGTCCAGGGCGGTCGCGTAAGCACGCGACATCTCCACGCCGTTGAGCGGGGTGTAGGCGCCGTCGTAGATGACCTTGCTGATCGACGGGTCGAAGAACAGCGCCAGGTAGATACCGGTCAGCAGCAGGATGATGAAGCTGTACAGCGCCATCTCGCCCAGCATGAAGGACCAGTGGGTCGGGAAGACCTTGTTGATCTGAGTGCGGATCATGCCGGAGGCAGTGTACCGCGAATCAATGTTGTTACCGATTTCAGCGAGTTTATTGCTCATTATGACTTACGCTCCCAGAATGCCGGGCCGACAGGCTCAATGAAGTTACCCTGCGCGACGAGGTAGCCGTCTTCGTCCACGGTGATCGGCAGCTGCGGCAGAGCACGGGCGGCCGGGCCGAAGACCGGCTTGCCGTACTCCAGCGCGTCGAACTGCGACTGGTGGCACGGGCACAGGATTCGGTTGGTCTGAGCCTCGTACAGCGAGGTCGGGCAACCGATGTGAGTACAAATCTTGGAGTAGGCGTAGTAGTCACCGTGGTGGAAGTCTTCCTGACCCTTGCGCTCGACGGCGCGCTGAGCGTCTGCGTGGCGCAGGCGAATCAGCATGACCGCGTTACGGTTGCCGTGGATCGAGTGCATGTGGTTTTCGTAGACGTCCTTGTCCGGATCGTACAGGTCGCCGTCGTTAACGTCGGATTCTGCCAACGGGAACACGGTCTCCATACCGCCGGCAGCCAAGTCCTCCGGGCGGACGCGCACCAGGCGCGCCAGACCCTTCGTGGTGTAGTGGTTGCCGGACTCGCCCTCGTGCATCTCAGCGATGGTGCTGGTGTCGCGAGCGAGGTAGAGCTTGACGCCCTTTTCGTGCAGGGTCCAGCCGGAGGTCCACAGGGTGCCGTCACCCATGTAGTTCATCTCGTGGCGAACCTTCCACGGGTTCTTGATAGCGCCGCCCAGCGGGGCGATGACCGACAGGCCGAACAGGACGCCGGCGCCGCCGAGCAGACCCATCAGGGTCTTGCGGCGACCCAGGGTGGAGGTCTTCCACGAGTCGTTCAGCAGGGCGGTCAGGGTGCGCCGGTCGACCTCGTCGGACGGGCCGTCGTGGCGACGCTGGACCGAAATCTCTTCCGGAATGATCTTCTTGACGTACTGAATAATAGCGACGCCCAGGCAGATGATTGCCAGACCGGAGAACAAACCCAGCAGCGGGGTGTAGAGCGTGTGCCAAATCAGGCCGTCTTCACCCAGGGTCTTGAACTGCCACGGCCAGAAGAGGTAGACGCCCAAGAAGGCGATGGCCGAGATGATGGAAATCGTCAGCCAGATACCAATGCCGGTGGCTGCGCGCTTCTCTGCCGGGTCTCCCTCGACCGGGAAGCGCTCCTTACGGAAGGCGACGGTGACGTCGTCCAGCTCAGTACCGAGGGCGGCGAGCTCGTCGTTGCTCATGCCCTTCAGTTGAGCGTCGGTGTAGTTGTGATTTACGTTGCTCATGAGCGCGATCCCATCCACATAGCGGCCGCGCACAGCGCGGTGATGCCGATAATCCACATTGCCAGGCCTTCAGAGACCGGGCCGAGACCGCCCAGGTCCCAGCCTGCCGGAGACGGGGTCTCGTTAGCAGACTTGATGTAGGCGATGATGTCCTTCTTCTCGTCAGCGGTCAGCTGGCGATCGGAGAACTTCGGCATGTTCTGCGGGCCGGTCAGCATGGCCTGGTAGATCTCCTGCTCGTTGGCGGGATCCAGGGCCGGTGCGTACTTACCGGAGGACAGTGCGCCGCCCTGGCCGGTGAAGTTGTGGCAGGAGGCGCAGTTCATGCGGAACAGTTCCGAGCCCTTGGCGACGTCCTCGGCCTGAATCTGGCCGTTGTAGTTGGCGCCGCGCAGGGATTCCATAGCGATGGTGCCGTCATCGTTGTAGACGATGTCCGGTCCCCCACCGTTGGCTGCGACGTAGGCCGCCAGGGCCAAGGTCTGCTGCTCGGTGTAGCGCGGGGTCTTGCGCTCCGCTTGGGCGTCGTTAGACATCATCGGCATACGACCGGAGTGAACCTGGAAGTAGACCGAGCCGGCGCCGACGCCGATGAGCGACGGGCCACGCTTGTCGACGCCCTGCAGGTTGGCGCCGTGGCAGGTAATACAAGCGACATCGTAGATGTCCTTGCCTTCCTGGATGAGGGCTTGGTCATCCTTCTGGGCGGTGGCGACCTGAGCGTCCGGCGTCAGGGCGGTAGCCAAAACGCCCGCACCCGTCAGACCGACGGTCAGCGCGAAAGCGCCCGCGAGGGTGCGCTTCATCTTGCGCCGGCGGCGGGTCTTTTTCGCCGCGGCCGCCGCGGTGGTCTCACCCACCGGCGAAGCGTTGTTGTTGGGATTGGTATCCATCATTTTCCTTTTGTGTTACTGGTGTCCGGAAATGAATGGCTGTAGACCGAGATGGCTCGGCTATCTACGGCCTACTGGACGAGGTAGATAACGACGAAAACGCCGATCCACACGACGTCCACAAAGTGCCAGTAGTAAGACACCGCCATGGCAGCGGTTGCCTGCGCCGGCGTGAACTTGGACTTGGCAATGCGAAGCAAAATCACCACGAAGCTCAAAAGGCCACCGGTCACGTGGGCCGCGTGGAAGCCGGTCAGAATGTAGAAGACCGATCCGAACACGCTCGCCTGGACGGTAACACCGTGGTGAATCAGCTCGTACCACTCGAAGGCCATAATGCCCAGGAACAAAACGCCCAGGAGGATGGTCACCGAGTACCAGAGCCGAAGCTTGAATACGTCACCCCTTTCTGCGGCGAAGACGCCGAACTGCGAGGTCACGGAGGAAAGCACCAGGACGCCCGTAATAAGGAAGCCCATAGGCACGTTGATGTGGGCGGTGTGTTCCGCCCAATCGCCTTCCTGACCGTTAGCTCGGGATGTGAACCACATCGCGAACAGTCCGGCGAAGAACATTAACTCCTGCGACAGGAACACGATGGTGCCCACGCTGACCATATTGGGTCGGTTCAGCGCGGCAACACGTGGTGCTGCCATACCTTGATTAGAAACTGCGCTCGTCACGCCTATTAGTATGGCCGTTTCTCGACCCGAATTCATCTAGTTCCCCCCCGCTTTCGCTATTAATTTTTCCGCGCGCAGTCAGCAAAAACACAGGAACGACCGCAACTTTCATTGAGCAACGTTAACTTCGCCGCTAAACCCTCTCCCCAACACCGCCATTCGCGCAGGTCAACGCACCCTAAAGGCTAACAGTCGACAACACCTCACCGCGCCGAATTTCCGCGAGAACGAGACCGCGTCGGGTTGCAACCATTTCCGCCGAAAATCGAATGAGAGATAATTCACGTTCCGCGGCCGGCAAAACCGCAGGCTTGCAACTTTCGTATTACCCCCAGACGAAAATCGCTATAACGAGGGCTTTTAGCACCGACGGCCGGGCGGAAGCCGGCGGGCGCTCCCCCGGCATCGCCAGCAAAACCCAGGCATTTCCCACGCGAGCAAAATTTTCTGGAATTCGCGGGAACTTTCTGGAACAAGATACGACGAAGGCCCCGAGCCTCCCACTCAGGGAGACCCGGGGCCATGTCGTCTAAGAAGCTGCGGGGCGCCTACGGCGCGCAGTGTAAAGCTAGTGCTTTTCCTTCGGCAGGCCGTACTGCAGCGAGAGCTTGGCGGTAGCCCACACCAGCATGATAGCGCCCAGGACAATCATCCAGTAGTACATGAAGATGATGCCCAGACCCAGGACCGCGATGGCCATAGTCATCATGAACGGCCAGATGGAACCCGGGGAGAAGAAGCCCAGGATGCCGGCGGAATCCTCGGTCTCCGCCTCTTCCCAGTCCTCCGGGAGGACGTCAGAACGGGCGTCGGTGAACTGGATGTAGACCGCGAGCATCAGGGCCAGCAGGGCCGCAAGTGCCATGGCGACCATACCTGCCCACTCGGGGCCGTGGCGGTAGCCGTCGTCCTTAACGAAGTTGACGGCGAAGATGTAGACGATTTCGGAGATCAACAGGTATGTGAAGATCCCGTAAAAGACTTTTGCACCTACACGCATGGTTCAATATCTCCTTATGCCTGTGCCTTGTCGTTGGCGTCAACGTAGTTGTCGCCATGATGGGTGTCGCGCTGCGAGTTGAACGGCTGGGTCGAGGTGGCATACGGAGCTTCACCGATGTGCGCCAGGGCCTCAGAGTTCGGAGCGTCCGGGTTGTCGATGCGGTACTGCATGTACTCCTCGAACTTCTCCGGGGAAACGGCACGCAGCTCGAAGTTCATCATCGCGTGGTAGGTACCGCACATCTCAGCACAACGGCCGACGAAGGCGCCTTCCTTGTCGATGCTTTCCACCTGGAAAGCGCGCTCCTGCTGGTTGTTCTCCGGGTGTGCGTACACGTCGCGCTTGAACAGGAACTCCGGAATCCAGAAACCGTGCGAAACGTCGCCGGAAGCCAGGCGGAACTCAATCGCGGTGTTGGTCGGCAGGACCAGAACCGGAACCTCTTCGGTGGTACCGACGGTCTCGATGTCGTTGAAGTTCAGGTAGGAGATGTCACCCTTGGACTTGCCGTGAATCGGGTTAGCGTTCTCGGTGCCCTCCGGGTCGATGGCGGATTCTTCCGCCAGACGGTTGCTCTCCTCATCGGTGCCGTCGTAGTCCTGGCCGCCAGCCAGCGAACCGTCGACGGCGGCGTAGCCGAACTTCCAGTTCCACTGGTAAGCGGTCACGTCCACGGTCACCTTCGGGTCCTTGTCCAGGGCGGTGACCTTCTGCTGGGTCTGAACCGTGAAGAAGAACAGGGCCGTAATGATGATGATCGGGATAACCGTCAGCACCAGCTCCAGCGGGACGTTGTACTGCAGCTGCTTCGGGAACTCGCCCTTGCCCTGCTTCTTAGCCCGCTTGGCGCTCCACCGGAAGATGGCCACCAAGAACAGGCCCCACATGATGATACCGATAGTCCATGCAGCAACCCAGACCCAGATCCAGAAGTTGTACATCGCTTCTGCCTCCGGGGTAATGCCCCGCGGCCAGCCGAATCCCAGGACCTTGTTTACGGCCTCGGGAGCCTGCACATCACAGGCTGCGAGAGCACTGCCACCAAGTGCCAGTGCGCCCGCTAGACCAGCCTTCCGGGCCAGGTTGCGCTTATTACGCTGTCCCACGTGTGTTCTGCCTTTCTGTCCACACAAACTTCTTAAACGCTCTCAGAGCATTCCTATCTGTTTAGGATAGTGGATCCAGCTCGCATTTCTTAGCCGAATCCCAAGAATAGTCGCGCGCATTCCTTTGCCCGCGACCGTAACGGCCGATTATGTTACATGGTCATCGGCCTCTGCCGTGGATTATGCCCTTTAACTGCGATTTCTTCCCTGTTACCCAATTCACAGGCACTTGGGCTGGCTATCATCCGAAAGTTCGCCCCTAAAGGTGGAAGCTACGCCGCTGGCCCACCCCGCGGCGGCAGCCGGCCGCCGTCCACAGGTCGCCCACAGCCAGTCCGCAGCCCCGCCCTCGGAGCGCCAATAGCTATCTACGCCCCGCGCCCCGTAAAATGCCAAGTTGTTCAGAAACTTTCTTAGCAAGGAGCGAGACCCGTATGTGCGGACTTTTGAGTTTGCTAGCCGCGAATCACAACGCCACGGACTACGTCCAGGCCGTTGAGGACGGACTGCCCTGTATGCGCCACCGTGGTCCGGACGCGGCCGGAACCTGGCACGACGACGACGCCGTCTTCGGCTTCAACCGCCTGTCCATCATCGACCTGGAGCACTCCCACCAGCCGCTGCGCTGGGGCCCGGCCGATGCCCCGGACCGCTACGCCCTGACCTTCAACGGCGAAATCTACAACTACCTGGAGCTGCGCGAGGAGCTACAGGCCGCCGGCTACACCTTTAATACGGAAGGCGACGGCGAGCCCATCGTCGTCGGCTACCACCACTGGGGCGCGGACGTGGTCAACCACCTGCGCGGCATGTTCGGCATCGTCATCTGGGACACTCAGACCAAGACGATGTTCGCCGCCCGCGACCAGTTCGGCATCAAGCCGCTCTACTACGCCACCACCTCCGCCGGCACGGTCTTCGCCTCCGAGATGAAGTCCATCCTGGCTATGGCCGAGACCATCGGTCTAGATTTGAGCCTTGACAAGCGCGCCATCGAGCACTACGTGGACCTGCAGTACGTGCCGGAGCCGGAGTCCCTGCACGCCAACATCCGCCGCGTCGAATCCGGCTGCACCGTGACCCTGAAGCCCGGCGGCGAGGTCGTCGCCGACCGCTACTTCCGCCCGACCTTCCCGGTCCAGAAGGTCGCTCAGGGCCAGGAGCAGCAGCTCTTCGACCGCATCGCGCGCGCCCTGGAGGACTCCGTCGAGAAGCATATGCGCGCGGACGTGACGGTCGGCTCCTTCCTCTCCGGCGGCATTGACTCCACGGCCATCGCCGCGCTGGCCAAGCGCCACAACGAAAACCTACTGACCTTTACCACCGGTTTTGAGCGCGAGGGCTACTCCGAGGTCGACGTCGCCGCGGAATCCGCCGCGGCCATCGGCGTCGAACACATCGTCAAGATCGTCTCCCCGGAGGAGTACGCCGACGCCGTGCCGAAGATCATGTGGTACCTGGACAACCCGGTCGCGGATCCTTCGCTGGTCCCGCTGTACTTCGTGGCCCAGGAGGCCCGCAAGCACGTCAAGGTGGTGCTGTCCGGTGAGGGCGCCGACGAGCTCTTCGGCGGCTACACAATATATAAGGAACCGCTCTCCCTGGCGCCGTTTGAGAAGATCCCCTCTCCCCTGCGTCGCGGGCTGGGCCAGCTCTCCCGCATTCTGCCGGAGGGCATGAAGGGCAAGTCGCTGCTCAACCGTGGCTCGATGACCATGGAGGAGCGGTACTACGGCAACGCCCGTTCCTTCAACTTCGAGCAGCTCCAGCGCGTCCTGCCGTGGGCCCGCCGCGAGTGGGACCACCGCGAGGTCACCGCCCCGATCTACGCCCAGTCCCAAGACTTTGATCCAGTCGCCCGCATGCAGCACCTGGACCTGTTTACCTGGATGCGCGGCGACATCCTGGTCAAGGCGGACAAGATGAACATGGCCAACTCCCTGGAGCTGCGCGTGCCCTTCCTGGACAAGGAGGTCTTCAAGGTTGCCGAGACCATCCCGCACGACCTGAAGATTTCCCACGGGACCACCAAGTACGCGCTCCGCAAGGCGCTGGAGCAGATCGTTCCGCCGCACGTGCTGCACCGCAAGAAGCTGGGCTTCCCGGTGCCCATGCGCCACTGGCTGGCCGGCGACGAGCTCTACGGCTGGGCCCAGGACCAGATCAACGCCTCGCAGACCGAGGACATCTTCAACAAGGAGGCCGTCCTGGAGATGCTCAAGGAGCACCGCGACGGCGTCAGCGACCACTCCCGCCGCCTGTGGACGGTCCTGTCCTTTATGATCTGGCACGGCATCTTCGTCGAAGACCGCATCGATCCGCAGATCGAGCAGCGCGACTACCCGGTCAAGCTCTAACGCCTGCCAGGTTCGCCACTGAAGATGGCTGAAGATAGCTAAAGCTTTGGGCTCGGCCCCTCCCGTTGCAGGAGGGCCGAGCCCAAAGCTTTGTATGCGTTGCGGCGAACAGGTGTGCTCGCCGCCGACGGCTATTTAGTTGAAGGAATCACCGCAGGCGCAGGAACCGCCGGCATTCGGGTTGTCGATGGTGAAACCCTGCTGCTCGATGGTGTCGGCGAAGTCGATCTTGGCGCCGGTCAGGTACGGCACGGACATCTTGTCCACGACGAGTTTCACGCCGCCGACCTGGTCGACCTTGTCGCCGTCCAGGGTGCGGTCATCGAAGTACAGCTGGTAGCGCAGGCCGGCGCAGCCGCCCGGCTGGACAGCAATACGCAGGGACAAATCGTCGCGGCCCTCCTGATCGAGCAGGGCCTTCGCCTTGGCGGCGGCGGCCTCGGTCAGGATGACGCCAGTAGCAGATGCTGGGGCGGTCATAAATACTCCTTGTTCGACTTGATTGTTCGACTGTGCGTCGTATCTTAGTGCTCTCCACCACCCTACTCGCCTCACTACCGTCAAGAAAGGCTGACGTGCCCGGCGGCGGGGTCATGGCTTGTATTACTGTTCAACCGCGCGGGCGCGGGGCTTATTCCACTTTAGCCAACCAACCTTGTAACCTTGGGTGTTGTGAAACTACCGTGGCAAAAAGACAATCAGGACGCCGCTGCAGCGGAGAACGCCGACCAGTCGGCCAGCGCCGGCTCGGCCGCGCACAACGGCAAGGCTGACGCAGGCGAGGCCGGCCAGAACTACCCGAAGGGCTACACTCCGCCGAAGGGCCGGCCGACCCCGAAGCGTGCGGATCAGGAAATCGCCAAGGGCGTTATCCGCGACCCGCACCGCATGTCTACTGCGCAGGCGCACCAGAACCGCAAAGAGCTGAAGAAGTCCATGTCCAAGGAAGAATGGAAGGACTACAAGGCCAAGGAGCGCGAGGAGCAGCGCAAGCGCAACCGCGAGACCCAGGAGCGCATGGCCGCCGGCGACGAGCGCTACCTGCCGGCTCGCGACCGCGGCAAGGAGCGGGCTTATGCCCGCGACGTCGTCGACGTCGCGAATAGCCCCCTGCGCTTTACGATGCCCGGTGCGCTGGCCTTGCTGCTGTTCATGTTCGTCGGCACCTTCGTCCCGAGCATCTCCCCGGCGGTCTCGGCCGTGGGCATGGTCTTTATCCTGCTCTTCGCCGTGCTGGCTATCCTGCACGGCCGCCGCGTCAACAACGCAGTAAGGGTGAAGTTCCCCGGCACCACCGCGACCGGCTTCAGCCTCGGCAGCTACGCGGTGGGGCGCGCGACTCAGCCGCGCAAGTGGCGCGTTCCGCGCCCGCGGGTTAAGCCGGGCGAGGCGCTGGCCTAGTCATGGTGGAGTTGCAGGCGGATAGCGCGGCCGGCATCGGCGCGGCCGAGCGGCGCGAGCTCGCAGCCAAGGTGGCCTTAAACCCGCAGGCCGCCGCCCTGGGGCGGATGGCCCTGCCGGTGGTCTGGCTGGCCGGCTGCCAGCAGCGGGTCAGCCCGCAGCCGGTGGCCCGGCCGCGGGTGGTGGTCTTTGCCGGGGACAACGGCATCGCCCACGCCGACGCGCCGGTGTCGCAATGGCCGGCTAGCTTCACCAAGGACTCGGTCCAACAACTTTCCGAGCACACCGGGCCGATTGAGTTTCTGGCCAGCCAGGCTGGGGCGCGCGTGCGTCTTATCCAGGCGGGTACCTCCGCCCCGATCGACAGCGCTGATGCGATGGACGCGGAGCTGGCCGCCCAGGCCTTCGACATCGGTATTAGGGCCGCCGACGCCAGCGCCGACGAAGGTGACGACTTGGTGATCCCGGCTGATATCGGCGTCGGTAACAACACCGTGGCCGCCGCCCTCGTCGGCCGCGTGACCGGCACCGAGCCGGTGGCCATCGTCCCCCACGGCGCGCAAGTCCCGACGGAGCAATGGAAGCAGCAGGTCAGCGTCGTCCGCGACGCAATGTTCCGCAGCCGCGGCCTGGCCGACGAGCCGGCCGAGCTCATCCGTCTGCTGGGCTCGCCGGCGTTTGCCGCCGAGGTCGCCTTCATCGCGCAGTCGGCCGCGCGCCGCACCCCGGTGCTCATCGACGGCTCCTTCGGCGCCGCCGCGGCCATGCTGGCCGAGCGGCTAAGCCCGGGCACCCAGGAATGGGTCTTTATCGCGACCTCCACCGCCACCCCGGCCTTCGAGCGCGCCGTGGCGGACCTCGGTCAGGAGCCCTGGCTGGATCTGGCGGTTACGGCAGGCCAGGGCCTGGGCGCCCTGTCCGCCCTGCCGCTGATGAATTCGGCCGTGGAGCTTATCGCCACGGCCCTGGCGGACTAACTCCGCGGCAGCGCCGGGGCTAGGACCGGCCGCCTAGACCAGCGTGTGCAGCCACCCGTGGGTGTCGGGCTGGCTGCCGCGCTGGATGTCGGTGAGCTGCTTGCGCAGCGCCATGGTGACCTCCCCCGGCTCGTTGCCGTTGATGGTGAAGTCCACGTCCTTGCCCAGCACGCGGCCGACCGGGGTGATGACGGCGGCGGTACCGCAGGCAAAGGACTCGGTCATCTCGCCACTGTCGACTGCCGCGTGCCACTCCTCGGCGGAGATGCGGCGCTCCTCCACCTCGTAGCCGGCATCCTGGGCGACCTGCAGCAGGGAGTCGCGGGTGATGCCGGGCAGCAGGGAGCCCGACAGCGCCGGGGTGACGATCCGGGCCTTGTCGCCGCTGCCGTAGACGAACATCAGGTTCATCCCGCCCATTTCCTCGATGTATTTGCGCTCCAGCGCGTCCAACCAGACGACTTGGTCGCAGCCCTTCTCGTCGGCCTGGGCCTGCGCCAGCAGCGAGCCCGCGTAGTTGCCGGCGAACTTCGCCGCGCCGGTGCCGCCTGGGGCCGCGCGAACGTAGTCGGTGGACAGCCAGACAGAGACCGGCTTAACGCCGCCGGTGAAATACGCCCCAGCCGGGGAGGCGATGACGATGTAGCGGTAGGACTTAGCCGGGTGGACGCCCAGGGAGACCTCCGTGGAGATCATGAACGGGCGCAGGTAGAGGGAGTCTTCCCCGCCGGCGGCCGGGACCCAGTCCTTATCGACGGCGACCAACTGGGCTAGGGAGTTGGTGAATTCCTCGGCGGGCAGCGGCGGCATCGCCAAGCGCTCGGCCGAGTGGATCATGCGCTCGGCGTTCTGCTCCGGGCGGAAGGTGGCCACGGTGCCATCCGGCTGGCGGTAGGCCTTGATGCCCTCGAAGATGGCCTGGCCGTAGTGGAAGACGTTGGAGGCCGGCGACATCTCCATGGGGCCGAAGGGGCGCACCTGGGCGTCGTGCCAGCCTTCCTCCTCGTTCCAGTCGATAGTGACCATGTGGTCGGTGAAATAGCGGCCGAACCCCGGGTTGTCGAGGATCTCGGCAATCTTTTCCGGGCTGGTCGGCTGGTCGGTACGGGTTACGGTGTAGTCAAGCAAAGTCATGTCCACACTCTACTCCGCCTTTTGGTCACCCAACCGGTTTTTATTAGCGAAACCCTTTGACCGCCGCCGCCCACCCCGCCCTTCGTCCCACCTGTTGGGAAACCGCGGGGCCAAACCTTCCCCGGCCCGGCCTGCTGGCCGCTACAGTGGGGCCATACCCTAAAAATAGCTACCCCACCCCGCTGCCGGCGGGACGGGCAGACTATAGTGACGGCTTTTAATAGGAGGATGACAACTATGGCTAAGAAGAAATCCCCAATCGAGATCCCGGGCGCCGGCGTGGTTCCCGCGGTTAAGCTCGCGAAGAAGATCCCGGAGAAGGCGCAGGCCTTGGTCATCGGCATCTTCGCCAGCGATGACGGCGTGGAGATCCCCGCGTCCGCGGCGCTGGACGGCGACGCCCTGCGCACCGTCCTCGACCAGCTGCTGGCCGTCGGCGCCACGGGCAAGGCCGGATCGGTCCACCGCATCCCGGCCCCGCCCGAGGTCGGCACCGACTCCATCGTGGCGGTCGGCCTCGGCAAGGCGGAGCAGCTGGACGACGAGAGCCTGCGCCGGGCCGCCGGCAGCGCCGCCCGGGCCGTCCAAGGCCTGAATAAGGTGGCCACCACCCTGCACGAATTCGGCCTGGCCGCCGCCGTCGAGGGCATCATCCTGGGCGGCTACGTCCACCGGGGCTTGCGTTCCGACAAGCTGCCGGCGGACAAGAAGCCGGCGACTGTCTCCTTCCTCCTGCGGGACAAGAAGGACGCGGCCACCAAGAACGAGTTCAACGCGGCCCGCGCCATCGCCCAGGCCACCGTCTTCACCCGCGACCTGGTCAACTGCCCGTCCAACGAGCTCTACCCCTCCGTCTACGCGGACATCCTGTCCTCCCACGCCACCGCCGCGGGCCTGGACGTCGAGGTGCTGGACGACAAGCAGCTGAAGAAGGAAGGCTTCGGTGGCATCCTGTCCGTGGGCCAGGGCTCGGCCCGCCCGCCGCGCCTGGTACGCCTGATCTGGAACCCGTCTAAGGCGAAGCGCCACGTCGCGCTGGTGGGCAAGGGCATCACCTTCGACACCGGTGGCATCTCGCTGAAGCCGGGTGCCGGCATGTGGGACATGATCATGGACATGGGCGGTTCGGCCGCCGTGGCCGCCGCCACCCTGGCCGCGGCCTACCTCAAGCTGGACGTGACGGTCACCGCGACCATCCCGCTGGCCGAGAACATGCCGTCTGGTTCCGCCACCCGCCCGGGCGATGTCATCACTCACTACGGCGGCACCACCTCCGAGGTGCTCAACACCGACGCTGAGGGCCGCCTGGTGCTGGCCGACGCCATCGCGCGCGCCAGCGAGGACAAGCCGGACTACCTCATCGACACCGCTACCCTGACCGGCGCCCAGATGGTTGCGCTGGGCAAGCGCACCGCCGGCGTCATGGGTACCGAAGAGTTCCGCGACGAGGTCGCCAACATCGGCCGCCGCGTGGGCGAAAACGCCTGGGCCGTGCCGCTGCTGGAAGAGCACAACGAGTCGCTGAAGTCGGATAACGCCGACATCCGCAACATCAACGCCCAGCGCGAGGGCGGCATGCAGTTCGCCGGCACCTACCTGCAGCACTTCGTCGGCGAGGGCATCGACTGGGCCCACATCGACGTCGCCGGCCCCGCCTGGAACGGCGACGGCGCCCGCGGCTACACCCCCAAGCGCGCCACTGGCGTGCCGACCCGCACCATCATCGCCGTCCTGCAGCAGGTCGCCGGGGCGGGCAGCACCGACGCGGCCGAGGCCACCACCGACGACGAGGATTAATCGTTCGAGGACTAATCCCTTAAGAATCGGGATTTTCGCCGCGCTCAAACCGGGCGCGGCGAATTTTTTGTTCTTCCCGCTTGCGCAGGATCCGGTCGCGTTCCATCTTGCGGCGCATCCGCTCCGGGTAGCCGGTCTCCTCGACGTCGTAGATCGGGCAGTCCAACAGCTTGGCCACGGCGTCGATGCCCTTGGGGCCGCCGATGCGCCGCCGGATGAAGTCGCCGCCCTCATCGACGACGACCACCGACATCTCGTTAACGATGGTCTCCGGCTCCACGAAGGCCTCGACCCACCCGCGGGGGCGCGCCCAGCCCTGCAGATCGCGTGCATCCTGCTCACGGATGGTTTCCCCGGGGGCGCGGGGCGGCTTCAGCGGGGACTTAGAGCGACGTCGGCGGAAAGGGTTGAACACGGCACACTATCCTAGTGATGTAGACAGTTTCCCGGTAACTCACACCTAGTCTTCGGCAGCCTGTGAGGCGGAACACCGCTTTAGGGGTGAGATAATGCGCGACGAATTGACCGAACCGGTAGGCTGTTGACAAAAGGTTTGTTATTTCCAACTTTCGAGGAGTCTTAATTCTCATGGCGCACTCCGTTGAGATGCCCGAACTGGGCGAATCCGTAACTGAAGGCACTATTACTCAGTGGCTGAAGTCCGTCGGCGACACCGTCGAGGTCGACGAGCCGTTGCTCGAGGTCTCCACCGACAAGGTCGATACCGAAATCCCTTCCCCGGTTGCGGGTACCCTCTTGGAGATTAAGGCCGACGAGGACGACACCATCGAGGTCGGCGAGGTCATCGCCACCATCGGCGACGAGGGCGAGTCCGCCGACTCCGACTCTGATTCCAAGGCTGAGGCCAAGGAAGAAGAAAAGGACGAAGAGCCGAAGAAGGAAGAAAAGGCCGAGGAGTCCTCCGCCAAGGATTCCGGCGCTTCCGGGGATGCCACCGACGTCGAGATGCCCGAGCTGGGCGAGTCCGTCACCGAGGGCACCATCACCCAGTGGCTGAAGTCCGTCGGCGACACCGTCGAGGTCGACGAGCCGCTGCTCGAGGTCTCCACCGACAAGGTCGACACCGAAATCCCGTCCCCGGTCGCCGGCACCCTGCAGGAAATCCTGGCCGACGAGGACGACACCATCGAGGTCGGCGAAGTCATCGCCCGCATCGGCGACGGCTCCGCCCCGGCCAAGTCCGACGACTCCGATTCCAAGGCCGAGGCCAAGGAAGAAGAAGAGGCCGAGGAGTCCTCCGCCAAGGAAGAAAAGAAGGACGAGGCCCCGAAGAAGGACGAGGCCCCGAAGAAGGACGAGTCCGCGGCTAAGAACACCTCCGCGAAGGTCAACAACGGCGACAACGTCCCGTACGTGACCCCGCTGGTGCGCAAGCTGGCTGACAAGCACGGCGTTGACCTGAACTCCGTGGAAGGCACCGGCGTCGGCGGCCGCATCCGCAAGCAGGACGTGCTGGCTGCTGCCGGCGAGGGCGAGGCCCCGAAGTCCGGCTCCGACAAGGCTGCCTCCGGCAAGTCGGGCGAGCGCGCCAACTGGTCCACCAAGTCCGTGGATCCGGAGAAGCAGGAGCTCATCGGCACCACTCAGAAGGTCAACCGCATCCGCGAGATCACCGCCTCCAAGATGGTCGAGGCCCTGCAGATTTCCGCGCAGCTGACCCACGTGCAGGAAGTCGACGTCACCGCGGTGGCCGACATGCGCAAGAAGAACAAGCAGGCGTTCATCGACAAGTACGGCGCCAACCTGTCCTACCTGCCGTTTATCGTGAAGGCCACCGTCGAGGCGCTGGTCTCCCACCCGAACGTCAACGCCTCCTACAACCCGGAGACTAAGGAGATGACCTACCACGCGGACGTGAACGTGGCCATCGCCGTGGACACCCCGCGCGGCCTGCTCACCCCGGTCATCCACAAGGCGCAGGACAAGACCCTGCCGGAGATCGCCCAGGCTATTGCCGAGCTGGCCGACAAGGCCCGCAACAACAAGCTGAAGCCGAACGACCTGACCGGTGCTACCTTCACCGTGACCAACATCGGCTCCGAGGGCGCCCTACTGGACACCCCGATCCTGGTTCCGCCGCAGGCCGGCATCCTGGGCACCGCGGCCATCACCAAGCGCCCGGTAGTGGTCAATGACGACGGCCAGGACGCCATCGCCATCCGCCAGATGTGCTACCTGCCGTTCACCTACGACCACCAGGTGGTCGACGGTGCTGACGCGGGCCGCTTCATCACCACCATCAAGGACCGCCTGGAGACCGCGGACTTCGAGTCCGACCTAGCTCTCTAAGCCGGCTAAGACGCGGCCTTGAGCCGCCGGCCTTAGCGGTCCGGCCCGAGCCCCCGTTGCCTTTTCCTATGACTTTAGGGAAAGGCAACGGGGGCTTCATCTTTGGCCAACTACCCCCGCGACCCCCTTGTGGGTCGGATTTGGTCACAGTTTTTTGGTCTAGTTGGAGATGTCACTAACCCCCGCACGCGGGGCCGACGTCCCCGAGGCGCGACGAGGTGTATTTAACGCGCCGTGGTTGGGGGTGAAAAAGGCCCAGGGGTGTGGCGCGCGACAATATACTGGTGTTCCGTATGGCCGTTTTGCCTACCCAATCAAGGAGTAACGCTAATGGAATTCATCTCCCGTCACCTCGGGCCAGATGCCACCGAACAATCTAGGATGCTTCAGGCGGTGGGTTATTCCACCGTTGAAGACTTGGTCGACGCCGCTATCCCGGCCAAGATTCGGGCCGACGAGCGGCCGGAGCTGCCGGGCCTGCCGGAACCGCTCAGCGAGTACGACGCCCAGGAACGTCTGCGCGAGCTGGCTGGCAAGAACCATCTGCTGAAGTCCTTCTACGGTCAGGGCTACAGCGACACCATTACCCCGCCGGTCATCCGCCGCGGCCTCCTCGAGGACGCCGGGTGGTACACCGCTTATACCCCGTACCAGCCGGAGATTTCCCAGGGCCGCCTGGAAGCGCTCCTCAACTTCCAGACCATGATCCAGGACCTGACCGGCCTGCCGATCGCGAACGCCTCCCTGCTGGACGAGGCCTCCGCCGTGGCCGAGGCCGTCGGCCTGATGTCCCGCGCGGTCAAGAAGGGCCGCCGCGTGGTCCTGGACGAGCGCCTCCACCCGCAGGTGCTTAACGTCGCCGCCGAGCGCGCCCGGGCCATCGAGCTGGAGGTCATCGTCGCGGACCTGTCCGATGGCCTGGCCGGCGAGGACATCGTCGGCGTGGTCGCGGCCTACACCGGCACCGAGGGCGATATCTTCGACCCGCGCTCGGTCATCGAGGAGGCCCACTCCCGGGGCGCCCTGGCCGCCGTGGTCGCCGACCCGCTCTCCCTGACGCTGCTGGAGGCCCCGGGCGAGATGGGCGCCGACATCGTCACGGGCAGCTCCCAGCGCTTCGGCGTGCCGCTGTTCTTCGGCGGCCCGCACGCCGCGTTTATCTCCGTCACCGACAAGCTCAAGCGGCAGATCCCGGGCCGCATCGTGGGCGTGTCCAAGGACGCTGAGGGCCGCCCGGCCTACCGCCTGGCCCTGCAGACCCGCGAGCAGCACATCCGCCGCGAGCGCGCCACCTCCAATATCTGCACCGCCCAGGCGCTGCTGGCCAACGTTGCGTCCATGTACGCCGTTTACCACGGCCCGCGGGGGCTGAAGGCCATCGCCGAGCGCGTGCACGGCCTAGCTTCAGCATTCGCCGCCGCCGTCAAGGGCGAGGGCCTGGATCTTGCCTCCGATGACTTCTTCGACACCGTCACCGTCACCGGCGTGGACGCGGCTGCCATCAAGTCCTCCCTGCAGGAGGCCGGCTACCTGGTCCGCGCCATCGGCAGCGACAAGGTCTCTGTCTCCTTCGGCGAGTCCGCTACCGATGCCGACGTCGAGGCCCTCGCCAAGGCCTTCGGCGGCGAGGTGGCCGACACCGAACCCTTCGCCCTGCCGGAAGGCCTCCAGCGCTCCACCCCGTTCCTGGAGCACGAGGTCTTCAACTCGCTGCACTCCGAGACCCAGATGATGCGCTACCTGCGCGAGCTGGCCGACAAGGACCTGGCACTCGACCGCAGCATGATCCCGCTGGGCTCGTGCACCATGAAGCTGAACCCGACCGCGGCGATGGAGCCCATCTCCTGGCCGGAATTCGCGGGCATCCACCCTTACGCCCCGGAGGAGACCACCGCCGGCTGGCGCGAGCTCATCACCCAGACCGAAGACTGGCTGGCTGCGCTTACCGGTTACGCCAAGGTCTCCATCCAGCCGAACGCGGGCTCCCAGGGCGAGCTCGCCGGCCTGCTGGCCATCCGCCGCTACCACGTGGCCAACGGCGACAACGGCCGCGACGTCGTGCTGATTCCGGCTTCCGCCCACGGCACCAACGCTGCCTCGGCGACCTTGGCCAACCTGCGTGTGAGCGTGGTCAAGACCGCCGACGACGGCTCGATTGACCTGGCGGACCTGGACAAGAAGATCGAACAGCACGGCGAGCACATCGCCGGCATCATGATTACCTACCCGTCCACCCACGGCGTCTTCGACCCAGAGGTCCGCGAGGTCTGCGACAAGATCCACGCCGCCGGCGGCCAGGTCTACATCGACGGCGCGAATATGAACGCCCTGACCGGCTGGGCCCAGCCGGGCCAGTTCGGCGGCGACGTCAGTCACCTGAACCTGCACAAGACCTTCACCATCCCGCACGGCGGTGGCGGCCCGGGTATCGGCCCGGTGGCGGTGGCCGAGCACCTCATCCCGTTCCTGCCGTCCAACGCCGCCGATCCGGCACACGATGCCACCGAGGCCACCCCGGTCGGCGAGGGCGTGCCGATCACGGCCAGCCAGTACGGCTCCGCCGGCGTACTGCCCATTTCCTGGGCCTACCTGGCCATGGCCGGCTCCCAGGGCCTGCAGCAGGCCTCCGCGCACGCCATCCTGGGCGCGAACTACCTGGCGCACGAGCTGCACAATTCCTTCCCGATCCTCTACACCGGCAACGCCGGCCTGGTCGCGCACGAGTGCATCCTGGACCTGCGCGAGCTGACCGATAAGTCCGGCGTGACCGCCGCGGATGTGGCCAAGCGCCTCATCGACTTCGGCTTCCACGCCCCCACCCTGGCCTTCCCCGTCGCCGGCACCCTGATGGTCGAGCCGACCGAGTCCGAGGACAAGGGCGAGCTGGATCGCTTCATCGAGGCCATGCGCACCATCCGCGCCGAAATCCAGGAGATCATCGACGGCAAGGTCGCCTACGAGGATTCCGTCATCGCCCACGCCCCGTTCACGGCGCTGTCCGTGTCCAGCAACGACTGGGACTACGGCTTTAGCCGCGAGCAGGCCGCCTGGCCCGTGGACTCGCTGCGCCGCGGCAAGTACTTCGCCCCGGTCCGCCGCCTGGACGAGGCCTACGGCGACCGCAACCTCGTCTGCTCCTGCCCGCCGCCGGAGGCTTTCGAGATGACCAACGAAAAGGAGAGCTAAATGTCCGAACTACGCAATTCCCCGCTGCACGCTGAGCACGAGAAGCTCGGCGCCACTTTCACCGCCTTTGGGCCGTGGAACATGCCGCTGAAATACGCCAACGAGCTGGATGAGCACCGCGCCGTGCGCGAGGCCGCCGGCCTGTTCGACCTGTCGCACATGGGCGAAATCTGGGTCACCGGCCCGGATGCGGCCAAGTTCCTGTCCTACGCGCTTATCTCCAACCTGGAGACCGTCAAGGTGGGCAAGGCCAAGTACTCCATGGTCGCCGCCGAGGACGGCGGCATCATCGACGATCTCATCTCCTACCGCTTCGAGGAGGAGAAGTTCCTGGTGGTGCCGAATGCCGGCAACACCCAGGCCGTCTGGGAGGCCTTCCAGGAGCGCGCGAAGGATTTCGACGTCCAGCTCAAGAACGAGTCTCAGGACGTGGCGATGATCGCCGTCCAGGGCCCGAAGGCCGCCGAGATCCTCGTCCCGCTGGTCGAGGACAGTAAGCAGGACGCGGTCTATGAGCTCGGCTACTACGCCGCCACTATGGGCAAGGTGGCCCGCAAGTTCGCCATCGTCGCCCGTACCGGTTACACCGGCGAGGACGGCTTCGAGCTCATCGTCTACAACGCGGACGCCCCGGAGCTGTGGAACGAGCTGCTGCGCGCCGGCGAGGAATACGGCCTCAAGCCCTGCGGCCTGGCCGCGCGCGACTCCCTGCGCTTGGAGGCCGGGATGCCGCTCTACGGCAACGAGCTGTCCCGAGATATCACCCCGGTCGAGGCGGGCATGTCCCGCGCCTTCGCCAAGAAGGAAGCGGACTTCGTGGGCGCGGAGACCATGCGTGCGCGCGCCGCTGAGGGCCCGCAGCAGGTCATCACCGGCCTGGAGTCTTCCCAGCGCCGCGCGGCCCGCTCCGGCGCCGAGGTCTACGTGGGCGATACCCACGTGGGCACCGTGACCTCCGGCCAGCCCTCCCCGACGCTGGGCCACCCGGTCGCCCTGGCGCTGCTGAATACCTCCGCAGGCCTGGAGCCCGGCGCCGAGGTCGAGGTCGACATCCGCGGCAAGCGCTACCCGTTCACCGTAACGGCCTTGCCGTTTTACAAGCGAGACAAGTAAAACCGTTCTAAAATAAAGCCCGATAACGCCCGATCCTTTCAGAAAGGACTTTTCCCCATGGCCAACCTGCCTGATAACTACTCCTACTCCGAGGACCACGAGTGGCTGGCTGCCGCTCCGGACGAAGTCGTGGGCAAGACCGTCCGCGTGGGCATCACCTCGGTCGCCACTGAGCGCCTGGGCGAGGTCGTCTTCGCCGAGCTGCCGGCCGTCGGCGACTCCATCACCGCGGGCGACTCCTGCGGCGAGGTCGAGTCCACCAAGTCCGTCTCCGACCTGTTCGCTCCGGTCACCGGCACCGTGACCGCCGTGAACGAGGGCGTGCACGATGACTACTCCGTCATCAACAACGATCCCTTCGGCGAAGGCTGGCTCTTCGAGGTCGAGGTCTCCGAGGCCGGCGAGCTGATGAGCGCCGCCGACTACGCCGCCGCCAACGGCATCTAAGCTCCCGCGCTGGCCCCGTGCCGGCGCCCCGCACCCCGGCACGACCGGTCCCCCGCCCGCACTCTTCGCGGCCCGGGTCGGTCTGCCCGGGGTGCATTTGTCTGCCCAGGTAGGCAACCGCGCGCGTACTCGCTACGAAGGCGAATTACAATGGGTATCTATGACTGCACCGCGCGATCCTTTCTTCCCCGCCGACCGTTCCATTCGCGCCGACAACGCGCCCTTGGACATCCGCCACCTGGGCCGGATGGACTACCAGGAAGCCTGGGACCTGCAGGCCGACCTGGCCAAGCAGCGCGCCCGCGGTGATATCGGGGACACGGTGCTGGTGGTCGAGCACCCCAGCGTCTACACCGCCGGCAAGCGCACCATGGAATCCGACATGCCGGATAACGGCCAGCCCGTCATCACCGTCGACCGCGGCGGCCGGATCACCTGGCACGGGGAAGGCCAGCTCGTGGTCTACCCCATCATCCGCCTGGCCGAGCCCGTCGACGTGGTCGACTACGTCCGCCGGCTGGAGGAGGCCACCATCCAGACCGTGCGGCAGATGGGGGTCATCACCGCCGGGCGCATCGACGGCCGCTCCGGGGTCTGGGTGCCGTCCACCACGGAGCCGAAGGACCCGCAGGCCCCGCACCGCGACCGCAAGATCGCCGCCCTGGGCATCCGGATTACCCGCGGGGTGACCATGCACGGCCTAGCGTTGAACTGCTGCAACACACTCGAGTTCTACGAACACATCGTGGCCTGCGGCATCGACGACGCCGACGTGACCACGCTGTCTCTTGAGCTCGGCCGCCACGTCGGCCTGGAGGAGGCCACCGAGCCGTTGCTGGGCGCGCTTGACGATGCCCTCTCGGGCCGCCTCGTCGTCGCCGACCACACCTTCGGCTCCGCCCCGGATCCGACCAAGCTGGCCAACGAGGCCCGCCGGCGCGCCCGCCAGCAGGCCGCCACCCCCGAACGAACGACCCCGGCAGCCAACCAGGAATGATCACACCGCTTGAGTGGTTGTGACTGAGGCATCCCCGGGGTGCCGGACGCCCCGAAAACCGGACATTTTCCACTTCGCCAACTCAACAACGTAGGGTAGACAACGTGACTATTAAGCCTGAAGGACGCAAGCTGCTACGCATCGAGAAAAAGAATGCGGAATCTCCGATCGAGCAGAAACCCCGATGGATCCGTAACCAGGTGCGCACCGGCCCTGGCTACGAAGATATGCGCAACCGCGTCGCCGGCGCCTCCCTGCACACGGTCTGCCAGGAGGCCGGCTGCCCCAACATCCACGAGTGCTGGGAATCCCGCGAGGCCACCTTCCTCATCGGCGGCGACTCCTGTACCCGCCGCTGCGATTTCTGCGATATCAAGACCGGCAAGCCGGACGCCCTGGACACGGACGAGCCGCGCCGCGTGGCCGAAAACATCCGGGAGATGGACCTGAACTACACCACCATCACCGGCGTGACCCGCGACGACCTGCCGGACGAGGGCGCGTGGCTCTACGCCGAGGTGGTGCGCAAGATCCACGAGCTGAACCCGCACACCGGCGTGGAAAACCTCACCCCGGACTTCTCCGGCAAGCCGGACCTGTTGCAGGAGGTCTTCGAGGCCGAGCCGGAGGTCTTCGCCCACAACCTGGAGACGGTCCCGCGCATCTTCCGCCGCATCCGCCCGGCCTTCCGCTACGAGCGCTCCCTGGACGTTATCCGCCAGGCGCACGACTACGGTCTTATCACCAAGTCCAACCTCATCCTCGGCATGGGCGAGACCGCCGAGGAGATCGAGGAGGCCCTGCGCGACCTGCGCTCGGCCGGCTGCGACATCATCACCATTACCCAGTACCTGCGCCCCGGCCCGCGCTTCCACCCCATCGAGCGCTGGGTCCGCCCGGAGGAGTTCGTCTCCCACTCGAAGCTCGCTAAGTCCTTGGGCTTCGGCGGCGTCATGTCCGGCCCGCTGGTCCGCTCCTCCTACCGCGCCGGCCGCCTGTATGTTCAGGCCATGGAGGCCCGCGGCCGCGAGCTGCCCGCCCACCTGTCCCACCTGGCTGAGACCTCGAAGGGCGCGACCGCCCAGGAGGCCTCCACGCTGCTGGACAAGTACGGCCCGTCCGAGGAGACCCCGGTGACCGCTCGCGTCAAGAGCTAGGCCACTGCCAGGTACTGACCTGTCTACCTTTTAGCTGACTTCGTACTGTTACGGGGCCGCGCCAAAGCGCGGCCCCGTTTCCAGTTTGCGGGCACAACCCTTTAGAGTAGAGGGCATGGCACAGGGAAATACTAAGGCCGATCTCAAGGCCGCAAAAAAGGCAGAGAAGAAAGCCAAGCGCGAAAAGGGCAAGCAGACGCGCCGCCAGATGTGGCAGGCGTTCCAGATGCAGCGCAAGCAGGATAAAGCGCTTATCCCGCTGATGCTGCTGGCCTTCTTAGGCCTGGGCCTGCTTTTCTTCCTCATCGGCATGCTCTTCAACGGGCAGTGGTTCATGCTGCCCATCGGCCTGGCGCTGGGCGCGCTTTTGGCCATGTTCATCTTCACCCGCCGCCTCGAGCGCGACATGTACAAAAAGGTCGAAGACCAGAAGGGCGTGGCCGGCTACGCGCTGGAGAACCAGCTGCGCAACACCGTCGGCATCGTCTGGAAGGTCGAGCAGGGCGTCGCGGTCACCCGCCACCAGGACCTGGTCCACCGAGTCATCGGTAACCCGGGCGTCGTGCTGGTCTGCGAGGGCGACAAGAAGCGCCTGTCCGCTACCGTGGGGCAGCTGAAAAAGCGCATCGACAAGCTCGCCGCCGGCGTGCCGGTCTACGAGGTCTACGTCGGTGAAGGCGAGGGCGAGGTGCCGCTGGCCAAGCTGCGCAGCCACATCATGCGCCTGCCGCGCAACTACAACAAGAACGAGGTCTACGCCAACGCCCGCCGCATCGAGGCCATGGATTCCCTGCCGGGCCAGATGCCGGGCGTGCCCAAGGGCCCCATGCCCCAGCAGGCCCGCAACATGTCCGGCATGAACCGCCGCATGCGCCGCGCCGCCGGCCGCAAGAAGAAATAAGGTCCCCGCGCCAGATAATAACGGCGCCCGCCTCTTGCCGCGAACTATCTCGGGCTGGGAGGCGGGCGCCGTTGTTTTTTGACGGGCCGGGCTGCGCCTTAGGCCATGATGACCGTGGTGCCGGTGCCGCGGTCGTGCATGCCGCGCCCGTCGGCGTCGACCATGGCGGCCGGGAAGAAGACGGCCGTGAGCAGCGTGCGCACGGCCGCGCGCCAGAAGCCCACGCGGGTGCCGGGGGCGTCGACGCGGGCCACGCCCATGCCCAGCACCGCCATTCCGGGGGTACGAGCAAAGAGCCAGCCGCAGACGATGCCCAGGATGATCCAGATGCCGTACCCGAGGGTGGCGGCCGCGCCGAGGGCGTCGGTGAACTGGGTGATGATGATGGCCAGGACCATGCTAATGCCCCAGTCGATCAGCACACCGCCGGCGCGGCGCATGACCGAAGCCTGCGCGCCGGAGCCGCTTTTCGGCAGGCCAAGCAGCTCCCCGGGCCACCGGGAGACTGCCTCGGCGGAATCATATTCACCGGGGATGCTGGGGCCGTCCAGCCACGTTTTCTTTTCAGCCATGCCCCCTAATTTAGCGGGGTTGGAAGGCAGAAGAAAACCCCGCTGGGAAATCCCAAAACCTATCGGGTAATAGGTGGTTTGTTAAAGTGGTAAGGCAATCCCTCATATGTCTCAAGGCAGCGCGTAAAATCTTTGCCTAGAGCCCATTTTTATCTCAATATTCAGGAGCATGACCATGGCTTTCGAGACCGTTCAGGACATCGTAAAGTTTATTCAGGACGAAGACGTCCGTTTTGTCGATATCCGCTTTACCGATGTCCCGGGCATCGAGCACCACTTCAGCATCCCCGCCTCCGAGTTCGACGAGGACGCCGCTACCGAGGGCCTAGCCTTCGACGGCTCTTCCATCCGCGGGTTCACCTCCATCGACGAATCCGACATGACCCTGCTGCCGGATCCGTCCTCCGCCATGATCGACCCGTTCCGCACCGAGAAGACCCTGAACATCAAGTGCTTCGTGCACGACCCGTTCACCCTCGAGCCCTTCTCCCGCGACCCGCGCAACATCGCCCGCAAGGCCGAGGAATACCTGAACTCCACGGGCATCGCTGACACCTGCTTCTTCGGCGCGGAGGCCGAGTTCTACATCTTCGACTCGGTGCGCTACTCCACCGACGTCCACGAGGGCTTCTTCAAGGTCGACTCCGACGAGGGCTGGTGGAACCGCAGCGCCGAGACCAACATCGACGGCACCCCGAACACCGGCTACAAGACCCGCGTGAAGGGCGGCTACTTCCCCACCGCGCCGTACGACAAGACCGGCGAAGTCCGCGACGCCATGGTCCGCAACCTGCAGGACGCCGGCTTCGACGTCGAGCGCTTCCACCACGAGGTCGGCACCGGCGGTCAGAACGAGATCAACTACCGCTTCAACTCCATGCTGCACGCGGCTGACGATGTCCAGTCCTTCAAGTACATCATCAAGAACACCGCCGCGGCCTACGGCAAGACCGCTACCTTCATGCCGAAGCCGCTGGCCGGCGACAACGGCTCCGGCATGCACGCCCACATGTCCCTGTGGAAGGACGGCACCCCGCTCTTCCACGACGAGTCCGGCTACGGCGGCCTGTCTGACACCGCCCGCTACTACATCGGCGGCATCCTCCACCACGCCGGCGCGGTGTTGGCCTTTACCAACCCGACGCTGAACTCCTACCACCGCCTGGTGCCGGGCTTCGAGGCCCCCATCAACCTGGTCTACTCGCAGCGTAACCGCTCTGCGGCCATCCGCATCCCGATTACCGGCTCCAACCCGAAGGCCAAGCGCATCGAGTTCCGCGCCCCGGACCCGTCCGGCAACCCGTACCTGGGCTTTGCCGCCATGATGCTGGCCGGCATCGACGGCGTGAAAAACCGCCTGGAGCCGCACGCCCCAGTCGACAAGGACCTCTACGAGCTCCCGCCGGAGGAGGCCGCCTCCATCCCGCAGGCCCCGACCTCCCTGGAAGCCTCCCTGGAAGCCCTGCGCAACGACATGGACTTTTTGACCGAGGGCGACGTCTTCACCGAGGACCTCATCGAGTCCTACATCAAGCTCAAGGAAGACGAGGAAATCACCCCGGCCCGCCTGCGCCCGACCCCGCTCGAGTACGAAATGTACTTCGACTGCTAGTCTCCTAACCAGCCGCAGGTTTTCCTGCACCCAGCCGGCGCCCCTCGTGGGTGCCGGCTTTTTCGTTACTTCCCGACCCCGGCCACCAGCCGCCCAGACCGGCGCGGGCCGAGGGGCGTTTAGGGCCGGCTGGACGAGGGTCTCGAAGGCGCCCTCGACGCGGAAGCGTATGGTCCAAGAGCACAGTCCCGATTTCAATGATCCGGTCGGTCGCCCCGAAGCCGGTTGTCTCAAAGCCAACGACCGCGTATCCCGGTAAAGACACCATTTGAGCATTCCCCGGTCGTGCTAGGTTCGTTTCCATGTTCAACCCCCTCACCTTCGTCGCCCTGGACACCGCCGACGTGGCGGCGGTGCGGCAGGTGCTAGGCCCGCTGAAGCGCGACGGGATTTACCAGACCCGCCCGGGGCTGGTGCTGGAGACGTCCTGGCTGGGCGATGGCGCCCGCGACGTCTACGCGACGGCCTGGCAGTGGGGCGCGGGCGACGCCGACCTGTTCTACGCGCTGGCTACCCGCGGCCGGCTGCTGGTGACCCCGGCGCGCGGGGCCGTCGACATCGTCGTCTGCGGGCGTATCCACGCCCGCGCGGAGGTCGACGACGGCATCGATAGCTTCGCCTTCGCCGACAGCCCCGAGCAGCTGCAGGGGCTAATCGGTCCGCCTAGTTGCGCTTAGCGTAGCCGATCCGGGGGCGGAAGCCGGCGGGGTGCTTCATCTGCGCTACGGCGTCCGCGATCACCATGCGGTGGCGGGCGGTGAGCGACTGCGGCAGCTGCGCCACGGAGAACCAGCCGACCTCGGTGTTTTCGTCGTCGGCGAGGTGCGGGACGGCATCGTCAGCCACGCTCAGCCGCAGGGTGGTGTCCATGAACAAGCACTTGTCCCCGTTGCCGTATTCCACGGGGCCGACCTGGCCGACCCCCAGGAGGGCCTCGACGCGGGCCTCCAGCCCGACTTCCTCGGCGACCTCCCGGATGGCGGTAGTGCTGATTTCCTCGCCTGGCTCAGCGATGCCGGCCACCGGGGCCCACTTATCATTGTCGGCACGGCGGGCCAGCAACACCGTGGGCACCTCCCACAGCGGGGCGCCCTCCGGGACGCCGCGCACGATGACGGCGGTCACGGCGGGCAGGAAGAGCTGGTCGTGGCCGATCTTTTCACGCAGGGACACAATGAAATCCGGGGTTGCCATACCCCTAGCCTACGGCACGGCGGCGTCGGCGCGGGCCACCTCGCCCCACAGGCCGTCGGCTAGCCGCTGGACCTCCACCGCCGGGGTGAAGGAGACCTCCATGTCCGGGTAGTCCTCGCAGGTCGTTCCCCCATCCATGCGCTCGGTGGTGCCGGAGACCAAGCCGATGATGACGGGCCGGCCGTCCCGCTCGGCGTAGACGGGCCCGCCCGAGTCGCCCGTGCGCGCACACATGCGGGCGCGCGCGGACTCGGATTCGAGCTGCTCGCCGTCGGCATTAAGCTTGCTCAGCTCCGGCAGGTGGGTGACCTCCCCGCAGGTCTTATGGGTGGATCCGCCCAGCTTGCAGGCATGTTCGGGAAGCTGCGCCAGCTGCGTGGCGACGTTGGTCTCTAAAGACTCCGCGCTGTGGAAAGGAATCTGCCCGGAGGTTCCCGCCTCATTGAGCTCGATAAACGCCACGTCCAGGTGGTGGGTATCTGCGGCGTAGAAATCCGAGTAGACCACCTGGCCCACCGGCTCCGCGGGGTAGGAAAACTCGCCGTACTCGTCGGCCGCCCAGACCTGGTCGCCGACCTTGCCGCAGTGCGATGCCGTCACGGCAATGCTCCGGCCATCGGGCAGGCTGAAGGAGTAGGCGACGGTGCACAGCTGGTAGCTGAAGTACTCCCCCGGCTGCGGCGTCTGCGCGGACAGGTGGATGGCCGCGCCCGGCGGCACGGGCGCGAACTGCGGGGTCAGGATCTCGTCCTCGCGCGGCGGGATGTCCGTCTGCTCCGCCGCCGCGCCCAGTTCCGTCGCGGGCGCGGTACGCTGGCTGCTCTCCTCCAGCGGGTCTACCACGGGCAGGCTGCACGCGCTGCTAAGCCCCACGACCGCGGCGACCGCGAGGCAAACGCGGCTAGCTCTGCGATGCACCATCGTCCGGGGTGGTCTCGTCCTCTTCCTCGGCGGCCTGGGCGCGCAGGTCGCGCAGGAACTTCTCCGGATCGAATTCCGTGTGGTACTCGGGCCCAGCGAACTGTTCCTGTGCCATTATTAGACCTCCGTGGTGTCAATCGAGCGCGTGATGTAGTCCTTGACCGCGGCGGCGTCGTTCGGCAGGTCCGCCACGGTACGTTCGGCATCTAGGATACCGGCAAAACGCTCCGGCACCTCCGGCTCCCGGCCGGTGGCCTCCCGGATGGTGTCGGCGAACTTGACCGGCAGGGCCGTCTCCAGGCAGACGATCGGGGTCTCCACGCCGGCTGCCTGGGCCGCGCGGGCGGCCTTGACGCCGTCGGCGGTGTGCGGGTCGATGAGCACCCCGTAGCGCTTATCCACGTCCGCGATGGTGGCCAGCCGGTCCGCGTGCGTGGAGCTGGCGGAGGTAAAGCCGAACTTGTCCCGGGCGTCTTCTAGTAGCTCCAGGGGCACGGAGAACCCGCCCTCCTTGACCTTGGTGCCGAACCAGTCGGCCACCCGGGCGGCGTCACGGCCCGTCAGGTCGAAGACGAAGCGCTCGAAGTTGGAGGCGCGGGAGATATCCATCGACGGCGAGGAGGTCTTGAAGGTCTCCGCGGCCGGGCGCGGGCGGTAGTTGCCCGTGCGGAAGAACTCGTCCAGCACGTCGTTTTCGTTGGTGGCCACCACCAGGGCGTCGATGGGCAGGCCCATCTGGCGGGCGATGTGGCCGGCGCAGATGTCGCCGAAGTTACCCGTCGGCACGGAGAAAGAGACCTTCTGCTGGTTGTTGTCGGTCACCCGCAGCCAGCAGGAGACGTAGTAGACCACCTGGGCCAGAAGGCGGGCCCAGTTGATGGAGTTGACCGCACCGATCCGGTAATCGCGCTTGAACTGCGCGTCCGCGGAGACGGCCTTGACCACGTCCTGGCAGTCGTCGAAGACACCGTCCAGTGCGATGTTGAAGATATTGGGGTCATCCAGCCCGAACATCTGCGCCTGCTGGAACGGGGTCATGCGCCCGGCCGGGGTCAGCATGAAGACCCGGATGCCGGGGCGGCCGCGCATAGCGTATTCCGCCGAGGAGCCGGTGTCGCCCGAGGTCGCGCCCAGGATGTTCAGCGTCTCTTCCCGGCGCGCCAGCTCGAACTCGAAGAGCTCGCCGAGCAGCTGCATGGCCATGTCCTTGAACGCGGCCGTCGGGCCCTCCGACAGGTGGCCGATGAAGAGACCGTCGCCCAGCTCGGTGACCGGCACGATTTCCTCGGACGCGAACTTCGGGTAGGTATAAGCGCGCGCGGCGATCTGCTCCAGGTCCGCCGGGTCGATATCGTCGATGTACAGCTTCAAGACCTCGGCGGCGACCGCGGCGTAGCCTTCCTTATCGGCCAGGGCGCGCCAGCTGCTCAGCAGCTCATCATCCAGCTGCGGGTAATGCTCCGGGAGGTACAAACCGCCATCCGGGGCGAGCCCGCCTAGCAGAATGTCGGTAAATTTGGCCGGAACCTGGTCCACATCACGCGTCGAAATATAATCCACGCGGTTAAGTCTAGCGGTTAACGGTGTGTTCGGGGCCCCGTTTTATCCCCCGCTTTGAGTGCGCCCACAGCCTCGGCTTCCCCGCCGGTCCCCAGTCGACAAAATTTCGCGCGGTAGTAGACTAAGCGGCCATGTCGACTCCTGAGAATCACCGCCCCAACCCGCGGGAAGTCATCACCACCAAGGCGCTATATGTCTGGGTGGCCGCGGTGCTGGTCTACATCGTGGCGATTACCGGGCGCACCTCCTTCGGCGTGGCCGGCGTCGACGCCATCGAGCGCTTCGGGGTCGACGCCTCCCGGATCGCGGTGTTTACCTCCGTGCAGGTCGGCGTCTACGCCCTGGCGCAAATCCCCACCGGCATTGCCATCGACCGCTTCGGGCCCCGCAACATGCTGGTCGTCGGCGCGGTGGTGATGGGTATCGGTCAAGTCATTTTGGGCTTTACCACCAACTACTGGGTGGCCATCGGCGCCCGCGTGCTGATCGGCGGCGGGGATGCGACCGCGTTCCTGTCGGTCATGCGCATCCTGCCCTACTGGTTCCCGCTGCACCGCACGCCGATGCTCACTCAGGTCACCGGCTCCATGGGCCAGCTGGGTCAGTTCGTCTCCGCGGTGCCCTTCCTCTGGTTGCTAGGCGCCACCGGCTGGACGGCGGCGTTCGTCAGCCTGGGCGCGGTGGGCATCATCATCGCGCTGGCCGCGGCCGTCGCGGTGGCCGATTCCCCGGAAAAGGCCGGCGTCTACGAGGAGCAGGTCGTCGAGGTCCAGCCCAACTCCCAGGCGCTGTCCATCCCCCAGCGCCTGAAGTCCGTGGTGACCTCCCCGGTGGCCTGGCAGGCGTTTTTCATCCACTACTCCAACATGTTCTTCCAGATCGTCGTGGTGATGATGTGGGGCGTGCCGCTGATGACGCTGGGCATGGGCCTGTCGGAGGCCTCCGCCGGCCTGGTCCTAACTATTAACTCCGTCTTCCTCGTGCTCATCGGCCCGCTGCACGGCAAGATCTCCGCGCGCACGGGCAATGCCCGCGACCTGATCGCCGTTGGCTTTTCCACGGTGCACCTGCTGTTCTGGGCGTGGTTCTTTTCCGCTTCGGAACCGCGCGGTTTGGCTGCGGCCCTAGGCTTCGCCTTCACCATCGCCCTGTGCTGCCCGTCCGCGAACTACGGCTTCGACCTGGTCCGCGAGCACCTGGGCCGCGACGTGGTGGCCACCGCCACCGGCCTGGGCAACATGGGCGGATTTATCGCCGGCATGCTGGGCGCGCAGTCCTTCGCCTTCCTGCTGGATTCCCATTCCCAGGGCGCGGCCTACGAGTGGGGCGACTTCCGCTACGCCGCGTGGGCCATCCTGGCGGTGTGGTCCGTCGGTGTTATTGGCATTCTGGTCACCCGCTGGCTGCGCCGCGGCGAAGAAGAGCCCGGACCGCGCATCCGCATCACCCGCCTGCCGGAATGATCGCTTCCGGCGGCTCGGCGCGCGGTTTAAGCCGCGCGCCGAGTCTGGTCAGTAGTCCTCTTCGTCTAGCTCCGGGCGGGTCAGAAACTCCGCGACCGCTTCCGGGGCCTCGATGAATTCCTGGGTGGCCCGGTACGCGTCGGTGTCGCGGTAGGCCACCTCCTGTACGCCGAAGTCGTCGAATTGCAAGATCTGCGCCCCAGGCGTGCCCAGCAGGATGGGCGAGTGCGTGGCGATAATGAACTGGGCGCCGCGCTGAACGGCCTGGTCGATTTCGGCGAGCAGGGCCATCTGGCGGATGACCGACAGGCCCGCCTCCGGCTCGTCCATGAGGTAGAGCCCGCGGCCGTCGACGTATTCGCCGAGGACGTCGAAGACGGATTCGCCGTGCGAGCGTTTCATCAGGTCCACGCCCCGGGCGAGGTTGTTACGCCCGGCGGCCCGCGCGGCCTCGTCGCGCAGCAGGTCGAAGTGGGTCTCGTTGCGCAGGTAGTACCCGCGCAGGAGCGGCTCATCCAAGCGCAGGGTCAGCCAGTGGGACAGCTCCGACTCCGTGTTGGTCCCCCTCACCTCTTCGGGCTGCAGCGGTCCGCCCCGCCCGCTAAAACCGGCGCTCAGGGCGATGGCCTCCAGCAAGGTCGACTTGCCGGCGCCGTTTTCGCCGGCGAAGAACGTCACCTGGCTGCGAAAATCGATGTTGCCGAACTCCTGCAGGTAGCGGGTTATCGGCAGCTGCCAGACATAGGCGCTCCCGGGCCGGTGCCGGCGTTGCTCGAAAGCCCGGAACGCTACCGCTGTCAGCATGTCGGGCCACGACCTTCCTTAGGAGAGTCCGCGCAGCCGGGCAGGCAGCGCGTTTGCCATCCGTTCAGCCAGTCCAGTCTCGGCGCCGCCAGGGGGCAGGGCGCTGGCTGGGTGCAGCCCTACCCTACTGGTAAATGGCAGGTACGTTTCGACGTTTCCGGCCCCGGCCACCACGAAATCGTTGACCGTCGCCGCCATGGCCACGCCGCCCAAGATGGGCACTCCCAGCGCGATTGCCAGCATGCCGAGCGTCTGCCAGCGCCTGCGGACGGTGTAAGAACAGGACATAAAATGTTACCTTTCCGTTATCTTCTAGGGAAAGGATAAGCGTCGCGTCTGTGTGGGCGGTGGCGGCTTCCTGCTATCTCGCTGCCGGTTGCCCGGCCCTGCCCGGTCGTGCCCCGCGGGGCGGATGCAGCCCGCGCTACTGGTCGTCGTTGCTGGCCACCAGCGGACCGGACTGGCCCTCGATGAGCCCCTCGTCGAAGGCCTTGAGCACCGCTTGGGCCTCGTCCGCGTTCAGGCGGCCCTCGCCGACGGCGGTGTCCATGACGGCCTCGAGCTCCTGGCGGGACTGCTCCCGGCTATCGCCCGCCTCGAAGGCCTGCTTGGGCATGGCGGCCTCCGGGATGCCCAGGGCCTCGGCCAGCTCGACCAAGCGGTAGCCCGGGCGCGGTTCCTCGTCGTCGGCGTCTTCGGGGGCGGTGGTCTCCGGCCCGGTGACCTGCGAGGCGGCGTCACCGACCGTGCGCCCCTGGTGCGTGGTGTGCAGCGGCCACAGGAACCAGGCCGCCACCAGGGCGAAAATCAGGGCCAGGACGACCACGGCGCCGGCGACGACCCACTGCTGACGATGCGCGTCCGTCTGCCCGCTGACCGCCCGCGCGGCCCCGGCCGGCTCCTCCGCCCGGGTGGGCTGAGAAGGCGCGGTGGGTTCTGTGCCTGCCATGCTGGCCCCTTGCCTGAACTAATAGAAAACCGAATGAACAAATACTAGTGCTGGACTCTCGGGAATTCTAGCGCCTAGAAGTGCCCGAAGCTATCACCGCGGCGCGGCGGTTCCTGCCGTCCGCTCAAGATATCGATCACGCTGCGGATGGCCTGCTCGCCCACCGGTCCGAAGTTGGGCTTGCGCTCGTCGACGCCGCGGCCGTCCTCGTCGACCACCTGGTGGGGCGCGTCCGGGCGGTTGTTCCCGGCCGGGCCCTCGATGGTGATGACTAGTTTGTCGCCTTCTACCTTCAGCTCCGTGTCCGCGCCCGCGCCGGCCGCGCGCGCCGAGTCCATAAAGCCGCTCAGGTCGCGGAAGGTAGCCGCCGAAAGATCTAAAGAAATTTGCAGTGCCATGGTGTTTTCTCCTCTACTACTGGCCCGCTGTTTGTGGGGTGAATTCGCTGTGGTGCCGCGTCCGCGGTGGGGCCACGTGGTGGGCCAGCCACCGTGGACGGCACACCCCAGTCTAGGAAGACGAACGCGGCTTGCCTAGGCAAAAGCCGACTTTGCCAGCAAAATCAGGGCGAAATCCGGGCGACCCCCTAGGGGCATTGGTGCCGCTTGCTAGTCGTGCTCGAAGGATTCAGCCTCGCCCCAGAAAACCTCGTCGACCACCCGCCGGGCGTGCCGGGTCAGCTTCAGGTAGGCCTCCAGGAATTCCTGGTTGTCCTCCGGCGCCCAGCCGGCCGCACCGGCGACCTGGGCCAGCTGCGGGCCCGGCTGCGGCAGCTGGTCCACGCGCTTGCCGCGGACCAGGACCAGGGCGTTGCGGGCATCGGTAGCCATCAGCCACGCCTCCCGCAGGCTTAAGACCTGCTCGGCGTCAAGCACCTCGCACTCCTCCAGCGCGTCGAGGCCCCGCAGCGTCGACGGGTCGTGCAGCTGGGTGAATTCGTGCGCGTGCATCATGGTCAGCAGCTGGACCGTCCACTCGATGTCGGTCAGCGCGCCGCGGCCCAGCTTGGTGTGGGTGTTGCGGTCCGCCCCGCGCGGCAGGCGCTCGTTGTCCACGCGCGCCTTCATCCGCCGGATGGCGCGGATGGTGGCCTGACTCACGCCCTCGCTGGGGTACCGGAAGCGGTCGATGACCTCCAGGAACCTCTCCCCTACGTCCTTGTCGCCGGCCACGAAGGCCGCGCGCAGCAGCGCCTGCATCTCCCAGGGCTCGCCCCACTGGTCGTAGTAGCGCTCGTAGGAGGCGATCGTGCGCACCACCGCCCCGGACCGGCCCTCCGGGCGCAGGCCCAGGTCCACCTCCAGGGGCGGGTCACCCGAGGGCTTGGACAGCCGGCGGCGCATCTTGTCCACGATCCCGATCGCCCACTTGATGGCGGCGGTCTCGTCCACGCCCGACGCGGGTTCGGCCACTATCATCACGTCCGCGTCCGAGCCGAAGCCCAGCTCCATACCGCCCAGCCGGCCCATGCCGATAACGGCGATCCGCGCCGGCGGGCGCACCGGCTGCGTGGCCGCTGCGCCGTCGGCATCGTCAGTACCTTCCGTGCCGGCGGGGTCTTCGGCCGCTGCGGCCGCCACTTCTTCCTGAGCGCGCAGCCAGGCGCGGATCTCGGCGCGCAGGGCGGCTTCCAGCACCGCGTCCCAGACCAGGGACAGGTCCCGGCAGACCTGCTCGACCGGCATGAAGCCCAACAGGTCCGCGGCGGCGATGCGGGCGAGCTCCACCCGGCGCAGGGACCGCGCCACGGCCACCGCCTTGTCCGGGTCGGCGTGCCGCTTGGTGGAGTTGACCAGGGCCTTGAAGGCCTGCTCCGGCTGGGCGTCCATGAGCTTCGGCCCGGCGGCGCCGTCGGAGAGCAGCTTGACGGTATCCGGCGCGGCGATAATCAGGTCCGCGGTGTACGGCGAGGTGCCCAGGATCTTCATCAGCCGCTGGCCGACGATGCCCTCGTCCCGCAGCATCCGCAAAAACCAGGTGCGGTCAAAGGCCGCCTCCGACAGCTTGCGGTAGTTGAGCAGGCCCATGTCCGGGTCGGCGGTGGCAGACAGCCACTCCATCAGCGTCGGCAGCAAGATCGCCTGGATCTTGGCCTTGCGGGAGCTGCCCGCCGCCAGCGAGGTCAGGTGCTCGAAGGCGCGGTCCGGGTAGTTATAGCCCAGCGCGGCCAGCTGCAGCTTCGCGGCCTCCGGCGAGAGCTTGAGCTCCGCGGAACTCATGGAGACCACCGAGTGCAGCAGCGGGCGGTAGAACAGGCGCGAGTGCAGCTGCGAAATCCGGTGGCGGATGGTGCGCAGCGTCGCCGCCATCATCTGGGCGGCGGAACGCTGGCCGGTGGGGGTGAAACCGGAGATCTTGGCCAGCCACTTCCACGCGTCCGCGTCATCGTTGGGCGGCATGGTGTGGGTGCGGCGGAAACGCTCCAGCTGCAGGCGGTGTTCGAGCAGCCGCAGGAATTCATAGGCCTCGATGAGCTGGTTGCCGTCCTCGCGGCCCACGTACCCGGCGCTGACCAGGGCGGCCAGGGCATCGACGGTAGACAGCACGCGCAGGCTCTCGTCGGAGCGGCCGTGGACCAGCTGCAGCAGCTGGATGGCGAACTCCACGTCCCGCAGGCCGCCAGAGCCCAGCTTCAGCTCCCGGGCGCGCAGGTCCTCGGGCACGTTGTCGAGCACGCGCCGGCGCATGGCCTGCACGTCTTCCACGAAGGACTCGCGCTGGGACGCCGACCAGACCATCGGCCCGATGCGCTCCAGGTAGTCCTGGCCCAGCGGCAGGTAGCCGGTCTGCGGGCGGGCCTTGAGCAGCGCCTGGAACTCCCAGGTGTGCGCCCAGCGCTGGTAGTACTTCACGTGCGAGTCCAGCGTGCGGGCCAGGGCCCCGGACTTGCCCTCCGGGCGGAGGTTAGCGTCCACCTCGAAAAAGCACTTGGTGCCGATCTGGATGAACTTCGAGGCCACCCGCGTGGCCTTGCTCAGCCTGGCGTCGCCGTCCTCGCTTAAGGGCTCGGCCACGAAGATGACGTCGACGTCGGAGATGTAATTAAGCTCCCCGGCCCCGCACTTGCCCATCGCGATGACGGCCAGTTGGCTATCCAGCGGCTCCTCGCCGTAGACCGAAGCCGTGGCCACCGCCAGCGCCGCGGTCAGCCCCGCGTCCGCCAGCGCCGTGGTCAGCCGGGTGACCGTGGAGTATTCGATGCGCGGCTGCGGGCGGGATTGCCCCTTGCGCGAATAGAACGTGCCCGCCAGGTCGTGGCTGGCCACGCGCATCATCAGCGTCCGGTACGTCGACTTCAGCGCCCGCGCGGCGTCCTGGCCCGTCGTTGCCGCAACGTAGCTGCCCGGGGTGGTTAGCTGCGCACTCGCCGTGTCTGGCCGGTCGAGTTCGGCCACAAACTGCGCGGGGCGGGCATCGACCGCGCCCAAAAGCTGCGCGAGCATCTCCTCCGGCTCCGGCAAGGGCTCGGCCAACTGGCGCCACAGCTCCGGCTCGGCGGCCAGGTGATCCCCCAGCGCCGTCGATGCCCCCAGCAGCGCCAGCAGCCGCACCCGCAGCGCCTCGTTCGCGCGCATCTGCTCATCCAGCTCGCGGCCGGAATCATCCAGTCCCTGATAAAGGCGCATCACCGTGTTCAGCGCCAGATCCGGGTCCCCGGCCGCAGCCAGGCACCAGAGCAGCTCGGTGGATTCGGCGTTGTTCCAGCCCAACCACTCCAGGTCGGCAGCCGCGTTCGCCCGCGTCAGCCCCAGGGTGGCCGGGGAAGGTACCGTCGCGCGCACAGTCAATTGCCCCTTTCGCTTAGGTGTTAAAGGCTTAGTAGTTCAGGTTGTGGCGCAGCTCGAAGGAGGTGATCTGGCGCTGGTAGGCGTGCCACTCATCCCACTTCGAGCGCAGGAAGAACTCGAAGACGTGCTCGCCCATGACCTCGGCCATGAAATCGGACTTTTCCAGGTGGCGCAGCGCCTGGTCCAGCGACATGGGCAGGTCCTTGTAGCCCATCGCCCGGCGCTCCCGGCGCGTCAGTTGGTGCACGTCGTCCTCGGCCGGGTCTCCCAGCTCGTAGCCCTCCCGGATGCCCTTGAGCCCGGCGGCCAGCAGGACGGCGTAGCCCAGGTAAGGGTTCATCGCGGAATCCACTGATCGGATTTCCACCCGGCGCGACTCCTCCTTGGTCAGCCGGTAGGTCGGCACGCGCACCAGCGCCGAGCGGTTGGACACGCCCCAGGTCGCCGAGCCCGGGGCCTCCGAGCCGAACATCAGGCGCTTATAGGAGTTGACCCACTGGTTCGTCACCGCGGACATCTCATTGGCGTGCTCCAGGATGCCGGCGATGAACTGCTTGGCCGTCGTCGACAGCGAAAACTCATCGTCCGGGTCGTGGAAGGCGTTGGACTCGCCCTCGAACAGGGACAGGTGGGTGTGCATGCCGGAGCCGGAGTATTCCTCGAAGGGCTTGGGCATGAACGTGCCGCGCACGCCCAGGTCGGCGGCGACCTTCTTGATGACGTAGCGGAAGGTCATGATGGAATCCGCCATGGTGATAACGTCCGCGTGCCGCAGGTCGATCTCCTGCTGGCCCGGCGCGGTCTCGTGGTGGCTAAACTCCGTGGCGATGCCGAGTTCCTCCAGGTACAACATGGCCTGGCGGCGGAAGCGCGGGGCGGCGTCCTGGGTGGCCTGGTCGAAATAGCCGCCGTTATCGGTCGGCAGCAGGTTTTCTGCCTCGGGACGCTGCTGCAGCAGGTAGAACTCGATTTCCGGCGAGGCCATGCAGGTAAAGCCCTCGTTGGCCGCCGCGGTGACCTGCCGGCGCAGGATGTGGCGCGGGTCCACCATCGACGGCTGCCCATCGGGCTGGGCGATGTCGCAGAACATCCGCGCGGACTGCAGCTCCGGCTCGTCGCGGTCGAAGGGCATGATCTGGAACGTCGACGGATCCGGCAGCGCGATCGTGTCGGATTCCGAGATGCGCGAGAAACCTTCCACGGAGGATCCGTCGAAGCCCACGCCTTCCTCGAAGGCGGATTCCAGCTCGGACGGGCTCATCACCACGGATTTGAGCGCGCCCAGGATATCGGTGAACCACAGGCGAATAAACCGGATATCCCGCTCTTCGACGGTACGCAGCACGAATTCATGTTGGCTGTTCATGGAACCCACCTTAGTAGGCCGGGCTCACCAAGGCGGGCTTTGTCGCGGACCAGTCCGGTGGGCCATTGCAGGGTGGTCACATTGCCCGCCTGCGGCCAGTAAGCGGGGGTGGCCAGCAGGGGAAGCGGCTGCGAGTGCCCCTTGGCCCGCGTGGTCGGATAAGGCCACCGCAGCACCTACTGAATTTGGGGATTTTAGACCCTAAGCAACGAAAGGAAACTTTTAGCCCATGCGTTTTAGCTACCACCGCCGCCTTGAGCAATTAGCCGACTTCCTCATCCTCGTCGCCCGCGCCGGCTGGCGGCCGGAGGATCTGATCCACATCTGCGGGCCCTATACCCACCAGATGGTCTTTTACGCCGCCGCCCGCATCCCGGCACATGTGACCAGCCCGGCACTGCGGCACGCCTGGTTGACCGTCGGCCCGCCGACCGATCCCACCGTCCCGGACAAGGCCATCGACCAGCTCTTTGCGGATTTCAAGTCCCTGCCCAGCCTGCCCGACTGGGAGCTTCTGGATCCTTCTCAGGCCGCCGAGGCCGCCATGACGTCGGCGCAGCGCAAGGCCGCCGGCAAGGTGGACTCCCTGCTGCGCAAGGCCGAGTCCACCGAGTTTCTGGACGAGGCGGAAACGCTCATCGCCAAGGCGCAGCAGCTGCGGCAGGAATACCGCCTGGCGGAGGCCTCCGCCGGCGCGGAGACGGAAACGCCTTGTATCGCCCACCGCGTGCACCTGCATGCGCCCTGGGTGGCCTACCAGGCCGTGCTGCTCAGTGTTATCGCCGCGGCGAACTCGGTCACCGCCTTGTTGGTGGACAAGCGCGGCCTGGCCGTGCTGGTGGGCGCTCCCGACGACTGCGCGCACACCGTGGACCTGTTTGCCAACCTCAACCGCCAGTGCGATTGGCACATGCGCAACGGCGCGGACGCGGAAATGGCCAAGTACTTCAGCCAGACCGCCTCCTACCGCCGCAGCTTCCGCCTTTCCTATGCCGCGCGCATTTCCGAGCTCCTCGAGGAGGCCAACCGCGCCGGTGCGTCCAACGCCGACGGGGAGCCGGATGGCGACGGCCTCCTGCCCGTCCTGGCCGAGCGCATGGCCGCCGCCCAGGACGCACTGCAGCAGGTCTACCCGCACACCAGCCAGTCGAGCCTGTCGATGAACAACCCGCTGGGCGCCGGCGCCGGGGCCAGCGCCGCGGAACGCTCCCACTTCAGCGGCGACTCCTCCGGACTCGCGCCCCACCAGCGCGCGCTGAGCGCCTAGCCCCCGTTGTGGGGCCTCGGGCGGGCCCGGTGGTTGCCCACGTTTTCCGGATTCCGCGCCGGCGGGTGATGGCCCCGGACGGAGCAAAATTCAGCCGGGTATGATCGCGGCTAATAGGCACAGCAGTCTTTACAAGGAAAGGGCACCCATGGCAACCAGCAGTTTCCTCGAGATCGAGGCGAAGTTCGCAGTCGCGGAATCCACCCCCACCCCGGATCTGACGCGTCTGGCCCACGTCGCCGGGTATGGGGAATCCACCGAACAGTCCCTATCCGCCATCTACTACGACACCGAGGACCTGCGGCTGACCCGCAACAAGATCACCCTGCGGCGCCGCACCGGCGGCAAGGACGACGGCTGGCACATCAAGCTGCCCGGCTCGACCGGCCGCACCGAGGTCCGCGCCGAGCTCGGCGAACCCGTCGACGGCGAATACCGCGTCCCGGCGGAACTGCTCAGCCATGTCCGCGCCATCGTACGCAACCACCCGGTCTCCCCCATCGCCCAGGTTGATAACAACCGCACCGAGACCCTGCTGCTGGGCGACGACGGCCGCCCGGTCGCCGAGTTCTGCGACGACCACGTCACCGCCTGGAGCTTCCTGCCCGGCGGCCAGCAGTCCACCTGGCGCGAGTGGGAGCTGGAGCTGGCCGCCGAAACCGCCGGCACCGAACGCGGCAGTGAGATCATCCGCTCTGCTACCTCCCTGCTCATCGGCGCCGGGGCACGGGTGTCCGCCTCCCCGTCGAAGCTGTCGTCTGCCCTCGGCCGCTCCAAGGACCAGGCTCCGCTTCCCCCGGCCCTGCGCACCCCGGACGTGGAGGAAGACTCCCCGGCCGCCGCCGTCGTCGAGGCCCTGCAGGCCAACCGCGACAAGCTGGTCGAATACGACCCGAAGGTCCGCGCCGACGAGTGGGATTCCGTCCACCAGATGCGCGTGGCCACCCGCGAGCTGCGCAGCCACCTGCAGACCTTCCACGGGATCGTGGCCGGCCCGGAGATCGAAAAGATCGAGGCCAACCTGAAGGAGCTGGCCGGCATGCTGGGTGTTGCCCGCGACGCCGAGGTCGTCGAGGAACGCTGGCAATCCCTGCTGGAGGAGGAAGACTCCGACACCCTGGATGAGACCACCCGCCGGCACATCGCCCACGACATGGGCACCGCCTACCGCCGCGCCCACCGCCGCGTCATTGGCGCCCTCAACTCAGACCGCTACCTCGAGCTGCTCGACTCCCTCGACCAGCTGCTGGCCCACCCGCCCGTCGTGGAGGCCCAGCCGGCCGAAGCCGAGCCGGAGGCGGCCGCCGATGCCCCCGCCCCGGCCGGCGACGAGGACACCACCTCCGCCGCGCCCGCGGAAACTGCCCCTGCCGAGGCGGAGCCCGACAAGCCGGAACAGGCCGAGCAGACCAAGCAGGCTGAACAGGCTGAACAGGCCGAGCAGGCCGAACAGGCTGAGCAGGCCGAGCCCGAGGACATGGAAACCGTCATGGCGCGGCACCTGGCCAAGGCCTACCGCAAGCTGGTCAAGCGCCACGAAAAGGCGGTTATCAACTGGGAGAATGACGAGCTCAGCCTGCACGAGCGCGAAGATTACTTCCACGACATGCGCAAGGCCGCCAAGAAGCTGCGCTACGCCGCTGAGGCGGCGGGCTCGGCGACCAAGCTCAAAACCAAGCGCCTGTACAAGGCCTGCAAGCAGATGCAGTCGGTGCTGGGCGACTTCCAGGACTCGGTGACCTCCCGCGACAAGCTGCTAGAGCTCGCGCAAGCAGCCCGCAGCCGAGGCGAGGACACCTTCGGCTACGGGCTGCTGTACCAGCGCGAACGCCAGATTGGCCTGGAAGCGCTGGAGGACTACTCCGAGTCCTTCGACCAGATTAAGGCGGCGTTCAAGCCGCTGAAGAAGAAGCTGAAGTAGATTACTTATCCCACTGGGCCGGCTTGCCCCAGTCGTCTTCTGCTTCCTCGGCTTCATCGGCCGCGGCGTTGCGCTCCGCCGCGGTCTTGAGCGCGTTGCGGGCCTCTTCCTCGGACGAGTACGGCCCCATCCGGTTGTCCCAGGAATCCTGCGGCCCCTGGGTGACTTCACCGGTAGACGGGTTGAAATACCATTGCGAATCCTGCTCGGCCATGGACTAATCCTCCTTGGTTGACGGGGTTTATTAAGCGATTTAGCGCGGGTTATCGCCCGCGGGATCCCACAGTACTCATCGGGAGTTGTCCGCGCCGCTAGAATGTTCCTGTTAGGACTTCTCGCCCGCCCGCGCCTCATCCCCGCTGAATCTTCGTCACCGACGTCGCAGGCGCCGGGCCGGCGAGAGCGACCGCTAATGAAGGAGTATCCCCCGCAATGCCATTTTGGCCCGCCCCGACCGACCACGTCGACGACAAAGCCCGCGCCGCCCACCACCAACGCGTGGGCGTAGAAGCCGCCCACGTGGCGAGCGCACCGGCGACCTGGTTGCTTATCGGTGAGCACGTTGACCACTACGGGGGCATCGTTGCCGCAGGGCTTTCCGATCTGCGCGCCGCCGCGGCGGTGAGCCCGCGCGAGGATTCGACCATCACCGTGACCTACCGCGTTGACGGTCCGGGCGAGCCCCAGGTGCGCGAGGAATCGACGACGCTCGACACCCTGTCCCAGCTGGCCGCGGCGCAGCAGCCCGGCGTCGACGAGGCCGGCCAGCCGGTCCCGCCGCCGTTCCCGACGGGTGGGCTGGCCGAGCGCTTCGGCGGCGTGGTCAGCACGATGGTCTCCCGGCAGTTGCTCTCCCGCGAGACCACCGGAGTGGACATCACCGTGGTCACCGACATCCCTACCTACTCCGGCCTGGGTGGACTGGCGGCCGCCGATGTCGCCGTGGCCCTAGCCATGCTGGGCGGCAACGAGGATCCCCACGATGCCCCGCTGCGCGCCCGCCTCGCCGAGGTCTGCTCCCAGGCCGTCGATTCCTTCGCCGCCCTGCCGGCGCTGCGCGCCCGCCACACCGCGGCCCTGCGCGGCAACGGCCGGCAGGTTTCCATCATCGACTACGCCGACGGTTCCGTCACGCAGGCCCCGCACCCGCTGGGCGACAAGCTGCACGCCTTCGTCGTCGCGGTCCCGGACTCCACCCCGGACCCGCAGATCGGGGTTGACCTGCGCATCCGCCAGCGCTTCGTCGACAACGCCTGCCACGCCTTCGGCACGGAGAGCCTGCGCCTGCTGCCGGACGCGTCCTCGCGCGTTCTGGACTGGTTGGACGCGGTCCACGAGGTGCACCCGGAACAGGACCACCCCGAGCACGCCGATGCCGCCAGCTGGCTCGGTTTCTACGCCGCCGAGACCGACCGCGCCCTGGGCATCGCGCGCTCGCTGCGCTCCCGCCGCGGCGCGGACTTGCTGCCGCTCCTCCACCAGTCGCAATCGGCGCTGGGCAGCATCTATCACCTGCCGGTGGCCGCCGAGGTCGCCGAGCTGGTCACGGCCCGCGGCGCGGTGGCAGCCCGGGCGGCCGCGGCCGGGGTGGCCAACTCGGTCATCGCCTACGTGCCCGCCGAACGCGCACAGAATTTCTCTCAGGATCTCGCCGACGACGGCCTGCTCATCGTCCCGGTCAACCCCGGCGAGCCCGCCGCCTAATCGACCGGTCCTAGTCGGCCGGTTCTAGTCAGCCGGTTCTAGTCGGCCGGCCAGGCGAATTTCACCGCGCGCTCTTCCGGCTCCGCCGTGACCAGGGAGACCGAGGTCTCGCTGCCCGGCGCGGGCGCGCCCACGCACTGCCCGATGACCGGCGGCTCGTTGACCAAAAGGCGGGCGGTCTCGCGCTCGGCGTTGCTGGAGAGCACCACCGCCGAGAAATTCGTGCCCACCCACGGCTCCAGGACCGTGGCCTCGGTCAGCTGTAGGCACGCCTTGTCCACCTGGGAGGCCAACTGGGAGCTCCGCCGCATCGATGCCACCGCCTCCTCACCGTCCGCCTGCACCCACTCGGGGACGTCGGTGCCGGCGCAGATAGCCAGGCAGACCTCCAACCCGAACCGGTCGATGAGCCGGCGCAGCGGCGCGGTCACGTGCGCGTAATAGCCGCCGATGCCCGCGTGGATCTGCCCCTCGTCGCGCCCCAGCAGGGCGTAGTCCGCCCCGCGCAGTAGCCGCAGGGCCTCGCGCATGACCGCCATCCCCCGAGGTGAGCTGGCATCCACCCCGCGCAGGAACTCGGAGATGCTAAGCTCGCCCAGCTCGAAGCCCAGGGCGCGGGCCTCGGCGCGGAACTCCTCCTCGGCCTCGGGGCTGGCACCTGGCAGGGTGCGCAGGAAACCCACGCCGTGGCTGTGCATGAGCTGGCCCGCGCACATGCCGGCCATCAGGGAAATCTCGGAGTTATAGTCCATGACCTCGTGGCGCGGCTCGATCTCCAGCTCGAAGCGCCCGTCGACGTCTTCGACGACCCGCTGCGACGGGATGCGCAGCGAAATCGCCTCGCGCCGCAGCGCGGAGGCCTGCCGCAGCTGGCCTACCTCCGGCAGCAGGCGGATGGCCGAGTTCATCCGCCCGTGTACTAGGTTCTCGTGGACGCCGTCGTAGTCCAGCCGCGCCCGGGAGCGTACGAGGGCGCGCTCGACGAAGAAGTCGGTCACCTCCCCGTACGTGTCCAGGTCGAAGCTAAAGAGCACGGCCGGCCGGTCCACGCCCTCCAGCAGGGACGCGCGGTCCTCGGACAACACGGGCGGGTGCAGGCGGGCCGGCGAATCCGGCAGGTAGATGGTCTGGCCGCGGGCCATGGACTCCGCGTGCACGGCCGCCGGCGCCTCTTCGCCGGTCCCGCCCAGCCAGGCGCCCACGTCGGCGATGGCGTAGTAGACGCGGTAGCCGCCCGCGGGCCCGCTGGTGATGTAGACGGCCTGGTCCAGGTCCTTGGAGCCCGGCGGGTCGATGGTGACCAACGGCAAGTCGCGGGCGTCCCGGCGGCTGGCGGCAAATTGATCGACCGCCGCGCGGGCCTGGTCGGTGACGTGCTCGTCGAAGTCGCGGGAGACCTGGAATTCCGCGGCGACGTTATCAAAGTCCAGCGGCGCAGCATACAGCTTCATACCGCCTCATTGTTCCACAGGCGCCCCACTCCCGCGCGCCTATGTGAGCAACGGAAAATTAAAAGATGTGGGGCGAATGAGCCGGCCTGTGAGCCGGATTCTGTCCGCGCGGGGCGGTTGCCCGTCCCCGGCGTGGTAAACATCCATCTGGGTCGACCATTGCTGGCCGCCTCAAGCAGCTACCTTCAGGCTCGGGCGAGCAGCCCTCAAACACCTGATCGGGCCTGCCCAAAAGGCAGGCCGTGATGCCTTGCTCCCGGTGGGGTTTACCCAGCCACCCCAGTCACCTGGGGTGCTGGTGCGCTCTTAACGCACCGTTTCACCCTTACCTGGATTGCTCCAGGCGGTCTACTTTCTGTTGCACTTGCCCGCGGGTTGCCCCGGGTTGCTGTTAGCAACCACCGTGCTCTGTGGAGTCCGGACTTTCCTCGGCGCCTGCCTGCCCCAACGCGTGGGGCGGTTCATTTGCCGCGTTTACCCGGCCGACTCATTCGCGCGCTTTAGTCTAGTCCGCGCGCGGGCCGGCGTGAAAATTAGCTCTGACCCGCATCCAGCCCGGACAGGTGGCCGGCGTCGTTGACGCAGCGCACCAGCGCGCCGTCGTCCCAGAACTCCACCTCGGACAGCGAGGCAAGATCCAAAAAGAAGCGATCGAACAGGCTGGGCCCGCCGCCCAGGCCCTGCGCGACAAGCGACTTGATCGGGTTAACGTGGCTCACCAGCAGGATGGTCTTGCCCGCATAGCGCTGAACTAACTTCTCGCGCGCCTGGCGCACCCGGCGGTGCAGCTGCTGCAGGGACTCCCCGCCCGGCGTGGACACCGCGGTGTCTTCCAGCCACTTAGCGTGCAGTTGCGGGTCGCGCTCGTGGGCCTGGTTAAAGGTCAGCTTCTCCCAGGCGCCAAAGTCGAGCTCGATGAGCCCGTCGTCGGTGCCCACGTCCAGGCCGAGGACCTCGCCGACGGCCCGGGCGGTTTCCTGGCACCGGCCCAGCGGGGAGGCCACCACCGCCGCGACCTGGCCGTCCTCGCCCGTGCCGAAGCGACTGGCCAGGGCCTGCGCGGCGGCCAGGGCCTGGCGGCGGCCGAGCTCGGTCAGGGGCGGATTGGAGTGCCCGGAATACTGGCGCTGCGCCGACATCTTGGTTTGCCCGTGGCGCAGCAGCACCAGCCGCGTGGTTTCCCCGCGCTCGCCCAGCCAGTCGCTGGGCGCCGGCCCGCCGTGCTCGGTCGTGCCCGCGGCGTCGTCCGTACCCGCATCGCCCTCGATGCCGCCGACGATGCCGACCGCGTGGCCGGCGGCCGCCGCGTCCATGGCGTCGTTGGACAGGGCGTCGGCGACCTTATTCTTGGCGCGCGGCACCCAGGCCAGCTGGAAGTCATCCAGGCTGGCCACCAGCTTGTGCGCCTGCATGGCCAGCTTCTGCATGTCGGGGTGCTTGATCTTCCAGCGCCCGTTCATCTGCTCGACGACGAGCTTGGAGTCCATGTAGAACTCGACCTCGCTGGCGCCCAGCTCGCGGGCGGCCTCGAGCCCGCGCAGCAGGCCGTTGTACTCGGCGACGTTATTGGTCGACTGCGTGCCGACCACGTAGGCGATGGTGCGCAGCACCTCGCGGCCGTCGGCGGCGTAGACCACCGTGCCGGAGCCGGCCACCCCGGGGTTGCCGCGGGATCCGCCGTCGGCGTAGATGATTACCTTCATGGCACCGGCCGCCTAGGACTGTCGGATGAGGTAGGTGCCGCACTCGGGGCACTGCGGGACTTCGTCGGCCGGCGCGTTGCGCACCGCGGACTGGTCCGCCGGCGGGAGCACGATGAAGCAGCCGCCGCAGGACTTCTGCGCCTTGAACTCGGCGGCGCCGACGTTGTTTTCGGCGCGCTGGTCGTCGAAGATCCGCAGCGCCTCGCCCGGCAGCTGACCGCGCAGCTGTTCGATTTCCACGCGCGGGTCCGGCTGGTTGTCGGTCGCGGCCTGGGCGGCCTCCGCGGCGCGGCGGGCCACCTCGAGCTTGCGGGCGGCCTCGTCGCGCTGCGCGCCCTGGGAGTCGCGGTTGTTGCGCAGGGCGTGGATCTCGTTGTGGGCTTCCTGCAGCTCGCTCATCAGGTCAGCGATGCGCGACTTCGCCGCGTAGCGGTCGTGCTCCAGGTCGCGGCGCTTGTCCGGATCCAGCTCGGCGGACAGCTGCTTGCGGTCGTCGCGCTCGCGGGCGCGCAGCTTGCGCTCGTCGGCCTGGATGCGCAGGATCTCGTTTTCCATATCGTCCACGGCCATTTGGGCGGATCCGGCGGAATCCACCAGGCGGGCGTACTCGCGCTCGGCGCTAGCCAGCTCCTCCTGCTCCGGGCTCTGGCGCTCCTCGGCGCCGAAGTCGACGGCGCGCTGCAGATTGGCCAGCTTTAGCAGCACGGCCTGGCTCTCAGGTTGCAGCTTCATGTCCTTTATTCTCCTTCCGAATGTAGCGACACGGTCCACGGGTCGGTGCGAATTTCTAGGACTTCGCAGTCTAGCCCGGTCTTGCCGGCGACTAGGTCGCGGGCCTGGTAAGTCCAGGGGAACTCGCTGGCCCAGTGCGCGGTGTCGATGACCGCGGGGCCGCCGGCGCGCAGGTGCTCGTCGACGGGGTGGTGCCGCAGATCCGAGGTCACGTAAACGTCGACGCCTAGTTTAGCCGCCTGGTCCAGGAAGCTATCGCCGGCACCGGAACTAACCGCCACGGTCTGGACGAGCTGGTCCGGATCCCCGGCCGCGCGCACGCCCCAGACGGTCTCCGGCAGGGCGTTGGCCACCTGCTGGGTAAACTCCCGCAGCGTCATCGGCTCGGGCAGGCGGCCCACCCGCCCCAGGCCGCAGGCCTGATCCAGGTCCGCGGGGTTGGCGGTCTCCACGACGTCGTAGGCGGGAACCTCGTAGGGGTGGGCATCGATAAGCGCGGCCCGGATGGCGCTGCGCCGGGACGAAGGCGCGACGAATTCCACGCGGGTCTCGGCCCCGCGGTGGAGGGTGCCGACCTCGCCCTCGGTGGGGTTGGCCCCCGGCAGCGGCTCGAACTGGCCGGTGCCGGCGATGTCGAAGGAGCAGGCGCGGTAGTTGCCGATCTGGCCGGCACCGGCGTTAAAAAGGGCTTCTTTGACGCGGTCGGCATCGTTTGCTGGCACGTGCACGCCCCACTTGTCCATCACGTCCGGGTCCTTGACCACGATGGGCCGGCCCGGGGTGATGCCGACCAGCTCGGCCAGCTTGTCGTTGACGCCGGGCCGGGCGGAGTCGGCGTTGGTGTGGGCGGCATACAAAGCCACGCCCCCGCTGAGCAGGGTGTGGACGACCTTGCCCTTCGGCGTGTTCGCGGCCACCGAGGTCACCCCGCGCAGCAGCAGCGGGTGGTGGACGACGAGTAGCTGGGCGCCGGCATCGACAGCCGCCTGGGCGACCTCGAGGGTGCAGTCCAGGGCGAAGGCTACCTTGGTGACCGGGGCGTCCGGGTCGCCGCAGACCAGGCCGACGGCGTCCCATTTTTCCGCCAGCGCCGGCGGGTAGGCCGCATCCAGGTGGTGGCAGACTTCTCCCACGGTGGCCGTAGTGGTCATACTTTTTATGCTCCTTTAGCGTTGGCAGGTCCTAACGGTATATCCTAACTGCGTTCTACGGTTGTGTAAGCAGCCCCCACTAATCGAGCTAAAGGTGAGAATTCCCCGCTGATGGTTGTTTCTGAGACTGATCCCCGCCTCCACATCGTCTTCGTCTGCACGGGCAATATCTGCCGCTCCCCTATGGCCGAGGTCATCATCCACGACGCCGTGGAGTCCGCCGGGCTTGACGATGCCGCCCGCATCACCTCCTGCGGCCTCGGCGGCTGGCACGTCGGCCAGGGCGCCGACAAGCGCGCCATCGCCGAGCTGCGCCGCGGCGGCTACGACGGCAGCGCCCACCGCGCCAGCCAGCTGGCCGCCGAGGACCTAGCCGCCGACCTCATCGTCGCTCTGGACACCGGGCACTTGGCCACCCTGCGCGAGCAGGCGCCGGACCCGGACAAGGTCGTGCTGCTGCGCGACTTCGACCCGGATTCCGCCCCGGGGTCCTCGGTGGAGGATCCCTTCTACGGAGACGAGGAGGATTTCGCCCGCACCCGCCAGGCCATCGAGGCCGCCGCCGACGGGCTCATGGCTTGGATTCGCGACCATGCCCGTGACTAGACTGGGTATTCGTGGGTACTCAGACTAAGCAGACGGCACCGGACAGCGAGCCGGTGCGCGCGCGGCAGCAGACGGCGTGGTGGAAGACTTTCCTCAAGCCCAGCTGGGTTTTCCTGCTGCTGTTCGTGATCGTGTTTTCCTACCTGGCCTTCACGGTGCTAGCGCCCTGGCAGTTGGGCAAGGACGACGACATCGTCGAGCGCAATGAACACATCACCGCCGCCTACGAGAAGGACCCCGTCCCCGCCGACGAGATCCTGAGCGACAACGGCGCCATCGAAGGCGGCGAGGAGTGGTCGCGCGTCATCCTGCGCGGGCAGTACCTGCCGGACGACGAGGTGCTGGTGCGCCTGCGGCCGGTAGCCTCCGGACCGTCCTACCAGTCCCTGGTCCCCTTCCGCACCGACGGCGGCCAGACCATCCTGGTCAACCGCGGCTGGGTGCCGGCCGGCGAGGCCAACGCCGTGCCGGAAATCGCCCCCGCCCCCAGCGGGCCGCAGGAGATCATCGGCATGGTCCGCCAGCACGAGGCCGAGCATTCCTCCGCCCCCGTCGAGCGCGACGGCTACCCCCAGGTCTATTCCATCAACCCGCCCCAGGTCGGCGAGCTTATCGATACCGACCTCGGACTCGACTACGTCCAGCTCACCGAGGATCAGCCGGGCGTGCTCAACCCCATCCCGATCCCGCAGATGGACCGCGGCAACCACCTGTCCTACGGCTTTCAGTGGATAGCCTTCGGCATCATGGCCCCGCTGGGCCTGGGCTATTTCGTCTGGGCCGAAATCCGCGAGCGGCGCCGCGTCCGCGACGAAGAAGCCGAGATGGCCCAGCTGGACGCCGCCGACGCGCAAGGGGGCCCGGCCGGTGACTCGGCCGCAGCCGCTACTTCGACCGCAGGCGCCGAGCCGGAGACCGCGGACACCAAGGCCGAGGCGGCCGCCGAGGCCCACGAGCGCCGCATGCGCGCCCGCTACGGCGAGTCCAAGCCGGACTTCTACTCGAAGTTCGCCAAGCGGAACAAGGAACGCTTCTAGCGGCGCTGATAGCGCGCAGTTAGCACCGCGGTCCAGACACAAGAAAGGCCCTGCCCGGAGAACCGGGAAGGGCCTTTAATTCTGTGCGGCCTACAGGGCTCGAACCTGTGACCTATTGGGTGTAAACCAATTGCTCTTCCAGCTGAGCTAAAGCCGCAATGCGCGAAAAGCGCTTTACAAAGACTAGCCCGACGCCGCGAGCTAGTGCAAATTCACCCCGCCAGCTGGCGGTGGGGTGTTATTTCTTGGTGTAGCCGCGGCCGACCAGGCAGCTGCCCTGCCAGTCGCCGAGGCGCTCCGCCTTGGTCTGGACCAGGCCGGCCTGCTGGGCGGACTCGGAGATTTCGCCCGGGGCGACGGTGCCCGGCTTGCCCGCGCCCGGGGTCAGCAGCCAGATGACCCCGCCCTCGCCCAGCGGGCGCAGGGAGTCGACCAGCCCGTCAACTAGGTCGCCGTCCCCGTCGCGCCACCACAGCACGACGGCGTCACACAGTTCGTCATTTTCTTCTTCGAGGAAATCTTCCCCGATGACGTCTTCGACGGATTCGGAGATTGCCGGATCGCAATCCTCGTCCCATCCGAGCTCTAGGGCAACCATGCCTTTGTCGATGCCCAGCACCTTCGCGTAGTCAGCATGGTCGTTGGTTACGCCCGCAGCGTCCGCCACTGAAATTGTCCTCCTGTGTGTTTAGGGTCCTGGCGCTTCACCAGGCTGTGTCAGATAGCACTCTACCGCTTAATACTGCAGTTTTCTCACTGTCGCCCTAATTGTGCCCTAGTTGCGGTTTCCACCCCCTCCCAGCCCGCAACTTAACAGGCTTCACAGATTCGCCATTCCCACTGCACAACGGCGCAAATAAAAGGGTAGGTGCGATTTGCAACGGCCCGGCCCGCGCGCGCGGAGATAAAGCGCGTATTCTGGACGGCAAAGTGCTTAACTTACTTCAGGAGGCTTTTAATGGCTGAAAAGGACGCCCTGCAGGGGGACTCCAACTTCCCGCTGATTCGCGACGGCGTCGCGTCTTACCTGCACGATAAGGACCCGGAAGAAACCCGCGAGTGGATGCAGTCCCTCGACGGCCTGCTGGACTCTTCCGATCCGGAACGCGCCCGCTACCTCATGCTCCGCCTGTTGGAGCGCGCCACCGCTAAGCGCGTGCAGCTGCCCGCGCTGACCTCGACGGACTTCGTCAACACCATCCCGACCTCGCTGGAGCCGGAATTCCCGGGCGACGAGGAACTGGAAAAGCGCTACCGCCGCTGGATCCGCTGGAACGCCGCCATCATGGTGCACCGGGCGCAGCGCCCGGGCATCGGCGTGGGCGGCCACATCTCCACCTACGCCGGCGCGGCCCCGCTCTACGAGGTGGGCCTGAACCACTTCTTCAAGGGCAAGGATGATCCGTCCGGCGGCGACCAGATCTTCTTCCAGGGGCATGCTTCGCCGGGCATGTACGCCCGCGCCTACCTGGAAGGCCGCCTTACCGAGGACGACCTGGACGGCTTCCGCCAGGAAGTCTCCCGCGGCAAGGGCGAGGGCCTGCCGTCCTACCCGCACCCGCGCCTGATGCCGTGGTTCTGGGAGTTCCCGACCGTGTCCATGGGGCTGGGCCCGGCCAACGCTATCTACCAGGCCCGCTTCAACAAGTACCTGGAGCAGCGCGGCATCAAGGACACCTCCAAGCAGCACGTCTGGGCCTTCCTGGGCGACGGCGAGATGGACGAGCCCGAGTCCCGCGGCCTGCTGCAGATGGCCTCGCTCTACGAGCTGGACAACCTGACCTTCGTGGTCAACTGCAACCTGCAGCGCCTGGACGGCCCGGTCCGCGGCAACACCCAGATCATCCAGGAGCTGGAGTCCTTCTTCCGCGGCGCCGGCTGGTCCGTCATCAAGGTCATCTGGGGCCGCGGCTGGGACAAGCTGCTCGAGGCCGACAAGGACGGCGCCCTGGTCAACGTCATGAACACCACCTCCGACGGCGACTACCAGACCTTCAAGGCTAACGATGGCGCCTACGTCCGCGAGCACTTCTTCGGGCGCGACGAGCGCACCCTGAAGCTGGTCGAGGATCTCTCCGACGACGAGATCTGGTCCCTGCGCCGCGGCGGCCACGACTACCGCAAGATCTACGCCGCCTACGCGCAGGCGCTGGACAACCACGGCACCGGCAAGCCGACCGTCATCTTGGCGCACACCATCAAGGGCTACGGCCTGGGCCACAACTTCGAGAGCCGCAACGCCACCCACCAGATGAAGAAGCTGACGCTGGAGGACCTGAAGCTCTTCCGCGACAAGCAGGACATCCCGATCTCCGACGAGGAGCTGGAAAAGGATCCGTACCTGCCGCCGTACTTCCACCCGGGAAACGACGCCCCGGAGGTCAAGTACATGCTGGAGCGCCGCAAGGAGCTCGGCGGCTTCCTGCCGGAGCGCCGCGTGGACTACACCCCGCTGAAGGTGCCGGAGCTGTCCAAGCTGCGGTCCGTGATGAAGGGCTCCGGCAAGCAGGAAGTGGCCACCACCATGGCGCTAGTGCGCACCTTCAAGGAGCTCATGCGCGACAAGGAGCTGGGCAAGCGCGTCGTGCCGATCATCCCGGACGAGGCCCGCACCTTCGGCATGGACTCCTGGTTCCCGACGCTGAAGATCTGGAACCCGCGCGGCCAGAACTACGTGCCGGTGGACCACGACCTGATGCTGTCCTACCGCGAGGCCACCGACGGCCAGATCCTGCACGAGGGCATCTCCGAGGCGGGCGCGTCCGCCAGCTTCACCGCGGCGGCGACCTCGTACGCCACCCAGGGTGAGCCGATGATCCCGCTGTACATCTTCTACTCGATGTTTGGCTTCCAGCGCACTGGCGACGCCTTCTGGGCCGTCGCCGACCAGATGGGCCGCGGCTTCCTCATCGGCGCGACCGCCGGCCGCACCACCCTGACCGGTGAGGGCCTGCAGCACATGGACGGCCACTCCCCGGTCCTGGCCTCGACCAACCCGGCCATCGTCTCCTACGATCCGGCGTTCAGCTTCGAGGTGGCCCACCTGGTCCACCGCGGCATCGAGCGCATGTACGGCGACGGCGAGGGCGAGAACGTCATCTACTACCTCACCGTCTACAACGAGCCGGTCCACCAGCCGGCGGCTCCGGAAGACCTGGACGTCGAGGGCCTGCACGGCGGTATCTACCACTACAACACCGCCGAGGGCGGCTCCCTGCCGGCCAACATCCTGGCTTCCGGCGTGGGCGTGCACGAGGCCCTCAAGGCCCAGGAGATCCTGGCCCGCGACTACGACGTCAAGGCCAAGCTGTTCTCCGTGACCTCCTGGACCGAGCTGGCCCGCGATGGCGCCCGCCGCAACCACGAGGCCCTGCGCACCGGCAGCGAGCCGACCGAGGCTTTCGCCACCAAGCAGCTCAAGGACCACGAGGGCCCGTTCGTCGGTGTCTCCGACTTCGCCACGGACCTGCAGGAGCAGATTCGCCCCTACGTGCCGGGCACCTACATCGTGCTGGGCGCGGACGGCTTCGGCTTCTCCGATACCCGCGAGGCCGCTCGCCGCTACTTCAACACCGATGCCGAGTCCATCGTCGTCGGCGTCCTGGAGGGCCTGGCCCGCGACGGCAAGGTTGACCGCGACGTGGTGAAGAAGGCCGCCAGCGACCTCAAGCTGGACGACCCGACCAGCACCACCCCGAGCGACAGCGAATAATTCCGCTAAGCCGGCACAAGCCCCACTTCCTAGCGCTTAACAGCGCCGCAGGAGGTGGGGCTTCGTGCTGCCTCGGGCCGAAAGACCGGCCTAGACGTCGCTGTGAGCGTCGAGGAGCCGACCCAGGCACTCGGCGACCTTCTCCGGTTCCTCCAGGATGACCATGTGCCCGGACTCTTCGACGACCTCGAGGTCGGCCTGCGGCCAGTGGTTGAGGATAACCTCGGACTGGCTGCGCGGGGTGACGATATCCAGCCCGCCGACGACGACGGTCCCCGGCAGGCCAGACAGCCGCTCCTGCGCGGCGAATTCGCGGTGCTCCACCAAGTCGTCGAAGAAGCCGACGAAGGAATCCAGCGGGGTATCCAGCAGCATCGCGGCGTGGAATTGGATGCGCTCCATCCGCGGAAAGCCCGCCGCCAGCAGCGCCAGCACGGGCGCGGCGAACTGGGCGACCTCGTAGCGCATGTTGTTCATCTTCTCCGGCAGGCGGTTGCAGGCCTTATACAGCCCGTGCATCAGCGCCGAGTTCAGCACCAGCGCCACCCCGCGCGCGGAGAACCGACGCATGGAGGTCGAGACCAGCAAAGCGCTATCGATGCGCCCGTAGGTCTCGGCGTCGCAGCGCCGAATCAGGTTGAGCGCGACCATCCCGCCCAGGGAGTGCCCGACGATGACCAGCCGGCCGTGCGGGGCGCGCTCGCGCACGACGGCGAGCACGTCGTCGGCCGCCGAGCTGATCGAGCAGTCCTCGCTGGGCACCGTGGCCGATTGCCCGTGCCCGCGCAGGTCGACCAGCAGGCTTTTGACCCGCGGGTAGTGCTCGCGCAGGTAGTCGACCTGCTCGTAGAAGCTCTCGGCGGCCAGGGTGTAGCCGTGGACGAAGACGACGGTGACGTCGGCATCGTCAGCGCCTGCCTCATACCAGGCGATATCGATGCCGTTGCCCGTGCTGGTCCCCTCCGCTAGCAGGTGGGTAAGCCCCGGCGCAGTGCGGTGATCGTGCAGTTGCTCGTAGGCTTTGCGCAGCTGCCGGCGGCCGGACGGCAGGAACCGCTTGCCCCAACTGCGAGCGATGATCTCGGCCTGGTATCTCCTTCTCATGTCGAGTAATAATCCTATCCGAACCGCCGCGTTTAACCTACTAGACTAGGTCCCATGGCCAACGATCTCACCGCGCAACTTCAGGCGCATTTTTCCTCCGGCCCGGCCGAGGAGTCGACTTCCTCGGCGGGCGACACCTACGGCGAGCTGTGCCAGCTCATCGAATCGGTCACGGGGGTGGATGCCGACGACATCGAGCGCGATAAGCCGCTCGCGGACGTCGACCTGCGCTCACTGACGATGATCGAGCTGACCGTCAAGGCCGAAGAAAAATTCAAGGTCCGACTCGACGAGGAGACCGTCCTGGGCTTTTCGACCGTCGGCGATTTCGTGCAGTATGTGGAGGACCACCAATGATTTCTTACCTATCTGACATGGACGGCGTGCTCATCCGCGAAGGCGAGATGGTCCCCGGCGCCGACCGCTTCCTGCAGGCCCTCTACGACAACGGCATCGAGTTCATGGTGCTGACCAACAACTCCATGTCCACGCCGCGGGACCTGTCCGCGCGGCTGGCGAATACGGGCCTGCGCATCCCGCCGGAGCGCATCTGGACCTCGGCGACCGCGACCGCGACCTTCCTGTCCACCCAGGTCAAGGACGGCACCGCCTACGTCATCGGCGAGTCTGGGCTGACCACCGCCCTGCACGAGGCCGGCTGGATCCTCACCGACGCGGACCCAGAGTTCGTCGTGCTGGGCGAGACCCGGACGTATTCCTTCGAGGCGATCACCACCGCCATCAACCTGATCCGGGGCGGCTCGCGCTTCATTGCTACCAACCCGGACGTGACCGGTCCCGCCCCGCAGGGCGTGCTGCCGGCCACGGGCTCGGTCGCCGCGCTGATTACGACGGCCACGGGCCGTCAGCCGTACTACATCGGCAAGCCGAACCCGGTGATGATGCGCTCGGCGCTGAACCACATCGGCGCCCACTCGGAGGACACCGTCATGATTGGTGATCGCATGGACACCGACGTCAAGGCCGGCATCGAGGCGGGCCTGCGCACCGTGCTGGTGCGCTCCGGCATTACTGACGATGCCGAGGTCACCCGCTACCCCTACCGCCCCACGGCGGTGCGTGACTCGGTTGCCGACCTAGCCGGCAACGTCCTCGAACCCTTCTAGCTGCGCGCTAAAGCCATACGCGCGGGCCAGCTGGCTCAGCTCGGCGGCAAAGTCAGTCAACTCCTGGCGGGTGCCGGTCAGCACCTGCCGGCAGCCGACCCCGCAGGGCGTGCCAGTGGCCCGGCCGGCGGCCAGCGCGACAATATTGTCGCCGGGGTAGTCCTTGTGCCAGCGGGTGCACCACTGGGCCGTTAAGGGGTCGTCACCGGGCACGACGAACTCGGACTCAGACTCGATGACGCGCGCCATCAGGTCCTCGACCACGGGCCGCAGGCGTACGGGCATGCCGGAAATCCGCAGGACCGTGGAGCACGTCGCGGCCGCGGCCGTTCGCGGCGCGACCCCGACGGGGCCGGCCGGCCAAGAAGCGGCATCCGCCGAAGATGCGGCGATGCCGGTGGGTGTTACGCATGTACTCAAAGCCGAATCTCCTCCGCGGAGTAGCCCCGCCACCGACGCCCTCCCCGGCACAGATTTGCCGTGCCGCGCCCGCACGCGGGCCGAAAGCCAGGTGCGAAAAGCTGCGCGCTGACAAGCGGAAATCCCTAGCGGAGTTCCTCCTCAGAATCCCTCACGGAACCTCCTGCCAGAAACGCGCAACCGGGGCGTCGTTAAGTGGCGCAAGACGAGCATCGTCTTCCCCAACGAACTCGAATGCGTTACCTGACTTAGTCTCCCCTCACACCCGTCACATCAGCAACTCTAAACCACTACTTCAATCCCCCGTTTACTCAACCTCAAGTACAACTTGAGCCTCACCACGGGTGGCCTGGGGTACCCAGGCGCGGGTTGCTCCGGCGGGTTGTCCCGGCGGGCTGCTCCGGTGGGTTGTCCCGGCGGGTTGTTCCGGCGGGCTGTTCCGGCGGGTTTTTCCGGCGGACTGCTCCGGGGGTTGCTCCGCTGGGGCCGAGCCGCCCCCTGGAGCCCGCCGCCTGCACTGCGCCTATTCCGACTGGCCGGTTAGCTCGGCGTAGATGGCCGCGTTGGTCTCGGCCCACAGCGGCTTGGCCCAGTCGCCGAAGTCGCGGTCGGTCAGCGCCACCATGGCGTGATCTCCTGCCACCCAGAGGTAGGTTCCCGACATCCCAAAGTGCCCGGCGGTCTCCCCCGGCATGTTCTTCCCGGTCCAGTGCGGGTCCTTCGACCCGCGCAGCTCGAAGCCCAGCCCCCACGGGCAGGGCTTATGCATCCCGTAGCCGGGCACGATGCCGCGCAGCTCCGGAAACTGCACCGTCCGCATCTCCTCGACCGTCGACGGGTCCAGGAGCTGCGGGTTGAGCACCTCGCGCGCGAAGGCGGCCAGGTCGTCGACGGTGGAGACCAAGCCGTGGCCGGCCGAGCCCTCCAGCGCGGTATCCCGCATGCCCAGCGGCTCGAGCACGCCCTCGCGCAGGTAATCGGCAAAGTCCATCTCGGCCGCCGCCCCCACGATCTCGGCCGCCCACTCGTAGCCGGCCGAGGAATAGATGCGCCGCTCGCCCACCGGCTTCTGCGGCTCGCGGGAATCAAAGCCCACCCCGGAGGCGTGCGTCAGCAGGTGGCGCAGCGTCGAGCCTTCGGGCCCGGCGGCCTGGTCGAGCTCGACCGCGCCCTCCTCGACAGCGAGCATCACCCCGTAGGAGACGACGAGCTTGGTCACCGACGCCACCGGATACCGCCGGCTGGTATCCCCCACCGAGTCGACTATCTCGCCGCCGCGCAGCACTTGCGCAGCAACGTTATCGACGGGCCACTGGTCAAGATGTTCACGCAGACTCATGCCTTCCCAGCGTACCGGGGCCCGGCCGCTCAGGGTTTAAGAGCCGCACGCGGCGGCATCGGGCTGCTCGCCGGCGCCGCGCTGCAGGCCCCACAGGATAAGCGCCTGGGCGGAGGCATCGCGCGGCAGCTGCGGGTGCTCGGGGCTCGCGCCGCAGGTCTCGCCCAGGTCGACGTTGACGACGTCCGCGCCCTCGACCGCCGTCAGCTGCGAGGAGCTGTTCGGTGTCACGGTCTTATCCGCCGGCGAGTAGATCGAGGTGTAGCGCACGCCCGCTGTGGTATCCGGCAGGGCGTTGAGCTTGTCGATAAACGGCGAGCCAATCACCTGCTGGATCGCGGCCGTGGAGGCCAAAAAGCGCGCCAGGTTCGGCACGGCGGTGATAATCGGCCCGAGGAAGTCCAGCGCCCCGCCCAGCGTGGTGCCGTGGTAGTTGCCGCCGATGGCCACCACGCGGGCGACCGTGCCCTCGTCGCCGTAGATCTGCTCGTAGGTCTTGGTGTGCATCCCGCCCTGGCTGTGCCCGACCAGGTTGACCTTGTCCGAACCGGTGGCCTGGCGCACGTAGCGGACCTGCTCGGCGACCTCCCGGCCGGACTCGTCCAGGTCGCCGATTGCTTTCAGGGAGGGGATGGCGTTTTGCAGGGTGACGTCGTCGGCGCCGTAGTCGAAGGCCCACACGCACATGCCGGCGTCCTGCAGCTGTGGGATGAGGCTCTCCCAGTTGCTGGAGTTGTCGGAGGTGCCGTGGAGCAGCACGACGGGTTCGTCCACTTCGCCGGTGGGCTGGCAGGTCGGGTCGTTGATACCGAAGCTGTCGTCCACCGAGGTCTCAAACGGCGCTGCCGATGCCCCAGCCGCCTGCCCGGCCCCCGCCGCCAGGGTGGCGGCCACGACGGCAGCCACCACTGCCCCACGCTGTGTGCGCATAAAATGTCCTTTCCCAAAGAGATAAGTTGAATAAAATTCAATTCATCCTATCGCCTGGGAAGGCCGGCGGCAGGCCGGGCTAAACAGATAGTGACCGACGTCATGCCCGAAGCCCTGCCGCGGCGGACTCAACCCCGCACGCTAGTCCGCGAAGGGGTAATCCGTGTACCCGTGGGCGCCGTTGGCGTAGAAGGTGGCCTGCTCCGGGGTGTTGAGCGCCAACCCTTCCTTCCAGCGGCGCACGATGTCCGGGTTGCCGATGATTTCGCGCCCCACCGAGACGGCATCGACGTAGTCGAGCCGCTGCATGGCCTCGGCGTCGGGCAGCTCGGTCAGCTGGGCAAAGCCGTTGTTCATCAGCACGCGCGTGCGCCCGTTGTGGCGGGCGCGGCGGGCCAGGTCGGCGACTAGCTCGTCGGTCGGGTCGGCGTGCAGGATGGACACGTAGGCCACCCCGAGCTCGGCCAGCTCGTCGACGAAGCGGCCGTAGACCTCTGCCACGTCCGCGCGATCGTCTTCAATAACGCCCTGCACGTTGTGCTCCGGGGAGATGCGCACGCCGACGCGATCCGCGCCGATCTCCTCGACGACCGCCCGCGCCACGGCCAGCGGGAAGCGCAGCCGGTTGTCCACGCTGCCGCCGAAATCATCCGTGCGTTGGTTGGACGACGGCGCCAAGAACTCGTGCAAAAGGTAGCCGTTGGCGTTGTGGATCTCGATGCCGTCCACCCCGGCATCGACGGCCCGGCGCGCCGCGGCCCGGAAATTGCCCACGATGCGCTCCATCTCCGCGACCTCCAGCTCCCGCGGGGTCACCGCGTCCTGCTTGCCGTCGAAGGTGTGGATCTGGGTGCCGGAGCAAATGGCGGACGGGGCCACCGGCTCCGCGCCCTCGGTCAGGTTCGGGTGGCACACGCGGCCGCCGTGCATGACCTGCATGAACATCACGCCGTCGGCGGCGTGGACGGCCTCGGCGACGCGCTGCCAGCCGGCCTGCTGGGCATCGTTAGTGATGCCGGCCTGGCCGGGGAAGGCGCGCGAGTCCAGCGACGGGAAGACGCCCTCCGTCACGATAAGCCCCAACGATGCCCGCTGCGCGTGGTACTGCGCGTGCAGCTCGGTCGGCACGCCGCTGCGCCCGGCGCGCTGGCGGGTCATGGCGGCCATCGTGATGCGGTTGGCCAGGGTGTGGCGCCCGAGCTCGACGGGCGCGAAAAGATTCGAAGACTCCATGTGGGAGCAAACTTCACAACCTTAGAATTTATTCCTTTTCATTCACGTAGAAGGTTTGCTTGTTGACGAACTCGTCCATGGCCAGCGGGGATAGCTCGCGCCCGTAGCCGGAGTTTTTGATCCCGCCGAAGGGCAGCTCGGGGGCCGAGGCCTGCGGGATGTTGACGTGAATCATGCCGGTCTCGATCTGGGAGGCCACGTGCTTGGCGCGCTCCTCGTCCGCGGAGAAGACCGCCCCGCCCAGGCCGTAGCGGGAGTCGTTGGCCAGCGCGATGGCCTCCTCCTCGCTGCCGACGCGGTAGATTTCCGCCACCGGGCCGAAGAACTCGGTGTAGTAGGACTCCGAGCCGACCGGCACGTCCGTGAGCACCGCCGGCGAGTAATAGGCGCCGACCTCAGCCAGCTCGCCGCCGACGTGCAGTGTCGCGCCGGCCTCCACGGCTTCTTTGACCTGCTGGTCCAGGGTCTCGGCCGCCGCGCGCGAGGACAGCGGGTAGTACTTGCCCTCGGCCCCGTCCAGCGGGTCGCCGGGCTGGTAATCCTTCGCGATGCGCACCATCTCCGCCACGAAGTCATCGTAGATGTCATTCAGCACGATGATGCGCTTGTTGGAGGTGCAGGCCTGCCCGGTGTTCGCCAGGCGCTTGTCCCAGGCCTGGCGGGCGGCGGCCGGGATGTCGGCGGCGTCCAGCACGATGTAGGCGTCGGTGCCGCCCAGCTCCAGCACGCACTTCTTCAGCGCCTTGCCCGCCTGCGCGGCCACGGCCGATCCGGCGCGCTCGGAGCCGGTCAGGGACACCCCGCGCACCCGCGGGTCGGCGATAATCGTCGAGACCTGGTCGTGGGTGGCGTACAGGTTAATGAACGCGCCCTCCGGCAGGCCGGCCTCGGTGAGGATCTGCGCGAACGCCGCCGAGGAGCGCGGGCAGATTTCAGCGTGCTTGAGCAAGATCGTGTTGCCCACCATCAGGTTCGGCGCGGCAAACCGGGCGACCTGGTAGTACGGGAAGTTCCACGGCATCACGCCCAGCAGCGGGCCCACCGGCAGGCGGCGCATGATGGCGGTGCCGCCGCTGTGCGGGATCTTTTCGTCCTGAGCGAACTCGGCGCCGTTATCGGCGTAGTAATCCAGGATCTTGGCCGAGTACTTCACCTCGCCGATACCGGAGCCGAGCTCCTTACCCATCTCGGTCGCCGCGATTTCCGCCAGCTCGGGCGCGCGCTCGCGCAACAGGTTCGCGGCGTTGTTGAGGACCTTCTTGCGCTCATCGAAGCTGGTCTGGCGCCACTGCTGGAAGGCGTCGGCCGAGTCGGTGATGGCCTGCCCGATGGCGGCGTCGGTGGCGAACTCGAAGGTCTGCTCGATTTCGTCGGTCTTGGGGTTCTGAACGCGGTAGTTCTGTGACATACCCCGAGTCTAAGGATTAGCCCGGGCTGTGTCACCCGCCTCGGTCGGCTCCGCCTGCTCCGTAGGCGCGGCCGGCGATGCCGTCTCCGCCCCAGTCGCCTCCCCCGTCGCCGGTGCTTGCTGCTGGCCCGTGCCCTGGCCCGCCTGGCCCGCCTGGCCTTGTTGGTTGGACTCGCCGGACTGGCCAGAGTCGCCGGACTGCCCCTCCTGCTCCGTCGCTTCTGCGGCGGTGGGATCGGCGGTCTCCGGCTGCGGCTCGCTCTCCTGCTCCGTGGCGGTGTTCGCGCCGCTCGCGGCGTCGTCGCCCGCGGTGGTTTCGGTCTCGGCTTCCGGCGTGGACGTCTGCGTCCAGTTCGCCGGCGAGAGCCAGCCGGCGCTGGCGTTTTCCGGGTTGCTGGAGGCCAGCACCAGCAGGCCGATAACGGCCAGGGCCGCGAACAGACCAGTAGTCGAGGCCCGGATCCGCCCGCCCAGGGTCACCAGCTTGCCCCAGCGCGTGGCCGGTTCGTCGTCGCGCCAGATACTCCCGGTGGCCGGGCCGTCCTCCGGCTCCTCGCTGCCTTCCAATGCCGCCTGGTCCGCGGCGACGTCCTCGGGTTCTTCCATGGGAGTGGAGCCTTCCGGCCCGGGCAGCACGACGGTCTCGGCGGTCTCGGCGGTCTCCGGGTCCGGCGAGCCCGGCGACTCAGGCGAGCCCGGCGACTCAGGCGTTCCCGGCGCCGGCTGCTGTGTCCCGGCCAGCGCCTCGACGGCAAGCCGAGGTAGCTCGCTGGGGACATCGGCGGCCAGATGGTAGTGGTCCCAGAAGGCGTTGAGCAGCGCGGAGCGGATGCCGCGCTCGACGGCCCACTGCCGGGCCGGGTTGACCCGGACCATGACGCGGTAGTTGACCTGCCACGGCTGGCCGGCGGCCGTGGGGGCCTCCAGGCCGGTGGCGGGCAGGACCTCGACCTCGCCGACGACATCGGGGGCGATCTGCGGGTCGGCGATCGCCTCCTCGGAAATCCGCTCGACCTGGGCGGTGATATCGGCGGGGTTCTCCCCCGTCGAGACCGGCACCGCGAGGTTGACCACCGCGCGCGACCAGTCCTGGGAGTAGTTGGTGACCACGCCGGCGGAGCCGTTGGGCACCGTGACGACCTCGCCGGTCGGCGTGCGGACCTTGGTGGTACGCAGCGTCAGGGCCACCACCGTGCCCTCGATGCCCGTCGCCCCGTCAAAGCTGACGTAGTCGCCCACGCCGAACTGCTTTTCCGACAGGATGAAAAAGCCGGACAGGAAATCCCCGATGATGGACTGCGCGCCAAAGCCGACGGCGGCAGAGACCACGGTCGCGGGGATGGCCGCGCCCAGCGGCGGCACGCCGATATTCGACAGCGCCGCGACCACCAGCAGGAAGTAGGCCACGACCTCGCCGACGTAGACGAGCGCCCCGACCAGCGCCAGGCGCGCCTTGGTGGCTTCTTCTTCCTGGTCCAGCCGGCTTTCGATGATGCGCACCACCAGCCGGCCAATCCGCGGGATGAGCACCGCGGTCAGCACAATGCCCAACAGGGGCAGGCCGTGATCGACCACGATGCCCCACAGTTGGAACAGATAGTATTTCAGGTTCATAACGGCTAAATTAGTCCGTCAACCTGAACGTTTAATGCCACGCAACTGCGCGCTGTTTTCAGGTTTTTAATCATTCTTGTCACCGCGCTGCTCGTAGCGCTTGACCAGGCGCTCGATGAGCTCGTCGGTCAGCTCGTCGTCGGCCAAGATGCGGTCGAGCATGTCGCGGTGCTCAGAGTCGTCGCTGTGGTAGCTGTCGTAGGAGTCGCCGGCCAGGTCCACGCCCATGCCGGACAGCAGGCCGTCGTCGCTCGAGGTGTCGGTGTCGGAGGCGGGGGCATCGTTGAGCGCGGTGGGATCCACGGCAGCGAATTCGGAGGTGAATTCCTCCATGAACTCGTCGGCGGCGGTCTCCGCGTCCGCGCGGCGCGCGCCTTTGCTGACCTCGGCCTCGATGCGCCGCTTGAGCGCCTTTTCCATCTGCCGATGCCGCCACCGCCGCAGCTTGCCCGGCTCCAGCCGCCGGCCCACGGCCCGGCCCTTGTGCTCGGCCTTCTTGGCCAACGATGCCATCTGCGCCGCCGTATCATTCACCGGCGCCCATTCCTGGTTCGTGGAGACGCGCCAGTTGCCCCAGTAGCCCCACAGGGTCAGCACGAAGCTGATAATCGGCCCGACCACCATGCCGACGGCCATGAAGCCGAAGTGGTGGGCCACCAGCACCGTGACGGCGCAGGCCACCGCCGGGATGACGGTGGGGCGGTTATCGCCGAAGACGGCCGGCGTGCGGCCGGTGACGGTGTCGCGGATCATGGACCCGCCCGTGGCGGTGAACACGCCCATCATGATGCACGGCAAGACCGGCAGGCCGTAGGTAATGGCTTTCACCGCGCCGGTGGCCGCCCACAGCGCGGAGACCAGGGCGTCGCCGTGGACTTCGAAAAATTCCCAGGTCTTGCCCTTGAAATAGACGAAACGGGCAATCAGCGCGCCGGTAAAGGCGAGGATGAGGTACTCCGGCTCGCTCATGGCGGCGACGGTGCCGCGGTTGATCAGCACGTCGCGGATCATGCCGCCGCCCAGCGCCGAGAACAGCGCGATGAAGAAAAAGCCCACGATGTCGTAGCCCCGCTGGCGCGCAATCGTGCCGCCGATGATGCCCATCAGCAGCACGCCGCTGACATCGGACCAGCGGTACATCGCGGTGATTAGGGGGTCTACCTCTTCGACCGTCATACTGCTGATTCTAGAACCACCCCACCCCCCGCCGCGGGCACCACACCCCCGGTTTCTTACCCGGCAGGTCCGCCCCGCTACACTAGCTTCCAGCGCTGCGCGCGGTTATAAGGGGCTATAGCTCAGTCGGTTAGAGCTACGGACTCATAATCCGTTGGTCGCGGGTTCGAGCCCCGCTGGCCCCACTGCTCACAAGGCGCCTGTCACAAGGCGCCTGGGCGCGCCTAAAAGCGCCTCTAGATGCGCCGTTTGAGGCAGGCAGTTCAAGGCAGGCAGTTTTGGACACGCCGACGGGGCGTTCGTGGGCCATTTTCCCGCGAACGCCTCGTCTGTGTCGTGTTTCCCGTTTTTGGGATTGCGGTGTTTTAGGCTCGCGCCGTCGATCCGCGCTCTTGAACGCGCGCCGTTTAGGCCCGGGCAGCGGCGGCCCCAGCGGCTGGGGCATCGGGTGGGCGCTGCGGCGGCACCCAGACGGTCTTGCCGCGCACCCGGGCCATGCGCCCGCGCTTTTTCGGGTTGTCCACGCCGTCCTCGTTCGCGCCGTTGTGGTGCGGGCACAGGGTGGCCAGGTTGTCCTGGTTGGTCGGCCCGCCCGAGAACCAGGGCCGGATGTGGTGAACCTGGCATTCGTCGGCGCCGGCCAGGCATTGCGGCCAGGCGCAGACGGGGTGTTCCATCATCGCCAGGCGCCGCTGCTTCCAGGAGGCCAGGCGGCTATCGCGGTAGAGGTTGACGGGACCTGCGACGGGGTCGAAGACGCCGACGTAGCCGGCATCGCCAAGCGCGCGGGTGACCAGTTCGGCGCCGCTGATGACAGCGCCGTTGGTCAGCTGGACGGCGATGTCCTCGCCCGCCCCGCCGGAGACCAGCTCGCCGAAGTCCTCCAGGTTGAGCACCACGTTGGTGGTGACCTGGGAGCGCTCGGCGCTGCCCTCCCCGGTGAACAGCGCGCGGGCATCGTCGACGTCTTTGACGTGGGCTTTGATGTCGGCGACAAGCCCGGCGTCGGCGACCAGGCGCATGGCCCACAGGCCCGCGGTGGAGCGGGTATAGACCACGCCCGGCACCGGCTCCGGCTTGGGGGCGGCGGCGCGGACCTTCCGGGCAGCGGCCCGGCGCATTCCGGCGGCGCCCAGCTCGAGGGCGGACAGCTCCTCCATGATGCGCCAGGCGTCGTTTTTGTTTTTCACCCGCCGCAGCACCCCGCAGACCACGTCGAGGACCTGCAGGCCGTGGCCGAGCCGCTCGGCGTTGGCGCGCACGCGGCGCTGGCGGCGGCTGTTGTTAACGCGCCCGAACAGCGTCTGGGCTAGGCCGATGACGCGCTCGACTTCGTCCTGGTTCTGCGTCATGTCGGCGCGCAGGCCGGCCCAGTCGGCGTGCCAGGCGCCCTCAATGACGGCGATGCCCGGCTGCGCGCTGGCAGCCAGGAAGCGCTGCAAACAATCCCCCGATGTCATGGGGCCGACTCTAAAACAGCCGGCTAGTCCTCGCAACCGGAAAGGGCGCCGACGGCGTCCACGACCAGGTCCCAGAAGGCCGCGTGGTCGAGCGTCGTGGCGACCTGGGTGTGGCAGTCCTCGCCGGCTGGGGCGCGGAAGTCCGTGACCGTCATGCCGGTGGTCAACGCGCCGGAAAGTTCCACCTGGACCGGGGCCTTGACCGTGCGCACGATGGCCGGGTCGATGAGGTAGGCAATCGTGCACGGGTCGTGGACCGGCGGGTCGTCGAAGCCCTGGTTTTCGCGGTAGGCCTCGCGGAAGAAGCCGAACAGGCCGACCACGAAGTCGCCCAGCTGGGTACCCATCGCGCGGAAGCGCTCCTCAACTTCGGCGGTGGCCAGCGCCTGGTGGGTCAGGTCCAGGCCCACCATGGTCACGGGCCAGGCCTCGCCGAAGACGATGTGTGCGGCCTCCGGGTCGACCTTGATGTTGAACTCCGCCACCGCGGACCAGTTGCCCTGGTGGTAGCCGCCGCCCATGAGGACGACCTCGCGCACACGCTCAACGATGCGCGGTTCCTTCCGCGCCGCCAGCGCAATATTGGTCAGCGGGCCCGTCGGCACGAGGGTGACCGTGCCGGGCTCTGCGGACATGACGGTCTCGATGATGAAATCCACCGCGTGGGAGTCGTGCACCGCGACGGTAGGCTCGGGCAGCTCGATGCCGCGCACGTCCATGCCGGTTGAGCCGTGGATGTCTTCGGCGACCTCGACGTCGCGTACCAGCGGGCGGTTACAGCCCGGGTAGACGGGCACCTCGGTGTGGCCGGCCAGCTCGAGGACGACCTGCGCGTTGCGCGTGACCTTGTCGAGGGTCTGGTTGCCGCCGACGGTGGTCACCCCCAGCAGGTCGATGCCGGGGTTGCCCAGGGCCAGTAGCAGGGCGACGGCATCGTCGTGCCCGGGATCGCAGTCCAGAATTATCTTGGTCATCTTCTTCTACCAATCTCCTAGTCGTGGTTGGCGGCCGCGACCGTGTCGCCTATGGATTCCGGCTTCGGGATGAGCAGGCTCATGGCCAACGCCGCTGCCAAAATGATACAGCCGGTGACCAGGCCCGCGTGGTAGCCGGAGTCGAAGGAGCCGGCCACGCCGAAGAGAATGGCGAAGCTCAGGCCCGCGCCCAGGTTGAAGGCGCCGGCGTTCATGCCGGGCAGGTAGCCCTGGTTGTCCGCCGGGGACAAAACGATGCCCAGCCCGTTAAGCATGATGTTGGCAATACCCGCGTAGGTGATACCGATAAACAGCGAGACGAGAAGCAGCGACAGCTTGCCGGGGTTGCCCACGATGAAGACGGTGACGATGAGGCCGACGACCGTGCCGATCAGGCCGGTTTGCAGCACGAATTTGTAGCCGACCTGCGCGGCCATCCAGCCGGCGATAGGCCCGAAGACCAGGCCGGCCAGCGCGTACGGGGTCAGCGTGTAGAAGGAGACGACGTCCGCGCCCAGGCCGGCGCCGACCTCGGCGTCCTGGGCCAGGTTCGGGATGAGCCCGTTCATGACGGCGAAGACGCCGGTCATCGTCAGCAAAGTCGTCGACAGCAGCGCCCAGGTGCGGCGCTGCTTGAGGTAGTCCACGGTGACCAAGGGGTGGCGCACGCGCTTTTCGATGTTCCAGAAAACCACCAGGCAGACCGCGCCGACCAGGAGGAGGATGACGACGAGGAGCCAGTTGGCATCGGCAAGCTTGCCGGCCTCGTTGAAAGCAGTGAGCACGCAGCCCAGCGCCACGGCCAGCGGCGCGATGCCCGCCCAGTCCATGGAGATGGTCGCGTCCGCCACGGATTCCTGCGTCCAGCCGCGCACGCCGATGACGGCCAGGGCGCAGATAACGGCCATCGTCCAGAACACGGAGCGGAAGCCGAAGTGGTCCGCCAGGAAGCCGCCGGCCAGGGCGTCCACACCCGCGATGCCGCCGTTGACGGAGGTCAGCACGCCCAGCAGCAGGGCGTACTGCTTTTCGTTGGCGACCTGCTGGCGCAGCATAATCAGCGTCAGCGGCACCGTCGGTCCCGCCACGCCCTGGATGACGCGGCCCAGCAGCAGGATGGTCACGTTCGGCGCCAGCGCCGCCACCAGGCAGCCGATGCCGGTAATCGTCATCATGCCGACCAGGACCTTGCGGCGGCCAATGAGATCACCCCACCGCGGCAGGAAGAGAGAGAACAGCGCCGCGGCTGTGAAAAACGCCGTCTGCGTCATGCCGATCTGGGAGGTCGTCGCCCCCAGCTCGGCTTCCATGGTGGCCAGCGCGGGCGAGAGCATGGAGGCGTTGAGCTGGAAGGCGAAGACCGCCGCCAGCAACGCGACCATGAGTGGGACCACCTGTTTGAGGGCAAGCGGCCGGGGTTCGGCAGTAGTGTGCATGACTACTCTTTCTACTGGATGTGACGGGTTTGTTAGCTAAAAGGATATTAGGCATTGCACCGCCAGACCAGATCGCGGAGCCGGCCCGCCGCGCGTAGGCCTGTATGCTGGGCATATGGTTTTATCTTTCTTTATTTGTGAAGGGTTGACCCCATGAACGGTCTCGCAGAATTCATCGGAGCCCGGTGGCAGGACATCGCTTTTCGCGCGTTCCAGCACACCAGCCTGGTGGTCCAGTCGGTGGCCGTGGCCTTGGTCATCGCGCTGGTCATCGCGGTGCTGGTCACCCGCTCGTCGAAGGCGACCGCCGCGGCCAACGCGCTGTCGTCCATCGGGCTGACGCTGCCCTCGCTGGCGTTGCTGGGCCTGGCGATTCCGCTCTTCGGCATCGGCACGGTCCCGTCGGTGGCGCTGGTGGTTTTCTACGCCGTGCTGCCCATCCTGCGCAACGCCATCGTCGGGCTGCAAGGCGTGGACGCGGCCGTGGTGGAATCCGCCCGCGGGCAGGGCATGTCGCCGGCCGCGGTCTTGTTCCGCGTGCGGCTGCCGCTGGCGTGGCCGGTCATCATGACCGGCATCCGGGTCTCCACGCAGCTGTCGATGGGCGTGGCCGCCATCGCCGCCTACGCGCTGGGGCCCGGCCTGGGTAGCTATATCTACTCCGGGCTTAGCCAGATCGGCGGCGCCAACGCGCTCAACTACGCGCTCGTCGGCACGCTCGGCGTGGTCATCGTCGCCTTGGTCGTCGATGCCTGCCTCGCCGGCCTCCAGAAACTCACGACCTCGAAGGGGATTTCCGCATGACTGATAGTTCTACTGGCGCCGAGATCGTCTTCGACGCCATCACCAAGTCCTACCCCGGCCAGGGCTCCCCGGCCGTCGATAACCTCTCGCTGACCATCCCGCGCGGCGAGCTCGTGGCCTTCGTCGGCCCGTCTGGCTGCGGCAAGACCACCTCGCTGAAGATGATTAACCGGCTGGTCGAGCCGACCAGCGGGCGGATCCTCATCAACGGCGAGGACGCCACGGCCAAGGACCCGACCCGCCTGCGCCGCGAAATCGGCTACGTCATCCAGGGCGGCGGCCTGATGCCGCACATGACGGTGGCGGACAACATCGCCATCGTCCCGCACCTGCTCAAGTGGCCGAAGTCGAAAACCGCCCAGCGCGTCGACGAGCTGCTCGACATGGTCGGGCTGGATCCTTCCGTCTACCGGGAGCGCTTCCCCCGGGAGCTCTCGGGCGGCCAGCAGCAGCGCGTGGGCGTGGCCCGCGGCCTGGCGGCCGACCCGCCGGTGGTACTGATGGATGAGCCTTTCGGTGCCGTGGATCCGATCACCCGCACGCGCCTGCAGGACGAGCTGGTCAATATCCAGTCGGATCTGGGCAAGACCATCGTCTGCGTCACCCACGACATCGATGAGGCGGTCAAGCTCGGCCACCGCATCCTGATCCTGCAGCCCGGCGCGCAGATCGCGCAGTACGATACCCCGGAAAACATCCTGGCCGCCCCCGCCAACGAGTTCGTCGAGGACTTCATCGGCTCCGGCTCGACGCTCAAGCAGTTGAGCCTGAAGCGCGTCGAGGAGATGGAGCTGTGGGATCCGCCGGTGGCGCGCATCGGCGAGCCGGCCGACGAGGTTGTCGCCCGGGCCCGCGCCGCCGGCGAGGACACCGTGGTCGTGCTCGATGACAAGGACCGGCCGCGCGAGTGGGTCACGCTGCGCCAGGTGCAGCGCCACCAAGTGCTGCCAGAGCCCACCGTGGAATTGTCCTCGGTGGTCGGCGCCCGCTCCACGCTGAGCGATGCCATGTCGGCCATGCTCGTGTCCTCCCACGGCGGCGCGATGGTCACCCGGCGCGGGAAATTCATCGGCGTGCTGCTCTACGACACGGTCAATGACTACGTGCGCACCCTGAAGGCGGAGGCGGGTGACAGCGAGAAATGAAAGAAAAACTGACTCACGCCTCGGCGGAAAACCGCCTGCTGATGGTGGGCATCCCGGTGCTCGTGGCGGCCGCGCTCGTCGGGTGGTTTATGTGGCATCAGGCGGCGGACCTCGACGACATCGAGGCGCGCACCCTGGACCTGTCTAACGTCGGCTACCTAGCGCTCGAGCACCTCCAGATCGTGGTGGTGACCGCCGTGCTGGTGGTGGTCACGGCGGTGCCGCTGGGCATCGTGCTCACGCGCCCGGCCACGAAATTCCTCGCTCCGCTGGCTACGGGCCTGGCCAATATCGGGCAGGCCGCCCCGGTCATCGGCGTCATTGTTTTGCTGGCCATCTGGTTGGGCTTCGGCCCGCCGGTAGCGATTGCGGGCCTGTGGGTCTACGCCTTCCTGCCGGTGCTGGCCAACGTGGTAGCCGGCCTGCGCGGGGTGGATCCCGCGCTGGTGGAGGCCGCCCGGGGGCTGTGGATGTCGCCGGCCCAGGTCCTGCTCAAAGTCGAGCTGCCCATGGCCCTGCCGGTGATTATGACCGGCGTGCGCACCTCCCTGGTGCTTTTGGTCGGCGCCGGGGCCTTCGCCACGTTTATTGACGCCGGCGGGCTCGGCGGGCTGATCACTACCGGCATTAACCTGTACCGCAACTCCATTCTGGTCTCCGGCGCGGTGCTCATCGCGGCCTTGGCTCTGGCCGTCGAGTGGGTGGGCCGGCTGCTGGAAGTGGCCCTGACTCCGAAGGGGATGAACGCATGAAGTTTCGCACGCTAATCGCCGCCGCCTGCCTGGTGCCCACACTGGCCCTGGGCGGCTGCGGGCTGGGCACCGCGGGCGGGTTCGTGCCGACAGCCGAGCTCGACGGGGAGCTTTCGGATATCGATTTATCGGGCACCAACGTCTCCATCGGTTCGAAGAATTTCACCGAGCAGATCATCCTGGGCAAGATCGGCGCTATCCTGCTGCAGTCGGCCGGCGCGGATGTCCAGGACCTGACCAACGTGCCGGGCTCGACCTCGGCGCGCCAGGCGCTGGTCGCCGGGGACATGGACATGATGTTCGAGTACACCGGCACGGCGTGGATTACCTACCTGGGCAAGACGGACCCCATCCCGGACACCCAGCAACAATACGAAGCCGTCAAGGACGCCGATGCCGCCAACGGGCTCACCTGGCTGCCGCCCGCGCCGATGAACAACACCTACGCCCTGGCTGTCAGCGAGGACACGGCGCGGGAATACGGCATCGAGTCGCTGGATGACATCTCCAAGCTGCCGGTCGAGGAACAGACCATCTGCTCGGACGCGGAGTTCATCGCCCGCAACGACGGCCTGATGCCCATGCTGGATGCCTACGGCGTGGAGCAGCCCAGCCGGGAGCGCCTGCTGGAGATGGATTCCGGCGCGGTGTATGCGGCCCTCGACCGCGGCGAGTGCCGGATGGGCTCGGTCTTTGCGACCGACGGGCGCATCGACGCGCTCGACCTTCACGTCTTGAGCGATCCGAAGGGGTTCTTCCCGAAGTACAACATGGCCCCGGTGGTGCGCACCGAGGTCATGGAGGAAAACCCCGAAATCGCCGAGCTGCTGGCTCCCCTCTCCGACATCCTGACCGATGAGCGGATGCAGCAGCTCAACGCGCGCGTGGACGTCGACGGCGAGGATTATGCCACCGTCGCCTACGACTTCCTGCGCGAAGAGGGCCTGATTAGTTAATCAGCTTCAGCAGCACCGGCCCGCGGCGCGCCCCACCGGCGGCGCTGGGGCAGGTGCCAGCGGCCGCGCAGCCGCCGCAGCCGCCGGACGGGCAGCCGGAGACCGGCTCGGGTACGAGTCCGCCGGTGGCCAGCAGGTGATCGAGGATGGCGTCGACGACGCCGGCGTCCAGCCCGCTGCGCGCGGCGACCTCGGCGCGGGAGGTAACCCCGCGGCCGATGAGCTCGCGCACGGCGGCCAGAGGGGATGTACGTGTGTCAGTCATTTGAGCCACGCCCCGTCAGAACCACAACCGCAGGATCTGGAAGGCCGCCACGGCCAGCGTCCAGGCTAGGACCAGCTGCACGCCGAAGCCGAACAGCGTCCAGCGCCAGCCGACCTCGCGGCGCTGGGCCGCCAGCGTGGCCACGCAGGGGGTATAGGCCAGGAGGAAGAGCATGTAGGCCCAGACCGCGGCGCGGGCGTGGCCGCCGGAGGCGGCGTCGAAGTCGGCGCGCACGTGGTCGCTCAGGCTGCTGTGGGCCTGCTCGTCTGGCTCGGCGTCGGTGACATCATCGACGGAGTAGGTCTGCGCCCAGGTGGAAATCAGCGCCTCCTTGGCCACGAAGCCGGTGACCAGCGGCCCGGTCAGGGACCAGGAATCGAAGCCGGCGGGGGCGAAGATGGGGGCGGCGGCATCGGCAAGCGCGCCGTAGGCGGAGTCTTCGACGGCGAGTTCTCCCGCCGTGGCCTCGTCTAGCTGGGCGGTGGAAACCGGCAGGGCCATGAGCATCCAGACCACCACGACGGTGGCGACGATGATGCCGCCGGCGGTGCGCAAGAAGCCCTTGAGCCGGGTCCACATGACCGCCAGCGCCAGGCGCGGGGTCGGGACCTGGTAGGTCGGCAGGTCGATGACTAGGGGCTCGTACGGCATCGCGCGCCAGAGGGTGTGCCGCAGCAGCAGGCCGGTGAGTACCACCAGCGCAATGGAGATGACGTACATGGCAAAGACCACGGACCCGGCGTGTTCTGGGAAGAAGGTGCTGGCCAGCATCACGAAGACGACCAGGCGCGCCGAGCAGGAGGTAAACGGGATGAGCAGGCAGGTCAGGATGCGGTGGCGCGGGGTGCCCAGCACGCGGGTGGCCGAAATGGCCGGCACGTTGCAGCCGAAGCCGACGACGATGGGGATAAAAGCCTTGCCCGGCAGGCCGATGGCCCGCATGACGCGGTCGGTGACCACCGCCGCCCGGGCCATGTAGCCGGAGTCCTCCAGCACCGCGAGGCAGATAAACATCAGCGCCATCAGCGGCGCAAACGTCAGCACCATGCCGACGCCGCCGACCAGCCCGTCGACGATGAGACCCGTGACCAACGGGTGGTCCCAGCCGAGCGCGCCGAGGGCCGCGGTGACCGCGCCGGAGACCGGCCCGGAGACGAAGGCCTCCAGCCCGTCTTGGAGGGGCCCGGCGACGGTGGTGGTGATTTGGAAGACCAGCCACATCACGGCCATAAACAGCAGCGGGCCGGCCACCGGGTGCAGGGCCACCTTGTCGAGGCGCTGCGTGAGCGTGGTGACCTCGTGGTCCTGGGTGACGGCGGCGCGGGCGGCGGCGTCCAGGTCGAGGAAGCGTTGGTCCGGGGTGTCGTCCGGGCGCAGCGCCTCCGGGCTGCTTGCCAGGGCGGCGTTGACGGCCGCGCGCACGCGGGACATCCCGTCGCGGCGGCGCGGGTCCACCGCGACCATGGGCAGGCCGGTGGCGGCCGAAAGCGCGTCCACGTCCACACGCAGGCCCCGCGCTTTGGCCACGTCCAGCTTGGTCAGCGCGACGATAATCCGGTAGGGCTCGCCGGCGAGCTGGAAGGCGATGTTGAGCCCGCGGGCGACGGCGGTAGCGTCGACGGCCACGATCACCAGATCGGGGCGGTGGCAGGGTGGGGCATCGAGAAGCATGTCGCGGGTCAGCGCCTCGTCGGGGCTGAGCGGCTCCAGGGAATACGCGCCCGGGAAGTCGATGACGTCGGCCTGGGTGTCCGTGCCCAGCCGCCAGGCGCCGCGGCTGATTTCCACGGTCGTGCCCGGCCAGTTGCCGGTCTGGGCGCGCGCTCCGGTCAGGGCGTTAAACAGGGTGGACTTGCCGGAGTTGGGCGCGCCGACCAGCGCGACGATGGGCGAGCCTTCCGGGGCGAGTGCCCCGCTCGGGTTGCCGTGGCAGGTGGCGGTGGTCATGCCAGCACCTCCAGCAGGCGCAGGGTGTGGGCATCGACGGCGTAGCGGCAGGTGCCCACGCTCACGATGCGCGACCCGCCCGCCACGGCCGGCCCAATCTCGACCTGCGCCCCGGCGCGCAGCCCCAGCTCCGCCAGGCGATTAGCCAGCGGGGCGTTGTACTGGCGCAGGTGCTCCAGGTTGGCGGGGGTTAAAACTAGCGAGGTTCCCCGCCTCCCGCGGGGCGGGCGCTGGGCCCGGGAAGCAATGGCTGGCATGGCCATCGTCCTTTCGGTAGGTGGCGCGCGTCACCAAGCCGCGTGCCAAAGGCTTATAACACCCTTTAAGCTACTCCGCGTTAGCCAAACCTACCCAAATTTTCGACGCCTCTGTGACCAAGTAGACCCTTACCTATCTTCCCGGTCACTTCCCCGCCCCGCGCCGTGGCGTCGCCGCAGCGCACGGCGCGGTTTTACAGACGGATGCCCAGCTGGCGGGCGAAGCCGCGCAGCTGTTCCATGACCGCCGGGGTGCTCAGCGCGCCGACCGCGGCGATGATGCCGACCAGGCCCACCACGGCAGCGACGGTGCCGCCCTGGCTGGACCCGCTGGACCCGCTGCTCAGGTCATCGGAGGAGCCCGCGGACGAGCCGTCCCCGTCCTGGCCGCCCTGGCCGTCCTGGTCAGCCTCGCCGACGACGAACTCGTAGTCCTTGGTGTAGGTGTTACCGTGGACGTCGGTGGCGGTGACCTGGGCGGTGTGGGTGCCGCCCTCCAGGTCGTCGGGCAGCGGCGCGCGCCAGATGTGGGCGGCGCGGTCTGCGATGCTGCCGCCATGGACGGCCTGGGCCTGCACGGCCAGGGGGTCGGAGTACTCGGCGCCGTAGCGCTGCTCCTCGCCCTGCATGGGCTGGGTGCGCTCGGCCTCAACGGCATCCGCGCCGTCGAAGGAGACCTCGACGGTGGAGCCGGTAGCGCCCATGAAGAAGTTGGTGGTCAGGTAGGACCCGTCCAGCTCCTCGGCGCCCACCTGCTCGGGGTTGTCGAAGGCCGGCTTCTCGCCGCCCTTCTTGGCCCGGGAGCCGTCGTACTCGATGGTCTCGTCGTACCACTCGCGGTAGCGCGGGGTGTTCAGGGAGACGTTCATCTGATCGTTGTCGTCGCCTCCGACCGGCGTGAAGAACTCGCTGACCTCGGAGCCGTTGATGTCCAGGGAGAGCACGCCCGGCTTGGAGCCGTCGCGGCCGTAGGACTTCGGCACGCCGTTGTCCCCCATCTCGCCGGAGTACCAGTCGCCGGAGATGGCCCCGGCCACGATGTTGGTAAACGGCAGCTCGTCCACGCCAAGCGTGTCCTTCCACTCCTGGGTGCTGTCGCCGGCGCGCATGTTGGCCACGGCGTGGGTGTGGCCGCTCACCGCGATGGTCTCGCGGCCCTCGACCAGCTCGGCGATCTCCTTGACCTGGTCGACCTGGTGGCGGGCGGAGCCGGAGTCGGAGAAGGAAAACAGCGGGATGTGGGAGGCGAGCACGATGACCTTGTCCTCGGGCGTGCGCTCGATGTCGGCGCGGAGCCAGGCCATCTGGTCGGCATCGATGGCGCCGTTGTACTGCTCGCCGTCTACGGGGTATTCGACGGATTCCAGGGAGATGATGTGCGCGTTGCCCACGTCGTAGGAGTGGTAGGCCGGGCCGAATTCCTGGCGGTAGGTGTCGAATTTGTGCTCGGCGTCGGCGTCGAAGTCCAGGTCGTGGTTGCCGGGCAGGAAGCGCGCCGGCGAGTTAAGCATGCCGGTCAGCTCGCGGGTGTCCGGGTAGAGGGAGAGGTCGTCGCCGACGACGTCGCCGATAAAAAGCGCGCCGCAGTTGGTGAAGTCGTCGCGCTGGCTGAGATCGGTGAAAGCGCCGGTGCGGGCGTAGCCGACTTCGTCCTTGGCGTAGGTCTGGATGTCGCCGCCGATGAGGCAGCGCTGGTTGTTCAGGGCGGAGTCCGGGTCGGTCACGAGCGGGAAGTTGACGGCCTCCGGGGTGCCGCCGCTGGCCTCGATGCCGCCGTATTTCAGCTCCGGGGAGCCTTCCGGGACGTGGTTGTAGAAGAACTGCGCGACGTTGTCGTCGTCGACGGGCACCTGGTAGCCGGCCGGCTGGGTGATGAAAACGGTGGTGTTGTCGTCGACGGGGATGTCGTAGCGGCCTTCGGCGTCGGTGGTCACGACCTCGCGGCCGTTGGAGACGGCCACGCCCTCGATGGGGGCCTCGTCGTCGTCCTGGGTGGAGTTGCGGTTGGTGTCGTTGAAGACGGTGCCGGTGAGGGTGTCGCGGACGGCGTCGTCAGCGGCGGGGACGACCTCGACTGCGCCGCGGTAGAGGCCGTCGTCGGCCAGCGCGGTGGGCACGGTGAGGGTGGACAGGGACAGGGTGAGTGCGGAGATGGCGGCAACGGAGCGGTAGCGGCGGTGAGCCATGACAAATATCCATTCAAGTGTGAGGGAGACAGGTACGCCCGCACACTCTAGGGGCCGCGCGTAACCGCGCTTTGAATTTTAGCTTTCGACTAAGTTAACAATCGTCTTTCCAGACGTGGGGCTCGTAGCCCGGCGTCGGGGTGGTCGGGGTCAGCGCCGACGATGCCTCCTCGTGGCTACACCCGCACACCCCCATCAGGTCGACGAGCAGGGAGCGCACTTGCGCCAGCATGACCGTGGTGGAAATGCCGCGGGAGATGTCCTGGGCGTGGACCAGCTCCACCCCGGTCTGGGCGGCCAGGCGGCGCAGGCCCGTGGTCAGCTCGGAGATCGTGGTGGAATCGGCGAAGTCCGGATCGCTCAGGATGGCGTCGGAGAGCTGGGTAGTCAGCTCGGCGGCATCGCGCAGCAGCTCGATGAGCTCGTCGGTAATCGGCTCGCTATCCAGCACGGCCACGTGGGCCCGCCTGGAGAGCACGCGCGTGTTGCGCATGGCGTTGTCCACGTTGTTGAGCAGCCCCAAAAGCACGCGCATGTCCTCGCGCTGCTTGACCAGCAGCGGGGAGGCGAAGATGACCTCCCGGGAGTTGTTGGCCTCGGTGATCATCTTGTTGACGTTGGCCTGGCTGCCGCGGGCGCGCTCCAGGGCGCGGGCGATGCCGGCGGCGTCGCGGGCCTGCGTTGCCTGGGCGACCTCGTCCAGGATGGAGCCGGTCAGCCCCAGGATGCGCGCGACCTCCCGGCGGCCGTTGCGCAGCGGCGAGGCCGGCAGCAGTGCCATGACTAGCAGCGCGACCATGCCGCCGACCAGGGAATCCACCATGCGGTCAGTACCCCCGGAGGTCTCCGGCGGCAGGATGGTGGCGATCAGCACCGCGGCAAAGGCCGCGTGGTTGGCCACCAAGGCGCCGCGGTCGACGAAGGTCGCCAGGGCCACGGCGACGGCCACCCCGACCGCGATCTGCCAGGCGCCGGTACCCACGAAGTAGATGAGCCCGTCGCCTACGCCCACCCCCAGGGTGACGCCGACGACCAGCTCCATGGATTTACGCACGCGGTCCCCGGCGGCCGAGTAGACGATGACGGCCGACATCGGGGCGAAAAAGGGCAACGCGTGCCCGATGACGTAGTGCGAGAAGCCAAAGGCCAGGCCAGCTGCCAGGCCGATCTGGATGATATACATCCAGTTGGAGCGCAACCGCCCCAGCCCCTGCCGGACCTTACCGATTGTCAACGCCTTCGCCACATGCTTTGCTCTTGCCACGAGCTAGATTTTAGCGGATACGCGGGGCAGATAGAGCATCGTGAGCACGAGTAGCGACGCCGCCGATACCCCGGCTGCCGAGGCGAACATGAGGTAATTGGAGCCGACCCCGAGTCCGGCTTCCAGCAACAGGCCCGCCATCTGCGGTGCGACTACCGCACCAATCCGGCCCACGCCGGAGGCCCACCCCAGGGCCGTGCCGCGGACCTGGGGTGGATACATCCGCGCCACGCCCGCAATGATGAGGATCTGCGTGCCGTGGGTGCCCACCCCGGCCAGCACGAGGATGGCGAAGACTGCCCCACTGCCCGGGCTCGTGAGCAAAAGCGCCAAGGCTCCCGCGGCCGCCGCGGCCGCGCAGGCCCCGGCGCGCACGGGCCCGAAGCGGTCGCCGGCCCAAGCCGTTATCACCGACCCGGCGATCGCCCCCAGGTTCAGCGCCAGGGTGAAGTGGACAGCCGCGCCGAAGTCGTAGCCGGACTCCGTCATCAGCTTGGGCAGCCAGGTGCCCAGGCCAAACCACGCCAGCAGCGTGGCGAAGCTCGCCGCGGTGAACCAGGCGGTCATGCCGCGGTATTTCTTGCCCAACAGGAGGTGAAAGCCGGCCGATTCGGCGCTGGGGGCATCGCTAGCCGCGCGGGCGTGAGCGGGCAGGACCTTCCAGGCGACCGGCAGACCGCATACCAGCGGGATAACGCCCAGCAGGTACATGGTGCGCCAGCCCCAGTGGGGATCGCTGGGCACGATGACGCCCGCGAGGACCGCGGCAAGCGTTCCCCCGAGCGGGACGCCGGACATCATTACCGTGGACCAGGCGGCCACGCGGCGGGCCGGGACGAGGTCGGCGACCATCGCGTTGACCGAGGGCACTAACCCGCCCAGCCCCATCCCGGCGATAAGACGCAACGCTGCGAAGACCAGCGCGTTCGGGGCGGCGGCGCACAGGACCGTGGCCAGGGAGAACACGCACACGGAGCCCAGCACCGCGGCTTTGCGTCCCACCCGGTCCGACACGCGCCCGATGGCGACCGCGCCGATGGCCATGCCGACGAAGGCCGCCGAACCAATCGTTCCGGCGTGCCCTAAGCTCAGGCCCCATTCCTCGATAAGCGCGTTCTGGGTGGTGCCGTAGACGATGAGGTCGTAGCCGTCGAAGATGACGAAGAACCAGCCCACCAGCACCGCGGCCAGCGCGCTCCCCCGCGGCGAGGCGGCCGGTGCGGCAGAAGCCGGCGAAGCAGACGCCGGCGAAGCAGGAACAGAAGCAGAAGTGGTCGAAGACATGGAGAACATAGTGGGCGCCGCCCAAGCGGGAGGCAACGAAATCCCGCCCACCGGAACTGGCATACTTAGGATATGCTTTCCTACTCTCCATCCCTGGGGCCGGCGCCCCGCGAGTACGTGCAGTCCGTGGATCTGGCGCTCACGCTCACGCTGATTCTCAGGGACGAAGGCTCGATAAGGATCCAGCCCGTGGCCCGGCGGCTGGGTGTCGCGGAGTCTACGGTGCACCGCTCGCTCGCGATGCTGGTCTACCGCGGCTTCGCCACCCGCTCCGAGGCACGCACCTATCTTCCCGGCCCGGCGCTGACCGCCGGCCTGGCCAAACCCGGCCTCGGCGCGCGGCTGACCGCCGCGGTGCGCGGGCACGTCGACGCTCTGGCCGCAGAATGCGGCGACACCTGCAACCTGCAGGTGCTCACCGGCACCGTCACGCGCGTGGTCTACTCCCCGGCCGGCAGCCACCCGGAGGCGGTCACCTCGCGGCTGGGGCAGATCATGCCCGCCACCCGCAACTCCGGCGGGCTGTGCATCCTGGCCGAGCTCTCCCCGCGCGAGCTGCGCGCCCTCTACCCCAGCATGCCGGACGCCGAGTTTCGCGCGCTGCGCCGGCAGCTCCACCGCTACCGCTGCCACGGCGCCACCCTCACCCACGCGCTTTTCGAACCCGGCGTCTCTGCCGTCGGGGTGGCACTCAAAAACGACATGGGCGATACCCTGGGCTCTTTAAGCGTGTCCGTGCGCACCCAACGCTTCTGCCGGGTACACCAGGAGACCACCGCCGCCCTGCTGCGCACCGTCCGGGCGCTGTCTGCTGCGACCGCCCAGCTGGAGCCGGCCTAAATTCCGGCCTGCGGAAGCCGCCCGTAGCCACTCCCTAGCGGTTGAGCGGGCTGCCCTGCCACCTAAAGCCGCGGTCGAGGAGCAGGCTGCCGGTCTCTGACGGGCGCAGGGTGAGCTGGTGCGCGTCGTCGTCGAGCTCTAGCTGCCCGTCCACGATCCGGTAGCGCAGGTGGTACTCGTCCGTGAACTCCTCGCCCGCCCCGAAATTCTGCTCATCTGCGGCCATCGGTGCCAGCAAATACAGATCCACGCGCGGCCGCCCGGGCTCGCTGTCATCGACCCGGTAGAAGCCGGCCTGCAGATCCCCGTTGGCGCGGCGGACGGTAGCCCCCGCGAACTCCCCCGGGTCGCCCTCTAGCCCTTTTAGGGCCGGGGCGCCGCCCACCGACCGTTTGCCGAGGGCGAGCGTGGACAGGCGGGCATCGTCAAGCAATTGGGGCGCGGGCGCGGTGCTGTCCTGGGCGACCTGCCACACGCCGGCCAGATCCTCGTGGACCGTGGGGAACTGCTTGGGCACGAGGATAGCCGACGCCACCAGACCCGCGATGAGCATCCCCGCCGCCGCCACGGGCGGCAGCCAGCGCGTTAGGCGATGGGCCCGCGGCCACGGGATAAGCCGCGGATAATGCATCTCCGGAACGGCGCGGCCCAGCGCGAAAGCCACCAGCCGGGGAACCCAGGGAGCTAAAACAATCAGGAAAAGAACCATCTGCGCGAAAGCGAACTGTTTGACCGGCACATCAAAGGTCATATTCAGCAGCCAGACCACCCCGAGGGACACCGCCCCGATAAGCCCACCTAGCCACGCCGTACGCCGCCACAGCACCAGCGCCGCGGCACCTAGCTCCACCAGGCCTGCCAGAAACTGCACCCACGGGCTAAAAGCCATAAACGTCCACAAAAGCCCCATCGGGGACTTCTCCCCCAACGTAATCAGCAACCCCGGGTAATCAACCACCCCCATCTGCAGCAGAATCACCTTGGCCGCAGCGTACGGCAAAACTAGCACGCAAATAACCACGCGGACGACAGCGTGCAGCGCCCACCCAATGGTGCGCCACGGAACGCGGCGGAAAAAGGAAGTCGAAGTCATTACCACAATCCCACCACGCACCGCGGACGCGCAGAAGAGGGCGAGCCCGCAACTTCATAGTAGGGCGCGCCCTACCCCTCAAGGGACGCAGTTAACTGACGTAGGTGCGGAGGCCCGTCCCCTGGAGAGCAGGCACCACAAAAACCCGGTGCTGAAATATTTATTACACAGACCAAGACGCATCTGCCTGCACTGTTAGAGAGTTACCTAAACTACTTTTTCAATTTCATTGCGATCTAGGACACACTGTGTAAGGATTCTTACAAGCCATCCCGTAGTACTCCGCTCCTTGTTGCGGAGGAAGGAACAGAAAATGGAAAGCCACGCTGTACCTCACGCTGACTCACCCGCCAAGGTCACGAAACGCCCCCTCAACACGTGGGAGGTCACCGCAATTTCGGTCGGCTTCATGGGTCCGGTCATGGCGATGTCGCTCAATGGCATCGGCGTGGCAGGGCTGGTCGGTAAGGCCGTACCGTTCACCTTCCTAGTGTCCTTCGTCGGCAGCCTCTTCGTCGCCTATGCCTTCGTCCGACTCCTGCGCACCGTCACGCACGCCGGCTCGGTCTACGCACTGGCCGGCGTGACCTTAGGCCCTAAAGCGGGCTTCTTCGGCGGCTTCGCACTCCTCGGGACCTATATCTTCATGACCGCCTGCATCCTGGGCGCCTGCGCTGTCTTCTTCGAGGCGATGCTGGAACAGTTCAACACAGCCGAGCTCGGCCTGGCCTGGCTAATTATCCCCATCGCCGTTGCCGTCATCGGCGCCATCTTAAACCTGCGCAACTCCCAGCTGACCGCGCGCACCACCCTGTTTATCGGGCTGGCCGGAATTGTCGTGATGCTCGTGCTGTCGGTCATCATCCTGGTCGCCGTGACCGGGGATAACGCCCCGGTGAGCACCGGCCTCGACTGGGAAACCCTCAGCCCGGCAGGCAACCCCTGGAGCGCGATCATGACCGCGTCCGTCTTTGGGTTTTTGTCCTGGGCGGGCTTCGAGTCCGGTTCCTCGCTGGGGGAGGAGACGAACCACCCCCAGCGCATCATTCCCCGCAGCCTGCTCCTCGCGGTCGTAGTCGGCGGCTTCGTCTACACCTTCGTCATGTTCGCCCAATCCCTAGGCTTTGGCACCGATGAGGCCGGCGTGGCCGCCTTCGCCGGTGCCTCGTCTACCCTGACGACGCTGGGCTCCACCTACGTTGGCTCCTGGTTCGCGGTCTTACTATCTGTCATCGCCTTCGCCGTGGCTTTCGGTGCTTTCCTGAGTTCCTCGACAGCCACCTCGCGTCTGCTCTTCGCGCTCGCCCGAGACGGCTTCGGCCCCGCGAAATTCGCCGAGCGCCACCCCAGCAGCGGTGTGCCAGTCCCGGCAGTGCTGTTTACCAACGGGTTGTCCATCGTGATGATTGTCGTCTTAGGTATCTGCCACGTCAGCCCGGTGGATGTCTACTACTGGTACGCGACCATCGCCACGCTGTGCATGGTGGTGGCCTACGGCATGGCCTCGGCTGGCGCCATCGCGCACATCCTTCGCCGCGGCAACCAGGTGCCCTACTGGGAGATTATCTTCCCCGTCCTCGCGCTTGCCTACCTCGGGTTCGTATACGTAGTGCAGGTCAGTGGCCAGGAAGCCCCGTACAGCTACTTCCCTTGGATTTCCGGCGCCTGGTGCGTCATCGGCGCACTGGTCATCCAAGCAAGGCCCGAGCTCGCGCGCAAGATCGGCCGAAGATGGTCCCGCGCCGACGATGCTTCCACCCACTAGCCCCACCTCAATCACCAGCTAAAGGAGTAAACCATGAGTGTCGAGATCGAAAACGAAACCGCCCCGTCGATTGCACACGGAATGTTCACCTTCATCGCTACCTGCGATTTCTCAGCCCGCACCAAGGGTCGGGCCATTCACTCCAAAGACTTCCGTCCCGGCGCGAGCGTCGGGTGGGTGCCAGCCAACCTGGGGATCGGTCCGCTCGGCCACATCGTCGGCGGTATCCCTTACGGCGCTTCCGGGGATCTCCGCCTGCTTGCCGATGCCGATTCCAAAACAACCATCTCCGGGGTACCCGGGCAAGCCGACTTGGAGTATTGCTTCAGCGACGTGGTCAACACTGACGGCACGCCTTGGGAATCATGCAGTAGAACTTTCCTCAAAAACACGGTGGCGGAGCTAAAAGAAAAGCACGGGATTACCTTCACCGCCTCCTTCGAGCACGAATTCGTCGAGCGCGCAGCCACGCGCTTCCCGCACCCCTTTTCCTATTCGAATTTCCTTTCCGCAGAGCCGGTAAGTTCCACGCTATTTAAAATCCTCGATGGCGCCGGAATCGAACCAGAATGCTGGCTACCTGAGTATGCCCAGCACCAATATGAGCTAACCCTCAAGCCCACCGACCCGCTTCGCGCGGCCGACCGCGCCCTCCTTTTGCGCGATATCACGTGCAACGTCTACGAAGCCTTCGACAAGGAAGTCACTTTCTCTCCGGTCCCCAGTGCGGAGGCGGGAGGCTCCGGGGTCCATGTCCACTACGGGCTCTACGGCAAAAACGGGGAAGCCATCTCCTTCGACGCCTCCCGGCCAGGCCGAGTCTCTGAGTTGGCCGGCCGCTTCAACGCCGGCATCATCAAGTACGCCCCAGCACTGACCGCGTTGTTCGCCCCGCTCACGGTCAGCTACCTCCGTCTGAAACCCGACAACTGGTCGACAGCCCGCGCGTTCTGTGGACTACAGAACCGCGAGTCCCTCATCCGAATTTGCCCGACTAACGAAATCAACGGAAAGTCTCCCGAAAAGCAACTCCACTTCGAGTTCCGCGGATCGGACGCTGGCGCCAATCCGTGGATCCTCATGGGCATCATCCTGCGGGCCGGTCTGGCCGGCCTGGATGAGGGGCTCGACCCAGTCGACATCGTCGAAGGCGATCTGGATCTCGAAGGCAAGCACGCAAACCTTCCGGAATTGCCGGGTACCCTGGGCGAGGCTTTGGATCTCTTCGAGGCCAACGAGGAAGTCCAATCCTGGTTCGCACCCGCTTGGTCCGAGACCTACCTGAAGGTCAAACGCGACGAGATCTCTGAGCTTCACGGGAAATCTTTCGAGGAACAATGCGAGGTGTATGCGGATGTCTTCTAAGCAATCCCCGAGCTACCCCGATTTCCGCGAGGAACTTGCTTCACTCCCTTTGTTCGACCACCACTGCCACGGCGTGGTCCCGAAGGATCTGTCCCGCGCCGATTTCGAGGCCATGATTTCGGAATCCTCGCGTCCGGCTCCGGAGGGGCTAACCTGTTTCGACTCGCAGCTGGGGTTTCAGGTACTCGCGAAATGCGCCCCAATTCTCGGTGCGCAGCCTTGGTGCAGCCCCGAAGAGTACCTGGAGCAACGCCGGCAGCTGGGCGCAGATGAAGCCAATTCCCGTCTGCTGCAAGCCTCGCGGCTGACGGATCTGGGTGTGGACACCGGTTTTTCACCGGACGTTATCACCCCGGCAGAGGAGCTCGGGCGCCTCAGCGGCGCCACACCGCACGAGGTGGTCCGCTTGGAATACCTCGCCGAGCTGGTCGCCCAGGAATTGCTTCCTTCCGGCGCACCCCAGGAGGCGGACGATGCTTTAGCGCAGAGTTTCCTCGACACGCTCGCGGTGCGTCTAACCAGTGCTTTGCGCGGCGCAATCGGGGTTAAATCCATCGCCGCCTACCGCACTGGCCTAGACTTCGACGCGACGCGTCCCGCAGCAAGTTCAGTCCGCGAGTCCGCGCGGGACTTCCTCAACGGGAAGGAGCCACTGCGCCTGGCGGATCCGGTACTCATCCGCCACCTGCTGTGGTTGGCTATCGATGCCGGCCAGGTCATCCAGTTGCACATCGGATACGGCGACGACGACGTCGATCTGCACCGGTGCAACCCTCTCCTGCTCACGGAGCTTTTCCGATTGAGCCGTGATTCTGGCGCCCGTTTCACGCTCCTCCACTGCTACCCCTACCACCGCGAGGCCGGCTACCTGGCGCACGTCTTCGAACACGTCTACTTCGACGTAGGCTTGGCTATCAACTACACGGGTAGCCGCTCCGACGCGGTCATCGCCGAGTCCCTCGAGCTTGCTCCTTTCAGCAAGGTTTTGTTTAGCACCGACGCCTTCGGTTTGGCCGAGCTCTATTACCTCGGCGCGCAGCTCTACCGTGATGGGATGGCCCAGGCGCTGGCGCAATTTCACGACTTCCACGGATGGCCGATGCAGCAGTGCCTGCGGGTGGCACGCATGATTTCTTACGACAACGCCGCCCGTTTGTACGGAACCAATTAATTCGCACGGAGCACGAGAAAACAAAGAGAAAGGGGAACTGAGTGGGAAAAAGCAAGACCAACTATGACCAGCTTGCGAATCACTGGGTTGCGGCGTTGGGAGAAGAGCTGCCTGCGGCGGTAGAGCTGCGCAAGGAGCTCCACGCGAACCCACGGGTCAGCGGCGAGGAACAAGACACGACCGATACGGTCGCCGGCGCCATGGAGCTCGACTTCGAGTCACTGGCCACCACGGGCGGGATTTCCCGCATCGGCCCAGGGACGGGCCCCTCCATCGCCCTGCGCGGTGAATTAGACGCCCTGCCGGTGGAAGAAGCCACCGGGGTGGAGTGGGCGTCCCCAGGCTCAGCAATGCACGCCTGCGGGCATGACGTGCACCTCGCCGCCCTCGTCGCGGTAGTGCGCGCCGCCAAAAAGCTCGATCTTCCCTACGGGCTGGTGCCGTTCCTCCAGCCCCGTGAGGAGACTTACCCGTCTGGGGCCTTGGATATCAAGGAGTCGGGGGCGTTTGCTACCTATGACGTGGCGCACGCCATCGGCGCGCACGTGCACCCCGATGTCCCGCTCGGGGCAGTCGCATCCGGGGAAGGCTTCATTAACGCCGCCGCCGGTGAGTTCATCATCACCGTCGATGGCCAAGGCGGGCACGGCGCGTACCCGCACAAAGCCAACGATGTCGCCGTGTGCGTGGCACAAATCGTCTCCGGCCTGTCTGAAATTGTCCGGCGCACGTCCAGCCCGATGGCGCCGGCCTTGATCAGCGTCGGTTCCGTCCAGGTCGGTTCGAGTGCTGCCAACGTCTTAGCCGGCGAGGGCACAATCAAGACCACGGTTCGTACTTCCAGTAGCGCGGCCGCCCAGGAGATCGCTATTGCGGTGAGACACTTCGTCGAGCACACGGCGCAGGCTTTCAGGTGCACCGGAAACCTCGAGTACCTCCCTGGCGAGCCGGCCCTCATCAATGACGAGCACCTGGCCGCAAACTTCGCCGCCGTGCAAGGCACGCTGGGCTTGGGGACTGCCGAGCCGATGCGCTCCCTCGGTGCGGACGATTTCTCTTTCTACGGTGAGCTCGTCCCCAGCCTGATGTGCTTCGTCGGCGTGGCAAGCGGCGCTACTCCCTCACTCCACGACGCGAAGTTCTTGCCGCCGGACGACGCCGTCGGTTACACGGCCAAAGCTCTCATCGCCGGTTACCTCGCCGCCGCCCGCGCTTTGGACGTAAAATAACCGACTATGCCCAACGCCACCAGCATTGCGGAGCGAATCCGGTCCGGCCTGGATGAGTTCTCCAGCTCCGAGAAACTCGTCGCCCGGTACATCCTCAGTAGCTTTCCGTACAGCGGCCTCGACACCGTGGAACGGATTGCGGAAGCCTCCGGAGTAAGCTCAGCGACGGTAGTCCGCTTCGTCCAATCGTTGGGCATTCCAAAATTTAAGCTCTTCCAGGACGAACTCAAGCAGGAGCTGAAGGACCGCCAGCAATCTGCACTCGATCAAGCTGCCCAGCAATCGACACTACCCACCCACGACGCGGACCATGGCGCATTTATCGACCAAGAACGTGCCTTCGTCGACGGAATCGTCTCCACGTTCCAGAACCTCCGCGCCGGGGATATTTCCCGCGCTGTGGACCTTCTCGGCGACCAGACCAAGGTCATCATTGGCGACGGTGGAACGTACTCCCACATCCTGGCCGAGCATCTGCTGGCCCAGCTCAACCTTTTCCGGACCAACTTGCATAGCTGTCCGGCCGACGGCTGGAAGCTCGAAGACACGCTCGCGGGGATTTCCTCCGAGACAGTGTGGATAACGTTCGACTTTCGCCGCTACTCCGCGTCCTCCGCCTACCGGGCGCAGACAGCGAAAACTCGAGGTGCCACGCTCATCCTCATCACGGACAAGTGGATGTCGCCTATCGCCTCCTATGCTGACATCGTGCTTACCGCCCGGGTGGAGGCGAACGGTCCTTCGGACACCCTAGTGCCCTCTCTAGCCCTCATTGAGGCCCTGTGCGAAGCAGCCGCCGATCTGTTGGGGGCCGACGGAATGCGCAGACTCGCCGAGATTGATCCTATCCGTAGCAGCCAATTGTCCTAGCTAACGCAGATCGATAACCAATAAAAGTCGATCACCAGTAAAAGTTTCGTAGTTTTGCCGAACAACATTTATACTTAGTATTTGAAACACTCATAATAACAGTTGCCGCGGGCCCAACTCAGCCGCGGATTTATTGTCTCCCGCATGCCCACCAAAGGTCATGCCTTCTTGGAAAAGGAACCTTTTATGCCCGATCCCCGCCGCCTCACGCGGCCTATCCTGGCTTTTCTACTCACGTCATCTTTGGTGGCCACTAACGTCAGCGCTCACGCCGCTCCTACCGCCGAGCTCCCCGAGTCCGCTCTTATCGATGACGCTCTCTCCGATCCCGTTGCTGACCAATCCCCCGAAACTACTGAGCAGGTTCGCGAAGCCGCGGACGAGATGCGACACAGCTCGCCCGGCTTATCTTCCCGCGGGACCGACAAAGCTACCGGGGATAGCTATTCGACTTTCTACCACGACCCAGTGGATCTGGACGGTTCTTTTCCAGGACAGCTTTTCCGGAATTCCTCCGTAAGAAACCCTCTAAACACTCTGGGGATTACCAATATCGGCCCTTACAAGGCGGAGCGCATCCTCTACTCTTCCACCAACCGCCGGGGAGAGCCCACACCGGTCAGCGGGATTGTCATCGAGCCGAAGAAACAATGGACCGGTGACGGGCCACGACCTATGGTCGCATACGCGCCCGGCACCCAGGGCGTAGCGGATCGCTGCTCGCCATCGCGCAAAATCGCCGAAGGCGTGGGCGACTACGAGCAGCTCTTCTTTGAAAGCCTCCTCAAGGAGGGATACGCAGTGGTCTTGACCGACTACGAAGGGCTTGGCACCCCAGGCCTGCATACCTACATGGACCGCCTCAGCCAGGCCCACGCCGTGCTCGATAGCGTACGTGCTGCGCAGCAAATAGAGGGCTGGGATTTGGGCCCGGAGAATCCTGTCTTCCTCAACGGCTACTCGCAGGGCGGCGGCGCGGCCGCCAGCGCCGCGGAGCAGTATGACTCTTACGCCCCCGAGCTCAACGTAAAGCTCGCGACCGTCGGTGCTGCCCCAGCCGATCTCACTCTTTTGCCATCAGTCCTCGACGGGACTACGTATTTCCTTTTCGAGCTCTTTGCTCTACTCGGCCTGTCCCAGAGCTACGGCATCGATTTCAATGACCAGCTCAGCCCCCGCGGGCAGAAGGTCCTCCGCAACGCCACGAACACGTGCACCTTGGGCCTCGGGCTCTATTCGGGGCAGACCATCTCCGGGCTCACCGCCGACGGCACTGACGTTCATGAACTCATCGAGTCCGCTCCTTTTAACCAAATGCTCGCGGACCAACATATCGGCCACCGTGCCCCCAACGTCCCGGTAGTCATCACGCACAGCCGTGGCGACGACGTCATTCCTTTTGACACAGCCGAGCAATTGGCTACGGAGTGGGCCGACCGCGGTGCGCAGGTGACCTTCCTTCCGAATGATGCTGGTTCGCACGTAGCCGGCACCATCCCGCACATTGATGCCACCCTCGACGCCATCAAAGCAGTACTAAACAGCTAACCGACTCTTCTCACCTACCGATGCCTAAAACTCACGGTCTGCACAGACTCTACTTAGGACGACCGGTTACCGCGGGTTTGCTTGTCATAAGCGTTTCTAGAACGGCGGGCATTTGACCATCCGGTTCTGCGCTGCGGCTTCTTCCGGCGGTCGGTAGGGCGCATCATCAGAGTCACCCCATCGAAATCGGTAGGCTTCCACTGGTGCCGGTGAGTCCGAAATTCCATCCCCTGCTCGATGTTCGAGGAATACACGAGCAAGGCCCGACCGTCCTTGCAAAGCTCGACGGTCCGCTCCCATAACAGCTCCCTAATCCGCGCGGTTGGCCGGCCGACGAAAACTCCCGGCGAGACCTCCATCAACCATTTGGTGAGGTCTCCTCTCAACCCTGCGGGGCAAGCTGATAAAACCAGTACCGTCATGACAACTGCTCTTCCTCAGCCCAATTGATTCCGGACGCGATCACCTCGAGCTCGCTCCACAGCAGCAGCTCCACGTCACTTAGGAGTTCATCATCAGGGACCTCGAACAAAGTCTTCAGATCGGCGACCATGCGGGGCATTAACCGTCGTTCGATTACAGCGTCTCGCACTCGACGGCGAACTTCGACGCTCGGTTGGCCACCCGCAGCTGCTACGGCGTCGAAGGCAGCGGGGATAGAGATTTCCGCCTTGTAAAGATCAGCAATATCGTAAACAAACGAACGGTCCGTACCTGTGTGGATAATCCCCAGGGCAGGGATAAAACCTAAAGCAGTAACAACGGCGTGTGTGACCCCGTATAGGGCCGCGGAACCTGCTGTCAGGGCCTGGTTAATCAGATCCGAAGAACTGAAATCACTGGGATCGTACGATCGCCGGTTCCCGTACACGCCGGTGCGCTTGGCCTCGGCCGCGTAGATCTTCTTCATCCTAGCGCCTTCTCTTCCACGCAGCTGCGCCATTGTCAGCCTACTCACGTCTTCACCAGAAAAGCGCATGGAATACATTGTCCGTGCACAATTCAAGCGCCGTCTCTGATTGGTGACGACGGCAGCATGAAGTTCAGCCATCCGCGAGGACTTGGCAGGTGGCCTGCCGCTCGCGTAGTAGCGAACGCCACGCTCTCCGACCCACACAGTTGAAACTCCGGCGTCACCTAGCAATGCCATGGCCGCGTATGTAACCCGGGTCCCCGGACCCAGCAACAGCGCGGCGAGGTGCGTAGCAGGCAGATGCGCGATCCCGCGCCGGTCCTGGATAGTCAGAGAATTTCCTTCTCTATTAACCACTGCTCTTTCCACGTAGAGAAAGCTCAGCCGGTCTTCCATCCTCGACAACGCGGTTCGCGCAATAGGTACCTCCCTAGGCGTTGGCATCGGTTCGGGCCCTGGCCAGAGTCATCAGGCCGCACCCGTAACCGCGCGCTCGCCCAATTCCTTGTGTCAGCGCCACGCGCAAGAGATCCGGATCCGTGACTTCCAGGACACCCGCAAAACGCGCAGTCACAATGTGCACCCGAGCGCTGCTTCGACCACGACGGAAATCGAGAGTCTTACGCTCGGTCACGCTGGGCACCTCGGTCGGTGCCCAGCGCTCCCTCTCTTGGTCTGACGCTTCATCATCCACACGGGGGGCGAGGCTAAAGCCACACTTGGGTGCCTTGTCGTACAGCCATCCAAGCTGGTGGGGGACCGACACGTGAGCCTTGATTTTACTGCGCTTGCCCTCCACCGTCTTGGCAAAAGTAGGGTTCGCCACCAGCTCGAAGTGCCAGCGCTGGCCCTTCTTGAGCGCAGCCAGAAAACGGTCGTATTCAGCTATCTGCGCTGGGCGAGTATCCCACCCGGCCTGCTCCACGATGTGCTGCCCGGAGGGTTTTTCCGGACCAACAATGTAGAGCGCATGCTCATGACCGTTAGTATCCGTACGCCACAGCACTCGGCTCGAAGACTCGTCCAGATCCGGAGGGAATGCCGCGCGCACGGCCGCATGCATGGTCTGCGGGTCAGTTAGCAGCCTACGTCCCTGCCTCCTAGCTGGGTTTATCAGCACTTTCGTCATCGTTGTCATGCGTTTAGCACCGCCTCTAGGAAAGGATCCGTCTGCAGCTCGTTAGGATCCAAGGGGTTGTTCAAGGTGGCATAGTCGGCCTGAACGACCTCTCGCCAGCCATATTTCCGGTGTTCAGGGTTGTAGGAAACCGGCACGTCCTGGCGCGCGACCCCTACCTCACCCGCTTCGGCATCACGGTAGATAGGCAAGGCAACCTGCTCACCATAGGTTTTCATGTGGTTCTTGGTCGCATGCCAATTCTGATGAGCTTGCAGTGCCTCCACCGCCGGCTTGTCTACTATGCCTATTACCAGGTTGGGCGGCACCGGACACGATCGCCGCCCCATGAACAACGGATAGACGGGGTCGTTCAGTGCGTCGGCAAAGCCTTCCAGAAGCGCCCGGTCTTCGGCCTCTACTGCAACGACGAAAGCAGCATCTGACAAGAAATATCGAGTGACCAGATTGGCCGAAGCTTTAGGGTCACGCTGCCAAGGCTGCGCCGTTTGGTAATCACGCAATAAGCTGCCTGATTGGTCAACACGCACGGCAAGCCGCAGGTGCGCGAGGTCCTCAATTGGGTCGGTCCGTCGGCGTCCCTGGGCTGCCGCGATCAACCCCACGATGCCCGATTTAGATGGCGTTGACGCCGTCGTTCTGGTGGCATACCGGGAGTCATCGCCCCAGGACTGCATCGGCCCCTTTAACAAGAGCAAGAGAGAAGAAGTCATTGACAAAGCTCCTAGCCTTTAGCTTTCCAGAGCCGCGGAGATGCGTTCTTGCAATTCGCCGAGAGTTACTGCCTCGGCGATATCGCTAAAAGCCTGCCGAGCGTCTTCGAAGCCTAACACGAATCCCGCCTTCGGTTTGAGGCCGTACATTTCTTCAAAACCCTTCTCCTCGGCTGCTAGAGCCTTAGCACCAGCCACGCGAAGCCCCTCTGCCTCAGTCGGTTCAATTGGAGTCTCGAACGCGGTGACCAAGGAAACCGGGCGAGTCTCGCGAACTGCTACGTAGACCAGCTCCGGCAGAGTCTGGTTGGCGAAGGTGTTGATCTTTCCGGTCGGCATCGACTTGATGAAGGCGTCGATGAACTGCCCGGCAGCAGTCCGGGCTTCTTCCTCGGAGCCAAGGTTCTTAGCCAGCCCGCCAAGATTTAGCGTGGCGTAACGATACAACGTTGAAGACATCATCTGGACCGTCCCGATCATGCCCGCGCCGGTTTCCTCGCCGGCTTCTGCAAGGTCATCTACCGCAGTGAAATAATCAAATTCCGGGGCGCTAGCGTGGATACCCAGTGCGTGGGCCACCTGAACTGCGGCGTCCACGTTATAGGCAGCATCATCTGCGACCATACGCCCGAACATTGCCATATCAACGGAGTGCTCAGCGTCCAAGATCTCCTTGGCTTCTGCCTTTTTAATTTTTTCACCATCAGCCTCGACGAGCGCCTTGACTGCCCGCTCGATCTGGTGCGGGCTCAAGAAAATCAAATAGCTCGTCTGTGGGTAAAACGCGTCTTCCAGCTTTTTCTCCTGTTCCTCACCGGCTTCTACTTCCTTCTTCAGGGAAGTGATTTTCTTCTTGTCGACCTCTACCTTGATTCCGGCGGCCTTGAACAATTGGGTTACGGCCTCGATGGAGCGTTCCTTATCCCAGCCCTCATGCTCTTGGAGGCCTTGAGCGATTTCCTGCGGGAGGCGCTTAGAGCGCTTGCCCACGCTGTCGGCAGAAACGTTGGACGCGAAATACTTCCGGATAGCGCGCTTCCAGGATTGCGAAGACACGCGCTGACGCGGGACGCCACCGTAGATGGCGGATTTAGGAGCACCGGTGTCATCGCGGTTGATGAGAGACGGCGGAACGGTTTGCAGAGCGTGAATATCGATGATGTAAGACATGGTTTTCCTTTCGAGAGGATAGAGGTTTACTTAGGAGTTCTTGGGCTGAAAGCTAGCACCAGCGGCGAAATCGCGGCCCCAACGTAGAAGCACGCCTTGGCGACGTGCGGCATCACCCTGCGTGGTAGAGGTCTGGAGCAGAACGCGGAGATCAGTAGCGAAAAAGCCGTAGTGGAATGCCAATTTCGAAGAGCGCAGAAGCGTGATGAGCGATCTCAGCTGAACCATCCGAGAGGCTTCATCTCGTGCTAGCAGCATCGCGTCGAAGCGGGGCTTGATAGACCCTGATTCCCGGATGGCATACATTCGTCCGCACGCCCAGGCAAAGCTATGCGTCGAAACGTGCGCTTCGCTGGTTGCGCTTTGCATGTGGATACCGAACGCGACGAGCGCGTGGAAGGCCGCCTTTTCGCTCGGCGAAAGGCGCGTTCCTCCGCCCAGCTCCCGCTCTTCCAGGGGCGGCTCAAGCAACAACAAGATTTCTTCCAGAGCCAAAGGCTGCTGCTCAGGAGTGCGCGAGGAGTACTTACGCAACTGCGCTAGCACGCCTCGGGCGTGCGCAGCCGCGGCGTGGTTAGGACTGCGCAAATAGGCGTATTGCAGGGCATCTACCGTATTGGTAACCGAGGCGTACAGGCCGGGTCGCTGCGCAACCGGCTGAGCCACGTCTTGCGTTTCAGGCATGGACTTCATCCTTTTCTTCCGTCGAGTCTAGGGTTTCCGGCTCGGGCGCTGTTAGTGGCAGGTCCTTTTTCAAACGGCGTTTTAGAGCATGGTGCAACGTACCGGCCGAGACAATCCGTCCGTGCCCCTTGTCATCCGCGTCTGTGACACACCCTACAATGGCCTTTTGCCCTGCACCGCGAACCATTTCGACCGCCTGATCCAGCGCTTCTTCGAGAACAGCGAACTGCCACTGGCGGGCGCGCGCGTCCACGTTTTCGGTGTCGACGGTGGCTAACCAGTCGATGAACTTCGGCTCGAGACGCGAGTAGAAGCGGTCCGCTGCGACAGCGCCGAATTGATAGTCTCCTCCGGCCGCTACCAAAAGCTGTCCCGCGAACCATCCGACGCTTACGGCAGCGGCTTTAGTCTTCTCTACCGCTGTGCGGACAGCCTCGCGCACGCGCTTGCCGGTGTCGTCCGTGCGTAAGACAACCAGGGGCAAACCAATGGATGCGCTAAAAGTAGTGCCCACCGTTGACTCCTGCGGACCGTAGACCATGGAGACCAAAGCGAGGTCAAGGACCCGCGTTTCCAGGTATCCGTCGGCGGATAGATTCGCCACGTTGCTGAGAGTAGCTGGCCGGATCGGCGCTTTTTCTTTCTTTGTGAAACCGGCGTCTCCGGTCACAGCTACCAGAGCATCCAGCGATTTCCACATCGTTCGGGTTTCGTCGTAGGGACGCGGGTAATAGGCATCTTCCGTCTGTGTGGATTGGTTAGGACTGTACCGATACGGTGTCATCGGATCTCCGAAAGCGTTTTTACCAGCTGCAGGGATGCGATCCCCGTTCGCCACGACAACTCGGCGGACTTTACCGTCTTGAACGTGAAGCTTAATCCGCCGCGCCTGCCACGTTGCCAAGTCGGCTGCCCCCATAGGGACGGCTCCTTCCTTCGCATCCGCACCTGGCCGCTGGGCTGCCGAATCTTGTGGACGCTCCCACACTGGCAAATCGAGGGATAAATCTCGTGCGGTAGCGCTCTGGTTCACTGCCTCCGGAGCTGTGTTGAGTAGCAAGGTGTCGAGTAAACCGTGCGGGCTAAGGATCAAAGTCCCGCCGGTTCGACCTGACCAGCCCGTACCGATCGGGTAGCCTCTTCCTCCCTTGACACGTTCGTCTCCAACCGCTCCCGATTTAATACCGGAGCAATCGTATGCTTGCGCGTGGATTAACCACCGAGCGGCCTCCGCGAAGGAAAGAGCTTCCCTTTCTTCCGCCGTACGCATGGTGAAATACTTACTCGCTGCCTCAGGCACGATGATAGACACAGATTTGGTCTCGCCGGACTTCGTGTGAAGATCCGCTACCTGCATAAACGGTTGTTGTTCATCCATGAGATCAAAGCGGTCTTCATGGGACTCCAAGTAGTCAAGGACAACATCGTCTCGGCTCGAGTCCTCCAAAACTTCCCGTGTTTCTTCGAACCATTCTCCCCAATCAAAGGAATCCTCCCGCCGCGATTGGGGCAATGCGTCGGAAATCTCCTTGGCGTGTGCACGCCAGAAAATCGCTAGTAGTACGCGAATTACGGCATAATCTTGGGTCGGTGACTCGCCGACTACCTTCGCGACGCGTACACGTCCCGCAAAAATATCTCTGATACTGACTTCTTGGGGATTTCCCTCCATATCCATGCAACGAATCCACGGCTCATCCAACAGATTAAACGTCGTCCGATTTGTGGCGCTTTTATCAGTCACAGCTATCACCCTCCTTTCCAGTCGTGGGTAGTTTTGTTTAGTTTGGCCTCGGTTCTGGAGGCATCACTTAATCTACAGTTTCTACGGGACACTCCCCTCCAAATCATCGCTCAGAATTTCGATTCCTAACTCGTTGGTGTAGCGGACCTGAAAACGACCAAGCTCACAACAGCCTTCATCATCCAACTCGAGAGCTACCTGTCCGCGAAGGACCGGGCTTTGCTGCCACGTTGTCGGTGTGGATTGTTCAAGTTCTGTAATCACCGCATCGAAGTCCTTCGGTCGTCGCGTCATGCGGGTAGGAAGTCGGACGGTTCCGGTTGCCAACACACGTGCTTGCTTAAACGACAGCTCCTCTCCCCCGAGGATCTCGGCGTCCGTCCCGTAAGGAATGTAGCCATACTCCGTCGCGATAACCGGGATTGCTTCCACAGTTGGTTCAGCGTCACGGACCATGGCAGCACCCCGCTCGCCGTCGGCTCCAGCGCTACGCGACCCGGCATTCTCACCAACCAGCTGCTGGAACAAGCTGGAGAACCTCTTTGTGTCTGGCGGGGGTATGCGGAAGCTGGCCGACCGACTCTCCGCTCGTTTCTTCTTGGCTAGGTCCTCGTCCTGGGCGCTACGTGCGGCTTCAGCCCAGGCCTCTGGAACTGGCCAATCCTCAGCGTAGGCCTGCCGGACCAAGTCAGGCACGTCCTCAGGACGCTGAAAGCGATCAGGAAGCGTCGCCAGCGTTGCCAGCAATAACGCATCACCGTAAATAGCACTTGCCCCACCATCGAATTCGGGAGCAGGCCACCTTTCAACAATCCCACGGATAAATATCTTCGGGGTCCGTAGGTTATCTGGACGATCCCCCACTGGCCTTTGGTGACGGTGAATTCGACCAGCACGCTGAATCACCAAATCCATGGGTGCGATATCGGTAATCAAAACGTCGGCATCGATATCCAAACTCTGCTCGGCTACCTGTGTAGCAACAACAACTCTTCGCTCTGGTCTGCCATCACGTCTGTGCGCCTCGGGGCCTAGCTCAGCTCGTAAGCGTTCTTCCTTTTGGGAGCGTTGCCAAGCAATGAAACCGGCATGAAGTAGTTCCACCTCGCCGGGATAAATCGAACTTAATTGCTGATATGCTGCTTGGGCACGCGCAATCGTATTGACGATAATTAGGAGACACCCACCTTCTCCGACAAGCTCAGTCACCGTCGCGCTGAGAATTTCCAAATCATCTTCAATGAAATTGATACCCACTATTTGATTCTCGGTTTTCTCCTCGACAGGAATGCGGACGACTTCGTCGGGGGAAGCTACGGTGATCAAAGGATAGCTAGGGTCCTCTCCCTCTGGGACTATTCCATCGGAATACGCTCCGAGAAGCTCTTTCTTCCGCGCCGGCGGTAGCGTTGCTGACATGACAATAACACTTGCGCCGTAGTATGAAAGCCAGCTGAGGGTGGTCTTCAAATAATTGGTCGAATACAGGTCGAAAGAGTGCACCTCATCGAAAATGACCACTTTCCCCGCCAAAGCTAGGTGCCTGAGCATTGAATACCGCTGCTGCAGGGCCATCATCAGGACTTGGTCGATTGTCCCCACGACGATGTTCGACAATAGTCCACGGCGCCGCCCACTAAGCCATTGCAAGGCAACAACCGCGCCACTTCTATCGGAAAGTTCGGGTTCGACGTCCCGAATCTTTAAGTCTTGGTACGGCTGCGACAAGGCGTTTTTCGAGTGAGCCAAATACATCGATCGCACCTGCTCGTCCGTCGTGTTTTTCGCCCACTGCACCGTGCGCTCCAGAAGACCGTTAGCCGTTGCCATGGTAGGCGCCGCGAAATAGAGTCCTTGGGCACCGTTTTTCCCTGCTAACACTCGGGCTGCGTGCAAAGCGGCTTCGGTTTTACCTGCACCAGTCTCCGCCTCCAGCACCATCATCACTGGACCGACAGTCTTTTCCGCCGCTTTTACCATAGCTTTCTGAACCGGCCGGGCCGAATAGTCACTCGGCCAATCAAATGCTTGCCGGAAGCTGACGTCGACGTCCACGGTCATGTCATCTACCGGATGCCATGGCGATGTAAGCTGAACTGCCTTTGCAGCCTGTTCAACACGCTCCACCTGCGAATCCGAACCACCCAGGCTAAATGCGTCTTCGTTGGAAGCAATCCAATCGGACATCACCACCAAACCGGTCAGAAGTTGTAGGTCACGTGCACGCCGTATTCCTTTCTTCCGTAGCTTCTCCAGCACCACGTCCACGTCAGTGAGCTCAGCCGTTGCTTCCAGCAGTTCGCTGTGAACCTTCCGCCAAGCTAGCGGGTACTGACTAATAATGAGAGCAACTCGTTCCGAAATTTGCTCACTCGGAATACCATGGTGGGCATCCGCTACAGCGGCTACCGAGTTCGCTGAACGTCGCGGAAAACCGCGCGCCGATTCCAGCCAATCTCGAATTATTACGCCTGACGCCACACTGTGTGGCAACTTGTCCACATTAAGCTCATCTACCCCTTGGTCTAGGTCAAGACCCGCATCCCGCACGCGAGAGACTAGGTGCCCCACGTCTGACCTCAGTTCGATCTGCCCCTGAAACTTTCGAACACCCTTTCCCAGATCATGAGTGGCCGCCAGCCAAAGGACTAGATTCTCTAACTCCCCTATAGAAATGCCGAGATTCTGCGCCAATTCCCTCTTTAAAGAATCAGACAACCACACATGGAAAACCAGAGAAGCCGCGCATGCCGAGTCTCGCAAATGCTCCGGCAAGGTCAGGAAATTAACCCCATCCCCGGATTTCGCCCACAGGCTCTGAGCCTCCTTGCTCCGCTCCGCAACCCAGCCATCTGCCCGTCGCGCAAAATCAACGACCGGCTGTGGCAAGTCTCCAAGACTACGCATCCGATCCATGGAAACTCCATTCCTTTCGAGGGCAACCGGTTCCATAGCCACCGTGTAATTTTGAGAATACAAGTACAGTCTGAATTATGTCAACCGTAGAAGATAACAAATTATATTTTTCTCCGTATTCGGTTTTCCTCCACCGGTGCTACGGTTGTTACTCGAGCCCCGTTTAATAGATTCCCTGCACCAGGGATGAGCCATTGTTTTGTTCTACGGGGGTCACCTCCCCGCTACGGCGGGGCCAAGCTTTAATCCCGCAACAAAGGCACCGAGTACGGCGCAGAGCAACAACTCTCGGGAGACCCGCACTAACCGCCCGCCACTCCACCTGCACAGGAAACACTAAGGTGGTCCAAAAGAGGCCGGAACTAACGGAGCCCATCCCCGCTTGCGCGGGGAACACAGCGGCGTTAGCCGTACCGGTATCCACTTGCTGGGCTCATCCCCGCTTGCGCGGGGAACACACCCAGCGGTTGGAGTTCGGTGCGGACACCTTGGGATCATCCCCGCTTGCGCGGGGAACACTGATGCTTTGGGCAATGCCAACGTCGGAGACGGGGCTCATCTCCGCTTGCGCGGGGAACACTGGCAGCGGCCGTGTTTTCCGTGTACCTTTATGGGCTCATCCCCGCTTGCGCGGGGAACACCCCTTGTCTCTTTCGTATCTTCCGGTATAGGCCGGCTCATCCCCGCTTGCGCGGGGAACACATTGGGCACAGCAGGCCCGCATCGTGAAGAGCGGGCTCATCCCCGCTTACGCGGGGAACACGCTGTTTGTAGTCGTGGGCTAGCTCTCTCATGAGGCTCATCCCCGCTTGCGCGGGGAACACTCACGTTCACGCCAACGACGGGCAAGGCCAAGGGGCTCATCCCCGCTTGCGCGGGGAACACGGGTGGGCGCCATCGTGTGCCGCATGGGCGTCGGGCTCATCCCCGCTTGCGCGGGGAACACTCATTGGCGCATCCGCCCAGAAGACGTCGACGCGGCTCATCCCCGCTTGCGCGGGGAACACCTTATGCCCGCGGTGCAGTCCCTCGCGACCGCGGGCTCATCCCCGCTTGCGCGGGGAACACGGCGCCCCCGACGAGAATCCCGCTGCGACGGAAAGGCTCATCCCCGCTTGCGCGGGGAACACGAGAACTGGCGGCTCAGGTGCCTTTTGTGCTTCGGCTCATCCCCGCTTGCGCGGGGAACACCTGGATGGATGAATATCCGCTGGCTGTGAGGTAGGCTCATCCCCGCTTGCGCGGGGAACACGATACTTACGAGGTTTTCCCAGGCGTGTGGGTGGGCTCATCCCCGCTTGCGCGGGGAACACCGGGCCGATGAGCCGCTTATGCGCGCCGAGAAGGGCTCATCCCCGCTTGCGCGGGGAACACACATCCTGCCCCGGTATGACGTGGACGCGCTGGGGCTCATCCCCGCTTGCGCGGGGAACACACATCCTGCCCCGGTATGACGTGGACGCGCTGGGGCTCATCCCCGCTTGCGCGGGGAACACGCCCTTGTGAGTGTTGGCGCACTTCCAAGGGCCGGGCTCATCCCCGCTTGCGCGGGGAACACAGGTGGACAGCTGGCTAGGCCAGACGGGTAGCCGGCTCATCCCCGCTTGCGCGGGGAACACCCAGGACACATTGATGACCAGTCCATCCAGAAGGGCTCATCCCCGCTTGCGCGGGGAACACGGCATTATGGTGTGTTACTTCCTTTCTGTTGGGGGCTCATCCCCGCTTGCGCGGGGAACACGATAGCGCCGTCGTAGATACGGTGCGCATGGCCGGCTCATCCCCGCTTGCGCGGGGAACACTCCGGCTCGTTCTCGATGAGTTCTGTGGCCTGGGGCTCATCCCCGCTTGCGCGGGGAACACAGGTGGACAGCTGGCTAGGCCAGACGGGTAGCCGGCTCATCCCCGCTTGCGCGGGGAACACTCAGTGGTCATTGGTTATTCTCCTTCTTGTAGGGGCTCATCCCCGCTTGCGCGGGGAACACCGGGCCGATGAGCCGCTTATGCGCGCCGAGAAGGGCTCATCCCCGCTTGCGCGGGGAACACACATCCTGCCCCGGTATGACGTGGACGCGCTGGGGCTCATCCCCGCTTGCGCGGGGAACACGCCCTTGTGAGTGTTGGCGCACTTCCAAGGGCCGGGCTCATCCCCGCTTGCGCGGGGAACACCCAGGACACATTGATGACCAGTCCATCCAGAAGGGCTCATCCCCGCTTGCGCGGGGAACACACATCTTCGGCGGCCCGTGCCGCTGGTGACGCGGGCTCATCCCCGCTTGCGCGGGGAACACTCATTGGCGCATCCGCCCAGAAGACGTCGACGCGGCTCATCCCCGCTTGCGCGGGGAACACGGCATTATGGTGTGTTACTTCCTTTCTGTTGGGGGCTCATCCCCGCTTGCGCGGGGAACACGATAGCGCCGTCGTAGATACGGTGCGCATGGCCGGCTCATCCCCGCTTGCGCGGGGAACACGCTATTGGCACTCTCAAGTCGGCCTTTGATGGAGGCTCATCCCCGCTTGCGCGGGGAACACGGCCTGCTTTCCCCAGCCGAGGATTTTTGCGGCGGCTCATCCCCGCTTGCGCGGGGAACACGTCTAGTTGGTACACAACTTAGTAGGTGTGGTGGGCTCATCCCCGCTTGCGCGGGGAACACTCCGGCTCGTTCTCGATGAGTTCTGTGGCCTGGGGCTCATCCCCGCTTGCGCGGGGAACACCCGCCTAGCACGACAGGCGGTGCACCATGCCGCGGCTCATCCCCGCTTGCGCGGGGAACACTGCTGTCCCCGCCCGCCTGGACTGTGGTGTGGGGGCTCATCCCCGCTTGCGCGGGGAACACGGACTTGCTCTACCGTGGCCGCGTCCGGTCGGGGGCTCATCCCCGCTTGCGCGGGGAACACAAGTTAAGTGGGAAGCTGGTGGGAAGCTGGGGGGGGCTCATCCCCGCTTGCGCGGGGAACACGAGGCCCCGAATGGAAAACATTCACAGAGGAGGGGCTCATCCCCGCCTGCGCGGGGAACACAAGCTCGGCCGGCCACAGTGGGGGCGAAACATCGGCTCATCCCCGCTTGCGCGGGGAACACGCCTCCATGTCGGCGGCGCGGGCCTCGGCCTGCGGCTCATCCCCGCTTGCGCGGGGAACACAGCCGTCATCTTCACCGGCTCCAGCTCCAGGTCGGCTCATCCCCGCTTGCGCGGGGAACACCAGGCCGCGAGTCAGACGAAAAACCTGTAGGCGGGCTCATCCCCGCTTGCGCGGGGAACACCTCGCGGGGAAAAGTGTCCCCTTCATCGGCCCCGGGCTCATCCCCGCTTGCGCGGGGAACACCCAGCCGTCCATGATTTTGTTGTTGTCTAGGGCGGCTCATCCCCGCTTGCGCGGGGAACACTTGGCGAGTTCGTCGAGCTGGGTCTTGGGGAGGGGCTCATCCCCGCTTGCGCGGGGAACACCATCGTCCCGAAGGGGGAGACGTGTACCCATTGGGCTCATCCCCGCTTGCGCGGGGAACACCCGGCGCCGCAACTCCGCGGCCGGCGTGGAGACGGCTCATCCCCGCTTGCGCGGGGAACACCGGGCTATCCCACGCTTCGGCGCGGGCGTCAGGGGCTCATCCCCGCTTGCGCGGGGAACACTGCGCCCAGTCCTTCCAAGTACATTCCAAGCGGGGCTCATCCCCGCTTGCGCGGGGAACACTTGGGACACGGTCTACTGGGTTTGTAGTAATGAGGCTCATCCCCGCTTGCGCGGGGAACACGCGAACGGTACGGCAACAATGCCCTGCTGGTTGGGCTCATCCCCGCTTGCGCGGGGAACACCTGGCCGCCGGTCACGACATCGACCGCGCCTACGGCTCATCCCCGCTTGCGCGGGGAACACACTCTTCTAGCTGCGGGAATACCGGCCTAGAGCTCATTTTACATACGACTTCACTCGCCCTGAAATCGAACCTCCTCCACACCATATCCTGCGAACGCAGTACTGAGAAACCCCAAAGTCTCCACTGCTACTCAGGTAAACACACTTCCCCTTATAGGCACGCAGACCCGTTTCAGATAACCCAGGGAACACCACATTCACCGCTCATACCGTCGTATTCCCCCAAAGTGGTAAGTATTTATAGTCAAACTGGGCATGCGGAGAATAGAAGCCGGAAACCATCGTCGAAAAGACACCTATATCTCTGACTAATACTCTACTAAGGTTCGCCGCGCCACAATGTCTAGTCACCCCTGAAATCGCTAAACGAACCTAAGTTCTGAATAAGATTTCACAACTTACCAAGCATGATGACTGACGCACGTGTAATATGCCTGCCGAGTCCCACCGCAGGTTATACCGGGTTCGCGAGGATGAAACATGCCTGCGCGCCCTTTGCTTCTAATCCAAAGGAATCTAATGTCCAATACGCACGTCGCATTCGTCGGGCTTGGCTATATTGGCCTGCCGACCGCCGTTGTTCTAGCTAATTCCGGTGTCAAAGTCACTGGTGTTGATGTCAACGCTGTGAACGTTGACCGCATCAACCGCGGCGAGGTAACTATCGTTGAGCCGGGGTTGGAAGAAGAGCTGCGCTCGGCGCTTGAATCCGGCCTTTTCAAGGCCACCACGGAGCAGGTACACGCGGATGCCTACATCATCGCGGTGCCCACGCCGTTTACTGAGTCTTACGACGTCGACATGAAGTTCATCTACTCGGCAGCTGAGGCCATTGCGCCGCAGCTGGAGGGCGACGAGCTGGTCATCCTAGAGTCCACTTCCCCGCCGCTGACCACCAAGAAGATGGCCGACAAGATTCTTGAACTCCGCCCCGACCTTGTCGCCGATGGCACTGAAAACCCTGAGGGCAAGCCGGTGGTCTACTTCGCCCACTGCCCGGAGCGCATCCTCCCGGGCAAGGCTATGGAAGAGCTGCGCACCAACGACCGCATCATTGGCGGCCAGACCCCGGAGGCAACCAAGCGCGCCACCGCCATCTATTCCTCTTTCTGCAAGGGCGAGCTCTTGCCGACCAACGACGTCACTGCGGAGATGGCCAAGCTGACTGAGAACTCGTTCCGCGACGTCAATATCGCCTTCGCCAACGAGCTTTCCCTCATTGCTGACAAGCTCGGCATCGATGTCTGGGAACTCATCGAATTGGCGAACCACCACCCGCGCGTCAACATCCTGCAGCCCGGCCCCGGCGTCGGCGGTCACTGCATCGCCGTGGATCCGTGGTTCATCGTGTCGGCGGATCCGGAAAACTCCAAGCTCATCCACACCGCCCGAAACGTCAACGATGGCAAGCCGGCCTGGGTCATTAGCAAGGTGAAGGAAGCCATCGAACGCACTGGCGCGTCCAAGGTCGCCGTCCTCGGCCTCGCCTTCAAAGCGGATATCGACGACCTGCGCGAGTCGCCGGCCCTCAACATCGCGGTCGACCTAGCCGAAGAACTCCAAGACACCACCTTCCTGGTCGCTGAGCCGAACGTCGACGAGCTGCCCAAGCGCCTCAAGGGCTTCGACAACACGAAGCTTAACGATTACACCCAGGCGATCAACGACGCCGATGTCATCCTGCTGCTGGTCGATCACAAGGAGTTCAAGAAGCTGGACGCGCACCTGTTGGATGGCAAGGAAGTCGTCGATGCCAAGGGCCTCTGGAATAACTTGTGAACTTATTAACAATCGAAAACCGCGGTACTACTCAACCGCCGCATTAACGTCAAGCGGAAGAGCCCCATGCAGTGCCCCTCACCTGCTGAGCCTTCGGAATACACGAGCATCAGTCCTTACGCTAGATTGCTCAGCAGGTTAGCTGGGGTTCAGCCCCCCATTGAGATACCCCGGCGGTTCAGGGATCGCTTTGGCACGGACTGACTTCTTCGTCGAGTCAAATTGAAAAAAGAACTTCTGTGTCCCACGTGTGATCCGCAAGATACGACCAGCGGGACCAACATCTTTAAAAGTGTACTCCACTTTTTCATTAGCTCCAGCGACGATCACCGCCGTGAGCATGCAGAAGTTCCGACTAGACCGCCCAAAACCTATATTCCAAGTGTTCACAGGTTGTTCATCACGAAATATAATTCCCCTCAAATTATCTATGTCCCCCTTCCCCATGTTTACGTCCGTATGCTCGTAAACATTTTCCCCTTCAATACCATATCGGATAAACACTAGTTTAGTTCCATCGACGACCGATCGAAAAGTCACAGTTTCATAGAGTGATCCCACATACTCAAACTCTGGAGCAACATTCCACCTCTGCTCTGCATACTCAATGCCAGGAGTTGGTTCTAAGCTATCTACAACGACGAAGGGGCCGCAGTCAGCAAAACAAGTGCTTCGCTTCCACGAAATTCCTTGCCACGAAACATCTTCCAGATCAAAAGCTGCCCAATTCTTCTCGATTTGGCGTTCCAGCAACTTCGACGCGGATTGTGGATCATGCTTCTTACCTCGGATGGTAAGGACATTGTGCCCCAAACGGCTTTGCGCATAAGTGCGCAACCGCCCTTTGGTATATCCTGGGTGCCCAGCATCCGTGATTATATCCCGTCCTAGGGCCCAAAAAGTAACGGAAAGATGATCTAAATGCCCATGAATCTGACGTGGAGGCCCGAACCGTAACGTGTAATAAGTTTCCTCGGAGGTCGGTCTAGACTGCCCATAGCCAGACCTACCGAATACATAACCAGCGCTATACACCTTGACCCGAGGAACCTCTGCTCCGGTAACTCCATTCGAGTGGTGATATTCCAAGGGCCCTCTTTTTACAAAGTTTGGCCTTCTCGGCATTGAATCTCCCAGCTCTACAAAGGTTCCACTAGGTGTGAGGGAGTGCACCATGAATTCTTCCAACGGTAACCGTTTAGCTCGTAGTTTTTCCGCTCCATCAGCACCAAATAACTCCAGTGCCTTAACCGTCGTGCTCCGCAAGCGCTCAATATAATTTGCATATTCAGGAGCTTGCTCATTGATCGCGCCCTCTTCGTCAATCATCACCTCTAAACAAGCCACAGCTCGTTCAGTCCCAGTGTTGACGAAAGTATCATTGCCAATTCGGTCTCCAACCACCAGAAGAGCTAGGGCTTGGGATAGGCCGTGGTTCCAGTATCCGTCAAAGTTTTCCATCAACCATTGACCATGAAACTGAATTGCCTCATATAGCCATTTGTCCTCGGGGAATACTTGGCTCAGCACCCCTAATGAAGCAGCCCTAATCGCTACAGCGTGACCTCCCCAAACATACTCATCAGTCCACCATTGAGGAGTCTCACAATTAAGCTCCCACCATTGCTTGGCAGTGGATAGAACAAATTCCGCGCCCGCAGACTGCTCCTTAGACCACTCAGCTGAAGGAGTCCTAATCAAACTATCTACAATGAAGTCAATCCAATTAAGAGAATGTAGATAAAAACGTACGGTCACGTGTAAGTCGTGATTCTCAACTTGAGGCCAAAATGGCTTGTTTGGATCGAATCGCACCTCTGGGTAAGAGTGAATTGCGATTGATCCGCCAACCACACGTGAAATGCTGTTAATACGGCCTAATCCACCCGAAATTACAATTGGCCTTCCGCGGTTTGGAGATTTATACAGTGACAACGGCTTCCTTTCCAGGGGATGTGGCAGATTCAATGCCTAGGGTTCAACCACCGAACTTGTCTGAACCATTTTACCCTATCCTCATCAATAGTTCGGACTAAGTTCCTCCGCCCTTCCAAACAGATGATGGGTTCGACTGCCTTGTAGGCTAGTCGCACTGCAAGCTAATCTAAGAACGCATTCGGCACCGCTGGGCACTTCAGCCAAGACCGAATTACGAAACTTAAAGAGCGGCGAAGCAACGTCTTAAGCTAGCCATTTATGAGCCACCGACCCCAAGACACTTCCGGTTTCCTTAACAGTCTGTTTCTGTTTTACAACTAATCATTCCACCGCGAAAATAGGACTGAATACAACGGATGTTTAATTGAGACTTTCTCCCTCAATTAGTTGGGTAATCCAAGACCGATAAATACTACTAACATCCCATTCTGAAGCTTTCCGCTCTGCTCCAAGACCCAGATCTTCGAGCATTCTGTGGGACTGGGCGGATAGAACGACTTCGGCCATTTGTGCAAGATCTTCGTAGACATTGTCACTCCCAAAGACTTCTGTCGATCCGGCACGACTCCAGACTATTGGCACAGCTCCGGAGGCCATGCCTTCGGCTGGGGCGAGGTGAAAGCTTTCTTCGTCACTCGGGGAAAGGACGAAACCGATTCCTCGCAACCACGAAGCAATGTCGGTGCTGAAAGGTTCAAAAACGACGTGGTTGGAAAGAACCTCATCTTCTCGTAGTCGTGCGAAAAAGTCGAGGTACTTGTGCCTTTGCAGGGTGTCCTTCCAAACGTAGGGGTAGTCCCAGGGCATTCGCCCCTTGATGTGAAGATAGTAGCGTTCGTCCTGTGACAGTAGGTTGCTGAGCAGGTCCAAAGCCTTGTCGGGTCGCTTCAAGAACGGCACCATCCCTACGAGGCCCAAGTGGTAGCGAGCGTCTGGCCCCTTAGGGCGAGAAAAGTCCTGGGTATCGATCATGTTCGGGACCACCCGGACCTTCCCGTCTAGTTCAGGGAGAAACTCGACGGTGGCGCGTCGATAGTGCTCCGAAACCGTCAGCACAGAATCAACTGCTTCTAAGTCCGCGTGGGCGAACCAAGGAGCCCGGTTGCGTGTTTCGAATCCGTGGAGGCGAGCAACAAGGCGAGCCTTTTCGGGCTTGTGGTTTGAGTAGTAAGTCAGGTTTGGGCCAGCGAACTCGCAGAAGATGATATCGGCCCATTGGGCTAGCTCGGCGCTTTTTGCCTCATCGTGCTTGTGCAGGGACTCCCAATGGTCGAACTTAATCTCGAAGCGAGGATCTTTGAGCAGCCGAGAAAGCAGTTCACCAGCGAATTTGAGGTCATGAGACGCCACCAGTAGCTTCGTCGGCTCATACGCATTTCCGTTATCCTGGTCATTGCGCAAGACCATCGCACGGGTAAAGACGTCTCGCAAGCGTTGTACAGCAGAGCTCATCGAGTACTGGCGGACCCCTTGCTGGACAGAGTCTTGAACTTGCGGGACTGACCCAAGATTCGCTGCGATGGTGTCAGCTAGTTGGTTGACATCAGTATGCGCGTTAACGAAGAAGGGATAATCAGTTCCCAAGAGGAGCTCATGGTCGCCATTGCGGTTGATTACCGGCGGAGTGCCGGCTGCTGCATACTCCAAGGCTTTAGTAGAAATCTCCATGCTGGAGTCCAACTTCGAAGTACGCCACCCGATACCCAGGTCCGCCTCCGAAATCATGCGCAGGGACTCTTCGCGCGCGACCGCACCTACCGCCGTGACTCCGAGGTACTCCCCTCGCTGGGCAGCCTCTAGTGCCTGGGCCATTCGACTGCTCCAGCTCGGATCTTCCTTGTCCCGATTGATCTTTGCTCCGATGACAGTCAGGTGGGCACGCACTCCCCTCTCCTGGAGCTTGGCAGGCAACTCCAGCATTTCCAAGGTCTTCCAATCCTTGGCAAATTTACCCGCGTACACAATCTCCAGGGGTCGCTCATCCCCCGCAGGGTCTTGCGCCCTGTCTGCAAAGGCCTTGTCGGGAATCATGGGAGGCAGCAGGTACGTTTTCCCAGGAGCCGAAGGCGCTAAGGCTTCAAAATAAGAGCGGGAAGTCTCCGTCTGCGAGAACAATCCAGCTGAGCGGGAGGCAACGCGTTCCAAACGGTTCAGCCCATTGGCGGATAGCTTACTCGGCGGAAATGGCAAGTCCGTGACGTAGGACCACAGGATTTCGCTAAGCCCCTGCTCCCTACAAAAAGCATTACACGCATCGAGCCCGCGGACCACAACAGCAGCAAGGCCTTCCGCAGCGTGGATTTCCTTTACGCGAGCCGCACACTGTCCAATATCGCGGACGTTAATCTCGTCGCTCGAAAGATTCGGGACGTAGTCAATGACCACATTGTCCAAGACTGAAACCGCTGATACCAGCTTCTTGTCGGTAGGTTCAGTCTTCAGAACCAGCCAAACCTCGTCGAAGACTCGGCTAAGGACCTCCGTAATCGACATCATCCAGATGGAAGAGCCGTCGATAATATTGGGATTAATGTCAGCGTATACAGCAGCTTTAGACATTGTGCGTGCTCTCCTTTTCCAGATAGTTCTCTAACCTGGCGTACATCGCCAAGCCTTCCAACTGCGCGCTCTCGTCCTCGCCGTCACCAAGTACGTAGTCCGCTGCTTCTCGCAACGAATGCGTCAGGGTCGCAACCTCGGCCCCGGCGAGGACAATCACGATCGCCCCTTGCTTCTTCGCCAGCTTCAACGACTCCGCTAGTTCAAGGAATGTTTGCAAGCGGAAAGACTCCAGCCCGTGCGCCCACAGCCCGTTGCTGAAAGCTTGCTCCTGAATAACCACGTAGTCCTGCGGAGCCACCACGGTCAGTCGGGTTTGATTCGGTTTGAGCACCTCGAGGTTTACCGAATCAGACAGATCCGATATCAAATCAGTTGTCCCGATGACCGCTACGCGTTTAGTCCAGCGATCCTCGGGCGAGTCAAAGACCGTACTGAAGTTCTGATATTCATCACTAGTTACGCTGATGGCGGCTGCCCCACGCCCGATGACTCCCGGCGTATTCGACCGCCGAACAGAGGATGCGGGGATCGCTCCGGCAGCGTATACGCTGCCGGTCTCAGCAGCCAACGGCGAAGTATTATCCGGAGTGTCTGCGGATACCGGATATGCGGAGGCACTGGGAGTACAAGGGCGTGTCTGTGTCTGGTCAGAGACCGAATTTCTTTGCGCTACCGCATTCGAAATTTGCGGCTCCAGGCGCTTGAGGCGACTATCCACCTGGCGGAAGTATTGGCGAAGCTCACCCACCGAGTGCTTTGCCCAAGACAAAAACCCCACGGCGAAAACCAGAGCAACTAGGCCACCGGCAAGGGCGAAAACAGTTTCCCCGACGCCTTGCGGCACAATGAAAGCCACTGCGAACAGCACAAACGCCACGGCTAGAAGCAGTGTCAATGCTTTACCGTGGCGGATTTTGCCTAGAACATTCATCCCGGGCCTTTCCACAATTATCCAGACTAGTTTCAACTGCTAATTCAGAATACACAAGGTATCTCACCCTCGTGAGGTAACGAAGGATCCCTTTGCTTTAGCCCAAAACGACGTTCGGAGGCTGATAAGCCGCGGTGACTTCCTGGAGGTACTCGTGCGCGGGGTCCTTATTGTCCTTGCCCATCAGGCGTGCCCACTCGTGGTACTGGGGAGAGACGACGTCGGTGGGGCCGTCGGCGATGATGTGTCCCTTGCTGATCCAGATGCAACGCTGACAGTTCTTCTCGACCTGCCCGATGGAGTGGGAGACCAGGAAGAGGTTGCCGGCGCGCTCTAGGACCTCGGCCATGCGCGCCTTGGCCTTGGCGCCGAAGGCGGCGTCGCCGGTGGATAGGGCCTCGTCGATGAGGAGGATGTCCGGCTTGACGGCGGTGGAGATGGCAAAGCCCAAGCGGGAGCTCATGCCGGAGGAGTAGGTCGACATGGGGCGCTTGATGGCATCGCCCAGCTCAGTCCATTCGGCAATAAGCGGGATCTGGGCGCGGGCCTCGTCCGGCTTCATGCCCAAGGCCAGGCAGCCCAGGTAGATGTTTGTCTCCCCGGACAGGGACTTTTGCAGGGCGGGGCTTACTCCCATGAGCATCGGCTGCGAGCGCACCAGAATCTTGCCACTGGTGGGTGATTCGCCCCCGGCGATGAGGTTGAGCAGCGTGGATTTGCCGGAGCCGTTCAGGCCGATAATACCGACGGACTCGCCGGGTACTGCGACCAAGGAGGCATCGGTTAGCGCGTCGACGACCATCTTGTTCTTGCCTGCCCGCACGGTGCGGGCGTCGTCGGAGCGGGACTGGCTGATGACGTAGCGCTTGGATACGTTTTGGACGACGACGTTAGCCTCCTCCACGTAGTCGACTGCGCCGTCAGCGTCTGCTTGGTCGGTCTTATGCAAGTCGGACATATTTGTGCTCCGCTCCCCAGAAGTAGATGAAACCCACCACGAAGGTGCCGAAGGTCCAGGCCAGTAAGGTCAGCCAGGTGGACAGGTCCGGGCAGGTGCCATAGATGGTGGAATTACGAATCGCCATGAGAAAGATATAGGCCGGGTTGTGCGACATCAGTTCCTGGACGACCGGCGTGTGCGAGAAACGATCCAGCGAGAACATCACGCCGGACAAGAAGAACCAGGCCTGCGTGACAATGCCCATCAGCGCCTTGACGTCGGGGATTTCCGCGGTCAGGCGCGCCGAAATCATCATCAGCCCGCAGCCCAAGATGTGCAGCATCAGGTAGAGCGGCACCACCAGGATGATGGTCCAGTTAGGTGGCGTGCCCCACTGCGCTAAAAAGGCCAGGATCATGCCGATGAGTGCGGGCAGGAGGTTATCAATGCCGGCGCGCAGGGTCTGCGAAAACACTAGCGAGGCCCGCGGGAAGGCGAAGGTGCGGATCATCCCGCGGGACTTGGTAATCAGTCCGCTGCCGGCGGATAACAGGCCGGTGATCATGCGCATGAACATGATGCCGAGGATGAGATACCCGATGAAGTTCTCGATGCCGCGGGAGGTCTTGAACAGGTAACCGAACAGGAAGCCGTAGAAGGCCACGTCGAGGATCGGGTTGGCCACCAGCCACAGCTTCCACAGGCGGTAGTCGCGCGTGGAGCGCAGGGCCTTGGAGCGGGCTTCCGCGATGACGAAGAAGCGGCGCTCCCAGAGCTGCTGGAGGTAGGTCGACAGGCTGGGTCGGGGGTTGAGCGGTTTCAGCCCCTCCGGGGACACGATCTGGACCGGGCCGTCGGAATGGGTGATCTGCTCGTTGAGCTTCTGGAAATAATCGACGCTCCGGGAGTTCTCCCGCTTTCGGTGACGACTCATTTACTTCGGCCCCCTTTCCGTTGCCTCATTGTCTTAACGTACCTCTTTGTTTTCACTTGAAACTTCAACCAGTCTAGTCAACTTCCCTTAGCAAATGATAAAGGGTTTTTACTATCGCATCCGTGTCGCCGGACTGGCTGCGGTAGTCCAGCGGGAGCCCCGACAGCGGCGAGTCGGCGGTGACGATCCCCCACACCGGCGTGGTGGAGGCGGAATAATCGGAGTACTTCGACGGCAAAAACGGGTTGACGGTAAAGGCGGACCCGGTCGTCTCCGCGTCGTTGACCAGCAGCACGTCGTAGTCCTCCGTAGTAGCCAAAAAGTCTAGGTAATCCGCATAGGGGTAGGCGCGCACGTCGACGGGCGCGCCGGGCGCCTCGGCGGCCTGTTGCCACCGGAGGGCATCGACAGCAGCGGGGTTGCCGCAGTAGATGTGCAGGACAAAGCGCTGGCGCGCGGTATCCGGCAGGGTGGCCAGCGCCTGCAGGACCGGCCCGATGCCGCGGTTGGCGTAGAAGTTGCCGAAGTAGGCGATGTTGATTTTGCCCGGGACTGCCCGGGCCCGCGAGGTGCCCAAGGAAAACAGCTCGCGCGGCGGCGGGGTGTGCGGCCGGATGACGGATTTCGCCCGGGCTTCTTCCTGGAGCCCCTCCGGATACGGCGCCAGCATGACCTCGCGCTGGTTGGCGTTGGTAAACACCAAGCGGTCGGCGTAAATGAGGGTCACGGCCTCCGTCAGCGCGAAGTGGGTATCCAGGGGGATCCCCGCCCACCGGCTGGCAGAGACCGCCCGCCGCAGCTGCAGCGTGGTCAGCCCCGGGGTGATAGCACCCTCCCGCGGCTGGCCGTCGACGCCGAAGCGCAGGGGATCGGAGAATTCGGCTTCCCAGGAAAGCCCCGGGTGCTTGAGCTTGACCAGGGCCGCGGCCACGTGGGAACCGGACCACAGGGCACGCGAGTACATCGCCTCGTAAGGCCCGGCGGAGTTCATCCGCTTGCCGGCCACCCGCGCGGCCTTCCGGGCGAAGCTGGATATCAGCGGCCAGGCCGCGAACGAAGGATCGACCCGGATTTCGGCGTGCTGGGCCAGGTAGGGTTCGACAATTAGCTGTGTCGAGGGATCCTTGCCCCGCACGCGGGACATATCCGCGGAGATGGCGTCGACGAGCTCGCCGCGTGCGGCAATGTGCTTGGCCACGACGTTGGCGGCGGTATCCGCATACGGCGGGAAGCAATAGGAGATCACCAGCCGGCGCGCTTTCTCCGTGCGCAACTCTGCCCACGGCAGGCCCGGCACCTTCAAGCTGACTGCCTCCGCGATTGCGCTGTCCACGTCCCCGGGGTTGGTTTTCAGGTAATCACCGACGAAGGAGAACTGGGCGGCCTCCAGGCTCTCCCGCGCTGTGGCGGAGGCCTCCGGGACTGTGATGCCACGCAGGCTAGCGATGCAGTCCAGGCGCTGGCGCACGCTAAATTGGTACGAGCTTTCCTGCCGGCTGACCGACCCGGCCCGCTGGGTGCGCAGGTAGGCTGCTTTGGCGTAATCCCCCGGCACGCGCAGGGCCAGGTCGGGGTGTTTGAGCAAATGCGCGAAGAAGACCACGTCCTCGCCGGAGTCCAGGTTTTCCGCGTAGCGGTAGCGGGTCAGGACCGCGCTGGGGACCACCTTGCAGGCGTTAAAGCCCAGGGCCCAGGCAGTGCTGCGGGCTAGCTGTGTGGTCCCCGCCAAGGCTTTGATGCGCACGCCCAGGCTCGTGGATTCCTCGCGCTGCCCGGCGCGCACGTCCGCTATCGGCAGCAGCGCGCAGACGCCGGGCCCGGCCGTGGCCAGCCCCACCTCGAGGAAACGCGGCTCGAGGCGGTCGTCATCGTCGAGGAAGGTGACGTATTCCCGCCGCACCGCGGCCAGCCCAAGGTTGCGGGCGCGGCTGGCGCCTGGGGCATCGCTAGTCAACACCCGCAGGTTCAGCCTCGGGTGCTCCGCGCGCGCCTGGGCCAGGACCTCGTAACTGCCGTCGGCCGGACCGTTGAGCACCACGATGACCTCGAAGAGCTCCGAGGCGAGCGTCTGCTCTAACAGGGATGCCACCATGTCCGGCAAACGCTGGCAGCCCTGGTACGAGGGCACGATGACGCTGATGCCCGGCTGGAATTCTCCGCGGCTCATCGCAGCTTCTCCAATCCCTTGTAGAGGTAGGCCACGAGCGTGGCCGGCAGGTACTGTTTGATGGGCTTGGCCAGTGGCACCACCTTCTTGACCACCAGCGAGCCCAGGCTGGGCTCCGACAGCGTCGGCGCCGCAGGAGTGTGCTCGGGGTCCCTGCCAGGACCGGCCTGGGCGGCCAGCCCCCGCACGAAGTCTTCGCTGGAGCGGGTCGGACCGGTGGCAGTGCCCAGGCGCAGCCGCAACCACCCTTCGCGGGCTTCAAAACCGGTCACGCACACGCTCCCCTCCGCGACCTCGGCGCGCAGCAGCTCCACCATCCGCGCCACGTGTTCGTGATCTGCCCAGTACTCGGCCTGCTCGTGGCCGGCGCTAAGCCAACGGGAGGCGGCGTCCAGGGTGAGCGACTCGGGAGTATTGACCAGAATGAGCCGGCCACCGTCGGCGGGCCATGTGTCCGGGGGCGCGGACAGGAAGATGGCATCCCCGGTCACGGATGCCAGGGAGACCGGCTCCTCGGAGTCATCAAGTATGACGATTGGCCGCGCGGGCTGCGCGGTGGGCTGGCCCGGGGCATGGGTCTTAGCGCCGAATGTGCCCTGGTAGGCGTCTAGGCTGCTGATACGCATGATGATGTGCCACCTATCCCCGAGAGCCCTGCTGGTTTCGCTGGACGCGGACGTTGTTGCGCTCTATCCGGTCGAGGATGTCGAGCAGGTTTAACGGAACGACCTCGTCGCGCTGGTGCTCCACCCACTTCCTTCCGTCCTCCCCGACCTGGAGCATCCCGCGATTCGCGGCGAGTTCAATCCACAGGTCCGCGAGCGCCTCCGGGTTTTCTGGCTCCACGACGTGGCCCGCGTGCAGCTGGTGAATGAGCGTCGCGGCCTCCCCAGCCACGGCCGCGCTGATGTGGAGACCTAACTGCATGAGTTCGTAGGTCTTGGACGGGATTGCGCGCTCGAGGGCGTCCCAATCGGTCAGATGCACCAAGGCGGTGTCCGCCCACTCGTAGTATTCCCGTAGCTGGTCGGCCGGCAGCCGGTGGCGGAATTCTACGTCGAGGCCCAATTCTTCCGAGCGCTCGTTCAGGGCGAACCAGGTAGCCCCGTCGCCGATCATGCGCAAGTGCACGTCCAGGCCCTTGTCCCGGGCGATCTTCGCGGCCTCCAGGGCGTTTTCCAGCTTCTGGGCCCGGCCCAGCGTGCCGGCGTACAGGACGTTTAGGCCGCCTTCGCGCGGCGCCTTGACCTGCCGGTCGTAGTCCGACCGGGGCGCGAAGACGTTGCGGATAGTGGTCAACTCCGGCTTGGGGCCTGGCATGGTCCGGGCGAAGTACGTGGCCAGGTAGTCGCTCTCCCGCTGGGTAGTGGTGATGACGCCGGCGGACTTGCGCAGTGCTGAGTACATAACCTGCTCGGTGAGCTTGGTCAGCACTTGGAGCGGCCCGCGGCTTAAGATCTTCTCCCGCAGCGTCCTCCGGCCCGTGCCCGAATTCCAGTCGCGGCTCTCGCGCAGCAGATCGGGCCAGGCGTCGCGCAGGTCGATGACGTACGGCACCCGGTGGATCCCCGCGACCAGCCGCGTTACCGCCGAAGTCGGCAGTGCCGGCACCGTACCGATGACCAAATCGGGTCGCAGTTTGCGGACCTGGTGCGAGGGGTTGAGGTGCATCAGCACCATCGAGGCGGCCACCGAGGCCTGGTTGAAAATCCGTTGCGTCAGCGAACGACCCGCGGGGAAAAAGCCCGACCGAATAACCCGCTCACCCGCGGGTCCTTCCTCCGCCTGCCGCGCGGAACGGAAACTGCGCTGGGACAACCACTGCCGCAGCGAGACCTTGCGCTGGTAGTGCGGGGGCGGCGCGATGACGGTGACCTGGTGCCCGTTGCGGATGAGGATTCGCGAGAGCCACGCCCACCGCCGCTGCGGCACCCCGTTTTCCGGATACCAATACTGGGAAAGGACAAGGATCTTCACGGCAAACTAGGTGCTTTCTCTCACGGCGGGATATCGGATTCTTCTAGCCTCCAGGCACGCGGCCCAGACTATCGGAGATTATCTAGATTTCTTGGTAGCCACTTTGTCTACTTTACTTCCGATTGCTCGCTCGGGAAGCTCAATTCAGCACTCCGAAGGAAAAACGGTAGAGACTTGCCGAAACGGCGCACCCCCAGCCCCACCACGCGGTAGCCGTCCGGGAGGAAAACCTCCACCGTGCTTGACCCGCTCCCCGGCCGGGAGTCCAGGTACTTGTAGTAGCCCACCTCCGCTCGGGCGGACTTCGGCACACCGGCCAGCGACGTGCCGACGGGGACCGGGCGTCCGTCGGCGTTCTGGATATCCAGGGTGACCAGTCCTTGGTGGGGTCGGGCAGTCGGCGCGAAAATATGGTCAAGTTCCAGGCGGAAGGTCTGCAGCGGCCGGGGCATTTCTAGCCGGGTGGCTGCCCACACCAGAGTGGGCCGGTCCAAGGCATCGGCAGTGCTCTCGTCCACGACCAGCGGCGCCACCGTGGGGAACAGGCGCTCCAGGGTGTCGGCGTCCTCAAAGCGTGGGTACTTAGACATCGCCTTGACCAGGCCCGACATGGAGGGCCCATCCTTGGCGCGCAAGGCGTTGTCCTGGGTTAGGTGGTTGAAGCGGAAATACCCCAGTTGGCGGGAATCCAGGATAACCGGGCTTTTCCGGTCCACCATGTTGTGCGGGGCCGGGCGGGGAGATTGCAGCTTCCCGTCCTCGCCAAACTGGCAGACGTACATCAGCCCCATGGAATTCATGGGGAAATGCGCCTGCCGCAGGTTCGTCACGCGCCCCCGGTGCAGAATTGCCTCCACCCCGAGCGGCAAGCTGACCGCCATCCCGCAGTACTCCGGCCGCACATACCGCGCCATGGTGGCGAAGTATTCGGTGCTTAACACGTCGTCATCGTCAAGCCGGTACTGGCCGAAGGCCTCGCCCGCGGCCACGTGCCCGCGCGCGATTTCTCCCAGCGGGGTCCCGGCCTGGCCGTCGGGCCGCTTGTCGAGGTGCAGAAAATCGTAGCGCTGCGCCGCCGCGGCGAGACTGCGCTGGTACTTTTCCGGCAGCGACTCCGAGTAGGACACCACGTGCACCACGTCGAAATCCCGCGCGGCCGCGGCCAAGGCCGGCAACGTGTGCTGGGTAAAGATCTCTTCCCGCAGGGCCAAGCGGTCCGGGGCGTAGAGTTCCTTCCGGTAATTCTCCACGCTCTTCGCGGTTTTGGCGTGGGATTTGGCGCCTGCGGTCGCAGCGCTGTCCTGCTGGGTCAGCCGCCACGACGTCGAGGTCGGGTTGAACAGGCTGTACCGCGTGCGTCCGATGAAAAACATGTTGTGCTCTCCCCTGGCCTAATCCTCGTCTGCTTCCCGGCCCACGAAGACGTGGGATCGGTTGAGCCCGTAGCTTTCCACGACCCCGTTGCGTTTTAGTGCCGAGGCCTCCACGTCCCAGGTGTGCCCGTGGGCGGCGCGGACCTGGATATAGTTGAAACGGTCGGCCGAGTAAATCCTGCCGCCCGCGGCGGCCACGTCGCGCAGGAACTGGGTGTCCTCGCCCCTGCCGAGCTCCCGGAAGGGATGGTCCACGAAGGTCTCCCGCCGCGCGGCCAGCGTCGCGCCTAAGACCAGGTCGGTCCACAGGTGCTCGCGCCAGGGTTTACGCAGCACCAGCTCATCCGTGTCGGCGAGATACAGGTAAGACGCCTGCTTGCCCACGACCTCGGCCCCGGAAAAGCGCAGCGCGTTGACCTGGTCGCGCAGGTAATCCGGCCCGTAACAATCGTCATCGTCCATCTTGGCCACGTAGTCACCGCTCGCCTCACGAACCAACCCATTGAGGGCCTCGCCCAGGCTCGCCTCCGCGGGGAACTCGAAGACCCGCACGCCCTCCGGGAGCGGCTCCGGGGCGGCAATACCGTGGAGTCCCACCAAGACCTCCAGCTCGACCTCGCGCTGGGCGAGGATCTGCGCCACGGCCTCTGCCACGCGCTCGGGCCGGTTGGTAGCCATGACGACCGTGACCTTCGGGCGGCCGGCCCAGGCGTTGGCCGCGGGCAGGCCTATCGCCTGAACGATCTGCTGGGCGCGGTGGGTATAGGTGTGCCCCTCCCAGATGATCCGCTGGGCTTTATGCACCATGCGGTCCCGGGCGAGTGCGGAACGCACCAGGGCCTCGATGCTCGCGGCCGCCGCATCGATTGCTTCCTCCGCATCCTCGCCCGGCTGTTCCGCGGGGCCGTCGATGGTCAGGACCTCGCCGGGGCCGAACAGGCGGGATATCCCCTCCGCCGGCGTGGTCGCGACCGCGGTGCCGGCGGCGAGCAGCTCCACGACGCGGCGGGAAAACATGGTCGGGCTATCCGTGACGGTATTGACGTTGAGGAAGACCTTGTAGCCGCGGTAGGCGCTGAGCATCCGTCCGTAGGGCAGCGCGCCTACGACCCACTCATCAAACGGCGCCGGGAAGGTGTACTTGTCGTCGACGCCCTGGTTGCGCGAATAGATGGTCAGTGCCGAATGCAGGTTGTCGCTGGCTAGCAGCCCGGCGCGCAAGATAAATTCCATCTGCCGGGCCCGCTCCGGGAATTTGTGGCGGAAATAGGTTCCCGCAAAGCAGATATCCCCGCGCTGGTAGCGCCCGCTGACCGCGGTGCGGATGGGATTGTGCACCCGGGGCTGGGCGGCGAAGGGGGCGACCACCACGCGGGTGCCCGGCAGCGCCTCCTGGTAGCGGGGCGCGCAGGCGGCATCGGTAGTAGCGGCGACTTCAAAAAGCTGCGCGGAAGCGAGGAAGTCGTCGAAGTGGGCCGGGTCCTCCTTGTTCCAGAACACCGTGGGGATTCCGGATGCCCGGCAGTGCGCGACCAGCTCGCGCAGGTTGTCCGAGGGGGCGTTGCTACCGACGACCTGGTAACGCCAGGCCCCGGAATTTCCCTGCCAGGCCGATTCAACCAGCAGGAAATCGATGCCGTCTGCTATCTCTTCGCGCCAGTTGTCCGGGGTCAGTGGCACCAGGTCGAATTCCCCTCCCCAGGCCAGGTGCGAGAAATCATCCAGGATGGCGCCCACCCGGTAATGGCCGAAAGGCTTGGGCCGAGACGTGTTTCCCGGGAACTCCTCAAAGTCCAGCGGGTCGAAACCGCGCAGCTCGGCGCGCTTCATCTCCTCTACCCGCTGCTTATCCGCCGCGTCCTGCGAGGCCTTCAACCGGAGATTCTCGCGGTGCTCCAGGTGCCTCCCCAGCTGCCGGAAACCGCCCTTGCGCAAGTGCCACAAGGCGGTCCGTAGTTCGGAAAGATTCATCGCTGGGCTCGTTTTCGGTTCGGGGGATCGCTGGGTTTTCAGTGGGTTTCCGCTGGGTTACAGCGCCACAGAAAAATGTTAACTGCGAACATCTTAAACGAATCCCGCTCACTTCCGCAGGGTTGTGGATTTAGTCCGCACCCGTTTTCGCAAGCGTGCACAGGGTGGAACACGTGGGCTAGGCAAAGCGCTAGACTTGTGCGCATGCCTTTCGTCAGAAACTACCGGCGCTACCGCGCGGATACCGTGCTCCACCGGTCCCTCGACGATTTCTGCCACGCCGCGCTCACCCCCGGTATCCAAGTCATTGGTTACGAGGACGCGCTGTTGGAGCTGATGGTGGTCGACCGGCAGGCGGCCACCACCATCGTGGTCTTCCACGCCGCCGCCGACCCGGCGACGACGAGCCTCCCGCTGTTCGTGGGCCAGCAGCTGACCGAGAACCTGGACGCCAATCTTATTTTTGTCTCCGACCCGATGCTGGGGCGCAGCACCGCCATCGGCTGGTTCACTGGCTCGCCCTCCCTGCCCCTGCAGGACGACTTGGTCCGGGCCATCGACCACATCCAGGACGGGCTCGGCAACGCAGAAAACCTCATCTTCTACGGCTCCTCCGCCGGGGCCTTCGCCGCGTTGTACTACTCCCACCGCTTCCCCGGGTCCCTGGCCATCGTGGCGAACCCGCAGACCACCATCGCCGGCTACTACCCCGGCCACGTTCAGGCTTTCCTGGACAGCAGCTGGGCGGGCGCGCCAATCGAGGACATCCCCGCGGTCACTGACGTCACCCCGCTCTACTCTGAGTCCTTCCCGAATCACGTGGCCTACCTGCAGTGCAGTGAGGACGAGCTGCACCTGACCGAACACTGCCGGCCTTGGAAGGACGCTACCGCCGACCACGCCGCGCGCCGCCGCTTCCTGGTCGGCGACTGGGGCCCGGGGCATGCCCCGCCCCCGTTTTATCTCCTCCAGGGAATTTTAGAATTCGCCGTCTCTTTGGGCGGGCAGTGGGACGAACTGCTGGCCGACGACATGTTCAGCGACAGCATCACAGATTAGCTGGGCTGGTTGGCTTTGAAGTCCCGCCAGTAGCGCAAAAACTCGGCGTTGGCCTCCTCGTCCTCGGCCGTGTAAAACTCGATGCCGGCCTGGTCCAGCCCCGCGGTCAGCGTGGCGTGCAGCGGCTCCGGGTAATTGCGGTACATCCGCCCGTCTGCCTTACGCATGAAGTCAAAATCCATGCCCCGCACGTCGCGCACGATCTGCTGGCTGAACCCGCGCACCAGCTGCCGGGCCAGGTCGGGGCGCCCCAGCCAGCTCAAGTACATCGCGGTCAGGTCCGTGGTGAAGTTGTCGCCGAACGTGAAATAAGGCTCCGCCGGCATCTCGATGCGCGGTAGCCTCACCGCCGTGCCCGCCGACGCCAGCACCGCCTCGACGAGCGCCCGCTTGCGCACCAGCTTCTCCTCGCGGGGCCCCGCCAGCGACTGCAAGGAATCCGCCAGCAGCTCCGGCGCGTTGTGTGCGAGCACCAAGACCGTGCCGGCCTCGGTCAGGCCCAGCGTCGGCGCCGCGTTCGTCATCCCCGCCGCCGCAAACGGCGGGAACGTGAAGTTATTCTCATAGGCGCTGCCCCGCTTAAACCTGGTCGATTCCAGGATGGAGCCAAAAGAGCAGTACTCCGCGCGCGTCGTGGCCGCGGTCAGCAGGGTCCCCAGGCCGATAAACGACCACGAGTTCGCCCGCAGCGGGGTGCGCACCACGTTGGTCTCCACGCGGATTGGGTCGAAGCGCTGAAAGAACTCCCGCTCGCGGCTAAACCTCCCGCCGAAATCCAACGAGACCAACTCATGGTCTGCCGGCAGCAGGTAGCGCGCCGCCAGCGAGTCAAACCCGCCGGAAAAGTTCAGCACCACCTTGCCGTTGGCAGGTTCCGCCGCCCCACCCGGCGCGGTCCCCTCCCCGCCGGCTGCACCTTCGGCGTTGACCTCGGCCTGCGTCCACTCGGCTATCGCCTCCCGCACCCCCGTGGAGACCTCGAAGCCGAAATCGATGCGCTCGAAGTTCTTCCCCGTCAGCGTCGATAGCGCCAAGGCCAGGCAATCACCCGTGACCGCGACGTCACGATTAAACGCGAAGCTCACCCGCACCGGGCGTTGCGCCCGCGACGGAAACAGGCGCCACAGCTGCTCCGGGCCCCATTCCGGCGGCCCCGGCAGGTCCGTCTGCACCACCAGGGCCCGCTTGGTCCACGTGTGCGGGTGAAAACTAATCCGAGAAGTCACCCCTCTAATCTACCTGCCAGAACCCACGCGTTCTGCCTTCACAATACGAATCCAGAAAACCTCGACTGCCTGGCGATTTGTGTTATTCGGAGGTTTCCTAATATAGTTATGTCTCGTTGCGGCGAGCAGTCGTTGCAGCGAATGGATATTCCTCCATAGCTCAGTTGGCAGAGCATTCGACTGTTAATCGAAGGGTCACTGGTTCGAGCCCAGTTGGAGGAGCAATTTCATAGCCCCCGTTGACCAGCAACAACGCTGGCCATCGGGGGTTTTCGTGTTTTTCGGGTTAGGTATCTTTTGGGCGCTTTTGGCCTATTTTTGGGCCTTTTGTCGTGGAATTGTCGTGGGATTTGGCGTGGCGACCACTTCCCTAGCGTGACCAGATCCATAGTCCAATAGCCCTACATGTCTATCGGGTAGACTCTAGGATGAGGGTAGAAGAAAACGAAAGGACTGGAGGAAAAATGATTAATTTCGAATACGGCACTATCAATGCGTGGAACGCCAGGAAGGCGGATCAGGTGCTGGCCAAGCGTGGCGGCGGCCCGATGGGGGCACACAAGCAGCTGGCGAGGTGGGCTAGCGCCTGGACGGGCGATAGTGGCGTGAAGGGTGTGCTGGTGTCGCCTGACGGGGCGGTAGTGGGAGAAACCGGGCAGGCCGGGGGAACCTGGGTAGTCACCAAGGAGACAAAGAAGAAATACAATCTGGGCTCCACGGCGCTGGACATGGTGCAGGGCGGCCTGGTGCAGGCCCTCGGTTTTGAACCTATCCACATCAAGGCCTACGAAATTACTACGCCGTCTCAGGAGGAACCCCCGCTGGTGCGTGAAGTGCGCGAGGAGCGAGAGCGCCTGGCAGATCTCCAATTCAAGCTGGAGCTTGACCAGCGCATGCTGCATGAGCGGGTCGCTCACCTGGCACACTCCAGGAAGGTGCCGGTCGCGCAGCTGGCCCGCGCTGCGGGGGTGACGCGGCAGACGGTCTATTCCTGGATGGGTGATTTTCCGCTGCTCGGCGAGTACGATTAATTGCAGGCATCCAGCCCTCCCCGCTGCGGTGGGGATGAGCCTTTATTGTATTCGACGGATGCCACTTCCCCGCTTCGGCGGGGATTTTTCTTTGTGGCGAACGCCACACAAAAATAGATGTCTACCAACTAGACAGTAGGTAGATGATCGACTACTATTAGTAGTACAGGCAAGGGAAAAGTTCCCGGCCACGATACAAGGGAGATATTCCACATGCGATACGAAACCTGCAATGAGGCCATCCAGCGCGAAATCATCGAGGTTATGGGCGAATACGCCAACCAGCACGACATCGACGCCATCGCCGACCAGGTCATTACCACCGACGGGGAGGGCATCGCCAAGCGATTCATCCTCCGCCAGGACGTTGACTTCTGGGAGATTGTCGCAGGTCACGCACTGTAATCCCGCTGCCCCGCCTAGCCCCCCCCACAGCGGAGGGCTAGACGGGAAGGCGCATAAACCACACAACATACACAGCCATACATAAGACTGGAGACCACAATGACCATCATCATTTCCGCAGAAAAGGCCGGTTTCACTCACGAGGTTACGGGTGAGTCGCTGGAGGAGCTGCGCAAGCAGCTTATCGACGAGGCCCTGGACGCGGGCAAAATCATGGATGATTGGGCCGACCAGGTGCAGGCGGTCTACCCGCTGGACGAGTCCGAGCTGGACGAGGACGAGGCCCCGCTTACCCCGCGCCCTCTGGACGAGGACTTGCTGGAGGCCCTAGCCTGCCACGTGTGGGACGTGCCCGCCGTCATGTGGGACGAGGGCGGGGAAGAACCAATTTCGCGTGGTGACCTGCAAGCCACCCAGCACTTACTAGGTCTGGACACCAACAACATGGCCCGCACGCTAGGGGTGGCACGTCGCACCTACGCACGGTGGGTGGCTGGCACCGCCCCTATCCCCCTGGCTATCAGTGGCGGTGTACGAGATATTCTAGACCGCCTCCTGGATGACGCGGACACACTCGCAGACATGAATGAGAGCGGCACCATCCTCATCTACCCCTCCGAGGAGGATGAGCAGCAGCTGGATGGACGGTCTCTGGAGTGGGAGCGGGCGGCCTGCCGACTCGCCATGGCCATGCACGGGGTGACACTGCACCTAGGGGATGAAGTGTGACGAGCACCATACAAACATAGATGTCTACCAGCTAGACAACCGCCGGGGTATCGACTAATATGGGTATCACAGGCAAGGGAAAAGTTCCCGGCCACAAAGGTCAGAAAGGGCCCACACCATGAAAAACGAACTTTACAGCACCACCGACTACTACATCATCCGGGAGACTCGCCCCCGCAAAGAGCGCGGCAAAACCTGGGGGGCCCGGCCTCTACGCATTCCACAACAGCAGCATCACCCCCAAAAACGTTTTCCGCCCCTACGCTGACGAAGCCGAAGCCATCGCCGCTTGCGACGAGCTCCAAGCAGAGTGGGATGTAGAACGGGCAGCCATCCGCGCAGAAATCGCCGCCGAAGAAAAAGCCGAAGAAGAACGCCGTCAACTCATCGCAGAAAAAGGCCCACTCGCCACCCCGCGCCAGGTCTCCTACATCATGGCACTTATTGACCAGGGCGCACGCCTCGAAGGCGGCTTCTACTACGGCCCCACCACCCGCGAGGAAGTGGGAAAAATGTCCAAAAAAGAAGCCTCCCTGTACATCACCTCCCTGAAGGGCGACTACTAAAAAAGGGCATGAAAAAAGACCCCCACCACGAGGGCGGGGGTCAACGTTACTCCGTGTCTGGGTAGGTACTTATTTTCCACTCCGGGTAGGTCATCATCGGTGGGGGCGGCAGGGTGATGTTCTTCTCCACTGCCCAGAACTGCAGCTTGCGCCAGTACGCTGCGACATAAAGCTGGTATTCATGGTGGATTTTGTCTTTCTCCCGCAGCTCACCAACCTCGTTATCGAGGCGTTGAATCGTCTTCTCTAACCGGTCGAGGCGGCGGGCATCGCTAGCCTCGTCGGCGGCGATGGCGTCCTGCTTATGCTTATTGAGCGCCTTGCTGGCCGCACCAATGATGCCGCCGTAGTTTTCTGCCGCCTTGGAGAATAGTCCGCTCACGAAGGCGAGGATGATAGCGACGGAAAGAAAGAAGCCCAGCGGGCTCTTAGAACCGGATAAGAACGTAAGTATTTCGTCAATCTGCACTATGCTCCTTCCGGTTCTCGGTGACCGCCATGCGGACACTGAGCGACCATGCGATGACCCCCCAGATAAACGCGGCGGACAAATAAAGGGTGAGATAGCGCCAGTCATCCACCGTGTCGTCTAGGTAAACGTCATCAACGACCATAAGGGCGAAGGCGACGTAGATCGCCGCTGATAGCGTTGCTCCTCCCCTCGTAATTCGGTCCCTCCCAATGACGAGACCAGTAGCGGTAATCGCGGCGGCGAGGATACAGGCTAGGCCCCATGCGAAGGGCGGGCCGATGCTATCAATCTCGAATATGCCGATCCCTGAGCGAGTGTCACCGAATAGGTAGTCCAAGCCCCGTGACGTCATTTGGAGCGCTAGCGCGGCGATGATGAGTCGAAGGGTGCGGGTCATGACTACTCCCCTGCGGTGGTGGGGCCGTTGTAGACCGGTAGGGTGGCGGGGGTTTCTGCTGATTCGCGGCGTTCCGCTTGGCCTGCTAGGCGTGGGGCCATGGACGGGGTGACACCGTCAACAGTGAGGCGGTTGACTAGGGTGGTGACGAAGAAACCGATACCGCCCACAAGGATGATTGTCCATTCCGGCGCGTCCGCCAGGTAGACCGGAAGAACACCAGCTACCCACGCGACGGCCTGCAAGATGAGCATGATGGTTCCCTTATATCTCCGCCACCACGGCTGCTCCTGGAGTTCCACCGCGACAGCTTCTGCCACGTGCTCCGACACGGTCGTGAAAATCGGTTTCTTGTAATGCTTACCCATTATTTCTTCCTCCGCTTCAGTTCGTCTACGTCTGCTTGAATCTGCGCGAGCTGGTAGCGGATACTAGCCACCGCATCTACCAACGTGAGGTCGCGGCCTTGGCTATCCTGCCCTAATTGAGGCCAGCCGTTACCCGATGGTCCCCTTAATTGCGTCCAAATTTCTTGAATTGCGTCAAATTGCGGAGTGAAAAACCCCGTGATGTAGTCAGTGAAATACTTAGTGGTCAGCACATTCTGCTCCTTCGGTTTCGGCTTCTGCGCCGCCGGTGGTGTGGTTTTCTTCGCCCCACCGGTGGGGTTGTCGTACCACCACTGGGCGCGCCGCATGTAGGTGGTGTGGTCCTCGCCTCCGACGTCCAGCTGGTGGGGGCAGGAGGTGGAGGTGAACTGTGAGTGGGGAAAGACGTTTCGGCCCCACTGCGGTCGGCCGAGCTTGTACGCGTGACACAGGGCAGCGACGAGGTGGGCGCCTTCTTCGATGGTCTTGTCGGAGATTTGCCAGCGCGGCGGGCCGGAAATATTCGCGTGCTCGATACCAATCGAGCGGGCGTTAACATCAGCGTTTGCCGCGTGCCAGGCGGTGTCCCAGTCATTGACGAGCTGACCGATCGTCCCGTCCGCCTCCACCTGGTAGTGGGCGCTCGCTTCGCGGCTGTTATTCCATAGGTCACGCACCTGTTCAGACGACCATCGGTTTGCGGCGTTGTGGTGGATAATGATCCGGTCAATCGGCCGGGCGCGCCCCTTCGTGAGACGATGTCCACCAACCAGCGCGTACTTATCAGGTTCTAGAGTCTCCCAGTCCTTCATGCTTTGACCTCCTGGAATAGCGAGTGGGCGGCATCTGGGGCCCAGTCTTCTTGTGAGGTGTGGCCCTGAATGACGCGGTATCGGCGGCCCTCGTAGAGGATTTCTTCACCGGCGAGGTAGGAAACGCCGGGCCGCCATGTGGGCTGGGTGGCCTCCGCGTCCTCGGTGGTGTCATCGCTGGTCTCGTCCTCGGCTGGGGTGATGTCCTCCCAGATACGGCCGTCGAGCGACAGTGTGTTTGGTTCCCAGTGGTTGAGGCCCTTGTGCGTCGAGCGAACAATCCGCCCCTCGTAACGCACGATATCGCCTTCGCGGTACATAGCAGAATGATCGGTTCCCGGGTTGACCCATTCTGGCACGTCGCTAACGTCCTCGGGCAGCGCCTCCGCGTCAGTCAGCGCATCGGGCATCGGGAGCTTTCCTTCGTCCTGCAGCACCTTGACTACCTCGGCCTGCGCCTCCCGTCGGGGTTGTTCCTCCCCGTACATCCAGCGCATGAGGTTAGCAAACTCGGCGTTGTCGAGGGCCTGAATACTGTCTTTAATCGTGTCCATAGTCGTGTCCTTCCTGGGCGCTTCCGCCCATGAAAATAGCCCCCAACCAGGCGCGGTCAGGAGCTAAATGTTGATTGTTACAGGGGAATGAATATGACGCGGGCGGAGGCTGTGCCATACTGCGCGTCCAAAATAATCTTGTCCGGAGCGGTGATCTCCACAATCGCGATAGGGGCTAGTGTCGTACTCACGTCGAAATAGTCTCCGCGATCCCCAGCCTTTCCGGGGCGGACAATCATCCTCACGCTATCTGCGGTTGCGTAACCGACCGTGAGGTAAGTGCCGGGTGCCATGGGGACATAGTAGGGTGCTCCACCCACCCCGTCTTGGTCTATGAGGTCCAGCCAGCCGGTGTCTTGCGCCCCGGTCAGTGTGGTCGGGGCCGGGGTAATGCGCGTGATTTTCTTAAGCGGCATGGTGCACCGCCTTACCTGCTAGGCGGCTCGCCAAATACCGAGTCCCCACCCGTAGGTAAAGCCCTGCTTGGTGACCACGCCCGCCTGGTTGATAGCTAAGCGCGGGGTGAATGTGTCGGTCATTTCGGCAGATATAGGGATATAGGTCTGCTTCGCGGGGGCGAATCCCTTGGGGAGCGTAATATCGTCTTCTATCGACCCCAAAACTCGGAATTCGACCCACTGGCCGGTTTTTGTAGCTTCCCAACCCTGGCCAGAGATTGTGGTCGACAAATCGACTTTTCTTAGCGGCATCTAGACCACCGCCAGGATGGTGTGTGTGTTACTGGTCATTGTTTTCACTCCCAAATATAGACATTCCCCGTATCGAGCACATGCACATAGTCACCTTTTCGCAGGCCAGACAGGGTCTGCGCCTCGCCCTCAGTCCTGACCGTGACGGAATTGTAGGGGGAGGAGGCCAAGCGGGCGTTAAGCTCCTTCTGCGACACCTCGCCGGCCTCACCCCGCGGGCCGGTAAGCGACGGGGAGGTTTTTCCATTGACGGTGAGCTTGTCGCCGTCCCACGAGGTGGAATCGGCTATCTGTGCGGCACGGTCAGCATCAGCCTTAGCGCTCGCGGCACTACCCGCCGCCTGTGACGCCGACTCAGCAGCAGACGACGCCGACTCAGCCGACTGGTTGGCATCCCGTTGCGCCGCCTCCCTGGAGGCCAGCGCTTCCCTGGAATACATTGCCGCGTTATCCTCCGCCGTGGTCGCGGCCTGCGCCGACTCAGCAGCAGACGACGCCGATGAGGCGGCCCCGCTAGCGGACTTGTCCGCTGCTGTAGCTGACGTGGCCGCCTCCTGCGCCTGCTGGCGGGCCTGCGCCACAGAGGCCACCACCTCAGCGCGGATAGCGTCGGCCTGCGACGGGGAAAAATCAGCCCACGACTCGTCGCCAAGGCGCACCGCCTCAGCAATCGTGGACATGCCCTCCTGCACCAGGAGGGGCACGTGTTCTTGGGGGCCGGTAGCGTGCACCACCACCAAATAGGCAGGCCCGGGCTCAATGTGCACCTCGAACTCGCCGTTTTTCACCTCCACCCGCCGGGTCTCCGGCACCACCACACGCGTACCAGACACACGCCCCCGCGGAGCACGCACCCACACCTCACTAGCCGTCGACGGCTCAGCCGTCACATCAACAAGTGTCCCCTGCAAAACAGGCATAATCAGTCATCTCCTAAACAACCCATGAAATATTCACATTGCCGCCGTCCACCTGGCGCTGGTACTCGCCAGAGTGGTCACACATCGCCTCGACGGCGATTTCCACACCTGCCTCCAATTCCTTCTCCGCCGCTAGGGTCATGGTGCGGCGCCCATTACCCGCCGGGCCGAGCGGCCCGATAGAACTACGGGAGATACTCTCCAGCTGAGTCGAGCCACCATCCCCGTAGGCCATAATGCGAATTGCATACAACGCCCCCCTGTGGGCGTTCAGCCATGTCAGGTCCACGTTAATCGCGTAGGTCGAGGCGGTGGGGGTCGTGAATCGCGGCGCCACCGAGTTATATTCCTGGTCGGCGGTCTGTGATTCGATAGTCAATCTGCGGCTGCGAGCGCGGCCATCATCGACCCGGTAGTGGACAATAGCCGACGGGGCGCTAGACCCCTCCGAGAGGAGGAAGCGCCGTTGGGCGCCGACGTCCACGGACATCGTTCTGAATATGTACTCGCGGCTCTCCCCACTTCCCCTGGTCACGGTCAAATCTACGATGGCTTTGCCCACCCAGGAACCCTCAGCGACGAGAAAGTGTTTGTAAGCGCCGAAGCCGTAGGGTTCGAGCTCCCGGTCCCACATCCCGTCACCCGGGGCGCCGACCTGCCACACCGATCCAGACACCGCCGCAAGCTGCGACCGCAGACTATCCAGCTGGCGGGTCATCGACTCAATCAACTCCGCCTGATCCTGCGCCGACGAATCCACCGCGTCATTGATTTCTTCTTGCTGGCGGTTGACACGCTGCTGCTGCCCCCACAGCCTCGTGTTCAAATCAAGGTAAGCAGGAAGCAGCCCCGGCTTCGGGTCCTCCCCCTGCTCCTTCAGCTGCCCATTCAGTGCTCCCAGCTGCTCCACAAGCGTCTTCCCCGACGCACCGGGACCCCCAAGCGCCTCACGCACGTCTTGGGCGTCAGCCGCCGCAGAATCAGCCGTAGACTGAGCACGCGACGCAGCCCGAGACACCACACCAACATCCTTAAGCCGCTCCCGCCGCTCCACGGCAATAGCACGCTTCTGCTCTAAAACATCGCGATCCAGCGCCTCCAAATCGGCAAGCACCTGGCCGCCAACCTTCACCGACGGGGCCGTCCCCTCCCAGGACACTTCCGTCACCAGCTGACCAGGCAAAATACGACCCCACAGGCGAACCGGTACCCGGTCCCCTAAACGGAAATCAACGCCCGGAACCTGGCGTCCTAATCCACGACCACTAATCACAGTCTCAACGAACGCGTCCCCGCCAGTACGGTTAGCGGCACTATCCAGCACCTGCTCAGTCGTGGACGTTCCGTTTACCGCGTCAATCTGAATATCCGACCGGGTAAAACGACGCTCCGACCGGCCCGGAGACTTCCCCGGCAGCTTCGCCACATAGCCGAAAACACGGTCATCCGGCAGGTCTTTCTCCGGCCCGTCGAAATCCTCCGGCCACTCCACCGAGCGCTCACCATAAGCAAACGCCGCCAGGCGGCGAACAAGCCGCAGCTGACCACCGTCAGCAACTAGGGGTGCAACATCTACCATGGTCTAGCCCTCCTCTATTTGCTGCACGCGCACCACAGCCACGGGGTGTGGGAATTCTTTCTTTGATACGTTTTTTCGGTCAGAGTCCCGCACCAGAACGGTCTCATCGCCAGGCCACCACAAATCCACGTTGATATTCACGCCAGCTAGCCGGGCCGACTCATCTACCGTCGGCAAAACCAGATCATCTTCAACACGGATCATCACTTCCGGCGACGTACGTCCCGTCGAGGTCATATCAACCACCATGTGAGGGTCAGCAGTCCAGCCCATGTGCGAGTTCACCGCGTCCAGCGAGTCCTGTATTAGATTCTGAATCGTCGGCTCCGCCGGCCCGTTCACCGTGTACCCGTCCGCTCGGGTTGCCATCTCCACCAGGGATAATTCACGCGCCCTGTCATATTTCTCGACGCCGGCGTCACCCGTTTCGGTAGACCACTGTCCCCTCCACGATTCTGGGATAGACGGGCATGGCCACGCCTCCAGCAAAGACAAAAGCCCAGCAGCCTCTACCGACAGAGACTCCGGGGCACGCTGCCCCTCCGCGTCCAGATATGGGATGAAAAACGCCTGCCGGTATCCTTCACGCGCCACGCAGATAGACCGGGCAACGTCGTTCTTAGCGCGGAAATAACCCCGCTCATCAAACACGCCTAAATCCTCAGCCACCAGTTCATCCACGGCCAGGGACACACGGCTTCCACTATCCCGCCCGGGTAGGGTAAGCGAGACCTCCGGGGCGGCAAGGCGAGTTTCCGTTTCCTGAAAAGACGTTGGCTCCAGCTCCGCGATAGGCTCCCAATCCTCATTCAGCAGCCCAATCCACTGCCCACGGTCGCGAATCACCTGCTTAACAGTGGTTTGTACGGACTTCCAGTCTGTAGCCAATTTTTCTACCTCCCCGTAGACGCGTTGAGCCTACCTAGGACACCACCAACGCTGCTAAAACGCCTTAAAACGGCTTCTAGCGCTACAACTTTCGTATGAAATTATGGTCAAAAGATGGGGGCGGGCCACACCCCACGGTTTTTAGGCCCACGGGTCATCAACCCGCTCATTAAAAAGCACCGAAGCCCCGTCAGGCACGACAAACTCACGCACCTGCCCCGGCGGTACCGGCTCAGGAAACACACGAGACCGCAACTCGCCCCACAGCGATCTATCGAGCACACCATCATCATCAACGACAGCGCACGACTCACCAGGGTCAAGAAGAAGAGTCCGAGGCTCCGGAACCGTAGGCAATATAAATGTTGCACCAGACGGCAGGCGAACACTACCGCCCCGCTGCCAACGGATAGACACCCACGCCTCATGGTCACCAGCGTTCACCACTCGAACCACAGGGCCAGGGCGCGAGGACTTCCGCAACCACGCCGCACCATCCGGCGCGACCACCGACTGCGAAAACTCCTCATACCCCTCCGCGTCCAAACTGGGCAAGCTCGGCACCACCGACTCCAACCGCAGGCGCAGGCTCAACGAGTCCTTCCCGTCAGCAACGTGCAAACTACAATCTCGGTGCTTCGACCAGGCGCGCCGCCACGCAGACATCACATCATCAATCGTGCCGACTCGGCTGCCGTCCGGACGATGGTCAGAAACCACCAATTCCAAGCTGCCAGCCACCCGGCCCTCATCGTCAGCCTGCAAATCAACCGGCTCAGCCCGAAAAAACACGCCCGCGTGCTCCCAGGAAGTCAACGGCCACACAGAGCCGTCCACACCAAACAAAGTGAACTCCCTCACCAGACCATCTCCTTACCTAGTCGCACCAGACATAACTGCAGCAGCACCCGGCTTAGCCGGAGCCTCCAGCTTCCGGACACGAGCATCAATCGACGGAATCTGCTGCAGTGCATCCAACATCCCGTCCACCTGCTCACGCGTATACGTATCCTGCTGCGGAATAGTGATCTCCACGACCTGCTTCTCACCACGGGCCACGCCCATGTACTCGCGAGCGCGGCCAGCTTCAAACTGGGCGAGCAGCTTGTTCGCCGCCTTAATCGCCGGGTTCTCCTCGCGGTGATACTCAGCCGCATGCTTCGCCGACGACTCCGCAGACCGCAGGGCCTCAATCTCGGCGGTCAGCTCACCCACACGCTTCTGGAACTCCACGTAGAGCTTATTCTGCTCAATCTTCTGCTCCAGCTGCTTACGCTGCTGCTCAATCTCCTGCAGCTGCAGCTGCTCCTGGTACTCCCACTGCTTACGCTCCAGCTCACCGTAACCAGCGTTCTTCACCGCGTTAGAAGCAGAATCACCATACCCGAAAAAGCCCATAGCACCAGTGCCCTTAACAACACCGGAACCTGCGCCCTTACCGGCCGCCTCACGCTCAGCGATCAGGCGGTCAAGCTCCTTAATCCGCTTCGCATCAGCCGCCCCAGCACCAGTCAGCCAGTACGACAAACGCCAGAAATTCTTACCAATCTGCGACTGGACGCCAGCCTTCTCCTCGTACAGCTTACGAGTATTCATCGCCTGCAGCGCCTGGCCCTGAGACAAGCCCAGCTCCGACGACATCAACGCAAGATTTTGCGTCATTGTCGCCAGATTCTGCTGCACCTGAATCAAATTCAGCGCAGCCTTCTGCTGCTCCCACGACGCCTGCAAAGCAGCCAACGATGCTTCACGCTGCGACGCCAACGCGTTCAGCTTCGCCGCGTTGACCTCGGCCTCAAGCGCCAGAATCTCCGGGGTGACCACCGTAGCCAAATTCAACCGGTCAACAATCCCCTGATACTCAGCCCACCGGTACCGGTCGTACGCCAACGACAAGTCCTTGAGGTTCAGCTGTGCAGCTCGGGCGACGCGTTCCCGCTCAGCCTGAAGCGCAGCCTCAGCCTCAGCCACCGACTTCACACCGGTCAGCTGGGCACGCACCACATCAGCCTGAGCACGCCGCGTCTTCCACGTAGCGTCACGCAAAGACACCTGCGCCTCAGCCCACTGAACACGCAGCTCCACAATCTTCTGCTTCATGTCATCGATAGTCTTAGCCCACTCATACTGAGTGTTCAGGGCATCGACCATCAGCTTGTGAGCAGCGGCCTGAGAGGTGAAGATCTTGGCGACAAAATCACCAATCGTCGTCAAAATCGACTTCACAGTCGAAATAAACGTCTTCACACCCTGCACGGCCATCCCGACAGACACACCAGCCGGGCCGGCAGCAGCAGCAAGACCAGCCAAAGCCTGCGACACCTGCGGTACCTGTGCGGTCGCCGCAGCAGCCTGAGACAACGCCCCGTGAATCTGCGGAGCCACGTCAAAGACCTTCATGTCCAAAGCGGCAGCAGACTTCCGGCGCGCCTCAGTAAGCTCCTGCTCGGCCTTCACGACCTGCTCATTAGCCTTCGCCACATCATCAGCACGCTTCTCCGCGTCCTTCGCAGTGGACTCATCCACCTCCTTACGCACATCGGCCAGCTTCTTCTCGGACTCAGCGAGCTTGTCAGCGTCATTCGCGGCCCGGGCGTCAGCGACCGCCTTTTCCGCTTCCTCCAGCTTCTTCTTATTCTCTTCCGACATGCCGGAAGCCGCAGCATCCGCAGCTTCCCCGGCAGCCTTCCGGGCCTCCTCCAAGGCCTTCTCTTTGTCCGCGATGTCCGCCAGGCGCTGCGCGTGACCGTCGCGAGCCTCCACCAGCTCCTTCTCGGCAGAAACCAAGGTAGACACCGTAGACGACAAGCCTGGCATGTCCAGCATCCCCAGAATCTCGCCCACCTGGGTGGCCCCAGCACGGGCGATAATCCCTTCGATGCTCTTTGGGTCGGCGGCCTTTTGAATCTGCTTCGTCAGTTCCTGCACGGCCTTGACCAGCTCATCCTGCGAGAAACCACGCGGGCCTGACCACACACCACCAGCAGCAAAACCCACACCGTTACCGGCGCGGCCTCCACTTGCAGCACGGTTCATCGCGGCCACGGCAGCAGGGCCCCCGACCGCCCGCGTCCACTCCGGCACCATGATGGACTCCCCACCAGACAGGGCCAGGGCCCCACCTGTCGGAGATACGAACCGGTGAATATCACGTCCAGGGGTAAACCCTGGCAGGACACCACCACGGGCGTACCCGTGCCCATGACCCCACATGGTGGTCAGGTCGTCACCGTAACGGCTCCTGTAGTACCGCAGCGCCGCAACCATATTCGCCTGCGGGTCAGTCCGGTCGTTCGGCAGCTCCGGGTCACGGTGGGCGGCAAACGTCCCCGGAATAATCTGCAACAGGCCCTGACCGGCACTAGCACCAGTGCCGTTAACGTCAACGATCTCCTGGTTACGGTCAGGAATACCACCAGACTCGGACTGAATCTGAGCAAGCATCGCGTTCACCTGCGCCGGGTCATCAGCATTAAAGCCCGTACGACGCATCGCCCACATAGCCATTTCGCGCCAGGACTCCGCGTTGCCGGATTGACCGCCCGCTCCGAAGAACGAGCCAATCTTCTCCTTCACAAAATCCCACGCAGACGCAGCCAACTTCTTCAGCATCTCAGCCGGCAAACGACCAATCAAACCACTGGTGGCAGCCCCGTCGAACTTCGGCAACTTATCAATGATGCCATCCCAAATACCCTTGACCATGGCACCTAGGTTGAAACCACCGCCGCCACCTTCTGCGCCCGGCAGGTACTCACCCAGGATAGAAGCCAGCGTGTACTTGTACGGAAAATAACCATTCTCCGAACCCCACGCCGAACCACCAAGTAGGACGCCGTCACCGGACCGGGACTCAGCATTGAGCCCGGACAGCGTACCGGCCATGTGGTCGGCAGAAACGCCCACCGTAACCGGTCCACTTAGACCCGGTTTAAAGCCCCAAGTGCCCGGATTAGCGATAAGCGAATTCGTGTTAAAAAGACGACCGCTACGACCGTCATTACCATTAAGCTCATGGACGATGCCCGACCACAGGCCGGAGCAGTCCCAGCTCGGGTTACCGACGCCGCCCCACTGGTAGGGCTTGCCAGCCTCCCGACGCATAAACGCCAGAGCACGCTGGATAGCCGCAGACTGGTTCTCCTTGCGGTCAGTGTCACCGTTCGGGAAAAGCCCGCCATCCTTGAAAGCGAGAACTCCTCCGTCAGCGCGGCGCTGAACAGAGCCAGGGTCAGACCCCAGCAGTTTTCGGACACCATTGACACCACCGCTAATCGCGGCCTTATTCATCGCGTCAATCGCGGCCTTACCGCCCATGGCGCGCACCCACTCAGGGCGCATAATGGCCTCACCACCGGACAGGTCAACTCGCCCGCCAGTGGGGGAATAAAACTGGTGAACGTCCTGTCCTGGGGTGTACCCAGGAAGCACACCACCACGGGCGTAAGCCCCGAGCTTGCCTAGATTGGCGGGCTGTAGTTCATCCAAACCAGTGAACTTCGAGACCGCATTCCACGCCTTACGGATACCGTTGTTGTAGACGGTCTCCACGACGAATCGGGCCGGCTTAGCGGTAATCCGCTTGATACGATTCCAAATCGTCTCAATGGCCCCAACAACCGTGTTAAACCAGCCCTTCAACGTATCCAGGCCAGACTGGATCCCGCCGAAAACATTATCAACGATGAAATCCTTCACCCGGCCGAAAAGACGGCCCATGCCATCCCACTTACCGCGGATCCAATCAACGACAGGGTTGATCACGCTTTCCCACAGCCAGTTCAAGGCGGATGCGAACGAGTCGACCACGGGCTTCAGCAGGTTGTCGTAAACCCAGCGGAAAGTGTTACCAACAGCGTGGAACGCGGCCTTAACCCGGTCAAAGACGGGCATCAGGACGGTGCCCCACAGCCAATTCGCCGCGCCCGCGAGAGCATCCCACGCAGGCTTAATCACGTTAGCCCACACCCACTGGATGCTATTACCAACAGCGTGAAAACCGTCCTTCACGAACTGGAACACCTGCTGCAACATTGGCCACAGAGTCTCCATGGCGAACGCCACAACAGCGCTCCAGGCCGGCTTAATTACGTTCTCCCACGCCCACTGAATACCCGTGGACAGGGCCTTCCACGCCAACAGAATCGGAGTAAACACAAGCGTCAGCAGGACTTGGGCAACCTGCTGGCCAACCTCGGCCAGGGCATTGAATACCGGCTGGATAACGTTTTCCCACGCCCACTGAATCGCCGTATACAGCACGTTCCACGCGCCAACGACAACGTCCCGGATAAGCCCAGCAACCGCTGACAAGGTAGGCATCAACGAGGACATCAAGAACCCAACAAACTGGCCAAGGCGCTCAATCAGCGGGGCAATAGCGTTCTCCACCAGCCAGCGGAACCCCTCCGCCAGCCACGAAATAACCTTCGCCACACCCTCGATGACCTTCACAGCCCCCAAGAAAGCGCCAACCAGGACGCCTCCAACGATGCCGGCCAGCACTTTGAGTACCGGCACCAGAACCGGGGCGAGGAAATCCCACAGCTGTTTCACCGCGCTGAAAAACGCCTGCAGCATGGTAAGCACAGCCCCACCAAGGGCCTTACCGACCTCCATGAGGGCGCCGAAAACATTCTGCAGTGCCTCCCACAGCGAGGACAAAGCCCCGGACAGGGAATCGCGTAGAAACCCTCCAATCCACGCAAGGGCCGGCTGCAGACTATCCCACATACCCTGGGCAAATTCTTTCACCGCTTCCCAGGTGTTGGCCACGACGTCACGCACACCCAGCAGGGACTGCACCAGGTGGGAGGACTCATCACCCAAACCGAACAGGCCACTCTTACCGGAGAACTCTCCGGCAAACAAGAGGCTAAAAACATCCTCAACGGCCTGTTTCACCTGGCCAAAAACATCCTTAATCCGGTCAACACCGGCTTTAAGCGAGTCAACGAACCCAGACCACAGCTTCCGCCCGACCTCAGTTTTGGTAAAAAACAGGGCCAGAGCCGCGATAACAGCACCAATCGCCGCGGCCACAGCAAGCGCGGGGGCAATCGCGGCAGCCTGGGCTGTCACGTACCCCCACATCGACGTTTCAGCAGCTACAGCAGCAGCAGAAATAGAAGCAAAAATCGGGGCCACGGAACCCAAAACAAAAATACCACCAGCCAGAGTTGCCGCAGCTCCAGCCAGCGCCATAAACACCTTCGGGTGTTCACCGATCTTCTCAGCGACACGGCCAGCCAAATCAGCCAGGTCAGCCATCACTGGCAGAAGCGCCGTGCCGATTACTTCCTTCGCGTCATCCAGCTTCGCGGTAGCCACCTGCTGCTTATGGGCAGCGGTATCCACTTCACGGGCAAACTGGCCTTGAGCCGAGGCGGTCTGCTCTGTCAGCATGGCCAGAAGCTCCTGGGCCTCAGCCTGCTTCAGCGCCTCACCCTCAAGATTGTTCAGCCCCTTAGCAGCAAGACGAGCGTTCACGTCCGCCTTCTTGATAGACACGCCATACTTCTCGATTGGGTCAGCCTCACCACGCAGAAGCGCGTTCACCGACTCAATCGCGTCCTTGGTCGTGCCGCCGAACGTCGCCGACAAGTCCGAGGCAACCTCAACCAAATCTTGAGTCCGGTCGGTGACCTCCTTCATCGGCATGCCCATGTTCTTCAGCATCGCGCCGGTCAACGAAGACAGCTCACGATACTCGCGGCCAGACAGGCCAACAGCATCCGCCGCCTGCTTCGACTTCTGAGTAATCACATCAGCGTGACGTCCAAAAATCGACTCCACAGCACCGTATGACTGCTCAGCTTCCGAAGCATAGGCCACAGACACACCGGCCAGGCCGCTAATCGCCCCACCGACGACAGCCGCGTGAACCTTCAGCTTCTCAGCCGCACTAACCAGACCAGACCCGACTTTCTCAGCAGAGGCCTTAAACGTATCCAGCTTCGACGCGGCCTTCTGCCCCTCGGACGCGGAATTCTTCTGCGCCCGCGCCAAATCATCCGCGGCCTTCTCCGCACGAGATGCAGCAGTCGCGGACTCTAGCTGAGCATCCGCAAGCGCTTCCTCCGCCGCCGTAGTCTTATCCGACTGCGACTTCAGCGATGCTCGCGCACGAAGAAGAGTCTCCTCCTTCTTCGACACGTCCGACGCGCCCTTACTCCGGGCATCCGTGATCTTCTGCTCAGCCTTCGCCAGCTGCTCAGCCGACGCGGTACCCGACTTCGCCAGGTCAGCGTACGAATCTAGAGCGTCATCAACCGCTTTCGCGTGCTTGCGCTGGGCTGCCTCAACATCGTTCGCGGCTCGCTCCACCCGCTTTTGCGCCGCCTCATTCTTCAGGGTTTCCTGCTCCAGCTTCGACTGAGCAGACGACAGCTCCTCCGTCGCCCGCTTTTGCCGATACTGGGCCTTCTCAACCCGGTCAGAAAGCTGCTCAATATTCTTACCGACACCCTTTTCTAGGGCCTCGCCGGCGCTCTTGGAGGCCTTCGACAGTGGCTTCGAGATATCCTTCTCAATCTGCTGAGAAATCCCGTCGAAGCTCGGAATCACCGGCAGCATCGCGTAACCGACTGCAGCCATAGTGCAAACCTCCTAAGAATTGTTACGCCGCGCCCTCTCCCTGGCGCCGCGCATAATCGCCTTTTTCTTTTCTTCCTTCTCGCGAGCACGCCGCACATCCTCACGCCACGTACGCAAATAGTGCGGCTTCTCAGAAAACATGGCGAAAATATCCGACTGGATAAGAACATCCTGCGGGACGTAGTCCACACCCCGATAGGCCGCCCAAAACCGAGACCCAAACATCGGTAAGTCATCCACAATGAGCAGCAGACGCCGCAGAGTTAACCGAGACTCGCCGCCACCCGGTCGGTAAAAATCACGATAATCAACCCCGCGCTCCCACAGGTCAAGTTCCACCGCGTCCTCATGCTCCAGGACGGCAGGGAGTAGGGCTAGCCTTCCCCCAGGCCAGCCGCCTCCTGATACGCAGTGAAGACGACCTCCATCATCTGATTAGTCGTCATCCCCGCGGCGCGCAGCTGGCGCCACTGAAGGTCACCAAGAATCGACTTCATCATCAGGCCGTACTTGCCCTCTTCGTAAGCGATGTAGGCCTCAGCGTCCGCGTCCAGGATATTCGCCGGGGCCTCAAGATTAATCTCGGCGCCGTTGATTTCAACGTTAAAAGTCACAACGTCAGTGCCTTGGGCTTCTGCCTTGGCCGGCGACTTCGCGGTAGTCTTTTTTGCTTCTGCCATTAGTCTAGTCCCTTCTCTCATGACAAAAGCCCCGGAGTTTCCGGGGCCAAAAACTGGTAGTCCTTTACTTAAAAATTCTTAGGGAGGGCGGCGCGGGGAGAAAGGACTAGAAAAACGTCCCCAACACCGCCCATGCCAAAACCCGCCTAAGAAGTCTACAACGGGGAATTCTCCTCATCAGATGCCGACGGGTCGTCGTCCTGAGTGCCATGCTCAGGCCCACCCGACGGCTCTTCCTCCGGTGAGGCTACCGAGGGGTTTTCGAGAGTCTCCGGGGTGATGACACCATCCGGCTTACCCTCACCGACCTGGTAGTTGTCCTCATTCTCGGTGATTTCAGCCTGCGGAACAATAACCTTCGGAGTGATATCCACCAAGGTGCCGTCCTCCTGAACCTTGAACATGACCTTCTCGAAGATGACCTTGTCACCATCTGGGCGGAAACCAACCGTGACGGTCTTACCCGCCGGGGTCTCATTACGGCCCAGAGTCTCAATACGGTGCGTCGCCGGGATACGAGACACACGAACCTCAATCACACCGTCTTCACGCACGTTGACGTACGCGGTCTGAAGCATCGCGACCTTCGAGGTATGACGCTCCAGCCGGACGTTGTTCTTCACGACCGCGTCCGGGAAAGCGATGTAGTCAGTGACATCATTATCGGACAGGACTTCGTACTGACCGGTGACATCGCCCGGCTTGAAACGACGAGCCAGAACACCACGGCCCTTACCGGAGACAGTCTCCTCCTCCATGCCGCGGGAAATCTGAAGCTCAGAATCATCCACCAGGATACCGACCGTATGCCACTCCGGTCCGAACAGGCCATTGTCACCAATCTTGGCGTCCGGGTCGAGCGAGACCAGAACCTCCTGGTCGGTCAACGGCAGGACGTCATTAGAGTCATACTTGACAGCCATTTACTTTCTTCCTCCTATGATTATGCGTGGCTTAGCCACGCGATACGTAGCCGAAGAGACAAACCCCCCGACTTTTGAATCCGGGGACACAAAAAGCCCCGCCCCCGGTTGAACGGCCATGAAATGGCCAGACATCGGCGACAGCAAAAAACCATCAACCGCACGCCCAATCTTCGACACCTGCGACTTCACCGCACCATGCACCGTCACGCGGATAGTCTCCCGCGTCCACCCACGCGACGTCACCGGCGTGCCATCAGATTGAACAGTCACATGAAGACCTTTGGCTGGTGACCACTTCTCCGGGAGAAAAGCAGACACCATGCCAGGGTTGCTTAAAGCCCGGCCCAGAAGGTCAATAATCTCACGCTCAGCATCATCTTGCACTCTCATCAACGACGCCCCTTATAACGCGTGACCTCCAGGCCAACCTCAGCCGCCGCGCTAGTGAGAACACCATGCTTAGCCTGCCGAGGCAGACCCGACGGATGATAAATACCAACGATCGAATGCGGGCGCCCAGTATTCGACGTGCCGTTACGAACCCGGACTGGCACGTCATCTGGGACTTTCGGCCGCGCACGCTCACCAACTGCCTTACCTGCCGCCTCCACCTGGGGGCGGACAAGCTCCGCAACCTTGGCGAACTCTTTCTTATTGAGGCGAAAAGTCGGTTTACCAGCCTTAGCCATCTAAGCCTCCTTTCGCTCAATCAAAAATCGCGTACGCGGGGCGTGACGGGGATTAACGGGGCGACGCCCGACTGACCAATCAAACGGGACGTTGGTCACGACGTACTCAACGCCGCGGCACTGCACGGTCTCACCCTCACGGATTTCCGTCCCGCCAGGGGCCAGCACCTCCAACGTCGTCGCGTGACCGTCCCACACACCACCGCCGTCAATATCCGACTGGCCCCGCAAACCAACGACGCAATCGGATATTTCACGGGAGTCCGGGGCCGCGACCAGGTCGCCATACCGGTCAAGCGTGGGCTTCCCAGTCACCAAGAGAATCTCACTCACGGCGACCACCTTTCCGGCCACCGTCGAGGCGCCGGGAAACGTCCACGCGGCCGCTCCCCTAACAGCCCCAACAGTCGAAGAAGATCATCGGTCAGCCGCACGCCGCCCCACGAGACTGAGTCCACGTCAGAAAACGTGATGCTGTCCGACTGGGGGCCTGTTGTAGACGACACCGACCGAACCCCAGCGTTCCCGCCCACCAGCACTGACGCCGAGACCATCTCAAGCACAGCCCGGCGCGCCGCCGGAGCTAGCCACGGGACTGAGTCAAGCTCCGCAGCAAACGACCGACCGGCTTTGGCGAAAGCCACATCAATCAACTCCACCGCGTCCTGAATCAGCACCTCAAGACGATCTTTTTCATCAGTACTCAACTGGCGCGGTAGTCGGCTGGCGACAAAGCCAGCATCAATATCCAGCACGGCCAACCTCCAATCAACCGCTAGCGAGTCGCCGCGATAAGCTCCTTCTTCGACAAGCCCTTAGTCACGATGCCCTGCGCCTCCGCGTACTTACGCCATTCATCAAGAGATGCAGCCTTGGCTGGGCGAGGAACATCACCCTTGCCAGGTTTATCCGCGGGCTTGCCTTCCTCGGCGGGTTTCTCTACCGGTTTACGTGCAGCTGGCTTCTTTTCAGCCTTGTCAGGCACGTGAGAAACAGCACCGCAGCTGTCCAACCACCGAGCCGTTTCATCATCCACCTCAACGACAGCGCCCGGAGAATACAACTTATCCTCCGGACTCCAATGCTTCGCTAACGTGACCTTAACCATTAGGCGATACCGGTCAGCTTAACGACAGCCTTCGGATTATCCACCGCGATAGCGCGCTTACGCACCAGGTCAGAACGCCAGGACATGGTCGGGCCACCAAGCTCAGACTGGCCACCCTCAGAGTACAGAGGAGTTGCGGTCAAAGGCATGGTGTCGGACTTGAAGCCAACACCCTGCGCCTCAAAGATGTATGCCGTGCCCGGCTCAATCAGACGCGAGGTAGCCACACGCAGAGTACCGAACAGCTCCGTGTCACGCAGTCCACCAAAGATGGAATCACCATTCTGGTTCAGGAAGATTGGGTTATCCAGAGCAGCGGCACCAATGTAGTACTTCTGCATCTGCTCGTTACGAATCAGCTTCGTGTAAGAAGCTGGGTGCAGCAGGATGGTGTTCGGATCATAGTCGAACTGGCGGTTCAGGTCATCACCCTCATGGGCGGACTGGACCAGCTCCACAGCATCAAAAACATCCTTGACGGGGTCGCCACCGGTCCATGGTGCGGAAGCCTGCAGCTCAGGCACCTTAGCGGACTCAAACACACCCAGTACCGCGTTAATACCGTGACGAATAACGGTCTTTTCCAGGGCCTGAATGTGGCGGTTAACCTGGTCAACCTTATTCTCGTTGCGCATCTCGTAAGAAATGCGGATAGCCTCACCGGACTTAATGCCGTAAGCAGCACGCAGTGGGCCAAGCTCCGGAGCGGACACAGGAATCTCACCGAACTCGGCGATTTCCTCAGCATCATCAGCAAGATACTCTGCTGCGGCCTCGCGGAAAGCCACAACACCCTTATTCGCCTCAGCCTGGCGGAAGAACAGGTCCTCCAGGAACTGGCCCTGAAGGCCATCAACAACACGCTGAGGGATGAAGGTCGGGTCCTCCATCATCTCGGACACGGTCAGCTTCGGGCCATCGTAGGCGCTAGTAATAAGCTCACTCATTCTTATTTCTCCTTCTTAGAAAAGTTGGGTTAGACCGCAGGTGCCGGAGCAATAACAGGGGTCACGAGGGTGGTACGCACGTTCTTGCCGTCACCATTGCGGGCGGCAAGACCTACAAGAAGGGAACCAGAGGTGGATACCTTGCCATCAGCAGCGGCATAGATTGGGGTGCCCTGCTTAATATCAGCGGCGTCACCATTAACCTCAAGCGGCACGGTAGCCGGGCCGATGTGAACGGCAACAATTCCCGGCGCGCCGAGCGCCAGGGTGTTTTCCGGCTGCTCATCCTTAGGGGCAGAGGCATTCTCGGTTACGGCACCAAACACGGGGCCTTCAGCAGCGGCGTGCTTAACACCGTTCTCGCCTACCTGAACGAGACGGAACTTAGTGACGTCTTCTTCGGCCTTGTAGCTAATCGGGCCGGAACGGAAAGTCGGGTTAGACATTACTTCTTCTCCTTAGTGAAAGTTCTTACGGGTCAGGAAACCAACCTTGTCGGCCTTTGCACGCACGGTCTTAGCCTCATCTGGCTCCGTATCCTTGCCGTAGCCAATCTCCGCACGCGGGATAGTGCCAGCAGGGTTAGAACCGTAGATGTCACGAGCAGCCTCAGCGTCACGCTTCATCGCCGCAATCGCCTTAGCACGACGGGCAGCGGAAATACGGCCTTCCTTAATCCAGCCATCCACCTCAGCAACGAGGCTTGCTTCCTTCTGCTCTTCCATCGCTTTCCAACCGTGCTGCGCAGCAGCCTTCAGCTCAGCGTAGGTTTCAGCATCCAGGGTGACAGTGTCCTCTGCTGGTGCGGCAGGTTCCGGGGCAGTCTCCTGTGTGGTTTCTTCCTCAGTGTTAGCCGCGGCCTTCACCATGACAGGAACGGTCAGCTCTACCGGTTCACCAGAACCACCGTTAACAGCAACAGTGAACTGAACCTCAGTGTCTGGTTCAACATTCGACGGGGCGGTCACCTTGAGCACGCCAGTGTCCTCGGCAACTTCACCAGACCAACCATCCGGCGTGCCGGTCAACTCGAACGTGACACCAGCGGGCACGTCCTCATTCGGCGCAACCTGAACTTCACCAGTGGGAACAACAGTATTGTTCTCCGGGTAGGTCAGGTCAACAGTGGCGGTCACAGTAACCTCCTCATTAAAAAAGCCGGACAGCTTCTCACGAAGCACATCCGGCTCAACACCCAATTCCTGGGCTAGATTCTTGATGCTCATCGCATCTCCTTCCTGCCCATCACTGGGCATAGTGTTTTCTGGCGCCGATTCCGACCGGCAACCAATCGTCGGTGGCGGAGCCGCAGCCCGGGTTTCAATCTCAGGAACACCACGCCCCCCAGCGTGGCTAGCGAACCGCGACCGCCCCGAAGCCATCACCGCGTGACGCTTCTCAGCACGCGCCGACTTCTCCAGCTCATCAACAGCATCCGCCAAACCAGCCTCCACAGCCTGCTCAGCGGTAAACGTGGTGTCCTTCTTCATAAGCTCACGCCAATACTCAGGCTCCTGACCTGTCTTCTCGGCGTAGATAGTCGCGAGGTTGTCTGTAATCTGATTCAAGTCGGAGGCAAGCTGCGCCATCTCTTCCGAATTGCCCATCCCCTGCGACCACGCCCCGTGAATAAGCAGGCTCGAATTAGGCGACATGATAAGACGGTCAGCACCACCGACGGCAATAAACGACGCGGCAGACGCTGCCATACCATCCACGTACACCGTCACCACATCCGAATACCGGCGTAGCGCATTAAGGATTGAGATTCCCGCGTAAACATCACCACCAAATGAATCGACGCGGACAGTCACCGGACCATCCGCGTCATTCAACTGACTAACGATGTCTTTCGCCTGAACCTCAAACCCAATATCTCCGTAGATAAGGATTTCGTTCACCGGATTCACTCCCTAGGTTCTTCAACGGTTTTAACGTCAATAGGTATCTCGTCCTGAGAACTCAACGTGACACCCATCTGCTCTTCAAGCTGTTGACGCTGCTTCTTAGACTCCAGAGCGTCGGTCAGTTTCTGCTTTGGTGGCAGCGTGTACCGGCGGCGCAGGTCCTCCTCTAGGTCCTTATCCCCAAGGATGAGGCCAGCGTTCTTCAAACCAGCAAGGTCACCGGCGCTAATTTCCTTCTTAGAGGCAATTGGGTCGAACGAAATACGCGGCATCAAACCAGTGTGCTCCGGGAACGCCACCCGGACGAGGTCTTCAACAATGTGCTGAGTCGCGACATCAGCCAGCCACTCCGCTGTCGTCTGCAGCGACTGAATAAACAGGTCAGACTGTGTCTCCGCCAGGGCGTAGGAGCCTCCCTTGCCCTCAAGGTTCAGGAAGTGAGCCAGCACACTCTTAGCAATCATGCTGTCGTGGTAATTAATCGCCTCACGGGGCGAAACTAACTGCCCCGACGTGCCCAGCAACTGCAACTTCGCACCCGTTGGAATAGACGCACCAGAGTGAACACCAGCACGAAAACCCTCAACAATGGACTGACCATCCTTAAGGTCCTTATCCGGGTCAGCCGCCACATCCGAACCGGTATACACCGGCACACCCATGCCGTTTCGGTCAAGAGTGTTCAGTTCCAGCCGGAGCAGAGAGTCCCGTAGCTTCCAATGCTTATACGCCGGACGCAGCACCGACTTCCCCGTCCACTGCGACCCCTCATCATCAAAGACGTAAGCCACAAGACGATCCACCGGCATGACACGCGCCTCATCTACACGGGAACTAGACCCCAACGGTGTCTGCCGAATCGACGCCAAACCACCATCATCATCCACGTTGATTTGGTCAATCGTGCCCGGCCAACGAGGAGCAAGCTTCACCAAATGCTCACGCCCATCCAGGCCAGGCTCATACACCTGCTCGAAGAACATGTGCCCAAACTGCATGGCCTTCAACGCCTGCTCCAGGTGCTTCTCCCACGACACACGACCAGTGCGCGGCGCGAACGGCTTATTCGGATCTTCCCCCTTCGCCCGCAGCCGCAGGTCCTCACATACCGCGGCAACAATCTCATCCGGCGCACCATTCGGCTCCACAAACCACGTCGCCCGCCGAATCGGCAGGGTCACCGCACGAAGCACCGACGTAACCTGAGCATCCTCACGGCCCATCTTCGCAAACACCTTAGCGGAATGAGGGAACCGAAGCTCCCAATTATCCTCAGCCAAAGCATAATTACGGGTGGCCCGCGCATGGCCAACCTCACGCACATTCAAAACAGACATGCCGGCCACCTCCTTAGAAACTCATCTCAGCAACACGACGCCCCCGATTAACACCACGCGCCGCACTCACATGACGCCGAGCCCGCTTAACATCGACCTCGACATCACCAATGCCAAACTCCTGCAATCCCCACACAGCCAACGACGCGGCAACAAGCACAGTCACATCACCGGAATACCGCTCCAACGACCGGTAGCGACCATTCTTCGACCGCTCCTCAGCAACCCCCAAAGCATCCAACCAGCGCTGCGAACCATCATGAATAATCCGCCCCTCAGCCCACAGCCGTAAAAACAACTCATAAGCCTGAGACACCTGAGTGCCGTTAACCCGCTCAGGCTCAATCCCCTCATCACGCAAGGGCTCCACCATGGTCGAGCACTGCCCTGACGGGTCAACAACAACAGCGACCGGGTCATTCATCCCCACAGCGCGAGAAACAGCGCCGACAACATCGGAGCGGGAAAAATCATTAATCGGCGCGACCGAAAGGAACACCTTCTCCCCAACCTGAGCCGCGCCAACAACCCCAACGGACTCCCCATCCGGGGTCACATCAACAGCCAGGCACGACTCCCCCGACTTCGGCGGCATCGCAGCAGCCGCAGACGACCAGGCCGAGGTGTCAATAATCGGGACGAAATCATCAACTAACTCACCATCACGCGGAACCCAATTACCCCGGCCTAGCGTCTCTACTAAGAACGGGTCCAACAACGTCTCCGACTTCCGCGCCGCCGCAGCCTCCGAACGCACCTCATGCAACTGCACGCCAGGCTTCGGGGCATCAACCAACGATGGGTTAGCCTTCGCCCACGTCACCTCATCAAACGGATCATCTTCCTCAGACGCTGACCACTCCTTGAACAGTATCCCCGGCTCGCCATCCATCGCAGCCCAGCGCTTCGCCGAGAAAATCGCCCCGTGGAAATGCTCCTTGATATTCACCGGCGACGAAATAAAAACCTTCTGCGCATTTGGCCTAGCCTTCGTGGTGTTATTCATCGCCGCATAAACCTCATTCGGCAAATCAAAACACTCATCAAACACCAACAAATCGAACGACAAGCCACGGCCAGTTTTCTTCGTCCGCGTCCGGTAATAAATCTTCGCCTTATTCGGAAAATTAATCGCGTCCTTGCCGTTGCCCCGAATTTTCTGCGGGACGCCCGGGTGCTCGTCCTCCCACCACTCCATGAGCGCAGGATTCTCCTCAATCACATCCCACAAACGATCCCTAGCGTCCATCGCCGTATCCAAAAAGTGGGCAGTGTGCATAATACGCGGCACGTCACACAAATAAATCGATACCAGCTCCAGGGCAACAAGTACTTCACCCTTGCCGTTCTGACGCGCCAGCGACACAACCGCCTCACTCGCAGACCAATGCCCCGACTCATCCCGCAAAAGCAAATCATGCAACAACCGCTCCTGCCACGGGTACAACGTCATCCCAGCCCAACGGACAAACTCGCACGCACGCCGCGCAAACTCCGCATCACCGTCCGGGACATGCTCATACGTAGGAGTCTGACACCCAATCAACCACTCCGGCTTATCCATCGGGCGCCACCTCCTGCGTCACAACCTTGAAACCCCCAAACTTTTCCTTCGCCGAACCACCCGACGACTGGGCCCCCTGCGAACGCTTACCAAACAAGTCCGGCCTCTCTTTCACCCAGCCGCGAATCTCAGCCGACGCCATTCGCTCAACCTTCACCGCCGGATGCTCAATCGGCTCCCCCGACTCCTTCGCCGCAACAGGCCCCTCCTCAGCGATAATCGACCGCGCCTGAGCCACCCGATCCAACAGACCAGCCACCGTAACAACCGCGTCCTGGTCGAAAGCGGTCAGCTGGCGACCATCAGACAGGCGCTCCACCTGACCAGCAAGCCGTTTAAGCTCCATATCCACCACGGGACCTCCTCTCAGTGGACGAAACACGCCCCAATTTAAGGCGATTTACGGGCCTCCCGAACCATTTTTACTACCTCGCCGCCTGAACGGCCTCCTACGGGCCTCCTAGGCGCCTTAAAACCCACTGTGGTGGGGAGAGAGACGGCCTGGCTCAGCGGCACCAGGGGAGGAGTCAGGGACGGTACCCGTCTAAGATTCTGACCGGGGGTTATTGGTTTTCCTTTTCATTACCACACAATCGCGGCAGATCCCCTATCGACACTCGTGACCTCCTGTTTTACCGGTTTGTCCCAGGCTCCCCCTGACCGGTTGCAGGTGCGGTGCAGTAGACGGGTAGCCCGTGTGCGGCGTTTGTCTTCCGCGTATTTCAGTGCTGACCCTGGCCCGTGGTCGGCTTCCAGGGGCGCGCCGTCGAAGTTCTTGGACGCGGTTTTGTACATCGGTCGGCCACATTCTTCACATGGTGAACCGTCCACGAGTTGTGCGAACAGTACGCGTCGCTGTTTTTGGTGGGTATGGCCGTAGCCGCGTTGCGTGGTGGTTGCTGGTTTTTGCTTGTCGTACCACTTGGCGGCGATTTTGAGCATGTGGGGTGGGCGTTCTGCTTTGCAGCGTTTCATGACGGTGTTTTTGCCCGGGTCGATGACGTGGATGTGCGCGCCTTGGTCGCGGTAACCGTTGAGGGCCTTAGCGCTTGGGGTGGAATGAATGATCCACACGTCGTGGTCGTCTGCATGTTTGAGTGCGGCGTCGATTGCTGCTTGTCTCGCGGCTTTGGTCACGGATTTGATGTGCTGTTCGTGTTCGTGGTTTTTGGGTTCAAGTCCTGCGAGTGTGTTGGCGAGGTCGTCGTAGTCGATGGTGATGTCGCCGGGTTTGCGGTGTTGGCGTACGTAGGTGCTTTTACCGGCGGCGGGTGGCCCGGTGATGATGTGTATGCCCATCGGGTTTCACCGCCCTTGTGGATCGCGAAAACCCCCAACTGTTGTTGGGGGTCATGTGTTGTTACACGTAAGTGTACCACGGATTTGGACATTGGTGTTTATTGTTCGTGGATTTCTTGGGTGCGGTAGTGGACTCGTCCGTTTTGGGTGTAGGCGGTGACGTGGTGGCGGGTGCACCATTTGCGGATTGCGGTTGGGGTTTTGCCGAGGGCTTTGGCGATTTCGTCTGCTGTGGCGTAGTCGGGCAGGTTGATGGTGTGTGGTCGGGTTGGGTGGATGTGGGTGGTGAGTTCGGTTTCGAGGTCGTGGAGTTCGGTTTCGAGGTCGTCGTACCAGGTGAGTTTGTGGAGGTGGTGGCGGTGGCGGTGTATCCAGGCGGGCCAGAATCCTCCGACGCGGGCGTCGGGTGGGATGGGGAGTGTGAGGTCGTCGCTGATGTTTTCGGCGAGTTCTTGGAGTCGGGTTTGGATGTCGAGGAGGTATTCGAGTTGGGTGTCGTCGCCGGGGGTGGTGGAGCCGGTGGTGTTGGTGCGGACGCCTGTTTGTGATTGGCGGGCGGCGTGGAGGTCGGATTCCCAGTAGGTGGTTTGGAGGGTGTGGAGGAGTTGGGCGATGTGGCGGAGGGTGTGGTCGAGGCTCATTGGTGTTCTCCTGGTGTGAGTAGTTTGGTGAGGTCGTCGACGGTCATTGCGACCCATTGGTGGGCGGGGTTGGTGGTGCCGCGTCGTTTGGCAATGACGAGGCCTACGTGTGCGTTGTCGTTTTGGGCTTCTTGGTGGGCTTCTTTGGTCCATTGGGGGAGGTTGAGTTTTCCGCCGTAGTCTTTGGTTTCGATTACGATGCGGCGGTTGTGTGAGTCGCGGACGTTGGCGATGTCCCCGCAATCTTTCGCCCCGGTTTTGACCCTTCGGTCTATGCGGTCATCGAGGTTGTCTCGTAGGTAGTCGCTTATGAGGCGTTCGAATCTTGCGCCGGCTTGTTTGGCTGTTTTTCTGGTTCGTGCCATCTGTGCGCCTTTCTAACGCGTTGAATTGTCGTTCTGGACTGTTTGCCCACGGGTGTCTTGTTTGTCGTTCTGTGGGGCTTCTGGGGGCTTATTTTGGGCGTTTGTGGTTGTTTCTCTCGGTCCATTTTTTGATGAAGTCGGGGACTTCCGGTTTCGGAGGCTCCACAGCACGTGGTTGGTAGCCCCGGTTGATGCCGAAGGTGCCGTTGCGTAGTTCCTGGTCGCGTTGGTCGGTGAGCTTTTGGCGGTGGGCTTCCAGCTGTGGGCCGCGGACGGGGTCTGATTCCCAGCGGCGTAGGACGATTCGGGCGGCTTGGTTGAGTTCTTTCGGGGTGGCCATGCGGTCGCCTACGAGGTCTTCGGCCCAGAGGTGTACGGCTTCTTCCCACAGTGCTGGCGGGTACGCGCCGCGTAGGGATTTGGCCCATGCGGCGGCGGTTGCTGCGTCGGGTTTGGGGAAGCGGTCTGGTGTGAGTTGTTTGCCGCGTTGGAGGATGGCGGCGGCGGTGGTTTGGCTCACCATGGGAGTTCTCCTTTCGACTGCCAGGCGTGGTTGACGACTTCGCCTTCGATGGTGTTGGCGTTGTCTGGGACGCCTAGCCAGGCGTTGATGGTGTTGGTGTCTTGGGCGGGGTTGCTGGTGCGGGGGATGAGTTCGTCGTCCCAGCCGTCTCTGGTGAGCCATGTGGTGGGTAGTGGGATGTATTGCTTGTCGGTGCCCTCGTGGTTGTGGAAGTCGGCGAAGCGCCGGGTCTTGGAGTTGAGTTCGTCGCGGCTTACGCGCTTAGTCGCGCGTCGCCACTCATTGAGGGCTTTTCGCTTGCCTTGTTTTCGGGGATAGAGGTTCCACCAGTCTTCGAAGGCGTCCGGGTAGCGGTTGGCGGGTTCTTCATCGACGCGTTCATCGTTAGATGAACTCTCGGTTGGAGCAGTGTTGGTTGACCCGTCGTTTGAACTTGGTTCTGAACATGTATTAGTTACTGATCTACTATTTACTATGTACCAGTTACTAGTTATGGGGCTAGGGTTACCCGATGGGTCATCCGATGGGTTCGAATCGTCATTTTGATGGGTTACCGGATGGGTTACCGGAACCCTTTCGGAAGGGTTACCCGATGGGTTACCCGATGGGTTCCCGTATGGGTTACCACATGGGTAATCCGATGGGTTAACCGAAGGGTTCTCCAACACTTTTTTCACCGCATCAGACGTGAACCCGGCCAACTCCGACTTCACATTTTCAAGCCGCTGCAACTCAAAAGTCACCACCCCACGCAAAGCCTCAGACCCCACTTCCATCAGCGACCGCGCCATATTCGTCGCCAAATTCGGCTGCTTCATCAACCCACCATTACGCACATAGGTACGCACTAAGTACTCATCAGTGTCCTCATCAATCACAATGAAACGACCCTCAATCAGCTCCCCCGCTGCCGCCTCAATTGCTTCTTTTTTCCACCCATTCGCATACCCGGTGAGGCGTTTAGGCTTCCAGTCCCCTACCCCGCACTGCAGTAAGGATGGGTGAGATAGCAGTACTAGGTAGAGGTGTTGTGCTGCTGGGGTGAGGTTGCGGAAGTCGGTGTCGTTCCAGATGTCTATTTGGATTTGCGCGAATTTACGCATCGTCTTCTCCTACTCCTAGGACTTCGCGTGCTACGCGGGTCAGGGGGGGCTCTTCGTCTACATGGACGAGGATGTAGCGTGCTAGAGCGCGTTCGGTGGGGAGGTATCTTTCTGGGTCTAGCATGTCGCATAGCTCGTATTTTTCACTGGTGGTCAGGTAGTTCATCGTTGTTTCCTCCTTTCTCTATGGATTGGAATAGTTGGATGAGCGCGTCGAGTAGGTCTGGTGTGGCGCCGTAGAGGTCGCGTGATTCGAGCCAGGCGCGCATGTCCTCACGCTGCTGATGGGTAGGCATTTAGTTGCTGCTTCCGATTCCGTTGGTGCCCCGTTGGGTGGTGTCGAGTTCGGGTACTTCGGCGATTTCGTTGGTGGTGATGGGGATTACTACGAGTTGTGCGATGTAGTCGCCGGCTGCGATGTGCTGTGTGGTGTCGCCGGTGTTATACAGGCTCAATTTGATGGGGCCCCTAAACCCCTGGTCAATAATGCCGGTGCCGTTACTAAGCACTAGGTGCCTCTTAATCCCGGTGCTGCTGCGCACAAACACCATCCCCACATGGCCGCGTGGCACAGCAACATGAACTCCGGTGTCCCCTACCCTGTGAGCGTCCACGGGCACGGTGAGGTCGTGTTTGAGGGCTAGGTCGATGCCGGCGTCGTGCTTGTAGGCTTGGCGCGGGTGAGCTGCGCCATCATCCAGCTGGTAATAAATCATTGGGTTCCTTTCATACGAAACGACCCCGCCAGATGGACTGCGGAGGTCCTAAACGGCGGGGTTATGAGGTGAGTAGTTCTGTGAGTGCTGCGGCGGCTTGCTGTGGCACGACCCCGTTGCCTAGGGCTTTGAGCTGTTGGTTGCGGGTTAGGCCGGGCACGCCTGTTACCCAGCCGTCTTTGAGGCCCATGGTCCATTCGATGAATTCTGCGCTGGTGGCGGCGCGGATTTCCGGGAAGCGTGGGTGGAGGCTGGGGCCGATATGGTCTGCGATGATGGGCGGGGGCTGCCGCCCGGTCACGAGTGCCCACTGGAGGATTGCGGGCCCGTACGCTCCCCACCGGTTGGTTATTTCCCGGTGGATGTCGGCGGCGCTGTTAACCCCGGCCAGAAAGTCGAGCATGTCGTTATCCCAGGCGATTTGCGGCGCTGGTCTGCGGGCGAGTCGGCTCGCTTCGAGTCCGAGGCCGTCGGGGTTGGTAGCGAGGATAAACAAGCGCTCTCGGTGGTGCGGGGCGCCGATCTCGGATGCTCGCGTACATGCCCATTCCGCATCGAACCCGATTTCGGCAAGTTCTTCCAGGACTTCGGCGAGTCCCAGTGTGACATGGCCAGATACGTTTTCGAACAGGCAGAATCGTGGTCGAAGATGCTTAATTGCGTCCCTGACGTGTGGCCATAGGTGGCGTTCGTCATTCGTTCCTTTCCGGTGCCCGGCCTGAGAAAATGGTTGGCACGGCTACGGATAGCCAGCGGTGATGATGTCCACCGGGGCTACGGCACCACCTCCCCAATCAATCCGTGTTACGTCCCCCAAGTTGGGCACGTCTGGGTAGTGGTGTTTGAGGATGGCGGCCGGGGCAGGGTCGATTTCGACGTGCCAGGCGGGCTGGGCGTCGAACACCTGCATGACGCCTAAATCGAGGCCGCCGTCAATAGCCCGAGAACAGGCTCCCAATCTTGAGGGACGTTTCGGACATAGGCATCACCTCCTAGGGGTGGTTGCGCATTCTGCGCTTGTCGTTATCCGGGTCATGAAGGGTCAACGGGAGTAACGCCGCGAGTTGTAGGGCCCGTGCTGTGACCTCCGGGGGCTGGTCTGCGCAGTCTTTGATGATGCGGACGGCCCGGTCGAAGTGAACATCACTCATGACGACTGTGCTGGTGTACAACTTCCCTTTTACTGGTGTGCCGTCTGGGTTCCAGGCGCGGGGTATGTCAAAGCGTGGGGTGACGCTTTCCAGGTTTGAGGTGTAGTAGTCGTTGAGTTCCGGGCACAGCATTTGCGCGTATTTACCGTCCTCGGCTGCGTATATCCGTACGATGACGGCCACGTAACGCTCGGTGGATACGTTGCACCACAAACCTATAGCCTCAGCTCGCTCCTTTTGCGTCATTTCGGCCAGTGTTCTCATTCTTCCTCCGTGTAGTTGGACGCTTCGAGCACCGCGAGGGCCCGGTCATAGTTGGTCATCTTGTGCATCCTTCAGGTCGCAGGCCGCGAGGATTCTATAAGCGAGTTCGCGGCCTTGGTTGGTGTCGGTGATGCGGATTTGTCCCGGCTCCGGCGCAGGTTCGGTGAGGTAGGTGTCTTCGTCGCGCTCGTCGTAGGCGACGGTGATTTCCCCGCCGTCCAGATTGACGTAGCCGTCCATCACACCCCATTCCTTTTCCCCGCTGGGGAATGAGGCATCCGGTGCTAGTAGGCCTGGGGCGAGTAGGCCTGCGTTGTGGAGGTCGCCCGCGAGGTTTTGCGCGGCCCAGTCTGGGTTTCTATCCATCGCGTTCTTATGCCGCTGCTGCCAAGTGCGGATTACTTCTGCTGCTTGGTCTTGGTTACTCATTGGTGGTCTCCTATCAGGGAGTCGAGCGCTTCACGTCGGCGGAGCAGTGTGCCGACGCGCTGAACGTTTGCGTCGGAGAACTGGCGGCGAAGGTGCTTCCTGTGCTGCCCCGCGCCGACGCCGCCGGAGAAAGCCCGGTCAGTGGTCAGCGGTTGGGTGCGCTTGGTGAGCTCCGCGTCAATGCGGGCCAGTTCGGCGCGCCACTCCGGCAGGTGCTTCGCCCGGTGCCGCGCACGCTGCTCCTGCCGGGCGTGGCGCTTCGCTTGCTGCTTCTCCCAGCGGCGTTTAGCCACCGTCGTGTGGCGGGTACAAAGAAAACCGTGCTTCACCTCTTTCCCACACTCCGCGTCGCGGGACTCCACCCACGCAACGCACCGGGTGCCCCACCCGTCCGGTGGTGTGAGAGTCACCATGGAGGCAAGCGCCCGGTCACAATTAGTCACCATTCCCACCCCCAGCGAAGAACACGGCGTGGCTCTCCGAACATATCGCGGTGTCCAACGTTCTCATCGATAGCTGAATCCCAGCCTTCGCCTTTCTTAATCCAAGAAGTGAGGCGATAAGCATCTACAGCCACAGTTCCGTCAGGCGCGTTCTTGTAGTCCTGCTTAGACACTAAAAATTCCGGGTGGCCATCGTCGAGTACGAGCTTGTACCGCCTCCCGGTAGGGGTCAGGTCGCGGGGCGAGATGTGGCCCTTGTCGGTGAGGATGTTGCAAGCGTCGAGGGAGAATCCGAGCATGGCGACGTTTTCTCCGTTGAAGTCGGCCTCCCAGAGAAAATGCTGGTCTTGGTCCCAGCCAATTTCTGCCATGGTCTTCTTCGGTCGTTCTGGCAGGGCGGCTTTAATCGCCTCCAAGTCGCGGTTGTAGGCCTCCAGGCTGTAGTGCCCCTCGTCCATGCGGTCGAGGGCTTCCCACGCGTCGATTATCTGGTCGCGGGTGTGTCCGCTCATTTACAGCACCTCCAGCTGGGCCAGTGCCCACAGAAGCATGTAGATGGGGTGGTTCGGGTCTGCCAGGCCACCACCGGGGGTGAAGGCCCAGGCGGTTAGGAGGCTGAGCAATAGTGGTTCCTTTCGTGGGTTTCGAGGACGTTTTTGACCATGCCGGCGGCGTCGAAGAACGCGTCCCGCTCCTGGGACGGGGCGAGTCCGGCCATCTGCTCCAAGTCGAGTTTGAGCTGGCGGACGTCACTCATCAGGCGGTTGTATTTGGTGGTTGGCGTGGCCATTACAGTGCCGCCCGAGTCGTGAGCTGCTTGCGGACAGATTTACCGAGCTTCGTCCACCTCAGGCCGTGCTCAGCCTTGGCGGAAGCGACGATGCAGGAGTGCTGCTGGAGCCATTCGATGATGCTGGGGTCAATGTCCGGGACTGGTTTGATGATGTCGTTTTTCACGCCGCGGGGCATGATGCGGATGGTCTCGGCGGCTTTAGATTTGCCGTAGGAGGAGGTGCACATGGTGTTTCCTTGGGGTGAAGCGGGTTAGAAAAAGGGCCCCGATACGCTCGGGGCGGGGCGGCTAAAAGGGCGGATTTTGCTGGGTGTTCCAGGCGTGCCCGGTGTTGTTCTGTGGCTGCCAGTTGCTGGTCTGCTGTTGGGGTTGCTGGGCCTGCTGGCCTGCCTTCCGCACCTCTGTGACCTGAGTGAACAGTGCCGGGGCGATGGTGTCGACCATCATGGTCATGACTGTTTGCTCGCCCTGGTCAGAGGCCCAGGTTTCGGGTTTGAGCTGGCCAGACACAGTAACCATGCAGCCTTTGTGGAGCGACTGGGCGGCGTGTTCTGCCTGCTTTCCAAAGACCCTCGCGGATACCCATACGGTCGGGCCAGGAGACCATTGGCCGTTGGCGTCACGCGTATTTTCAGACCACGCCACCGACAGGGTGAGCATGGGTTTACCATCGCGGGTGGCCTTGAGTTCTGGGTCTTTGCCCAAATTCCCGGTGAGTACGGTGTAAGCCATTTAGAGTTCCTCCGCTTTCGCGTTGGCGGCGTCCACGAGCTCGGCCCACTCATCAGGCTGCGCCTGAGCCTGTAATTCGCCCATGAGGTTGTCGAGCTGCTCGCGGGAGGTCACGGCCTGCACCCGCTGCACATTCGACGGGGCCGGCGCGCCCTGCTCTTCCTGGGCTTCCTGCTCCTTCTTCGCGGCCAGGGCCGCCCGCACCTGCGACACACCACGCGCATCATCCCGGGTAGCCGTCATCTGGATGGATTGGGCTTCGTCCGGGGTGTAGACCACCCCACCCATGACTTCATTGCAGGATTCGCGCACGCCTTCAGACACGGCGCGGTTTTTGAGCATGAGCTCTGGATTCTTCTTCCAGTGGCCCTTACCCCACAGCCCGTGGTCTTCGGCCTTTGCCTTCGTCCAGGTGGTCACGTGCTCATAGTCTGGATCGTCCTTGCGAATAATGACGCACGTGGCGGTCATAGTCTTCGGGTCGAAGGACTCGCGGAGGATGTGGCCGGCTGCACGGACTCGGGAGCGCATGTACTTCGCGCTGAAGGTTGGGACGTTGCCGACGAAGTACAGCTCGGTCATCGTGACCCATGTGGATTCGCCCATGCTGCGGGCGATTTCTTGAGCAACGAGGACGTTGGCTGGGTTGCCCTTGAACTTGTCGGGGATCATATTGGCCTGGGCAAGCGTTTCAGCGTGTCGCATCTGAGCGGAAAGCTGCTTATCAAAGTCACTATTGCCATAGTGCTGAATATCGGTAGTCATGTTTATTCTCCTTCTTGTAGGTTGAGGATGGTTGCCAGGGTGAGGATGGCGGCGGTGTGGGGGTCTTCGGCGCTGAACCGGTCAAAGGTTTCATCAACTTCGAGGATTGATTCTTCCCACATGGCCTTGTAGGCGGCGTGGTCAGCGCGAGCTTGCTGCAAAAGATGATCATGTGGCGTTCGGGTCATTGATGTCTCCGTCGGTGACTGGTTGGGAGTAGTGTTCAGGCACGTCGAGTCCGCGGGCTTGTAGGTCGTCGACCAGCGCGCCGCGTTCGACAAGCAGTTTCTCGGCCTGCTCCTGCGATGAAGGCGGGTCGTCAAGCCAGCGGGTTATGGTTCGGTCGATTTCCTGCAAGCGCGCCATTTTCGCGTCGTTGCGCAGGGTGGCGTCAGATTTCCTGGATGGCGGTGCATCGGCGAATGATCGTTGGGGGCGCTTGAACGTGAATTTTCCTGATTGCTGCCGTGGAAGGCGTCGTCCTGCAGCTCTTTCGCAGTCCAGGATTGTGTTTTTCTTTCCACGGCGGTCGGATGGCGTGGCGGGGATGGTGACGTGCTTTCCGTTACTGAACGTGACGCGGTAGTGCCCCCCGGGGGACGGTGTGCAGGTCCCGTTGAGGGCGTCGCAGATTTTCCTGATTTCTTTTCCCCATTCTCCGTGCGGGTACGTCATGTCCACCTCACTGTGTTGGGGCCGGTGGCCGCGTGGTAGAGGTCGGGGTATTTGGATTTGAGTTTCCTGTTGTCAAGTTTGGGTGTCATGACCTCCGGGTCTTTGAGTAGGTGTGCGTATTCTTCGGGGACGTGACGCTGGGAGAAACGGCCCGGGGTTTGGGTGGCGATGACCTGCCCGTCCGGGCCGATGAGCCGCTTGTGGGTGCCGAGGATCTGGGCTAGCTCGGCCTTGGACTGCTCATGGTCGTCCTTAGCCTCAGCCAGCGCGTCCTTGGTCTGCTGGTAGCGGGCCAGCACATCATCCGGGACGGTGACGTCGCCATCATCAATGGGGGCGTGTTGTGCTTTGAGCGCGTCCAACAGTGCCGGGTCTGGTGCGGGTGGCTCCTCCTCCCCTAGCGTTTTGTAGAACGCCAGGGCGGCGTCCACAATGCCCTGAAAGAGCTCCGCGTCTGCTGGAGCGTCATAGGTGCGGGGGTACATTGGTCGGTCGGAACCGACAAGCGCGATGACAGTGCCGTGCTGGATGCCACTCACACCTGCTTGGAAGATGGTCTGGGCCGCCACGTCACCAGGTAGTTCCGCGTCACGGTCGCCCCATTTTTTCTCCGAGGCGCTGGTCTTAATCTCCAGCCGGTGATACCGACTACCAGACCGAGCACGCCGGTCAAGCGTGACCTGATTAGGGAACGGCAGATTATCGTCCGCGTAGGCGATTTCAGTTGTCCCGCCCCGCTTGGCGTTCAGCGCCCACCCGTCGTGTTGGGCCTGCCACCACCGGGCCAGAGACTCCTCCGCAGCATGCCCCCACGCCCACGCCCGGCGCATCTCCTCACTCGGCTCCTCCGGGGTAGCCAGCCCGCTCATCTCCATCCACAGGTCCCCCTGCGTCCGGTACGGGTCAATCCCCAGGATGGCGGGTATCTTGGAGGCGGTGATTAGCTTCAGGTGTTCCGGGCTTCCAGGCTTGGCGGCCTGCCCGGCGGTCAGTACACGGCCAGTCATTCATCCTCCTTCGGGAGCCGACGGATGACTTCCTGCAACGTCGTTTTTGCGAGTTCGAGTGCCTCCTCGCGGGTGAATCCCACATCGATGTAGCTGGCAAAGGATTGCGCGAGAGTAGCGGCTGAGCTCCGGTGTTCCGCGGATGGTTCCGGTAGGTGGCCGGGCGTCGGCAGACTGTTAAACATTGGTTTCCTTCCTTATTTGCCTACGGCAAGTTCATAGATGTGGTCTGGGTCTGGCTGGCATTCGCACGGGTAGGTCTCGCACTGGTCGCAGTCATAAACCCCGGCGTCCTTTTCGGCACGGGTTACACGGTCGTCAATCATGCTGCGGCCTGCTTTTCCCAGCCGAGAATTGCGGCTGCTCTTCGGGCGTGGAAGTCGCAGAGGCCTAACTCTCGGTGCTCGACAGTCACCTGCGGGCGGACGCACTGCGAAAAGACGCACATTTTCTTCTTGGACAGCAATTCCGCCTGGCGCACGGCCTCAGCATGAGACGAACAAGTGCGCTTCCACATGCCGCGCACAGCCATCCACACGCCGTCCCTGCGGATGACGCGGGCCTTCGGCTTAGATTCATCGTCGTCTTTCACAGGTTCTCTCTTTCGTGGTCGATTTGGACACCGATCTCGTGACACATATCCCGCAGGACGGGGAACATGTCCCCGTGGTCGCGGGCCCAGTCCAGGGCTTCGCTTTCTAGTCGGGCGAGAGCGATCTTCTTCCGGTCAGGTGATACCGGCGGGGTGGGGTCGTATCCGATGATGGGCATGTCACATCGCCTCCAGCCAGACGGGCGGGGCGGAAATAATCGCGGTGAAAACCGCGCCGGCCAGGGTGCCGAAGATGAACATCAACCACGCGAATCGCATTCGCTTGGCGAGCTGTTCTTCCAGGCGTTCGATTCGGCGGTCGGGGCTGATTCGGCGCGGGCGGACATTACTTGTGGTCGGGGTGGGCATGGCGGATTTTCTCCTCGTATTTCTTGGCCATTACGGCCATCTGGTGGGCTTGAGCGGCCGCGTCATGTAGGCGGCGGCGGAGCTGTTCTGGGGCGTGCGCGGCCAGGTAGAGGGCCTGATATTGGCCTTCGATGTCGCGTAGACGCTTCACCAGCTCTGTTGGGGTGATTTGCTGCACTGGGTCTACCTCCAGACCATGATGTAGTCGCGCCGGTGACGGCCCCGATAAAACAGACTCTGGAGACTTCGGAGAATTCGTTTCATTGTGCGTTCCCTTCCAGCCAGGCATCAACATCATCAGGGCGGATTCGCCAATGAGCGCGGAACCCCGGGCTTGACTTCGTGCCCTTGAGAACCCCGCGGTTCAGGGCCTCGTAGATGAACCAGGGCGAGTATTGGGTCATGTCGGCGACCTGTTTAACGGTCAAATAACGTGTAGTATTCATGTGGGATACCTTCCTGATAGGGGCCTCCGCGTGAATGATTTTGGCTGTCGTCACGCGGGGGCTTTTCTTATGTGTTGGGTGGGGTGCAGGTGGTCAGTGCCGGCGTGCCGGTTAACCCCTTGGTGGGCAAATGCTGGACAACCCACGAACCCCCCAGTGCCCTTGTCAGAAATCGAATCTGAACAGCTAGTGTTGTAATACTCCCCGATCCGCTAGTTGGGATACGGAAAAGCTGCCCACACCAGTGGGCAAGGGCTGGAATTTGTTTACGCGCCAGGTGTTGCCTCTCCACGCTCGCTAATCGTGGAGGTTCCAACGGCCCTACTACGGCAGACCTTGAGCAGGCCGGCCACCAAGTAGGTAAGTATGAGCCTTGGCGCAAATTCACTATTGAGTTCTCGATACAACGTTTTTCGCCCTACCTAAACCCCAAGGGGTTTAGGTCACTGTGGCGAAACTTTGGGACACACCGGTCCCCGCGCCCGGGGCTGGAATCGAACCAACCCTTCGCTCCAACGGGCTAAAATTTCTTTCCGCGCAACCAGCGCAAGAAAGGAGGTGAACACAATGGATTCCGATTTCCAGAAGATTCACCAGGAACTAACGAGACAGGGGTTAATAGACACCGCCCGTTTTTTCGAGAAGATGCAGGAGAACGGAGAGTTTTCATACCTCGTCAATTTGGAAATGCAGACTCTGTGGACTCTTGCCTCCCTCGAAACTCGATTGAAAAACCTGGAGCTAGTCGCGGGAATTGAGAATGTCGCCGCTCGACAACTCCCAGACGAGGAAGCTTTCGAGGCGCTCCGTGCGACGTTCAAGAGCTGACAACCGTTCCGTCAACTGTTCATAGGTTTCCCCTGGTGTGCCAGCACCGGGGGTTTCCTTGTTATCGCGGGTCATGCTGTAAACTCCTTCCTTTTCAATCCCGCTTTATGCGGGCTTTCTTTTATGCGGTGGTGTAGTACTGGTCCCACACGCGCTGCATCAGCTCCCGGTCTGCTTCGGTGTAGCCGTTAACCTGGCGAACCTGACCGTTAGGCAGGGTGAGGTCGTATTTCTCTGGTTCGCGCCCCTTTTCCAGCGTGTACAGTGCCTTCATCCGCTTTCCGAACATTGGGGCCACGGACTTCATCTTCTTGTTGGACAGGTTCTTGGACTTCAAGAAGTCCGCTGTGTACAGGGGGCGGGTTTCCGGGTCGAGTTCTGGGGCCTCACCCAAACCACGGGCCAGAACAATGCGGGCCTTCGCTTCCAAGTGGTCCGGGTGGATAAGCCCCTTCGCTGCCTGACACAACTCCATCTGCATCTGCGACTGACGCATCAAAGCATTCACCTGATGCTCAGCCTGCACCAGTTGGTTTTCCATAGTTACGAAGGCCTTAATGAGGTTCTTCTTGAAATCAACCACCACCGGCGTATTGCGGAACAGGGTCATGGCGAACATCGCCTGCTCGCGATTCAGAACCGCGATGGTGGTCTTTTGTGCTCCGCCTGCGGTTTGACGGGTCCGCGTTTCAAACGCGACCCTTCCAAACTCCTCGAAGTCTGCTTGGTTCTTACGAATCGTTTCCAGAACGTTCTTGTGCTGAATCCCTACACCCCCGGCGACAATCTCCGAAGTGGTAGTTAGGGTCCCGTCAGCGTTAGCGTGAACCAGTTGGTTGTTCATTGTGATACGCTCCTTAGTAAGTGGTACTTTCCTTTGGCTCGGTGTTCCAGCACCGGGCCTTTTCCTATGCTGCGAGTTCGTCTGCTACGAGTATTTTGGAGGGGTTAGCTCCGAGTGCTGCTAACGCTTCAAGTACAGAGACTGTGGGCTTGCGGGTGTTTATTGCGGTGGTCCAGGTCTTTCGGGCTAGGCTTGTTTTTTCTGCTAGGCCCGTGGTGGACGTGATGTGATGAAGTCGTTTCACTCGGTCGATTTCATCGAGAGAGAGTAGAAACATTCCCTTTTCCTCCTTTCTTCCGGTCGCTGTGTAACTGAATTTACACACCCCACCTGTAACCAGCAAGTGTAATTACACGAATGGGGGGATGGAAGTTACCATTTGGGCACGTCATTACCCGTTCAGTGTGTAATTTTTTACTCACTGTGTTAGGGTTACAGCCATGGATATCAAGCAGTGGCTAAGCGAAACATCGCGCATCCGCATCACGGACCAGGGCATCGCAAACATCCTCCAAGTCACCCGGAAGACCGCAAACAAGCGCCTTAATGAGGGTCTCCCCGTGGACGACTTACTCACACTCTGCGAAGCGCTAGGAATCAACCGCCCTCTCGCTCTAGTCGAATTGGGGTATATTCCCTACCAAGAAGTGCTTGATTTCCTCGATTCCGACGGCGCCCTAGTATCTACCGCCGACGAGGGTGAACTAGCCATAGAGCTTGCACGTCGACTCAACCCCGCGACCCGCGCTAATGAGATAGACGAGTTGGCCTCTCGTCGTGCGGGTGCCCCCGTGTCCGGCGCTCATGCTTCACTACAGGACGAGGATGACGGCACGGTCATGGACTGGGATGACAGTATCCCGCACGCCGCTGACTCCTCCCCCGACGAGCAAGCTGAGCGTGAGAAACGAGGTGAAGATTTGATTGATTAACGTTGACGCCCTCATTGATGTGGCGCAGCGGCGCGGGTATCGGGTGAGGTGGCACCGCGGCGGGCCGAAAGCAGCATGGCTCCCCCACCGCAACACCATCACACTGCGCGTCGGCATGGACGACGTCACCACCCTGTGCTCCCTAGCCCACGAACTAGGCCACGCACACTACGGTGACCCGCCCGGCCACCACGGGCCACACGAGCTACGTGCCGACCGATTCGCCGCCCGCCTCCTCATCAACCCCCACGACTACGCCACCACAGAAGCAATCTACGGACCACACCCCTCCGTCCTAGCCCACGAGCTCGGCGTGACGGTCAAAGTCCTAAAAACTTGGCAATCTCTCTACGAAAGGCAAGCAGCATGACCGACCAGACCCCCTATTCCCAGCAGCAAGAATCATCGAAGAAGAAGCCCTGGTGGAAGCGCTGGTGGGTAATCCTCATCGCAGTCCTCGTCCTCGCAGGAATTGGAAACGCTGTCACCGACAGCGAAAATAAAAACACTGGCAATGATTCTGAAGAGGTCACTTCGGAGCCGCTCCCAGCCGAGGACAGGCAGGAAGAAGCCCCTGCGGACGAGGAAGCCACGCAGCAAGAAGAAACCCAGTCAGAAGAAAAGACCAACACGGTGAACGTCGCCGGCCAAGACTGGGAGTGCCTGCCAGTGCCGGATGAGACAATGCAGCGAATCATGGACGGCGACAAGTGGGACGATGGTGCCCACTCCACAGTCGATAAGGCGGTCATGGTCCAGGGCGCGGACAATAACTTCATCGCTGCGAACATCACCTGGGAAGGTGAAGATGAACCGTTCGCCGCTGATTTCACGGCACCCATAGACGGTAGCGGCCCAATTACATCTGCTAGCCCTGGCACCGCCGAGCTGTTCAATTGGCCGGAAACCCCTGGCGGGCCGTTAGACGGCACCAACGCTGCTAAGGAATGCTTAGCTCGATAAAACAAGGAACGACCCCGTGGACCTGTGCTCAACACGGGGTGTCCTGGCCCATGGGGGTGTGGGCCACCAGCAGTATAAAGCAAAACACCCCTGGCACACGAAAGTGCCAGGGGTGTTCCTCTCGAAATGTGCCGGGGGCTGTCTTACGGGCCGCCCGGCTAGGAAGTGATTTTAGCATGGCTTCGATTAAAAAATATGAGACCGCCAAAGGTAACGCGTGGCGAGTCCAATACCGCAGTCCGGATGGCAGGTCGAGGACTAAGCAGGGCTTTCGTACGAAGACTGAGGCTCAGGCGTGGGCGGATAAAAACGCGGTTGCAGTTCGTGAAAATGACTGGATTGACCCCAACGCCGGAAAAGTAACTATTGGTGAGGTTTCCGTACCGTGGAAAGCGAACCTTACTCACCTGAAGCCTAAGACGCGGCATGACATGCTGGCAGTCTGGCGCAATCATGTGGAGCCGAAGTGGGGTGGACGGCAGGTGGTTGGTATTAAGCCTTCGGAGGTGCAGGCGTGGGTGTCTAGTTTGGATAGGTCTGCGTCGCTAGTGAGGCAAGCTCATGCGGTGCTGGCGCAGATTCTTGACCTGGCGGTGATGGATAAGGCTGTGCGTGAGAATCCGGCGCGGAGTGTGAAACTGCCGCGTAAGGATGCGGCGCGGAAAGTGTATCTGACGGCGGAGCAACTAAGTCTGCTGGTGGGTGAGTGTACGCGTTATCGGGAGTTGGTGTGGCTTTTGGGCACGGTGGGGCTGCGTTGGGGTGAAGCGGCGGCATTGCGGGTGCGGGATGTGAACGTGCTAAGGAATCGCATCAGCGTGGAGCGTAACGCGGTCACTGTGGGTAGTGAGGTGATTATTGGAACGCCTAAGACGCATGAGGTGCGCCAAGTATCTGTGCCTCCTTCGGTGATGCGGATGCTGGTGCCAGTGATGGACGGAAAAGGCCCGGATGAGTTGTTGTGGCCGCGTCGTGACGGCACGCCGATGAAACCACCAACGCATGGGAAGTGGTACTACAACGCGCTAGACCGCTGCATGGAGAAGTACCCGGATTTCCCGCGAGTCACCCCGCACGGTTTAAGGCACGTTGCGGCTGGACTGATGATTTCCGCCGGGGCGAATGTGCTTGCAGTTCAAAGGCAGCTTGGTCATTCTTCGGCGGCTATGACCCTCGATGTTTACTCAGCGCTGTGGGATGAGGACTTGCAGAAACTGGGGGACAAAATTGACCAAAAGATTACTTCAGCACTGGATTCGTTAAAGTCGTCCTAGACTTAGATTTAACAATGAGAGATATACAGTTTCTTGAAACCCCATACTTTCTGCCTAGCCGGGCTAGGTCTCCGTGTTTCCCCTTGTATTCAAACCTAATCTGAGCCACTTCTGCATCAGTTAGTTTAAAGTTAGGGTGCCTTTCTCCATTCGGGTTACGGCGCTTTGCCAGCATGTCGTGAGTGTTAATTTTCGGAGGAGCTGCAAAAAGGTGCTTCGGGTTAACGCACCTTGGATTGTCGCAAGTATGACAAATTAAGTAACCATCCGGGATGTCCCCATTATGATGTTCCCATACTACTCGTGTGACGATTGAGCGACGTGGAGATTTATTCTTACCGTAACTTCCGATAAAGATAGTGCCATAGCCGTAGGAGTTGATGGTTCCTTTCCAGTTCCAACAACCGTCCGGACGGATTTCCCATCCGATTTTCGTTGCTCTCTCGTAGGCAGGAATCCTTTTTGGCCTGGCTGCAAATTCATCTAGACGATTTGCTCGGCGCATCCGCTCGTAGCAGCTGTGACAGAGCCCTCTTCTTAGGTGGCTATCGTATCGTCCGCAATTATCAAATGAACATGTACCCTTGGGCATGTCGAATCTCCTATTCAGGTTCGACCGCGTGCTCGGATGGTTGCCGCCATCGCGGGCACTTTACCCATTTAAGTATACCTCTTTTCGGGTGTCGTGGGCTTGTCGTGCCTGGGGGCTTAAATATGGTGTTTATGCTGGTTAAACCCGGTTTAGGTCACTGGTTCGAGCCCAGTTGGAGGAGCAAACCAAGCCCGCTGTTTACAGCGGGCTTTTCTTTTGCCTATATACGGCGCTCCTCCTCGCCTCGTGAGGTATAAATAGAGACATCCACGCCATCTCCTATCGATGACCAATGCCCTGTTTCCCTGCCCCCTGAAAGGCCGCACAATGCGCCGCGTCTTACCCCTGGTTTTTGCTTCACTTCTTTTCGTCAGCGCATGCGGAGACGAGCAAGGCGCCCCTTCCGAGGACCACACTTCTGCCTCCTCTACTAGCAGTGCGTCCACAACTTCCAGCGAGAGCACCAAGCCAAGCACTCCGCAGGAAACCAGTGAAGAACCGAGTTGCGAAGAACCTGCGGCACAATCCCCTGATCCCACAGCATCGGATACGGAACCACAAGAGCCTTACGTTGTCGAGTGTCTCCCCGGGACACCGGGTCCTTCGCGGATGTCAGACGGAACCACTCAACCTACTGACTTCTGCGCCAACCAAGAAGGCGCTGAAGAGTATCGTGAGGCCGAGGCCAACGCCGGACTTCCCGATCCCGCGACCATCCCCTATGCCGACGGGGGCACGTGCCCTGCGGCAATCTGCGGATACGGCCACGATGAGAACGGCAACCCGAACCCCTCCAGCGGTGAAATCCAAAGTTGGTGGATGAACTGCATTTCCACCAACTCGGAAGAATACTGCCGAGCGAACGACCCCTACACGAATTAGGCCGGTTGCTACCCCCCTGGCAAGGCAGCAGGCTCCACAGCACATATGAGGCGTCCGGCTCTGCGGCACCCCCACAGCCCGAGCAATCAGGAATATAACCCCGCCGATGGATTTAGTCGGAGCAACCCTATTTACCCCGCAAATACCCCCGGTATGGGGCATCGTCGCAGCATAGGGGTTTTTGGAAGTTTTTGCGGGCAAACGTAGAGTGCAATAGACATATTTGCCTGGTTTCGGTGCGGGGGTAGAACGCAAAGTGGGTACGGCGCGTGGGTGGCTTCTATACGCTGGGCCCTACGACCTTGGATTTCGCAGTCGCGCCTTCGCGGGTGAGCCAAGGTAGTTTTTCGCCGCGAGCCCGCAAGCGCGCTCAACACAGAAAGCAGGCCCATGACAGCAAGTGAACAACCTGATACCCGAATAGACCTCATCTGGTTGTCCGAACAAGACATGATCGACGCCGGCGTGACGGATGCCGCCAAATGCGTCGAAACCATGGAAGAAACCCTCATCCTGCTCGACAAGGGTGACTACCGTATGGCTGGCGCCTCCGCCAACAGCCACGGCGCGCAGATCAACTTCCCCGATGACCCGGAGTTCGAGGGCATGCCGGCCAACGGCCCCGACCGCCGCTTCATGGCCATGCCGGCCTATATCGGCGGCCGCTTCAACAACACCGGCGTGAAGTGGTACGGCTCCAACGCGGACAACCGCAACCACGGGCTGCCGCGCTCCATTCACGTCTTCGTCCTCAACGACACGGTCACGGGAGCGCCGAAGGCCATCATGTCCGCGAACCTGCTCTCCGCCTACCGCACCGGCGCCGTGCCGGCCGTGGGCGTGAAGCACCTGGCCGTGGACAATGCCGAGGAGGTCGGCATCATCGGGCCGGGCGTGATGTCGCGGACCATCCTGGCTTCCTCTATTACCCAGCGCCCGTCCATCAAGCACGTCAAGATCAAGGGGCGCACGGCCGCCTCCACCGTGCGCACCGCGAACTACCTGCGCGAGCAACACCCGGACATTGAGTTCACCGTCGTCGACAGCGAGCAGGAGGCGGTGGAAGGTTCCGATATCCTCATCGCGGGCACCTCGACCTCCCAGGACGGCCCGCAGGGCTTCCCCTACTTCAACAAGGACTGGCTCAAGCCTGGCGCGCTGGTGCTGGCGCCCGCCGCCGCCCGCTTCGACGATGACTTCGTCGCCTCCGGCGGGGCCCGCCTCGTGGTGGACTACAAGGGCCTGTACGCCGAGTGGTTCAACGAGAACGGCCCCGACGTGACGTACGAGCGCCTGCTCGGCATCCCCGGCAACCGCTGGTGGGACATGGTCCAGGAGGGCAAGCTGGACGAGTCTGACATCGCCAATATCGGCGCCATCGCCGACGGACAGGCCCCCGGCCGCACCAACGACGAGGAAATCTTCTTCTACTCCATCGGCGGCATGCCCGTCGAGGACGTCGCGTGGGCCACGGACGTCCTCGACCAAGCCCGCGACAAGGGCCTGGGCACCCCGCTCAACCTCTGGGACGTGCCGGCGCTGTCCTAGGGCGCCGGTGCCAACCCAGCAATCATCTAGTTTCCAGTCTTCCCATCCCCAACTACACCCTAAGGCGTGTTTTTCCACAGTGAGCTTTCAAGCTTCCTCAGTCCACGATGTCATCGACTTCATCCAGGCGGAGCAGGTCCGCTACCTCGATATCCGCTTCAGCGACGTGTTTGGCGCCGAGCATGCCCTGACCGTGCCCGCCCGCCTGCTAACGGAGGAGACCGCCCGCGAAGGTTTTGCCTTCGACGGCTCCTCCATCCCCGGTTTCGCCACCGTTGATAAGTCGGACATGACGCTCATCCCCGATCCGGGCACGGCGTATCTCGACCCGTTCCGCGCCCACAAGACGCTGAACATGCAGTTCTTCGTCCGGGATCCCCTCTCCCAGGCCTCTTACTCCCGCGACCCGCGCTCCATCGCCCAGAATGCGGAGACCTACCTGCAGGAGACCGGTATCGCCGATACCTGCTCCATCGGCGCGGAGGCGGAGTTCTACGTCTTCGACTCGGTCCGTTATTCCTCCGGCGTGAACCACTCCTTCCACCAGGTCGACTCGGACGAGGGCTGGTGGCGCTCGGGGGAGGAAACCATGATGGACGGCAGCCCGAACCGCGGTAACCAGATCCGCATCAACGACGGCTACTTCCCGGTTGCTCCTTATGACAAGACCATCCCGGTGCGCGATGACATCGCCTATAACCTGGAGCTCATCGGCTTCGATGTCGAGCGCTTCCACCACGAGGTCGCCACGGGCGGCATCCAGGAGGTCAACTACCGCTTCGCCAACCTGCTTAGGGCCGGCGACGACATGCAGGCCTTCAAATACGTGGTGCGCAATACCGCGGAAAGCCACGGGCAAACCGCCACGTTTATGCCCAAGCCCTTGGCCGGCGACGGCGGTTCCGGCATGCACGCCCACCAGTCACTGTGGAAGGACGGCAAGCCGCTTTTCTACGACGAGACCGGCTACGCCGGCCTGTCCGATACCGCCCGCTACTACATCGGCGGGCTGCTCAAGCACGCGCCGGCGGTGCTGGCGCTGACCAACCCCACCGTCAATTCCTACCGCCGTTTATTCTCCGGCTTCGAGGCCCCGGTCAACCTGGCCTATTCCCAGTCCAATCGCTCCGCGGCCATCCGCATCCCGCTGACCGGAGAAAACCCGAAGGCCAAGCGCATTGAGTTCCGCGCGCCCGATCCTTCGGCCAACCCCTACCTTGCGTTTACCGCGCAGATGATGGCCGGCATCGACGGCATCCTCAACCGCATCGAGCCCGGCGAGCCGGTGAACAAGGACCTCTACGAGCTCTCCCCGCAGGAGCGCAAGGATATCCCCCAGGTCCCCCACTCCCTGGAGTCCTCGCTCGCGGCACTCGAGGCCGACCACGAGTTCCTCACCGCCGGCGACGTCATGACCGAGGACTTCCTCGAGGCCTACGCCCGCCTCAAATTCGACCGGGAAATCCTGCCCCTGCGGCAGGGCCCATCCCCGAAGGAATTCGAGCTGTACTACAACGTCTAATTCCTGGGAGACTACCCCGTCCCTGGGTTTGCATTTTCCCAGTTCAGCGGGTTATAGCACATAAGGAAAAGGAGTGTAGACAAAAGCAAACGCCCCGCTTTATCAAGTGGGGCGTCGCGATAAGTACGGTAAGTGTTGCGGTATGGGATCCGCTTTTCATGGGTAATGAGTCTGCGACTCGGCCCATCGGGCGCTTGCTTCTAGTCTGAGACTAAGGCTTCAGCGCCTAATTGGATCATACCCCACCCCTAAGTTCTGTCAAGGATAGCTCATGGCTTGTTTGGAGTTTCAGCAGATCGGTTCGACAATCGTTGAAGCACGTTTCACCTAATGTAGCCGCAATATCTTTCGCCAATCGCGCCTTAGGTGTTTTGTCGTCGAGAAAGTCCTCCAACCCATTGTCTTCAATCTTCTTTCTCGCGTGAAAGACCGCGCTAGCCAACAAATCAGCGATTTGCAGTGGAGGGCAAGTCCTAGAATCGAGACTAACTGCGGTAATCACTCGCTTGTTTCCAAACCGTTTATTTAAGCAAGCAGCAAGCTCATCACCATACGAAATCCCTTCTGGGACATCAATGTGATCCACCATCAGCACACTCACTTCGCGCCGAGTGATAAGCCCTCGAAGCAACCGGTCGGTAGCAAAGCGGTGTCCCTGCCACTGATCCCTGTTAGACCACGGGTCAAAATGCCGTTTATCTAATACAAACGCTCCAAAGGTGCATCCTGCTGACACTGCTTCCGCAAATAGCTCAGCAAGTATGGGCTCGGAATTCTTTGTCACCTTGGAAAATTTTATTTCTTCGGCTTTCGTAAAATTGTTTCTATCGCGACAGGCTTTGATAGCTCTAGAGAGCTTATCCGGATCAGTAGTCCTCACCGCTGCTGTCACAAAGTGTTTCCCGAGAGAACCTTTACTCCCCGCCTCATCCACGAAGTACGCCACTCCCTCCGTAGACAACGGAAGGTGGACTTGCGGAGGGCTCTTGGGAGACAAGCTGTCCATGAGTTCAGTTTACCGAAGTCATCCAGATCGAATTGTGTATTCTACCGAGCCTGAGACTCCGCAATCTCCAACACCAGCAAAATCCGCCCTGGTGTGTTCTCCCAGGGCGGTGCGAAAAGCCGCTAGTCCTGCGGGTAGAGCCCCTTGGCGGCGCTCAGCTGCGTGGCGGGCTGGCTGGGATCGGCCGGGGCGTCGTCGTCCGGCAGGAGGCCGGGGCACACGTACTCGTCGGCGGCGTCGATAAATTCCTGCGGCGGGGCGAAGAAGTTCGCGCCCGTCAGCGGGGTGGAAAAATCAAGGATGCGGTCGTAGTTGCCGCGGGGCTCGCCCAGGAACATGCGGCGCAACATCAGCTCGGTCACGCGGACGTCGTTGGCGTAGCTCATGAAGAAGGTGCCTTGCTCGCCGGTGCCCTTGCCGAAGGCCAGGTTGTCGCGGACGATCTCCAGGGAGTTGCCGTCGGCGTCCTCCACAGAGTTCAGGAAGACGTGGCTGTTGTGCGGCTTCTCAGCGTCGTCGAACTCGATGTCCTCGGCCTTGGTGCGGCCGATAACGCGCTGCTGCTCCTCGACGCCGATTTCCTCCCAGTCCTTCAGGTTGTGGGTGTATTTCTGCTCCACGATGTAGCTGCCGCCGGCCCACTGGCCCTCGGCAATTAGCGCGGCGTCGGCGCCCGCGCGACCCTGCGGGGACTCGGTGCCGTCCACGAAGCCCAGCGGGTCGCGGTAATCCATGTAGCGGAAGGCGTGGACCTCATCGAGGGTTTCCACCTCGTCGCCCAACAGCCCCTTGATGCGGCGGGTCAGCTCGAAGGCGCGGTCGAATTCGTCCGAGCGGATGTGGAAGAACAGGTCCCCGCCCGTCGAGGGCGCGGAGTGCTTATCGCCCTCCAACGGAACGAAGTCGTGCAACCCCTCCGGCTTCGGCGCGGTAGACGGGTCGAAAAGCCGATCCCACAGCTGGGAGCCAATGCCTACCACGGCGCTCAGGTGTGAATGAGGATCGCGGAAGCTGACGCCGTCGACGGTGCCGGCCAGGCCGGTCAGGGCATCGATGGCCGCCTGTTCTTGGCCCTCGGGCACCGTGAGGTTGATAAAGAAGGCCACCTTGGTCTGCGGAAGGATGATCGTCTGGGAAAGCTCATGGGGTTGCATGTTCCCCAGTATAGGAGGTCGGGTGCGCCCCAACCGGCGGAACGCGGCGGCAAATTCCGCCCCGGGGCGGGCGCCCTAGTCCGCGGCGGACGGCGCGAAGTCCGGCAGGCGCTCGCCCAGGCCGAACAGCTTCGTGATGGCGGCCACCGAGCGCGCCGCGCCCTGGCCGTCGCCGTAGGGGTTGACCGCATTCGCCATGGCGGCGTAGGCGGCGTCGTCCTCAAGCAGCAGGCGCGCCTCCGCGGTAATGAGGTCGCGGTCGGTGCCGACCAGTTTGACGGTGCCGGCCACGACGGCCTCGGGGCGCTCGGTATTCGAGCGCATCACCAGCACCGGCTTGCCCAGCGCCGGGGCCTCCTCCTGGACCCCGCCGGAGTCGGTCAGGATGATGCTCGCGCGGTTTTGCAGCTGGGTGAACTGGTCGTACGGCAGCGGGTCCGTGATGATGACGTTGTCCAGATTTTCTACCTCCGGCAGCACCGCCTGGCGCACCTTCGGGTTCAGGTGCAACGGCAGGGCGAAGTAGGTGTCTGGATATTCTGCGGCCAGGTCGGCGACCGCGTCGCCGATATTCTTCATCGCGTCCAGGTTCTCCCGGCGGTGGGTGGTCACCACGACCAAGCGCTTATCCGTGGCCGCGGCTGCCTGCAGCGCCGGGTCGGCAAACTCGGTGTCCCAGCCGGCGGCCTCCAGCAGCGCGTCGATGACGGTGTTGCCCGTGACCACGATGTCCTTGCTGCGGAAGTTCTCCTTGCGCAGGTTTTCCATCGCGCCCTCGGTCGGCGCCAGGTGCAAGGCCGCGACCTGCCCGATGATCCTACGGTTGGCCTCCTCCGGGAACGGGGAGGAAATATCGCCGGTACGCAGGCCGGCCTCCAGGTGGATGACCTTGACACCGCGGTGGAAGCCGGCCAGCGCCGCGGCCATCGCGGTGGAGGTATCCCCCTGGGAGATGATCGCGTCCGGGTTTTCCTGGGCGATGACCTCGTCCAGGCCTACCAGCGCGCGGGAGACCAGTTCGTTCAAGCCCTGCCCCGGCTTCATCAGCCCCAGATCGTGGGCCGGAGTAATCCCGAACATGGAGTTGACCTGCTCGAGCATCTCCTTGTGCTGGCCGGTGGACACCGGTACGGATTCAAAACGATCATCCTGGTCGAGGGCCTTGATGACCGGCGCCACCTTGATGGCTTCTGGGCGGGTACCGTAGACCGTCATGATCTTCGGGGCAGGCATTACGCTCCTTTGGCGAATTTAGGAAGACAAAATGAGTCGGTTAACTTGTAATGACCTTACCTAGGCCGAAACAATCCCGCTACCGTTATGCCGCCCGCAGGAAGGTGAATTTCGCGCGCTCCCCCGCCGCGTCCGCACGGGCCGGCCGCCCGCGCCGTTTCCGCCGTGTTTTCTAGGCCGCTTCCTGTGAACCCGCCAGCAGCAAAGCGGCCCACGCCAGGCCCGCTGCGGTCTCATTAGCAGCGGGTACGGCCGGCATCATTCCCATATCCACCCCTTAAATATATAGTGCCGAATGCATATACGGAAGACTAGGAAAACACTTCGCCGCCCTCACCCCCGTTCGGGCGGGGAGGGAAAATAGGTAGGCTGGGAGCGTAAAAAGCACCACACCTATCGCCGATTTTCGCAAGGGAGTAATCTACCGCCCATGATTCAGTTCGTTGTTGGCGCCGCAGCCGGGTACGTCTTCGGCACTAAGGCCGGCCGCAAGCGTTATCACCAGATCAAGGGTGCCTACCAGAAGGCCGTCAATTCCCCCGCCACCAAGTCCGCCCTGCGCTCCGCGCGCAAGGCCGTGGCCAACCGGCTGGACCCGGAGCCGCGCATGCGGGAGATCAAGGACCTGCGTTCCCGCGGCACCCGGTCGACCGGGCAGCCGGATATCCCCCGGGATCGCATCTACGAACCCGACGAGGATTAGCACCAAGGACTACCGACCGATTAGCCGAACGCGAGCGCGGGCCTACTAGGGCCCGCGCCTTATTTTTCCTCCGCGCCTGCGAGTCTCCCCGCGCGTTTTTTGTCTATACGCCGCCGCTACCGGCACGGTTGCGGGGTGGCTACAGCGCCCGCTCGTTCAGCTCGCGGCGGGCCTGCTCCAAGGCGACCAGATCGGCGAAGAGGCTGTTGTAGGCGCGCTCGTCGTCGCTGGGGCGCATGCGGCCCAGGCGCGCCTTGAGCTGGGCGATCTGGTCGGCCACGCGGGATTCCTGCAGGCGGGACAGCACGGAGTCGGCGTAGCTTTCCAGCGGGATATCGCCGGTGGGCAGGATGGTTTCCACGGCCAGCTCCGAGACGAAGTTCCGGCCGGTGAGATCGCGCATCTGGCCGGCCACGGCGGCGAGCCACTCGACGTTAGGCAGCTGCGCGCCGCGCACCGCGCCGCCCTCTGCGGCGATGGCCTCCCGCACGGTCCGGTAGGCGTCGTTGGTGTAGGAATCCGCCGGCAGGCCGTCGAAGTACTCGCCCACCACGGCCGGGTGCTGGAGGGCCAGCTTGAGGGCCTCGCGCTGCGGCCACAGGTGCGTCTCGTTGGGGCTGGGCGGGCGGATGGCCGGCACGTCCTGCTGGGCGGGCTGGGCCTGCGCGTTGTCGAAGCGCTTGGCCTGCATGACCGGCTTGCGCTGGGCCTGGGAGCGGTTGTCGCGGGCGGCCTGGTCGACCTGGTGCATGACCTCTTCCGGATCCGGCCAGCCCACCCAGCCGGCCAGGCGGCGGGCGTATTCGCGCTGCAGGGGCTTGTCGCGGATCTGCGCGACGACGGGGACCGCGCGGCGCAGGGCCTGCAGGCGGCCCTCGGCGGTATCAATCCGGTAGCCGGAAATCAGCGACTCGATGACGAACTCGAACATGGGGATGCGGTCGGCGACCAGCTCGCGCACGGCGGCATCGCCGCGCTTGAGCCGCAGATCGCACGGGTCCATCCCGTCCGGGGCGATGGAGACAAAGGACTGGCCGGTGAATTTCTGCTCGCCCTCGAAGGCGCGCAGGGCGGCCTTCTGCCCGGCCTCGTCGCCGTCGAAGGTGTAGATGAGCTCACCGTTGAAATAGCTATCATCCAGCATCAGCCGCCGCAGCAGCTGCAGGTGCTCCCCGCCAAAAGCCGTGCCGCAGGAGGCCACCGCGTTGGGCACCCCGGCCGCGTACATGGCCATCACGTCCGTATAGCCTTCCACGATGACGGCCTGGCGCTGCTTGGCGATGCTCGACTTCGCCACGTCCAGCCCAAAGAGCACCTTGGACTTGTGGTAGAGCATGGTCTCCGGGGTGTTCATGTATTTGCCCAGGTTGTCGTCGTCGAAGAGCTTGCGCGCGCCGAAGCCGATGACGTTGCCGGCCATGTCCTTGATCGGCCAGAGCAGGCGGCGGTGGAAGCGGTCGATGGGTCCGCGCCGGCCCATCTTGGCCAGCCCGGCGGCCTCCAGCTCCTCGTAGTCGAAGCCCATGCGCAGCAGGTATTTGGTCAGCGTGTCCCAGCCGTCCGGGGCGTAGCCGCACTCGAAGTCGTAGATGACCTGCTGGGAAAAACCGCGATCCAGCAGGAAGTTGCGGGCCGTGGCGGCCTCCGGGGTCTCCAGCTGCTGGCGGTAGAACTCGTGCGCGGCCTTGTTGGCCTGGATAAGCCGCTGGCGGGTGCCCGGCTTCACGTCGCGGGCGCCGGTGGTCCCGCCCTGGTAGTTGATGTGGTAGCCGATCTTCTGCGCGACGGCTTCGACGGCCTCCGGGAAGCTGAGCTGTTCCATCTCCATCAGGAAGGTGAACACGTCGCCGCCCTTGCCCGTGGAAAAGCAGTGGAAATAGCCGCGCTGGGGGCGCACGTGGAAGGACGGGGTCTTTTCGTCCTTGAAGGGAGACAGGCCTTTCATGGAGTCGTGCCCCGCCGGTTTGAGCTGGACGTATTCGCCCACGATCTCCTCAATCGGTGCACGCTCTCGGATCTGCTGAATATCGCTTTCCGGAATCCTGCCTCGCGCCATGTGTAATAGCGTACCCAGCGCGGCAAACCGGCGCCCAATTTCGGTATCGGCTGGCACACCTGTTACAACTTAAAGCCATGGCGAAAAGCGGTAGCTCCCAAAAATCGTGGCCGGTGGCCCTAGGCGGGCTCGCGGTGGTTCTCATCGCGGGCTACTTCGGCCTCGACTTAGGCGGCAATGGCTCCGGCTCGGGTGCGGGCTCGGAGACCGCGGCGTCGGCAGAGAATGATACGTGTGAGCTGTCCACCCTGCCGGACGAGGCCGCCGAGACCGTGGAGACCATTCAGGCCGGCGGGCCCTACCCGCACCCGGACAATGACAACCAGCGCTTCGGCAACTACGAGGGCGTCCTGCCGGACCAGGCCTCCGGTTACTACCGCGAGTACACCGTGGAGACCCCGGGGATTAACCACCGCGGCGAGCGCCGGATCGTGACCGGCGGCGGCAGCGAGACCGACCCCGAGCACTGGTACTACACCTCCGACCACTACGAAAGCTTCTGCGAGATCCCAGATGCCGAACACTAAACGCGTACTGATTACGGACTGCCTGCGCAGCGAGGCCGACTTCTACCGGGCGCTGGGCAACCTGCGCCAGGCCGGTGAGCGCCCCGCCCCGCGCAATCTCGACGCCCTAGCCGACTTCCTGCGCGAGCTCGGCCTGGATTCCATCGTCTGCGCCGACTGGTGCCTGCCCGAGGCCGACTCGCGGCGCCTGCGCCGGGTGCTCGACGACCTCGGCGTGCGTCTGCTGCGCTAGCCGCGCCTAGTCGTAGAAGCCGGCCAGGTCCGCGGACTGGCGGGCCACCCGCTCCAGGCGGGACTCGGTCATGGACGCGATCTGGTCCACGATGACTCGGCAGCGCTGCGCCGGGGTCTCCGCCTGCTCGTACCAGAGCCTGAACATCGGGTCCAGCGCCCCCGGCGCGCCGGCGGTCAGGTAGTCGAAGACGCGGTAGATTCTTTCGCGCTGCCGATCCTGGCGGGCCAGGTGGGTCGGCTCGTCCATGACGTAGAGGACCGCGATGGTCTTCAGCAGCCGCACCTCCGCGTCCGCTAGCGGCGGGACCACCAGGCGGCCGTGCTGGCGGCCCAGCTGGTTGCTGGCCAACAGGTCCGTGTTGGCCGCCCGCGTGGCCTCCACCGTCGCGCCGACGTAGCGGCCCACCAGCTCCGAGGTCAGCTGCTTGAGCGCGACGTAGTCGTCCAGGGTGTGGTTGAAGTCCGCGGCGCGGTTGACCACCGGCAGGCGGCGCAGGGAATCGGCAGCAGCCAGCAGCTCCTCGGCCGTGCCGCCGAAGGCGTGCGCGCCCTTGTCGGCCAGGGCGGCCAGCTCCACCAGGTCCCAGAGCACCTGCAGGGAGATGCGGCCGGAGACCACCCCGTCCTCGACGTCGTGGACGGAATAGGCGATGTCGTCGGAGAAGTCCATGGCCTGGGCCTCCATGGAGGGCAGGTCGTCGGCGTGCCCGGCGCGCAGCCACTCCAGCGTGGCCGCGTCCTGGTCGTAGCAGCCGTATTTGCGGTTGGTGGTGCCGTCCGGGTTGGTCTTGGTGCGCGGGTACTTGCACGCCGCGTCCAGGGCCGCGCGCGTCAGGTTGAGCCCGTAGGAGGTCTCACTTTCCGCGCCGACACCGAGGATCTTCGGCTCGAGGAAGCTCAGGATGCGCAGGGTCTGCGCGTTGCCTTCGAAGCCGCCGCAGTCCGCGGCGACCTCGTTGAGCGCGTTCTCGCCGTTGTGCCCGTAGGGCGGGTGGCCGATGTCGTGGGTCAGGCCGGCCATGTCGCACAGGTCCGGATCCAGCCCCAGGCCGGAGCCGATGCCGCGGGCGATCTGGGCGACCTCTAGCGAGTGGGTCAGCCGCGTGCGCGGGGTGTCCCCGTCGTGGGGGCCGACCACCTGGGTCTTGTCCGCCAGGCGGCGCAGCGCGGCCGAGTGCAGCACGCGGGCGCGGTCGCGGGCGAAGGCGCCGCGATGGTCGGCATCGGCAGCGCTGCCGGAAGGAAAGCTCGAGCCCTTGGTCCCTTCCGGGCTGCGGCGGGCGCGGTCGGCGGGTTGGTAGCTATAGGTCACCCTGCCAGTCTAAACGCCGGGCCGGGCCGCGGCCGGTTGGCTAATCGGCGCGTAGGAAATGGTTGCGGCGGGCCCGCGAGGGCCGCAGGCGGTTTTCGATGCCGTGCAGCACCCCGCGCAGCTGCCGCGCCCGGTGGGCGCCGACGGTCAGCTCCGCGCCGAGGACGGCCAGTCCCCCGCCCTCGTGGGCGGCCGCGCGCCACCAGGAACGGTGCGGGAAGCGCTGCGGGCAGTCGCGCGCCCCGCAGGTGCGAGCGCGCAGGCCGGCCCGCCGGGCCAGGGCGGCAGTCCGCGCGCGGTGCAGCGGATCGGTGACAATGACGCCGGCGCCCAGCCCGCGCGCGGAGACCTCGCGGGCCAGCGCGGCCAGGGAGCCGGCGGTGTCGTTGCCCTCCGGCAGGGCCATGACCCGGGCGCTGTCGATGCCGCCTGCCACAAGGTCCCGGGCCGCCACGCCGGCCTCGGTGAAGCGGTCGCCGGGCAGGTTGCCGCCCAGGGTGAAAACCGCGGCGGCCGGGTGCCCAAGTGCGAGCTGGATGGCGGTGGCGATGCGCGCGGCGAGCACGCGGGAGGCCACCCCGTCGTATTGCGCGGTGCCGAGGACCGCGATCCAGGCCGGCGCCGCAGGCGTGCGGGAAGGTTGTGTTGCGGCTGGTTTCACCGTGCCCAGTATGCCAGCAACACGGTATTCTGGTGGCCATGACAAAGCGCGTTCACCTGCCCCACCCCGTCGCAAACTCCCGGCTGCCGCTGCGGCTGTCAGCCATTTCCGCCGCCGCGCTGGTGGCCTGCGCCGCCCCGGTCGCCCTGGAGGCAACGGCGGCGCCGGGCGAACACGGGCAGGTCCTCGCGCTGGAGCCTAGCCAGGTGCGCCAGCCGGTCACGGACGAGGCCGGCGTGCTCTCGGACGCCGAGATCAGCCAGCTGTCCGAGCAGATTTCGGAGCTGCAGACCGAGCAGCAGCGCCTGCTCTACATCATCTACTCCAACGACCTGTCCGGCCTGCAGGCCCAGGACTACGCCCAACAGGTGGTCAACTCCCGCGGGCAGAACACCGCCGCCTTCGTGGTCAACGTGGACGCCCGGGACGCCGGCGTCTACGTGGGCGGCGAATGGAACCAGAGTGATATCGACCGGCTCTACGACGCCGCCTATGCCCGCCTGGCCGCCGACGACTTCCCCGGTGCGGCGCAGGCCGTCGTCGAGGAGGCGCTCAACAAGGGGCGCGGCGACGAGGGCGCCGGCGGCACCGGCTGGTTGCTGGGCGGCGGGGCCGCACTCGCCGCGGCCGGCGGCGGCATCTGGGCCTATTCGCGCCGCAAGACCAAGAAGCAGTCGCAGGCCACGCTGACCGATGCCCGCAGCATCGACCCGGCCGACACCCGCCGGCTGGGCGCCCTGCCGCTGGAAACCCTGGAGGAGCGCGCCCGCGAGGAGCTGGTCTCCACCGACGAGTCCATCCGCCGCGGCAAAGAGGAACTCCAGCTGGCCCAGGCCGAGTTCGGGGCGGAGCGCACCCGCCAGTTCACCCGCGCGATGAACCACTCCACCGCCACGCTGCGCAAGGCCTTCGACATCCGCCAGCGCCTGGATGATTCGATCCCGGAATCCGAGTCCCAGCGCCGCCAGATGCTGGTCGACATCATCTCCTCCTGCGGGCAGGCGGACCGGGCCCTGGACGAGCAGGCCGAGGAATTCGCCGAGATGCGCAACCTGCTGGCCACCGCGGACAGCAAGCTCGACGAGCTGACCCAGCGCGTGGTCGACCTGCGCGCCCGCCAGCCGCAGGCGCAGGCCACCTGGGAGTCGCTGCAGGCCGACTACTCGGCCGAGATGCTCGAATCCATCGCCGACAACGTCGAGATGGCCGCGGTCAGCCTGGACGAGGTGGACAAGGACTTAGAGCGCGCCCGCGGCATTGCCGCCCGGCCGGCGGGCCAGCAGGGCGGGCTTATCGACGCCATCCGTTCCTGCGAGCACGCCCTCGAGGTGGCCAACCGGCTGCTGACCGGCGTGGAAAACGCCGAGACCAATATCGCCACCGCCAAGTCCCAGCTGGGCGCGTTGATTGCCGAGGTCGACGAGGAGCTCGCCGAGGCCGAGCGCCTCAAGCAGCAGGGCCAGTCCCAGGGCACCGCCGCCGACTGGGCCGCCCTGGACGAGCTGGTCGGCCGCGCCCAGCGCTCCCTCGAGCGTGCCCGCACCGAGGGCGGGGACGATCCGCTGGGCTGCTACACGGAGCTGGCCACCATCGACACCGAGGTCGATCAGGCCTTGGACCGCGTCCGCGAGGTCACCTCGACCCACGCGCGCCAGCTGGCGCTGCTGGACCAGCAGCTTAGCGCCGCAGCCGCGCAGATCCAGGCCGCCGAGGATCTCATCTCCTCGCGCGGGCGGCTCATCGGCGCCTCCGCGCGCACGGCCCTGGCAGACGCGGAGCGCCTGCGCGCCCAGGCGCTGCAGTACAAGAAGTCCGATATCCAGCGCGCCCTCGATTCCGCCCGGCAGGCGCTGGCCGCCGCCCAGGCCGCGCTGCAGCGGGCCAAGAGCGACATCGACGACTACCGCCGCTCCCAGCGCCGCGCGCAGGCCGGCAATGTCGCCGGCAACGTGGTCACCGGCATGGTCATCGGCCAGCTGCTCGGCGGCGGCAACCGCGGCGGTTTCGGCGGCGGCTTCGGCGGGGGCGGCGGCTTCAGCGGCGGCGGCCGCGGCGGCGCCTTCTAGCCTCTCTCAATTGTCCGCTTGCCCCTCCCGCTCGCGGGAGGGCTAGATGCGCCGGGTCTGGCGCGGCAGGTCGACCAGGCTAATCCCCCAGGTCAAAAAGGCTAGGTCCGCCAGCGGGAGGGCCTCGCCGGCCGGGGTGCGGGTGACCACAAGGTCCCCTCCCAGCTGCGGGCTGGTGCGCGCGATAGTCACCGGGGCGTCCTCCCCCGTGCCCAGGACCTTCACGCAGCGTTCCCGCTTAAAGGGCCGGGTGCGCTCCAGGATATAGCGGCGGGGCCCGCAGGTGGCGGACAGGCGGGAGACCGAGAAGGTGGTCTGCTGGAGGTTGAAAAACGTCCCCTGGGAGGACGTTCCGCGCAGGCGGAAGCGCATCTGGCTGCCCAGGTTTTCGAGCAGCAGATGATCTCCGGCCACGGTGAGGACCTCGTCGTTAGCGCTGGCGATGACGCCGTCTGCCGCATCCAGCAAACGACCACCGCTCCAGCGCAATTGGGCCTCTACCCGGTGGCCGGAGTGCCCGTTAAATACACCCGCCTTGTCATTCACGGATGCAGTTTAAATCAGAACCGCCAGCACCGCCACCGCAGAGAGCAAAATCAAGGTGCCGATGATGGCCACGGAGCGCTGGGACAACCGGTTCTCCAGGACGACGCGGCTAAACCAGCTCAGCGCCGCCACCTCCTGGCGGTTTAAGTCCAGCGCGGAGTCCGGGTCGGAATCATCCTCGGCGTTGTCGAATTCCAGGATCGCCTCGCGCACGCCGTTGTTGGCGCCGCTGAACTGGGCGACCTTGTGGTCATTGACGTCGAAGATGACCCAGTTGCTGCCCGACTCGTTGACCAGGCTGAAGGTGCGGCCCTCCAGGGAGGCCTGTAGGGTCTTGTCCTTTTTCAGGTTGCCGGCCAGGCGGTAGGTGCGCCCGTCGTCCGAGGTGGCCGAGGCCCCCAGCTGCTCATCGACTTCGGTGCGCCAGTGCTGGCCGTCGACCTCCGCGCCGGAGGCGGTGAAGGAGCCCAGCTCCTCCGGCCCCCGGCCCACCAGCAACGTCGGCTGCTCCTTGTCGCTGCGGTCCCAACTTGTGAAGTGCATGGTTATGCCTTCTCCCTCTTAGCAGCCGATGAGGCGAGCAGCCAGGTAGGCTTCCAGCTCGTCGATTTTGACGCGCTCCTGCTCCATGGTGTCGCGCTCGCGCACGGTGACCGCGCCGTCCTCCAGGGAGTCGAAGTCGAAGGTCACGCAGAACGGCGTGCCGATCTCGTCCTGGCGGCGGTAGCGGCGGCCGATGGCGCCGGAGACATCGTAGTCGATGTTCCAGTGCGCGCGCAGCTTGTCCGCCAGCTCCTTGGCCGGGGTAGACAGCTCCGGCTTCTTAGACAGCGGCAGGACCGCGACCTTGACCGGCGACAGGCGGCGGTCAAGGCGCAGCACGACGCGCTTGTCGGTGCCGCCCTTCGCGTTCGGGGCCTCCTCCTCGTGGTAGGCGTCCACCAGGAAGGCCATCATGGAGCGGCCCAGGCCGGCGGCCGGCTCGATGACGTACGGGATCCAGCGCTCGTCGGCCTGCTGGTCGTAGTAGGACAGATCCTCGCCGGAGCCTTCCGCGTGCACGCGCAGGTCGTAGTCCGTACGGTTGGCCACGCCCTCGAGCTCGCCCCACTTGGAGCCGGTGAAGCCGAAGGCGTATTCCACGTCCACCGTGCGCTTGGAGTAGTGGGACAGCTTCTCCTTCGGGTGCTCGTACAGGCGCAGGTTTTCCGGGTTAATGCCCAGGTCGACGTACCAGTTGTAGCGGTCGTCGATCCAGTACTGGTGCCACTGCTCGTCCTCGCCCGGCTTGACGAAGAACTCCATCTCCATCTGCTCGAACTCGCGGGTGCGGAAGATGAAGTTACCCGGCGTGATCTCGTTGCGGAAGGACTTGCCGATGTTGGCGATACCGAACGGCGGCTTCATCCGCGCCGAGGTCAGCACGTTCTTGAAGTTGACGAAGATGCCCTGGGCGGTCTCCGGGCGCAGGTAGTGCAGGCCCTCCTCGTCGTCGACCGGGCCCAGGTAGGTCTTCAGCAGGCCGGAGAAGGCCTTCGGCTCGGTCCAGTTGCCCGGCTGGCCGGTCTCCGGATCATTAATGTCGGCCAGGCCGTTTTCCGGGGCGTGGCCGTGCTTTTCCTCGTAGGCCTCCAGCAGGTGGTCCGCGCGGTAGCGCTTGTGGGTGTAGAGGGACTCCACCAGCGGGTCCGTGAAGACCTCGACGTGGCCGGAGGACACCCAGGTCTGGCGCGGCAGGATGATGGAGGAGTCAATGCCCACGACGTCGTCGCGGGACTGGACCATGTGGCGCCACCACTGGCGCTTGATGTTTTCCTTGAGCTCCACCCCCAGCGGGCCGTAATCCCACGCCGAGCGGGAACCGCCATAGATTTCACCCGCCTGGTAGACCAAACCACGTCGTTTACACAGGTTAACTACGGTATCAATGACGGATGCCATGAGTGTTTCTGACTCCTCTAGTCGGGATTTCAATCCCCGGCCGGTTGCAGGGGATATAGGTCAATCACAGTCTAGCGTGTCCGCCAGCCCAGCTCGCAGCGGGGGCACTCCAAGCCCACCCAATCCAAACACTGTGGACGGGGGTAACCATTTATTATTTCGGCTGTCTGTTGGACGGCCGGTATATCATTGTGACTACACTAAACAATATGGATTTGGTATACCTTGGCGTTGCAGTATGGCGATAATTTATAGAAGTTAGCCCATTATTGGTCTAATGCAAGAGTAAAAATTCCCTATACCCCAACGCCCGCAGGAGAAAGAACACCCCCGCATGTGTAGAAAGCAGGACGCCGCCGACGTTGAACCCGCGGTCCGGATTCTCAGCGCGCTCGATTCACCGCTCAGGCTCCACATCCTCCTCCTTCTCCGCGAGCGCGAACACTACGTCCACGAGCTGGTCGAGGCGCTCGACAAGTCCCAGCCGCTCATCAGCCAGCACCTGCGCGTGCTCAAGCAGGCCGGCCTGGTCCGCGCCGAGCGCTCCGGGCGCGAGGTCACCTACCGGCTCGCCGCCGAGGAAATCCTGGACATCTACCGCCAGGCCGCCACACTCAGCACCACCCTCGAGTTCAAAGACTAGCCGCCCGACCGGACCGGTGGCGCCCTCTTCCTGGTTGTAGAGGTAGTTGTAGATGTATCAACGCTGGTAAACTAGCCGGTATGGCCATCCAAAGCAGTATCCCCAAGCTGGGCTCCCGCAACACCCGTCAGCGCACCGCCGTCATCGAGGTCCTGCGGGACATGGAGAAATTCGCCTCCGCCAAGGACATCCACTTCGCGCTCCAGCAGCGCCAGGAAAAGGTGGGCCTGACCACCGTCTACCGCACCCTGCAGTCCTTGAGCGATATCGATGCCGTCGATGCCCTCCACATGCCCAACGGCGAGACCCTTTACCGCCACTGCGACTCCGACGCGCACCACCACCACCTGGTCTGCACCAAGTGCGGCCGCACCGAGGAAATCGACGGCGGCCCCATCGAAGACTGGGCGGCCCGCATAGCCAAGGACTACGACTTCGAACTGACCGGCCACGACGCCGAAATCTTCGGCACCTGCCGCCAGTGCCGCCTAGCCGATAAGAGCAGCGAAGCCGACGCCGAGTAGGTAGGTAATCCCGGCCGCACCCAGCCCGATAGCAAGCTGGCGCAGCGCCCGCTTCAGCGGCGGCTTGCCGGAGATTACCCCCACCACGCCGCCGGTAAACATCAGGGCGATGGCCACCAGCACCAGCGCGACCACCGCGCCCACGGTGGTCGAGGCCCCGAAGAGGAACGGGATGATCGGGATAAACGCGCCGGTAGCGAAGAAACAGAAGCTTGACAGCGCCGCCGACCACGCCTGGCCGATGACCCCCGGCGCCCCGCCGTCGGCCTCACCCGCGGCGTCCGCAGCCGGCAGGCCCATCGCGCCCAGCCCCGCCGAGGGGTGCGCGGCGCGCTGGCGGGCCTGCATCTTGTCGAAGACCTCCTGGGCCTTGGTCTCCGCGGCCTCCGCGCCCATGCCGCGGGCCCGGTAGATGAGCGCGAGTTCGTTGGCGTTGACGTCCAGGTCCGGCACCAGCGTGTGGGCGTCCGGCGCCGGGCGGGAGGCCTCTAGCAGCTCGCTTTGGGACTTCACCGAGACGTATTCGCCCGCCGCCATGGACAGCGCGCCGGCCAGCAGGCCGGAAATGCCCGTCAGCAGCACCGCCGTCGATGCCGCGCCCGAGCCCATCACGCCAATGACCAGCGCCAGGTTGGAGACCAGCCCGTCGTTGGCGCCGAAGACGGCGGCGCGGAAATTGCCCGACATCTTCTCGCGCCCGCGCGTGGCCAGCCCGCGCACGACCTCGGCGTGGACGTGCTCGTCCGCGGCCATCTGGTCGCTGGCGTCGATATCGTCCGTATAGGGGGTACGCGTTTCCGCGGTCTGCATCAGCGCCAGCGTGAACACGGATCCGAAGTGCTGCGCCATAAAGCCCAGCGCCCGCGTGCCCAGGTCCGGCTTGCGCGGGAAACCGACGGCATCCCCTAACTTGTCCCGCCAATACTGCTCGTGCCGGGACTCCGACTCCGCCAGCTGCAGCAGGATGGAGCGCTCCTCGCCGACTTTCTTGCGCGCCAGCTCGCGGTAGACCGCCGCCTCGGCGCGCTCGTTGGCCAGGTAGCGCCGCCAACGGTTGATCTGCTGCTTGGTCGGCTCTCCCGGAGCAGCCACTACTTCGTCCCCCCGAATCGGCGGTCGCGGCGCGCGTACTCCTCCACGGCGGCGAACATGTCCTCCGGCGTGAAGTCCGGGAAGAGCTTGTCCTGGTAGATCATCTCCGCGTAGGCCGACTCCCACAGCAGGAAGTTCGAGGTCCGCTTCTCCCCCGACGGGCGCAGGAAAAGGTCCACGTCCGGCATGTCCGGGTCGTAGAGGTGCTGGGCGATGGTCTTTTCATTAATCTCGCGCGGGCGCATCTCCCCGCGCGCGACCTTGTCCGCAATGACCCGCATGCCGTCGACCAGCTCGGCCCGGCCGCCGTAGTTCACGCACATCACCAGGGTCATCCGCGTGTTGTCGCGGGTGAGCTCCTCGGCCGCTTCCAGCTCGCGCACCACGCTGCGCCACAGGCGCGGGCGCCGCCCGGCCCAGACCACGCGCACGCCCTTCTCGTGCAGCCAGCCGCGCTGGCGCCTAAGGACGTCGCGGTTAAAGCCCATCAAAAAGCGCACCTCTTCGGGGCTGCGCCGCCAGTTCTCCGTGGAAAAGGCGTAGGCCGACAGGTAGTCCACGCCCATGGCCAGGCAGGCGTCGACGGCGTCGAGCAGCACCGCCTCGCCGCGCTTGTGCCCCTCGGTGCGCGCCATGCCGCGCTCCTGCGCCCAGCGTCCGTTGCCGTCCATGACGAGCGCGATGTGCTTCGGCATAAATTCGGCGGGGATCTGCGGCGGGTGCAGGATGCGGTTCGGATCGGGAGTAATCACAGCCACCCATTCTACTGTCTGCACACTACCTTGCCGCAAGGCGGCGTCGGCTAGCTCTGATCCATCACCGCCAGCGCCGTGACCTTGTGCTCGATGTGCCACTGCAGGTGCGCCCGCGTCAGCTGGTGGGCTTGGGCCCCACGCGTGGGCACCGCGGCTATCGATGCCTCCGCCTGCCCCAGCCGGTCATGCGCCAGCAGCCACATCACGTGCAAGGTCTCCGGGTCCACCTCCGCCGCCCCGGGCGGGCGGCACTGGTGGCAGGCCGCCCCGCCGACGGCGGGGTGGAAAGCGTGGTGGGGGCCTGGCGCCCCGCATTGGGCACAGTCGAAGAGGCTGGGTGCCCAGCCGGCGTGGGCCATCGCCTGCAGCAGGAAGGAATCCAGCACGGCGGTGGGATCGGCATCGGTCTGCAGCAGGCTAAACGTTGCGCGCAGGGCCTCGTACAGGTAGGGGTCCGTGTCCGTGGCGGCCAGGCGCTCGGCGGACTCCAGGGCCGCGCAGGCCGCGGTGTAGCGGTCGTAGTCGTAGGTGATCTTGGCCCCGTAGTACTCCACGGTGTCGGCCTGGGAGATGGTGGCCAGGTTGCGGCCCGGGTAGAGCTGCACGTCCAGGTTGACGAAGTGCTGCAGCCGGGAGCCGAACCGGGACTTGGCCCGGCGCACCCCCTTGGCCACGGAACGGACCAGCCCGTGCTCGCGGGTCAGCAGCACCACCACGCGGTCGGCCTCGCCGAAATCGTAGGTGCGGATGACCCAGGCGCGGTCCCGGTACGACGCCCGCGACATGGCCTAAAAGCCCAGCCGGCCCAGCGACTTCGGGTCGGACTGCCAGTTCTTGAGCACCTTGATGCGCAGGTCCAGGTAGATGTTCTGGCCCAGCAGGGAGATGATTTCCTTGCGGGCGTTGCCCACGATCCGGCGCATCCGGCGCCCGTCCTTGCCCTCGATGATTCGCTTTTGCCCCGGGCGCTCCACATAGAGCACGGCGTGGACGTCGAGCACGCCCTCGCGCTCCGGATCGGGCAGGACCTCGTCGACCTCCACCGCCACCGAGTGCGGCAGCTCGTCCTTGAGCCCGGACAGCGCGGCCTCGCGGATGAGCTCCGAGATGCGGGTGTCCCGGTCGTCGTCGGTGACGTGGTCGTCCGGGTAGAACTTCGGGCCCTCCGGCAGCGCCTCGGTCAGCACGCCGATGAGATCGTCGATCTGCGTGTTTTCCCGCGCGGAGACCGGGATGACCACGGCATCCGGGTCGTCCTGGCTCAGCAGCTCGTGCAGGGCCAGCAGCTGCGCGCCGACCTGGTCCTTGGTGGCCTTGTCCAGCTTGGTCACGATCCCGACCACCGGGGTGCGCGGGGCGACCTTTTTGACGTTGTCCAGGATCCAGCGATCTCCCGGGCCGATCTTTTCGTCCGCCGGCACGGTCATGCCGATGACGTCGACGTCGGCGTAGGTGTCCTTGACGGCCTCGTTGAGGCGCTCGCCCAGCAGCGTTCGCGGCCGGTGTAGGCCGGGGGTGTCCACCACGATGATCTGGGCATTGTCGCGGTGCACCAGCCCGCGGATCGGGTGTCGCGTGGTCTCCGGCTGATCCGCGGTGATGGCGATCTTCTGCCCCACCAGCGCGTTGGTGAGGGTGGACTTGCCGGTGTTCGGGCGGCCGACGAAGCTGACGAACCCGGAGCGGAACCCCTCCGGGGTGCCGGCCGTGCCGGCCAAGAATGTTTCATTAGTCATCGTGGGAACTATCCTACAAGGTCACGCGCGGGGGCAGGAAAACCTAGAGTTCGTCCACGCTGAACTGCAGCTGCGGGTGGGCGAAGCAGTCCTGGGCGGCGATGAGCTCCAGCTCGCGCGAGTCCGCCTCGTAGGTGGTGCGCAGCAGATCGTAGACCTGGGAGGCCGTGGCCTTGAGCGCCGCGTGGGCATCCTGGTGGCGCACGTAGTGGCCGGTGAACAGGGCCGCGGTCACGTCGCCGGAGCCGTTGTACTTGACCGGCAGGCGCGGGGTGGTCACCGTAAAGGCGCGGTCGCCGTCCACGGCGATCATCTCCACCTGGTCCTCCGGGGTCTCGGGCCGCTCGACGGAGGTCACCAGGACCACGCGCGGGCCAATCTCCTGGGCCACCTTGACCGCCTGCAGGGTCTCGTCCAGCGTGCCGGTCGGCTGGCCGGTCAGGTAGCCCAGCTCAAACTGGTTGGGGAAAATGATGTCGGCGACCGGCAGGATTTTATCGCGCAGCAGCGGCGGGATCTCGTCGGAGACGAAGCAGCCGGACTTCTCGTTGCCCATCACCGGGTCGCAGGCGTACAGCGCCTGCGGGTTGGCCTTTTTGACCCGGCGCACGGCGTCGATGATGACCTCCGCGATATCGGAGCCGCCCTGGTAGCCGGACAGCACCGCCGCGACATCCGGGAAGGCGCCGCGGCGCTCGATGCCGTCGATGATCTCGGTGACCTGCGCGGCCGGCAGCTGCGGCCCGCCCCAGTCACCGTAGCCGGTGTGGTTCGAGAAATTAACGGTGTGCACGGGCCAGACCTCGTGGCCGGCGCGTTGGAGGGGAAAGACGGCAGCGGAGTTCCCCACGTGCCCGTAGGCCACATGAGACTGGATGGAAAGGATACTCATGGCAGATAAGTCTAGTCGTCGTCTACGTCACTGTTGCCGGGTGTGGCCACCGGCTCCCCCACCGGCGGGATGCCACCGCCGGGCACCTGGCGGTCCAGGTCCGCGCGGTCGGCCGCCGAAGGGAACGCCCGCGGGCCGGTCGGCTTGGGCTGGTAGCTCACCCCGCGCGCGGACAGATCGTCGTACCAGTTGGCCAGCAGCTCGTTCTGCAGGCCGAACATCTCCTTTTCCTGCGCGGGGGTGGCGTGGTCGTAGCCCAGCAGGTGCAGCACCCCGTGCACCGTCAAAAGCGCCAGCTCGTGGCCCAGCGAATGGCCGGCGGCCTGGGCCTGGCGCTCGGCGAATTCGGGGCACAGGACGATATCGCCCAGCATCGCCGGGCCAAAGCCGTCCTGGGCCGCCGGCGCGTCCGGGCGCAGGGTACCGGTGCTCGAGCCCGGGGTGACCTCATCCATCGGGAAGCTCATCACGTCCGTAGGCCCGGCCAGGTCCATCCAGCGCACGTGCATGTCCTCGATTGTGGCCAGGTCGACCGCGGAGATGGTCGCCTCGGCCTCCGGGCTGACGTCCATCTGCGCCAGGGCGAAGCTGGCGACGTCTCCCAGCATCTCCTCGTTCACGCCGGCGTAGCCGGACTCGTTGACAAATTCAATGGCCATGGTTTTTCTAGCCCTCCTGCTTCTGGCGGCCGCGCTCGGTGGCGGCATCGTAGGCATCGTAAGCGTTGACGATCCGCCCGACCAGCGCGTGGCGCACCACGTCGTGGGAACCGAGATCCGCGAAATAAATATCGTCCACCCCGTCCAGGATGCGGCGCACGATCTTCAGCCCGGAGACCTGCCCGCGCGGCAGGTCCACCTGGGAGACGTCGCCGGTGACCACGATGGTCGAGCCGAAGCCCAGGCGGGTCAGGAACATCTTCATCTGCTCGGGCGTGGTGTTTTGGGCCTCGTCGAGGATGACGAAGGCATCGTTGAGCGTGCGGCCGCGCATATAGGCCAGCGGGGCGACCTCGATGATGCCGGCGTCCATCAGCTTCGGGATCATCTCCGGGTCCAGCATGTCCCGCAGCGCGTCGTAGAGCGGGCGCAGGTAGGGGTCGATCTTGTCGTTTAAGGTGCCGGGCAAAAAGCCCAGCTTCTCGCCCGCCTCGACGGCCGGGCGGGTCAGGATGATGCGTTGGACCTGCTTGTTCTGCAACGCCTGGACGGCCTTGGCCACGGCCAGGTAGGTCTTGCCGGAGCCGGCCGGGCCGATGCCGAAGACCACCGTGTGATCATCAATGGCCTGCACGTACCGGCTCTGCCCCACCGTCTTCGGCCGGATGGTCTTGCCGCGCCGCGAGATAATATCCGCGGCCAGCGCCTGGCTGACCGACAGCGGCGCCTCCGTCTCGATCATGGCCACGGTGTGCTTGACCGTCTCCGGGGAGATGGCGTGCCCACGGCGGGCGATGGCCTCCAACTCCTCGAAGACCTTGACCGCCCGGGCGATCTCGAAGTCGGGGCCCGTGACGGTCACCGTGGTGCCGCGGGCGAAGAGATCGGCATCCAGCTGGTCGTTGAGCACGCGCAGCGTCGCATCCGCCGTGCCCAGCACGGCGTTGACGTAGACCGGGTCGAGCTCAATTTTCTGGGTATCAATAGCCACGCCCATAGGCTACCAGCGCTCGGTTAACGCCCCGATAGCCGCCAGGGCCACCATGGCCGCCGATGCCGTCCGCAGCACCTGCGGCCCCAACTTGATAGGTTGCGCCCCGGCCTGGGTCAGGCGTTCCAGCTCCGCGCTGCCGATGCCACCTTCCGGGCCCACCAGCAGGTAGACCGTGCCGGAAAGCTGGGCCTCACGGATGCTGCGGGTGGCCTCCTCGTGCAGGACTAAGGCGTGGTCGGCCTGGGCCAGCAGCTGGGTCAGCTCGCCGGTGGTGACCGGGCCGCTAACCCGCGGGATGCGCGCCCGGCGGGACTGTTTGGCCGCCGCCTGGGCCGCAGCCTCCCACTTGGCCAGCGCCTTCGGGATCTTCTTGCCCTCCCACTTGGCCACGCAGCGGTCGGCCTGCCAGGCGATGATCTCGTCCGCGCCGGCCTGGGTGGCCAAATCCACGGCCAGTTCGGCGCGCTCCGATTTCGGGATGGCCTGCACGACGACCACCTTCGGATGCGGGGCCGGTTCCGCGCGCACCGCGGTGACGGTGGCCTCCAGCTGGTCCTTCCCAGCGGTGGCGGTGACCTCCGCGGTGACCACGCGGCCGGTGCCGTCGATAAGCTCCAGCTGCTCGGCGGGTTTGAGCCGCTTGACCGTCACGGCGTGGCGGCCCTCCGCCCCGTCCAGGCGCACGGTCTGACCGGGCGCGGCGGGGCTCAGGTCCGGGTGGATGAATACGGGCAGCGACATTAGCGACGGAAGTGGCCCCGCAGGCGGGAAAACAGCGACTCGTCCTGGCCGTCGCCCTCCTCCTTGACGGTGGCGGAGTCGTTCTGGCGGTCGCGGATCTTCTCCAGCGCCTCGCGGGTCTTCTTGTCCAGGTTGCGCGGGACCACCACGTCCACGTGGGCGTACAGGTTGCCCGCGCCCTCGGTGCGCAGGCGGGTCATGCCCTGGCCCGGGATCTCGATGGCCTCGCCCGGCTGCGTGCCGGCGGCCACGTCCACGGTGACCTCCTCGCCGCTTAGGTGCGGCAGCTTGACCTGGGTGCCCAGGGCGGCGTCCACCATCGGCACGCGCAGGGTCACGTGCAGGTCGTCGGCGTCGCGCTCGAAGACCTTGTGCGGGCGGGTAGAAACCTCCACGTAGAGGTCGCCGGCCGGGCCGCCGCCGTGGCCGACCTCGCCCTGGGATGCCATGCGGATGCGCATGCCGTTGCCGATGCCCGCCGGGATATTGACCTTCAGGTCCCGGCGCTTCTTCACGCGTCCGTCGCCGCCGCAGTGGTTGCAGGGGTCCTCGATGATTTCGCCGTAGCCCTGGCACTGCGGGCACGGGCGCGAGGTAAGAACGTTGCCCAGGAAGCTGCGCTGGGTCTCCTGGATTTCACCCGCGCCGGAGCAGGTCGGGCAGGTCACCGGCTTGGCCTTGGACTCCGAGCCGGAGCCCTCGCACTTGTCGCAGAGCACGGCGGTGTCCACGGTGACCTGCTTCTGCAGGCCGGTGAAGGCCTCCTCGAGGGTGATGCTGGTGCGCAGCAGGGCGTCGTTGCCCGGCTGCACGCGCGAGCGCGGGCCGCGGGAGCCGCCGGCCGCCCCGCCGAAGAACTCGGCGAAGATATCGCCCAGGCCGCCGCCCCCGAAGCCGCTGAAACCGCCCGCGCCGGCACCGGGCCCGCCGCCGCGCTGCTCCATGGGATCTCCGCCCATGTCCACGATCTGGCGCTTCTGCGGGTCCAGCAGGACCTCTTGGGCCAGGGAGGCCTCGCGGAACTTCTCCGCCGCCTCGTCGTCGCCCGGGTTCACGTCCGGGTGGTACTTGCGCGCGAGCTTGCGGTAGGCCTTCTTAATCTCCGAGTCGGACGCGGACTTGTCCACGCCCAGAATGCCGTAATAGTCACGAGCCACGGTAAATTGCGTCCTTACTTGCTTAGTCGATAGGGGTATTTAAAAATCTGTAGCGGCCTTCCAGCCTACTAGCCGCTGCAGCGGCTATTTCTCCCCGGCCAGAATTTCGCTGACATAGCGTGCAACAGCAGAAACCTTAGCTATTGTTCCCGAGTAATCCATAAACGTCGGCCCCACCACGCCGAGGCCGCCCAGCGTCTCGCCGTCCGTGCCGTAGGCGGTGGTTACCACCGACGAGGTGCGCAGGGCGTCCGCCTCGTGCTCGTCCCCGATGACCACGGAGACGTTGCCCATATCCGGCACGCGCGCCAGCAGCTTGAGGAAGACCACCTGCTCCTCGAGGGCATCGATAATGCCCGGCAGGCCGTCCGGGAAATCCCGGGCCAGGCGGGTCAGGTTGGAGGTGCCGGCCAGCAGCAGGCGGTCGGCCGGCTGGTTGACCAGGGTCTCGATCAGCGTCGTGGCGCTGTTGAGCACGTGCCCGCGCATGTCCACCGGGGCGACGTCGACCAGGTCGGCCAGGGACTGGGAGGCCTCCGTGATGGTCTTGCCCGCCAGGGCGTTGTTGAGCAGCTCGCGCAGCCGGTGCGTCTGGTCCGGGTCGATGACCGCATCCAGCGCCACGTTGCGCTGGTCCACCCGGCCGGTATCCGTAATCAGCACCAGCAGCAGGCGGACCGGGCTTAAGGCCACGACCTCGCAGTGCTTGACGCGCGAGACCTGCAGGTTCGGCATCTGCACCACCGCGGCCTGCTTGGTGACCTGGGCCAATAGCTGCACCGAGCGCGAGAGCACGTCCTCCAGGTCCACCCCGCCTTCCAGGAAGTTGAGCATGGCCCGGCGCTCCGACGCGCTCAAGGGTTTTAAGTCGTGGATGGCGTCCACGAAGAGGCGGTAGCCCTTCTGCGTGGGAACGCGCCCGGAGCTGGCGTGCGGCTGGGTGATTAGGCCTTCGGATTCCAACGCCGCCATGTCGTTGCGGATGGTCGCCGATGATACCCCCAGCTGGTAGCGCTCCAGCAGGGTCTTCGAGCCCACCGGTTCCTGGCTGGCAATATAGTCCGCGACGATGGCACGCAGGACTTCCTTGCGGCGCGCATCAGTAGTGCTAGACATGCCTTTAAGCCTACCCGCGGTCTTCGGCCACCAAGATATCGGTGATAATCCCGTCCGCCAGCAGGCGTCCGGAGTCCGTGACCTTTAACCGCCCGTCGGCTTCTTCCAGCAGCCCGCGCCGGCGATGCCGCCCCACCACCTCGTCGGCAGCCTCCGAGACCCAGCCGCGCGGGATGCCCTCGCTCAACCGCAGGCCCAGCATGATGGCCTCGGTGTGCCGGTCGGCGTCGGTGAGGATTTCTTCGCCGGCGATGGGCAGGGCGGCATCGCCAAGCAGGCGGGAGTAGCGGGCCGGGTGCTTGACGTTGAAAAAGCGGGTGTTGCCCAGGTGGGAGTGGGCGCCGGGGCCAGCACCCCACCAGTCGCCGTCGCGCCAGTAGATGAGGTTGTGCCGGCAGGCCCCGCCCGGCTTCGCCCAGTTGGAGACCTCGTACCATCCGTAGCCGGCCTCCTCCAGGGCGCCGGCGATGAGCTGGTAGCGCCGGGCCATAACGTCCTCGTCGGGGGCGGGCAGCTGGCCTTTGTTGACCTTGCGGGCCATGCGGGTGCCGTCCTCCACGATGAGCGAATAGGCGCTGACGTGGTCCACGCCCGTGGCCAGCACGCGGTCCAGGGTCGCGCGCACGTCGTCGTCGGTCTCGCCCGGCGTGCCGTAGATCATGTCCAGGTTCACGTGCTCGAAGCCCGCGGCCAGGGCCTCGGCGGCCGCGTCGAAGGCCCGGCCCGGCGTGTGGGCGCGCTCCAGCACCGCCAGCACGGCCGACGATGCCGACTGCATCCCCAGGCTCACCCGCGTAAAGCCCGCCTCGCGTAGGCCGGCGAAAAACGCCGGGCCCGTCGACTCCGGGTTGGATTCCGTGGTCACCTCCGCGCCTTTGGCCAGGCCGAAGGTCGCGCGCACGCGGTCCAGCACGCGGGCCAGGCCGTCCGCACCCAGCAACGAGGGGGTGCCGCCGCCGATAAAGACCGTCTCCGCCGGGCGCTGGATCTTCGCCGCTGCCAGCTCGAGCTCCTGGTCCAGGGCGTCGAGGTAGCTGGCCTGCGAATTCGGCGCGCCCAACTCCCCGGGCGTATAGGTGTTGAAATCGCAATACCCGCAGCGTGTGGCGCAAAACGGGACGTGGATATAGAGCCCAAAGGAATCCTGCATGGGCATCAGCCTAGCGAAAGCGGGAACAAACTTGGGGGCCAGGGCGGTTATACATGTAGTCTAAGAAGGTAAAAAATCCCCGTCCCCAAGGAAAGAAAGGCTACTTTGGTGGAACCTCCCAGTCGATGTCCCCGCTACCTGTATCTAGGCGGTGGGGTCTAAACCATGTGGTCCGCAGCTTTGATGCTCTTAGCGGGCATCGTGGTCATCGCTCTCATCATTGTGGCCAACGCGTATTTCGTCGCGCAGGAATTCGCGTTCATGTCGGTCGACCGCACGCAGCTTCGCACCGCGGCCGCCCACGGGGATAAAACCGCCCAGCGGGCCCTGCACATCACCGAGCGCACATCCTTCATGCTCTCGGGCGCGCAGCTGGGCATTACGATTTCCGGCCTGCTCATCGGCTACGTCGCCGAGCCGCTCGTCGGCGAGGCCCTAGGCGTGCTGCTCGGCGGCGTCGGCGTGCCGCGGTCGGTCTCCGTCACCGTCGGCACCGTGGTGGCGCTGGCGCTGTCGACCATCGCCAGCATGCTCTTCGCGGAGCTGTTCCCCAAGAACTACACCATCGCCGCGCCGATGAAGTCGGCCCGCTTCCTGGCCGCCTCCACGCAGTGGTACCTGCGCATCTTCGGCTGGATTATCCACTTCTTCGAGTATTCCTCCAACGCCATCCTGCGCCTGTTCCGCGTGGAGCCGGTCGACGACGTGGATTCGTCGGCCACCACCGACGACTTCGAGTCCATCGTGGACGCCTCCCACGAGGCCGGCGACCTGGATCAGGACACCTACATGGTGCTCGACCGTCTGCTGGATTTCCCCGAGCACGACGTCGAGCACGCGATGATCCCGCGTTCCCGCGCCGACGCCGTCGACCCCGAGACCACCCTCGGCGAGGTCCGCGCGCTCATGGCCGCCAACCACACCCGCTACCCCGTCGTCGACGAGGAGCACAACCCCATCGGCGTCGTCCACCTCATCGACGTCCTGGGCACCGAACTGGCCGCCGATGCCCCCGTCACCCGCGTCATGCGCGAGCCCGTCGTGGTCCCGGAAATGATGCCGCTGCCGGATCTAGTCTCCGAGTTGCGCGGCCAGGACCAGAAACTGGCGTGCGTGATTGATGAGTACGGCGGGTTTGTCGGCATCGTTACGCTCGAGGACCTGGCCGAGGAAATCCTGGGTGATGTCACCGACGAGCACGACATCGAAGAGTCCGAGGAAATCACCGAGCAGGGCGACAACCACTGGATCGTCGACGGCGACACCCCGCTGGACGAGGTCGAGCGCGCCATCGGCCACGACCTGCCCGAGGGCGACTACGAGACCATCTCCGGGCTGCTGATGTCCCAGACCGGCGCGCTGGTCGAGGCCGGCGAGGTCCACACCATCGACCTGGAGGCCGAGCCCGAGGACTGGGTCGACGCCGACGATGCCCCACTGCGCCACCTCAAGGTGCGCGTCGAGGAGATCGACCGGCACGTGCCCTCGAGCCTCGCGCTGGAGCTGGTCGAAGAATACCGGGAGGAGGAGAAGTAATGGACAACTGGGTTTTTAACCTACTGGTGACGATCGTCATCATCGTCGCCTCCGCGTTCTTCGTGGTCATCGAGTTCTCCCTGCTGGGCGCGCGCCGCAACCGCCTCGAGGAGATAGCCGAGGACTCCCGCAGCGCCCGGGCCGGCCTGCGCAGCCTCAACGAGCTAACGATGATGCTCGCCGGCTCCCAGCTCGGCATCACCGCCGCCACCTTCATCCTGGGTGCGGTCACCAAGCCGTGGTTCCACCACCTGCTGATGCCCGTCTTCGAGGCGCTGAGCATGCCCGCGCGCGTGGCCGACATCGTGGCGTTTATCGTCGCGCTGTTCCTAGCGACGTTCCTGCACCTGGTCATCGGCGAGATGGCCCCGAAGTCCTGGGCGATTACCCACCCGGAGACCGCGTTGCGGCTCATCGCCATCCCCGCCCGCGCCTTCATCTGGGTCTTCCGCCCGCTGCTGGCCTGGATCAACCGGATGGCCAACCAGCTGGTGCACCTGGCCGGCGAGGAGCCCGTCGACCGCGCGGCGGCCGCCGGCTACAACGTCGAGACGCTGCGCAGCCTGGTCGAGCACTCCCGCGAGACCGGCGCCATGGACGACGAATCCGCCTCGCAGATCACCGGCGTCATCGAGCTCGAGTCTTCGACGGTCGCCGAGCTCGCCCGCGAGCACGGTTCCGCCGTGGTCCCCATGCCCAGCGACACCACCGTGCGCGAGCTGCAGGACCTGGTACTGCGCAAGGACATCATGCGCGTGCTCGTCTTCGGCAAGTCCTCCCGCGTGCCGCGGCTGGTCCACGTCCGCGACACCCTGCTCGCCGACCCGGAGACCCCGGTGCTGGAGTTCTCGCGCCCGTGCCTGACCGTCGCCGGCGGCACGACCGTGCAGCACACGCTGGACCACATGCGCGCCCGCAACGAGCAGCTCGTGGTGGTCGGCCGGGCCGACAAGGACAACGCGATGTGGGTACTGACCTGGGACGACATCATGGGTCAGCTGTGGCCGCAGATTGCCGAGAAGCTCGACCAGGTCAGCGAGACGAAGTAACCGAAACTAAGTAACAGTTCTACCCGCCTTCCCGCAGCCTGGGCACATTCCTATGCTGCGGGTCTTTTTCGCAGGTGGCGCCGCAAAAACGGCCGTTTTCAGCCTGTGGATGGTGTGCGCAGGATGGTTATATTGCCCCGAGTTATCCACAGATCGGCATTCCGGCCCTTGTAGGGGTTGTCAGGGGCTCCTAGCGTGTGAGTCATGACAACGACAGCCATGGACACACTCACAGCAGCGCACGCCATCTTCGCGGACGGGATCAGCTACCTGGACCTGTGCCGCGAGCTCAGCCTGCCCGCTATGAAGGCTGTCATGTCCGACGTCGCCGCCGCCGCGCAGCACCGCGCGTGCCAAACCTTCTTCGGGAAAACGTCCTATACACGCAAGCAAGCCGCCGCCCGCCGAGCCGCCGCTTCTCAGGGCCACCACCTCGACACCCTGCTAGTCCTGGACAACGCCTTCCGCCGGGTACGCCACCAGGGCGAGGCCTGGGCCATGCTCATCGAACTGTGCAACACCCCCGGCACCACCAAACAACTCCGCCGACTGGCCAACCAAAAAGTCTTGGAACTCAACCGCCCGGCACCACCCGCCGAAGGCGTACGCGTGACCCGCCGCAAAGACGGACCCAGCACCTTCTCCATTACCGGGGACCCGCAGCTGGTAGAAAACCTCTGGGCATCAATCAAAACCATCCCCGACGTGGAAGCCCTGTTCAGCGGAGGCCTAGAGAAGCAGCCCAAGACCACGCACGTGGTCATCTCCCTTCCCGACTGGGTACGCATCCTAGCCGGCGACGGGGATGACATCACACTGCAGCTGAGCAACGGCACCACCATGACCGGTGCCGACTACGTCCGCCAATGCCTCCTCGACGCCGGCCTTGCCACCCTGGTGGACCCGAGGCGCGGGCCGGTCAACCAATACCGCTACCAACGGCATGCCTCACCGAAGCAGAAGGACATGGCCAAGGCCGAGACCACCCGGTGCGCCTGGCCGAATTGCCGCAAGCCGGCGGATGAGTGCCAGGTTCACCACATCCGCCCCTGGGCAGGCGGCGGCGAGACCAACCAGGAGAACCTGACGCTGTTGTGCGAGTTCCATAACTCCTGGAACGACGACGATCCGGCCTACCCCAGGCACGGGAGGGTCAACCGAAGACACGGCAAAGTCACCTGGGACCCGCCCTGGAGCGGCGGCTGACACGGGGGCCAGCCGAGAGAGAAAAGCCGCGAGACGAAGGCTGCGAGAGGCCGCCACAAGGAACAAGGCCAGCCGAACCCCACGACTGCCGGGCCACAAGGAACAAGGCCAGCCGAAATACGCGAAAAGGCGCCACGGACCACGTCCGTAGCGCCTACTCGGCGTGCCTGAAGGCGAGTTATCCACAGAAACGCGTCCCCGCCACGCCCCAAAGGTGACGAACCGCACAAAACCGCACTGGTTGTCCACAGGTTGCGGGTGGGGCCCCTTCCGCGGGGGCGGGTCGCCCGCAAGGCTGGGAACCATGAACTTTTCACCACAGTATTTCCGCTCGCCCGCACCCGACCACACCAACGCTTTAATCAACCTCTCCAAGACCCCCAGCAACCACCCTTTCGTCTGGCACCGCCTCGAAACCGGGGCGCTGCTGCGCGTCGCGGGCCGATTCGCCGTCTCCGCGCGCTACTTCCATTCCCTGCCCCACCAGGAACAGGGCCGCCTGCGCGCCATCGCCGCGGGCCTGAGCTCCTATACCGCGGTGGCGATTTCTGCGGCGGCGGCGCATATGCATCGTTTGCCGGTGGCCGGCCCGGCCGCCAACGCGCCGACCGAGATGTCCCTGCCCAATAACAACCTCCCGCCCCACGACCGGCATATCCCCGGAATCATGTTCCGCAAAACGCGGCTAAACCAGTACGACATCATCGACGGCATCCGCTGCGTCAACCCCGCCCGCGCCGTCATCGACGTGGCGCGCTTCCACGGCTTTACCTCCGGGCTCATCGCCGGCGATGCCGCCCGCGCCCTAGGTATCACCCCCACCGACTTCCGCCGCGAGATCGAATTCCTAGGCCGCGCCCGCAACATCCAGGTCGCCCGCCGAGTGGCGGAACTATCCAACCCGTCGGTGCGCCACGTGGGCGAGTCCTACGCCCGCGCGCTCATCCTCTCCTCCGGCCTCCTGCGTCCCCACCTCAACGACATGAAGCTGTGCACGTTCGCCAGCACGGGCGCGCTCATCGGCATCCTGCTGAATAACTGGCTGGCCGTCGAGGTCGAGGACCCGGCGTGCGGGAGCACACAACTGCACGCCTCAGCCCTCCAGCAGCGCGACGATGCCCTCCGCCACGCCTCCTACCGCCCACTCAGGCTGCCCTACGACGACCTGACCGAACACCCGCGCCGGACGGAGGCCCTCCTGCTGAGCCACCTGAAGTCGCCGGGCAATTTCGCCGCGCACGCTGCCTAAACGCACCAATTTTCAACAGCCGGGAACTTTTCTGGCAGCGATAACGACTTCTTAGAAGAGTTTCCGGCTGCAGACGCGACGCTCCTTGTCCTTGACCGTTTCTTCCTTCCACAAGGGATACTCGCGTGAACTTTATCAACACGGGCCTGGGCGCCCTGACCAAACGCCTGCACTTCTATGCCGGGCTTTTCATCGCACCGTTCATCCTGGTCGCGGCCATCAGCGGTGCCGGCTATGCCGTCGCCCCGCAGATTGAGAACTTCGTCTACCGGGACCTGCTGCACGTCAGCGCCAACGATGCCCCACCCCAGCCACTCAGCGAGCAAGTCCGCGCCGCCCAGGCGGCCTACCCGGACTACCCCGTCGAGCAGGTCTGGCCGGCCGACTCCGCCACGGACACGACCCGTGTGCTGGTGGCCGACCCGGCGCTGGGCGAGTCCCGGCTCCTGGCCGTCTTCGTCAACCCCTACGACTCCCACGTCCTGGGCGCGCAGCCGTCCTACTCGGGTGTCGGCGAGCTGCCGGTGCGCTACTGGTTCTCCCAGCTACACAAGTCGCTTCACCTGGGCGATGTCGGCGCCCTGTACTCGGAGCTGGCGGCGTCCTGGATGTGGTTCGTCGCCCTCGGCGGCCTGGCCATCTGGCTGTGCTACCGCCGCCCCCGCACCACCTGGTCCGGGCGCCGTGGCCTGATGCGCCTGCACGGCAGCCTGGGCACCTGGCTGCTCGTGGTCCTGCTCGGCCTGTCCGCGACCGGCATCACCTGGTCGAACGTCGCCGGGGCCAACGTGGCAACGACGATCAGCGCCCTGCGCGGCAGCGCCGACCCGGTCGATACCGCCCTGCCGCACCCGCCCGTCGTCGCCGGCCAGTGGTTCGACGCGGAAATCGCCGACCAGGCCGACGGCGTCTGGCGCGCCGCCCGCGATGCCGGACTCACCGGGCCCTTGCGCCTCTTCCCCGGCGAGGACACCTCCCACGGCTGGCAGGCAGCCGAGCGCTGGGTGCCCTGGCGCCTGGCCTCCGATGCCGTGGCCATCGATCCGGCCACCCAGACCGTCACCGCCTCCCTGCCCTTTAGCGACCTGCCGCTGTTTTCCCAGCTGACCTCGTGGGGCACCTACCTGCACATGGGCATCATGTTCGGCCTGCCGCTGCAAATCCTGCTGCTGGCCTCGGCGGTAGCCATCGCGGTAATGATCGGCGCGGGCTACGCGATGTGGTTCCAGCGCCGCCCGACGCGGATCCCGGGCCGCCACCCGCGGCTGAGCTGGGGCGAGTGGGCCATCGTCGGGCTGTTCGTGGCGACGGCCGGCACCTTCCTGCCGCTGTTCGGCGCGACCCTGGTGCTGTTTATCGCCGTCGACCAGTGGAAAATGAAACGCCGCTGGAGAGGGAATCCAGCGGCGTCGGCCCTTCCCTCAGACCAGAAGGAAGGAAGTCTAGTTAGGCCCTAAGCGGTAGCGTTGCTCGCCTTCTGGGCGGCGCGCTTCGCGGCGACCTTGGCCACGACGGCCTGGACGCGGGCGCGCTCCTCCAGAAACGGCGGCGGGTTGTGCCCGCGCATGGCGCGGACGTAGCCGGGGTGGGCATCGGCAACGCAGTGCTGCCAGGCCTGCAAGGCCACGCCGACGGTTTGCCCCACGCGCTTGTACAGGTGGGGCAGGGAGACCATGTCGAGGTTGCGCGCGACGGCATCGGTCTGCGCCAGGACGTAGTCGACCTGTTCGCGCAGGTTCTCGGCCGTCGCCCGGGTGCGGGCGTTGAGCGCGGTGGCCAGCTGATGGACGTCCACCGGCGGGCCGGCCACGGCGTGGTCAGCCTCCAACCGCGCCACCGTCAGCCCTTCCGGCGCGGCAACGTCGAACTCCCCCGACGCGGCCGCGGAGATGGTCCCGGAGCGCACCCCGGAGACCAGCGCCTGGCGCAGGCCGATGAGCTCGCCGACGCACCGGCCGGCGTCCACGCGCGCGTCCTCAATAATGTCATCGAGCTCGGCCACGCAGTCCACGACCAGCTCGACGTCCCAGTCCTCCAGCGCCTCGATGAGGTGCTCGATGTACTCGGCCACTTCGTCGCCGATGTTGTAGATCTCCTGCGTCAATTCGCGGTGGCGCAATTCAGCAGCCAGTTTGTGCATATCGTCCTTTCCGCGAACAAACCCAATCCTGAAGTAAAGGTTGAGACTTACCGTTGACGCTTGCTGACTTTAGGCGAGAACCTGGCAACTTTCTGGGCGACACTCCGAGAAGATTTTTATCTCTAGCGCTTGTAGATGTGCTCGATGGCGGACGCGTAGCGCTGGGCGACGACGTTGCGCTTGACCTTCATCGTCGGCGTGAGCTCGTTTTCCTCCTCCGTCAGGTCGGATTCCAGGATGAAGAACTTCTTGATGCCCTCCGCGTGGGAGACGGTCGCGTTGACCTGGTTGATGGCGTCCTGGATTTCGGCGCGCAGGGTCGGGTCGGTGGCTACGTCCTGGGCGCTGCGGTTGGCCGGGATGTTGTACTCGCGCTTCCAGCGCTCCAGCGCCTCCGGCTCCAGGGTCAACAGGAGGCCGACGAAGGGCTTGCCGTCGCCGACGACCATCGCCTGCGAGATGAGCGGGTGGGAGCGCAACATGTCCTCCATCGGCCCCGGCGAGACGTTCTTGCCCCCGGCGGTGACGATGAGGTCCTTTTTCCGACCGGTGATCATGATGTGGCCCGAATCCAGGATTTCGCCCAGATCGCCGGTGTTGTACCAGCCGTCCTCAAGGGCGGCCTCCGAGGCCTGCGGGTTGTTCCAGTAGCCGGCGAAGACGATGTCGCCCTTGATGCAGATTTCGCCCTCTTCGTTGGTGCGGATGGTCACCCCCTCCAGCGGGCGGCCGACGGTGCCGATCTTCTGGTCCTCAAAGTCCACGGCGGCGGCCGCGGCGACCTCGGTCAGCCCGTAGCCCTCGTAGACCGGCAGGCCGATGCCACGGAACCAGTGCAGCAGGTCGTGGCTCATGGCCGAGCCGCCGGTGATCGCATAGCGCACCTGCCCGCCCACGCCCTCGCGGATCTTGGAGTAGACCAGCTTGTCGAAGAGCTTGTGCTGGGCGCGCAGCAGGCGGTTGGGGCCCTCCGGGGTGTCCTGGGCGCGCGAGTAGTCCTGGGCGACCTTCTCGGCCTGGCTGAACAGGGCGGCCTTGACGCCGGAGCCGTCGGCGGCCTTGGCGGCGGCGGAGTTGTAGACCTTCTCGAACACGCGCGGCACGCCCAGGATGAGGTTCGGGCGGGAGCGGGCGAACTCGATGGACAGGGTCGAGAAATCGGACCAGTGGTTCTGGGTGGCGCCGCCGATGGCCACGGCCAGCGAGACCGCGCGCGAGAGCACGTGGGCCAGCGGCAGGAAGGTCAGCACGCGGGTGCCCGGCACGGCGATGTGCCCGATGGGGTTGGTCAGCAGGCCGCGGACCTCGGCCAGCCAGTTGCGGTGGGTGAGCATGCAGCCCTTGGGCCGGCCAGTCGTGCCGGAGGTGTAGACCAGCGAGGCCAGGTCGTCGGTACGCGTGGCGGCGATGCGCTCCTGGATGACGGAGTCCTCCACCCCGCGGCCCTCGAATTTCAGCGTGTCAATGGCCGCGGAGTTGATCTCCAGCACGCGGCGCAGCTGCGACGGGGAGTCCTTGAGCATCGGCTGCCCGTCGTCCTGCAGGACCAGGTGGCGCACCAGTTCGGAGTGCTCGCGGGTTTCGGTAATGGCCAGCACGGCGCCGGAGTCTTCCATGATCCACTGGACCTGGGACATCGACGAGGACGGGTAGACCGGCACGGAGGCCGCGCCCGCCGCCCAGATGGCGTAGTCCAAAAGCGACCACTCGTAGCGGGTTGCCGAAATCAGCGCGATGCGGTCGCCCTTTTCCACTCCGCAGGCGATAAGCCCCTTGGCTACCTCGAAGACCTCGCCTATGAATTCCTTGGCGGTGACGTTGACCCATTCGTAGTTGGCCGGGCGGGTAAACATGACCCCATGGGGGCGGGCCTTGGCGGTGGCGATGAGAGCGGTCAAGCAGGTCTCGCCTTCCTCGATCTCAAACTCTGCAGGGGTATGCACTTCCGGTAGGGTCACAATTTTCCTTTCAGGCCTGCTTCAAGAACATGACCATTTCCTCATAAAAACCGTGGTCCACTCTACCAATTCCCACCCCATATTCAGCAAGCAACACCGCGGCTTTCATGGCACAATGAGCACCGTGACTTCCCGCCACCTCCTCGACGAGCTCGCCGCCCACCACGGGGTCGCGACGGCGTATACCGCCCAGTCCGGCGAGCACATTGCTATCGATGCCCCCACCATCATCGGCACCCTGCGCGCCCTCGGCGTGGACATTCCCGCCGAGCCCAGCGACGACGACATCACCCTGCAGCTCTACTGGGACTACCAGGCCGCCGCCTCCCGCCCGCTGCCGGCCTGCGTGGTCGCCACGGCCGGCCACGAGGAGCCGTTTCTGGTCCACGTGCCCGCCGGCGCGCCCGCCGAGGTCACCGTAGAACTGGAACACGGCGGCACCGCCCCGACCTACCAGGATCCCAACGACTCCCCCGACGTCGACGTCGACGGTAAGTCCTGGGGCGAGGCCAGCTTCCACGTGCCGGGCGACTTGCCGCTGGGCTACCACGAACTGCACCTGCGCAGCGAGGATCTGGAGGCGAGCTGCCCGCTCATCGTGGTCCCGTCCCACCTGGATACCGCCGACGAGCTGCTCTCGCAGCCGGGCACCGGCGTCATGGCGCAGCTGTACTCGGTGCGCTCGGCCGCCAGCTGGGGCATGGGCGATTTCCACGACTTGGGCGCTCTGGCCGAGCTCGTGGCCGAGCACGCGGGCGCGGACTTCCTGCTGGTCAACCCCCTGCACGCCGCCGAGCCCTTCCCACCGGTGGAGGATTCGCCCTACCTGCCCACCACCCGCCGGTTCATCAACCCGCTCTACCTGCGCGTTGAGGACGTGCCGGAGCTGGCGCTTCTCGATGCCGACACCCGCGCCGACGTCGACGAACTCGCCGCCGAGTTCCAGCTGGCCAACACCACCGCCCAGGTCATCGACCGGGACGTCATCTTCGACGCCAAGCTGCAGGTGCTGCGCGAGCTATTCTTCCTGGAGCACACGGAGGAGCGCCGCGCGCAGTTCCGCGAGTTCACCCGCACCGAGGGCGCGGGCCTGGCGGAGTTTGCCCGCTGGTGCGCCGAGGCGGAGTTGGCTGCGCAGGCGGGGAGGCGGCATCGGCAGCAGGCGGGCCTGGACCAGCTGACCGAGTACTACAGCTGGCTGCAGTTTTTGTGCGCCGAGCAGCTGGCCGCCGCCCAGGAGCGGGCGCGGGCGGCCGGCATGCGCGTGGGGATCATCATGGACCTGGCCGTGGGCATCCACCCGGGCGGGGCGGACGCGGTCAACCTGGCCGAGTACCTGGCGCCGCTGGCCTCGGTGGGCGCGCCGCCGGACGAGTACAACCAGCTGGGCCAGGACTGGTCCCAGCCGCCGTGGCACCCGGTGCGCCTGGCCGAGGCCGGCTACGGGCCGTGGCGGGACCTGCTGCGCACGGCCATGCGGCGCTCCGGCGGCCTGCGCGTCGACCACATCCTGGGGCTGTTCCGCCTCTACTGGATCCAGCGCGGCCTGCCGCCGACGGCCGGGACCTACGTGCGCTACGACTCGCGCGCCATGGTGGGCATCCTGGCGCTCGAGGCCCAGCGCACCGGCACCGTGGTCATCGGCGAGGACCTGGGCACGGTGGAAGAATCCGTGCGCGACGAGCTAGCCCGCTTCGGGATCTTGGGCACCAACGTCGTCTGGTTCGAAAAGGCCGGGGACACAGAGAACGCGCGCGCCTCGGCGGATTACCGGCGCCTGGCGCTGGTGGCCGTGGGCACGCACGACATGCCGCCGACGCTGTCCTACCTGCGCGGCGGGCACATCACCCTGCGCGAGGAGCTAGGCGTGCTCACCCGCCCGGCCGAGGTGGAAGACGCCGAGGATCGCGCCTGGCAGCAGGCCGTGATTAACCAGCTAGCCGCCGAAGGCTTCCTCGACCCGGCCGTCGCGCCGCGGCCGGACGACGAGCTGGCCGTCGTCGAGGCCCTCCACCGCTTCGCCGCGGCCACCCCGGCCGCGCTGACGGTGACGAACCTGGTCGATATGGTCGGCGATACCCGCGCGCAGAACCAGCCGGGCACCACGCGGGATCTCTACCCCAACTGGTGCGTGCCGCTGTGCGATAGCCAGCAGCGCCCCGTCCTGCTGGACGATATCGCCGACCAGCCGCTCTTTGCCCGCCTGGCGGCGGCCGCTAGACGAGCAGCGCGCTAAACGAACAGCCCGATAAGCGCGGCGACGATTACCAGGGCGATAAGCAGGCGCAGGGTCGGGGTGACCTGGGAGCGCGGCAGCGCGCGCTTGCGCTTGTGCTGCCCTGCCCGCGCCGCGTGGCCGGCCCCGGCCGCCCCGGCTGTCTCAGCTGCTTCGGCCGTTTCGGCTGTTTCGGGCGCCTGGGACCCGGACAAGCCCTCGCGCGGCTGGTAATCCGGGCGCGACTGATCCGCCGTCGGGTTTACCCGCGGGTCCACCGGCGAATACGGGCGGTGCGAACGCCCGACCTCTTCCGGGGCGTCCGCGGCGTGCTTGTCATCCATAATGCCTCATCCTAGTGCCGCCCGGGCCGGCGGCGGAAACGGCGGGCGCACCAGTCGACGACCAGCATGAGCACCCACGCCACCACCACCAGCGCCGGCACGACCGTCAGCAGCATGATGCCCACCTGCAGCCACATGGGCGCCGAGGCCACGGCCTGGGAGGTGGCATCGGCAAGCTGCGAGAGATAGTCCATGGCCTATGATCTTATAGCATGGCGCCAGAATCCCTCGAGCTTCCCGCAGCTGCCCCGAAAGATCCCTTCGATGCCGCCCCGCAGGTCGGCGCGATGACCATCACGCGGCCGGCCGGCACGCGCCCGGGCGCGGACCTGCCCGTGGTGGTCTTCATCCACGGCGGCGGCTTTGATTCCGGCTCCCACCGCGACGCCATCGGCGACTACCCCGCCCGCGCCGGCCTCATCCTGGTCCAGCTCAGCTACCGCCTGGGCCTGGCCGGCTTCGCGCGCTTTACCGGCGACGAGCCGCGCTCCTACCGCGGGGTGAACGACTGCCTGGCGGGCCTGGAGTGGGTGCAAAAGAACATCGAGGACTACGGCGGCGATCCGACCAACGTGACCCTGGTGGGCCAGTCCGCCGGCGCGGCCATCGCGCTGTGGCTGTGCCGCCGCGATCACTTCCGCGGCGGCTTCCGCCGGGCCGTAGCTCTTTCCCCCGCCTTCCCGCGCGAGCCGTTTTCCCGCCGCAAGGCCAGCCTGCGCACCGCGCTCGCCGCCCCGGTGACCCGCCGCAGCCTGTCCAAGCTCGCCCAAAGCGGCCGCCTGGAGCGCGGCTACCGGCGCTTCCGCGCCCGGCACCCCCTCGACATCGCGCTCGGGCCGTGGCCGCTGGAGCCGGCGGAGCTCGCCGCGGTGCCCCTGGTGGTCAGCAGTACCCGCGAGGAGATGTGGGGCCAGCCCGGCGCGCGCCGCCTCGACCGGCTCAAGGTCCCGCCGCGCCCGCTGGCCGCGGCGCTGAACCTGCCGCGCTTTGCCACCTGGCGCGCCGGCACTCACTCGGTCAGCAACCGCGCCGTGGTCGGCGACGCCACCATCCGCCGCTGGGTCGCCGCCGTAGCCCACCAGCACCCGCACCCGGAGCTTATCCGCCTCGTAGAGTTCGTCCGCTCCGACGGGGCGCCGGCGCGCCACTGCGACGACCTGCCGGCCCTCTTCGACCCGGCCGACGGCGTCTTCGCCGACTGGCTGGCCCACTTCGCGCGCACCGGCGACGCCGGTTTCCCGGCCGGGTCGGCGCAGCGCTTCGACCTCGCCACCGGCGCCCGCCAGCCGCACCCCGGCCCGCTGGACTACCTGTGGTCCTGCTACCGCCCGGATACCCCCAGCAGGTAGTCGCGCAGGGCGGGCTCGGCCAGCTCCTCGACCATCCAGGGACTAAAGGCAAACGGGGTGGCGCGGACGGCATCGATAAGCGCACGCGCAGTAACCCACTGGTAGGAGTCCACCTCGTCCGGGTTGGGGGCCGGCTCAGTCCCCGGGTCCAGTTCCAGGACGTAGACGGGGCAAATCTCGTTTTCGACCACGCCGGAAGAATCCACCGCGCGATAGGAGAAATCGGGCAGCACGCAGGCCGGCCGCGCGGTATCCCGCAGGCCTAGTTCGAAGGCGGCGCGGCGCAGGACGGCATCGGCGGTGTCTTCGCCGGGCCCGGGGTGCCCGCAAAAGGCGTTGGTCCACACGCCCGGCCAGGTCTTTTTAGCCAGGGCGCGGCGGGTAACCAGGACTTCGTCGCCGCGGTGGACCCAGGCGGAAAACGCGAAGTGCAGCGGCGTGTTGTCCGTGTGAACCGTGGCCTTGTCGGCGGTCCCTGCCGGCTGGCCGTCGGCGTCGGCGAGCACGACGAGTTCTGGAGCGGGCGTCATAGGCGTCTGCGGCGTCACAGGTTCAGGTTCCCCACCCAGGTGACGTTGCCCAGGGTCAAGCGGGCATCGGTCAGCGCGGTCGGGGACGCGTCCACGCGGTACTGGACGTTGGTGGTCGCCTTCTCCCCCAGCGGGTAGTCGAGGCCCGGCGGGTTGACGTCGGAGTTGACCTCCGAGTCGTAGTCCAGCAGGTCGACCTCTTCGAAGCTGCTGCCGGAGCGGTATTCCAGCTTGGGCTGGCCGATGGCATCGGCGGGCAGGGGCACGTCGTTGAGGTTTTTCAGCGCGACGGTGACCACGGAGCCCTGGACGCTGTCGGCGTAAACACCCTGCAGGGTCCACTCGACGCCCAACCCCTCGTCCTTGACGGTCTGGGTGAGGTCGCCCTTGACTTCCTTGTCGGGCACGTCCTCCGGCTCGAAATCGGGCATCTCGGAGGAGGTGACCGTGATTTCTTCGTCGGGGCTCAGGCCGGCTTCTCCGGGCTCGAGCACGCTGCAGGCCGCCAGCCCGAGCGCGCACACCGGCACCAGCCCGAGGGCCCGCCACTGCGAGTTATTCACCGTGGATTATCTCCCGTCCGTGTAGTACTTGCTCGCCGTAAGCTTAACCGACGCGGCCGCCTTTTAACGCATCGACGTCCCGTTTGCCAGGCGTGCTTGGCGGCCTTAGTATCTGTGGGTTCCCGTGACTTAATCAAAAACAACGCTTTAGGTAGTGGAGGCAGGGCATGAATTCTTTGGCCCGGATCGTCAAAAGCGCGTGGGCACTGTGGCCCTATTACCTCGGGGTGGTGCTCACCGCCACCCTGGCCGCGGCGCTGTCGCTGGCCTCGCCGTTTATCGTGCGCGAGGCCACGGACACCATCGTCGCGGCTGTTACCGGCGACAGCCCCGCCGAGACCGCCCTGCGCACCGTCATCTGGCTCGCCCTGCTGCTTTTCGCCGCCGATGCCCTAGGCTCCATCTTCAACAACCTGGGCGGCTACGTCGGCGACGTCATGGTCTCGCGCCTTCGGCAAATCCTGTCCACGCGGTATTTCGCCAAGCTGCTATCGCTGCCGCAGCGCTACTACGACAACCAGATAACCGGCACCATCATCGCGCGCCTGGACCGCTCGATCATGTTCGTCACGCAGTTTCTGCAGTCGTTTTCCAACAACTTCATCTCCATGCTGCTGCAGGTCGTGGCGATCCTGATTATCACCGCCTTCTACTACTGGCCGCTGGCGGTCATGCTGGCGCTGCTCTTTCCTATCTATATGTGGCTCACGGCGCTGACCTCCAAGCGCTGGCAGCGCTACGAGGCGGTCAAAAACGAACACATCGACGTCGCCAACGGCCGCTTCGCCGAGGTCATCGGCCAGGTCAAGGTCACCAAGTCCTTCGTGGCAGAGCTGCGCGAGCTAACCAGCTTTGCCCGCCACTACCGCGGGTACGTGGAGACCACCCGCCCGCAGTCGCGCTGGTGGCACACCATGGACGGGTTGCGCGGGCTGGCGATGGCCGCCATCTTCTTCGGCATCTACGCCGTCATCTTCTGGCGCACCCTGGGCGGGCACTTCGGTCTGGGCGATATGGTCATGCTCATCCAGATGGTCACCATGGCCAAGCAGCCGGTGTTCATGATGAGCTGGATTGTCGACTCCGCGCAGCGGGCCATCGCCGGCTCCCGCGACTACTTCCGCGTCATGGGCGAGGACGTCGAGCCCACGGCCAACCCGGCCCTTATCAGCGCCGCCCGCGCCGCCGATGCCACCGAGCCCGGCTCCCAGGACGTCGCCCCGTTGGAACAGACCCCGGGGCAGGCCGGCTTCGCCTTCCACGACGTGTCCTTTTCCTACGAGGAGGGCAAGCCGGTGGTCGAAAACGTCAGCTTCACCGCGCACGAGGGCCAGCAGGTCGCCTTGGTCGGCGAGTCCGGCGGCGGCAAGTCCACCCTGGTCAACCTGCTACTGGGCCTGTACCGGCCGACGGAGGGCAACCTCGAGGTGCTCGGCCACCCGGTCCGCGACCTGACCGCGGAGCAGCTGCGCGCCTCCGTGGGCGTGGTCTTCCAGGAGCCCTTCCTGTTTTCGGGCACGGTGCGCGAGAACATCGCCTACGGCAAGCCGGGCGCTAGCGATGCCGAGATCGTCGCCGTCGCCCAGCGCGCCAATGCCCACGACTTCATCACCGCTTTCCCCGATGGCTACGACACCGTCGTCGGCGAGCGCGGCCTGCGGCTGTCCGGCGGGCAGAAGCAGCGCGTGGCGGTGGCGCGCGCGATGCTCAAGGACGCGCCCATCCTGGTCCTCGACGAGGCCACCTCGGCGCTGGACACCAAGGCCGAGCGCGCCGTGCAGGCCGGCCTGGACGAGCTGATGAAGGATCGCACCACCTTGATCATCGCCCACCGCCTGTCCACCATCGCGGGCGTGGACACGATCGTCACGCTGGATCGCGGACGCGTCCAGGAGATCGGCTCGCCGGCGGAGCTGGCCCGCTCGGGCGGAATTTATGCACAGCTACTGCAGCTGACTCAGTCGGCCTCCGCGGCGGATAGGCGGAGGTTGAAGCGCTTTGGCTTCGTGGACGGCAGCCCGGAGCGCGAGTCGGAGGATGAGACCGAGATTTAAGCCCGGCTAGGCTGGGGGCCATGGAATTTCCGAGTCTTGAGCAACTAGCCGCCCGCGGCACCCGCAAGTGGACCGTCTACGACTCCGACGTCATCCCCCTGTGGATTGCCGAATCCGACTTCCCCACCGCGCCCGCGATCAAAGACGCCATCCAAGACATGGTGGACCGCGAGACCTTCGGTTATACCCCGGCCCCGCGCTCGAGCGATCTGCCGGGAGCGCTCGCGGACTTTTACGCCGAGCGCTTCGGCTGGCGCCCGGACGAGAAGGGGATTTTCTGGATCGGCGACGTCGTGCGCGGCATGCTGCTGGGCGTGCAGTATTTCACCCGCCCGGACTCCCCGATCGTCGTGCCGGTACCGTCCTACCCGCCGCTTTTGGAGGTGCCCGCCACCGCCGGCCGCGAGAAGGTCGAGGTCTCCGCGGAGCTGGACCTGGCCGAAATCGAGCGCGCCTTCGCCGCCGGCGCCGGCTCCATCCTGCTGGCCAACCCCTACAACCCGCTGGGCCGCGTGCTGGACGAGGACTTCCTGCGCGGCCTAGTCGAGCTGGCGCGCACCTACGATGCCCGCATCCTGGCCGACGAGATCCACGCCCCGCTGGTCTTTGCGGGCCAGCACACGCCGGTGGCATCTGTCGGCCCGGACGTGACCATCACCACGACCTCAACGTCGAAGGCCTTCAACGTGGCCGGCCTCAAATGCGCGCAGATGATTTTTTCCAACCCCGCCGACATCGCGACCTGGAAGAGGTTGACCGGGGTGGCCAAGGACGGCACCGGCACCCTGGGCGTTATCGCCGCCGAGGCCGCCTACCGCGACGGCGGCGAGTACCTGGACGAAGAGCTGGCCTATCTGAAGCAGACGCGGGACTGGCTGCTGGAGGAGCTTCCCCAGCGCGTGCCCGGTATTAAGGCCGCCTGCCCCCAGGCGACCTACCTTTTGTGGCTGGACTTTTCCGACACTAAGATTGGCTCCGATCCGCACCCGGCCCGCTGGGTGCTGGAGAATGCCCGCGTCGCGCTCAACGAGGGTTCCACCTTCGGCACCGGCGGCGAGCACCACGCGCGGCTGAACTTCGCGACCTCGCGGGAAATCCTGCAGGAGGCGCTCGACCGGCTGGGCCGCGCCTTCGAAAACTAGCACCCCGTCTTTACTTTCTCATACAGTGGGCGGTATTGTCTCATTATGCGAACGGCGCGACCCGCCGGCCATAACCCGCCGCTGGGCCCCACACCACCCCCGTGGGGCGTGGCGGCGGGAGCGATACTATACGACCCCCTGTCAATGAAGGGCTTAAGCAATGGCTCAACCCGTTACGTCCGCACCGAAGCGGCCTGCTATGACCATCGTCGTGGCGGCGCTCATGCTGTTTTCGATGTTCTTCGGCGCCGGCAACCTCATTTTCCCGCCCATGGTGGGCGTGTCCTCCGGCACTAACTTCTGGCCCGCCGTCCTAGGCTTCCTCGCCGCCGGCGTGCTGCTGCCGGTGCTGGCGGTCGTGGCAGTCTCGCTGTCTGGCCGCAGCGTCCGTGACCTGGGAGCCCACGGCGGCGCCTGGTTCGGCATCGTCTTCTCCGCTATGGCCTACCTGGCCATCGGCGCCTTCTACGCGCTGCCGCGTACCGGCGCGGTCTCCATGGAAACCGCCATCACCCCGCTGCTGGGCTGGGAAGGCACGGCCGCCAACGGCATCTTCAACGCCGTGTTCTTCCTGATCGCGCTGGCGCTGTCCTGGAAGCCGAACTCCATCATGGACACCCTGGGCAAGTTCCTGACCCCGGCCCTGGTGGCCCTGCTGGCCCTGCTCATCATCCTGGCCACCACCGCCAACCCGCGGAACCCGGGCGTGCCCACCGAGGACTATTCCAGCTCCCCCATGGTCACCGGCCTGTTCGAGGGCTACAACACCATGGACGCCATCGCGGGCCTGGCGTTTTCCATCGTCATCGTGGGCTCCCTGCGCAGCAAGGGATTCAAGTCCACCAAGTCCCTGATGGGCGGCACCATCACCGCCGCTCTTGTGGCCGGCGGCCTGCTGGCGGCCATCTACCTGGGCCTGGCCTGGCTGGCGCAGACCCTGCCCAACGGCCAGGACTACGAATCCGGCGCGGTCCTTTTGGCCGATTCCGCCAACATGACCATGGGCACGGTCGGCCAGGCGGTCTTCTCCGCCATCGTGCTGCTGGCGTGCATGACCACCGCCGTGGGCCTGATCACCGCCTGCTCCGCCTTCTTCGAGATGCTGGTGCCCAAGACCACCTACCGCTTCTGGGCCGTGGTCTTTACCGCCCTGTCCATCCTGCTGGCGTTCCAGGGCCTGGAGACCGTGCTGTCGGTGGCCGTGCCGTTCATTACCTTCCTCTACCCGCCGGCCATCACACTGATCTTCATCACTCTGCTGCAGCCGCTGGTCAAGAAGGCCGTGACCTTCTACTGGGGCTACCGGCTGAGCCTGTGGGTCTCCGTGCTCTGGTCCGCCCTGACGGTCATCGCCGACCTGGGTTGGGCCAGCGCCCTGGAGCCGATGCTCAACCTCTCGCCGGGCCAGGCGCTGTCGCTGGGCTGGGTCGTGCCCACCGCGATTGCTTTCGTCGTCGGCGCGGTTATCGATGCCCTCGTGCGCCCCGCCGCCGAATAAAATCCGCCGCAGGTACGGTGGGTAGCAAGATGTCGTCTTCCAAAGGAGCACCGTTGACTACCCAGACTGCCCACGCACCGCTTTCCGTACTGGATTTCTGCACGATCTACGAGGGGGAAACCGCCGCCCAGTCCATGGCCCACTCGGTCACCCTCGCCCAGCGGGCCGAGGAGCTAGGGTACAAGCGCCTCTGGTACACCGAGCACCACAACATGTCCACCATCACCTCCTCCGCCCCGGCGGTGCTGATTTCCCATATTGGTGCCCACACCAACAGCATCCGGCTGGGCTCGGGCGGGGTGATGTTGCCTAACCACGCTCCTTATATCATCGCCGAGCAGTTCGGCACGCTGGCCGAGCTCTACCCGGACCGCATCGACCTGGGCGTCGGCCGCGCCCCCGGCACCGATATGCACACTCTCGGCCGCGCCCTGCGCCGCGACGGCAACGCCGCCGAGCGCTTCCCCGAGGACGTGCGCGAGCTGACCGCCTACCTGGCCGGCAAGTCCATCATCCCGGGCGTCCAGGCGGTGCCGGGTGCCAACACGCACGTGCCGGTCTACATCCTGGGCTCGTCGATGTTCGGGGCATCGCTGGCGGCCAAGTACGGCCTGCCCTACTCTTTCGCCTCCCACTTCGCGCCGCAGCACCTGGAGGCCGCGACGAAGTACTACCGGGACAACTTCCAGCCCTCCGACGTCTTGGACGAGCCCTACGTCATCGCCGCGGTCAACGTCACCGCCGGCGATACCTCCGAAGAGGCCTCCGAAATCTTCGAGCGCGTCGGCTTCAACCGCGTCAAGGCCTTCGCCGGCCGCGGCAAGTTCCTGACCGACGAGCAGGTCAACCAGATCATCGGTTCCTACCAGGGCCAGCAGATCCTGGAGATGCTGCGCTACTCCGCCGTCGGCACCGGCGACGAAGTCCGCGAATACCTCGAGTGGTTCCAGGATCACGCCAGCGCCGACGAGCTGATGGTCTCCATTCAGACCAGCAGCCGCGCCGAGACGCTCAAGTCCCTGGACATCCTGGCCAAGGCCTGGTTCTAGGCCGGGATCCATGCCGGGTCCCGGCCGGGTTCTAGGCCTGTTTCTCAGCTGGGCTCTTAGGCTTGCTTCCAGCCGAGTTCCGGGCCCAGTCTAAGCGGGCTCTAGGCGGGCTTTAGGGCCCCGCCTCAGACCCGCTCCCCCCTTAAGCGCGAGGCTTGTCCCCCTGGCCGGCGGCGTCCTCGCCGTCCCAGTCGTCGTCGAAGTCGCCGCCCACCCCCAGGTCGCCTTCGACGATGATATTGCCCGGGATGCGCATGTTACCGTCCTCGTCGTATTCGAGTTCGGGGCGATCCAGCTCGTTGCCCTCGCTGTCGTAGCCGGGGGCCGGGCGGGCATCGGCGGCCTCGTATTTCTCCGGCGTGTCCGTCTTGCCCCAGTGGCGCGTGCGGGTGCGGCGCTGCGCCGCCGAGTCGTCGTTCATACCCTTGACCAGTGAGTACATCATCACGAATTCCATCAGGAAGAACGGCAACGCTACGACGATGACGACTTCCTGGATGGCCTCGATGCCCGTGTCATTGATGAACAGCAAGGCCGCGGTCACCAGGCCTACCGCGCAGGCCCACGAGACGCGGTAATACGTCGGCGTCTTGTTTTCCTCGCCGCTGGCGAAGGTATCCATGACCAGCGCCGCCGAGTCCAGCGAAGTAATAAAGAAGACGATGATGACCGCCAGCGCCAGCGTGCCGGAGAGCATATACAGCGGGTACTGCTCCAGCAGGGCGAACAGCGCGACGGGGGTGTCGCCGTCCTCGACCACCGGCTTGGTCAGAATGCCGGGGTTGTCCAGCTCCGTCTCGATGGCCGCGCGGCCGAAGATGGAAAACCACACCACGACCACGATGGTCGGCAGCGCCAGCACGCCGCCGATGAACTGGCGCACCGTGCGCCCGCGCGAAATCCGCGCAATGAACATACCCACAAACGGGGCCCAGCAGATGGTCCAGGCCCAGTAGAAGGCCGTCCACGTGCCCTGCCAGCCCGGGTTCTCATCGAAGGAGTCCGTCCAGAACATCAGCTCCGGCAGGGAGCTGGCGTAGCCGCCAAAGGCCTCCACCGTGTGCTTGAGCAGGGTCAGCGTCGGGCCCATCACGAGGACGAAGAACATCAGCACGAAGGCGGCGACGATGTTGACGTTCGACAAGATCTTCACACCGCGGTCTAGGCCAGACGCCACGGAGATGGAGGCGATCGCGGTAACCGCCACGATGATGAGCACCTCGACCCAGCCGACCAGCGGCACGCCGAACATGATGTTCAGGCCGGCGTTGATCTGCAGCACGCCCAGGCCCACCGAGACGGCGAGGCCAAAGACGGTGCCGATGATAGAGAGGGCATCGATGAGCTTGCCGGGCCAGCGGTAGACACGCTTGCCGAGCAGCGGGGAAAAGACCGAGGACATGCGGGCGGGCATCTTGCGCTTGTAGACGAAGTAGCCCATCGCCAGGCCCGGCAGGGCGAACGGGACCCACATGTGGACCGCGAAGTGGTAGTAGGTGAAGTGGAAGGCCTGTTCTATGGCCTCCTGGCTCATCGGCTCCAGTCCCCCGCGGGGCGGGTTGAAGGAGTGGTGGAGCGGCTCGGCCGCGCCCCAGAAGAGCAAGGTCGCGCCCAGCCCGGCGGCGAAGAGCATGGAAAACCACACCGGCAGGGAATACTCGGGTTCGTCATCGTCGTCGCCCAGGCGCAAATTGCCATAGCGAGAAACGAAGATACCAATCAGGAACACGAAAATAACCGAGAAACCGCCGATGTACAGCCAGCCCAGGTTGGTGAGCAAGGAATTGGCTGCGACCGCGTAGAGATCGCGAGCCTGGACCCCGAACAACAGAGTGCCGGCAACGAAGACGACGATAAAGCCGGCGGCCACTAAGAAGACAAAGGGGTCGGTCTTGAGCCCAAGAAACCTCTTGGGCCGATCGGAAGACATGAGGAATGATCCTATCTTTGGACGGAATATGCCGTCACCAGAGTAGCGGACGCCATCGCCCCGAACGGTGAAACTGAGAATTAATGATCAGTTTCTCGCCCACCACCCCCAGCCACTGGACCAAAAGATCAACAGGTGTAGATATATACGCAGCTCAAGACGGCACAACTATCCCCTACTGGAACGGTGCGGATGCATATTTGTATACATTCCCAAAAACTCGAAGCTCACCGCGGGCAGTGTGACTTATCTATCTTTCTGAGTCTTCTCTTAGCTTCACAACGCGGCCCCGCGCCTTGGCCCCACGCCTCAAGCACCCTATAATCACGCTAGCCAGGGGGCCAGAAAGTGCGCCGGCACCTCACCCCCGAGATAGCCTCCCACCAATCGCAGCAACCTAAACAAAACATCTTCACATCCCAATAATTACTTGTATGCCGTTTTTTATAAAACCGTTATTCGTTACACTTGACACAACTAAGGCAAACCGTTAATGATGCCCGCGTTCTCCCCAGCTCGCGGGCCGGCCGGCGCCTGCCACCCCGGGTGGCGGAAGCGCCGGCGTTTTCCAGCCTGTCTGGATTGAAGGGAGCACTGAACAACTAGTGAGGCAGCACCGAGAACCGCAGCAGCACCTCAAAATCTGCGACTACCTGAAGGAGCAGATCCGCAGCGGCGAACTCCAGCCTGGAGATCAACTGCCCAGCGAGGCCGAGCTATGCGCGCAGTTCAACTCATCGCGCGGCCCCGTCCGCCAGGCGATGGCCGTCCTGCGCGCCGAAGGCGCCATCTCCTCCGGCCGCGGCCGGCGCTCCGTCGTGCTCGGCAACTTCAACGCCGAGACCTTCGACTCCATCATCTCCGTGAGCTCCTGGCTGCGCCAGCACGGTTATACCCCGCAGCAGAAGACCTTCTGGCTGGCCCGCCGCCCCGCCCCGGAGGACGTCGCCCAGCGCCTCGGCATCGACGCCGACGAGCAGGTCGTCTACGTCCACCGCCTGCGCAGCTGCAACGACCGCCCCCTGGTCATCGAGCGGCTCTACTTCCCCATCGACGTCGGGCAGGAAATCCTCAACTTCGACGCCGACTCCGGCTCGCTGCACACGCACCTGCGCGCCGCCGGCGTCGACTTCGACAACGTCAACCGGCGCATCGAGATAGGCGCCGCCACGGCCGACGATGCCACAGCCCTCGGCATCGAGCCCGGCTCACCCATCTGGACGGTGGGGATGCTCGTTGCCAACCATCAAGGCCGCCCCGTCGAGCTGGCGGTCTACCGCTTCCGCGCCGACGCGTTGTCGGTAAACCTGTCCTCTGTACGCGGTGGCGCCTCCCCGCTGGAGGTATTCCCGGGGGTCAGCGACAACTAATGTGTGGCAATTTCGCCAAATAGTGACGGGGTGCACTACCCTTTCGATATGACTTTCCGAGCCAGACGCAGCGCGTCGCTGGTACTCGCCGCCACCCTGCTATCCGGGTGCGCGGCCGGTCATACCGCCGTCGTCGACCCGGCCCCCGCCGGCCAGGCCGCCGATGCCCTCACCGTCGCCACCACCTCCCCCGCCACGTCCCTGGACTTCACCACCGTCGGCGGCGCGGCCATCCCCGCCGCCCTGATGAACAACGTCTACGAGACCCTGGTGGCCATCGATCCCGAGACCGGCGAGGTCGTGCCCCAGCTCGCCACCGACTGGGAGGTCTCCGCCGACGGCACCCACTACGTCTTCCAGCTGCGCCGCGGCGTGCGCTTTTCCAACGGCTCCCCCTTCAACGCGGAGACCGCAGCCTTCAGCCTGGACTACGTCAAAAACCATTGGTCCAACGCCCTGTCCTCCCAGATGGACGTGGTCAAAAGCGCCCGCGCGACCGGCGAGCACGAGCTCACCGTCGATCTGCACCAGCGTTCCAACAGCTGGCTGTGGCAGCTGGGCACCACCGTCGGCGCGATGATGACGCCGGATGGCGTCGGCGAGCTCGCCAGCCGCCCCGTCGGCACCGGCCCCTACGCCGTGAGCAAGTTCAGCCCCAACGAGTTCGTGGCGCTCGACCCCCGCGACGACTACTGGGGCACCCCGGCCGCCCAGCCGGTCACCATCAGCTACTTCCCGGATTCGCTGACCGCCCTCAACGCGCTGCGCTCCGGCGGGGCGGACGTGGTCTGGGCCGTTCAGTCGCCGGAGCTGCTCGACGACTTGCCGGACGGCATCGAAAAGCACGTCGGCACCACCAACGGCGAGGTGCTGCTGTCGCTGAACAACCAGGCCGCCCCCTTCGACGACCCGCGGGTGCGCCAGGCCGTGGCCTATGCCATCGACCGCCAGGCCGCCAGCGAGATCCTCTTCGGCGGGCTAGCCACCGACACCGGCGCCGCGCCCGTCGCGCCCACCGACCCCTGGTTCACGGGCGAAAACTACTACCCCTTCGACCCGCAGCGGGCGCGCCAGCTGCTCCACGATGCCGGAGCCGTCGGCGCCCCCATCACCATCACCGTGCCTACCCTGCCGTACGCCCAGACCGCCGCCGAGCTGATCTACTCGCAGCTGACGGAGGTCGGCTTCGACGTGCGGCTGGAGTCCGCGGAATTCCCCGCGGTGTGGCTGGGCCAGGTCATGGGCGCCCACGACTACCAGGTCTCGCTGGTCTCCCACGTCGAGCCGCGCGATCTGACCACCCTGTTCGGCAGCCCGGACTACTACCTGGGCTACGATTCTCCGCGCGTGCGCGAGCTTTTCGCCGCCGCCGATACCGCCGCGACCCCCGAAGGATTCCGCGCGCTGACCTCCCAGGCCGTCGACCAGATCATGGCCGAGGCCGGCGCCGTCACATTGATGAACATGCCCAATATCGTGCTCAGCCGCCCCGGCGTGACCGGGCTGCGCCCCGACATGGTTACCGACTCCGTCGATCTGACGGAGGTGAGCGCGCGGTGAGGGCAGTCGGCATCGTCAAGCTGGTGGGCCGCTACGTCTTCGTGCTGGCGGTGGCCAGCGTGGTCATCTTCGCCATGATGCGGGCCGTGCCGGGCAACCCGGCCCGCGTGGCGCTGGGCATCAACGCCACCGACGACGCCGTCGCCGAGCTCAGCGCCACCCTAGGCCTGGACCAGCCGCTTATCACCCAGTACGCGGACTGGATGGGCGGGCTGCTGCGCGGCGATTTCGGCGTCTCGCTGGCCTCGCAGACCTCGATCACCGCCCAGGTGCTCGACCGCGCGCAGGTCTCGCTCATCCTGGTCGGCCTGGCGCTGCTGCTGGCGCTGGTCATCGCGGTGCCGCTGGGAATTGCCAGCGCCCGCTACCCGGGGCTGTCGGTGCTGAGCCAGCTGGGCATCGCGCTGCCGAACTTCCTGGTCGGTCTGCTGCTTATTAACGCCTTCGGGCGCTGGCTGCCCACCGGCGGGTGGGTGCCGCCCAACCAGGGCTTCGGCGATTTCGTGGCGCACCTTGTCCTGCCGGTGGTCTCGCTGGCGCTGGTGCAGGCGGCCATGCTGACCCGGTACGTGCGCGCCGCCGTCCGCGAGGTCATGGGGCAGGACTATATCCGCACCGCCCGGGCGCTAGGTGCCTCGCCCACGCGGGCGCTTATCCGCCACGGCCTGCGCAACGCGGCCCTGCCCGTGCTGACCGTCGCCGGCGTGCAGCTGACCACGCTGGTCATCGGCGCCGTGGTCATCGAATCCGTCTTCGTGGTCCCGGGCCTGGGCAGCATGCTTCTCGATGCCGTCGCCAACCGCGATCTCACCACCGTCCAGACGCTGGTCATGCTCCTGGTGGCGTTCACCCTGACGGTGAACCTGCTCGTCGACGTGGCCTACCGCCTGATTGACCCGCGCCTGGCGCGCGGCCGCGCCAACGCCCGCCCCAGTGTCAAGGAGGCCGCGTAATGCAGAAGTACCTAGGCGCCGTCCTAGTGGCCATCCCCATTGTCTTGGCGCTGGTGTCCCTGGTGTGGACGCCGTACCCGCCGGACCTGGCAGATACCGCCGCCCGGCTGGTCGGCCCCGGCGCCGAACACCTGCTGGGCACCGACCGCTTTGGCCGCGACGTGGCCGCGCGCATCATGGTGGGCTCCCAGGTCACGCTGCTGGTCGGCGTGCTCGCGGTCGGCATCGCGGCGGCCGTGGGCGTGCCGCTGGGGGTCATGGCCGGCATGGGCTACGGCGACTGGCTTATCATGCGCGGCTCCGACCTGGTGCTCGCCTTCCCGGCGCTGCTGCTGGCGATTGTCGCCGGCGCGGTGTGGGGCCCGTCGACGGTAACGGCAATGGTGGCCATCGGCATCGCGGGCATCCCGGCGTTCGCGCGCGTGGCCCGCTCCGGCACGCTGCAGGTCATCCACCAGGACTACATCGCCTCCGCCCGGGTCTCCGGCGTGTCCGCGCCGCGGATTGCGCTGCGCCACGTGCTGCCGAATATCCGCGGGCTCATCATCGTCCAGGCCTCCGTCTACTTCGCCCTGGCCGTGCTGGCCGAGGCCGCCCTGTCCTACCTGGGGCTGGGCACGGCTCCCCCGGCCGCGTCCTGGGGGCGGATGCTGCAGGACTCGCAGACGCTGATGAGCACCGCCCCGTGGCTGGTGTGGGCGCCGGGTGCGGCCATCGCCGTGACGGTGCTGGGCTTTAACCTGCTGGGCGACGGGCTGCGCGACGCCTGGGATCCGAAGGAGGACGCATGACTTTGCTTGCCATCGAGGGCCTGCGCGTGGGCGACGGGCTCGTCGACGACGTCTCCCTGCACCTGGACCGCGGCCAACGCCTAGGCCTTATCGGCGAGTCCGGCTCCGGCAAGTCTTTAACCGCCCTGTCGGTGATGGGGCTGCACGACCTGCCCGTCGCCGGCAGCATCCGCTTCGACGGCCAGGAGTTGGTGGGGCTGGCGGATAAGCGGCATCGGCGGCTGCGCGGCGAGCGGATGGCGATGGTTTTCCAGGAGCCCATGAGCGCGCTGGACCCGTTGATGACCGTCGGGCGGCAGCTGCGCCTGGCCGGGGGGAGCCCGGAGATGCTGGAGAAGGTGCTGCTGCCGGCATCGACGGCGCGGCGCTACCCCTTCGAGCTGTCCGGCGGGCAGCGCCAGCGCGTGCTCATTGCCATGGCGATGGCCCGTACCCCTGACCTGCTCATCTGCGACGAGCCGACTACCGCCCTGGACGCGACCACGCAGGCCGAGGTCCTCGACCTCATCGACGCCCTGGCCGCCGAGCACGACACCGCCGTGTTGTTTATCACCCACGACCTGCGGGTGGCTGACCGGATGTGTGAACGGATTGCGGTGCTGCGCGACGGGGCCATCGTCGAGGCCGGCGAGCACGTGTTGGATAGCCCGCAGCACCCGTACACCCAGCAGCTGGTGGGCGCCTCCCGGCTGCCGGCCGGCGATGCCGCCCCCTCCCGCCAGGACCCCGTCATCGCACTGGAGTCGGTGACCAAGAGCTTCGGCGGCGCGGCGGCGGTCGCAGGCGTGGACCTGGCGGTGCCGCGGGGCGGGCGCGTCGGCGTGGTCGGCGGCTCCGGGTCCGGCAAGACGACGGTGCTCAAGCTGATTGCGGGGTTGGAGCGCCCCGACAGCGGATCCGTGCGTGTGGACGGGCGCGTGCAGATGGTCTTCCAGGATCCGCAGGGCTCGCTCAACCCGCGGCTGACGGTGGGGCGATCCATCGCCGAGGGCGGCGCCGGGCCCGAGGAGGTCGCCCGCGTACTGGAGCAGGTGGGGTTGAAAGCAAGCGATGCCTCCCGCTACCCCCACGAGTTCTCCGGCGGGCAGCGCCAGCGCATCTCGATTGCGCGCGCCGTGGTGGGCCGGCCCGATATCGTGCTCGCCGACGAGGCCGTCTCCGCGCTGGACGTCTCCGTGCGCCGGCAGGTGCTGGATCTGTTCGACTCGCTCATTGATGCCTACGATCTCACCGTCGTGTTCATCTCCCACGACTTGTCGGTGATTCGCTACCTCTGCCCCACCGTGGTGGTCATGCGCGACGGCCACATCTTAGAGGCCGGGCCGACGGCCGAGGTGTGGGAGAACCCGCAGCACGACTACACGCGCGAGTTGCTGGCCGCGGTCGAGGATTCGTCTATATAGGTCTATATAGGTATTTAGGCACGCCGAGTAGGCGCTACGGACGTGGTCCGTGGCGCCTTTTCGCGTATTTCGGCTGGCCTTGTTCCTTGTAGCGTCCCCTCGCAGCCTTCGTCTCTCGGCTTTGTTTTCACGGCGGGCCTAGGGCCCGCCGCTCCAGGGTGGGTCCCAGGTGACTTTGCCGTGTCTTCGGTGGACTCTTCCGTGTCTGGGGTAGGCGGGGTCGTCGTCGTTCCAGGAGTTGTGGAACTCGCACAACAGTGTCAGGTTTTCTTGGTTGGTTTCTCCGCCGCCTGCCCAGGGGTGGATGTGGTGGACCTGGCACTCATCCGCCGGTTTCCTACAGTTTGGCCAGGCACACCAGGTGGTCTCGGCTTTGGCCATGTCTTTCTGCTTGGGTGAGGCATGTCGTTGGTAGCGGTATTGGTTGACCGGCCCGCGCCTCGGGTCCACCAGGGTGGCTAGGCCGGCGTCCAGTAGGCATTGGCGGACGTAGTCGGCACCGGTCATGGTGGTGCCGTTGCTCAGCTGCAAGGTGATCTCCTCCCCGTCGCCGGCGAGGATGCGCACCCAGTCCGGCAGGGAGATGACCACGTGCGTGGTCTTGGGTTGTTTTTCTAGGCCGCCGCTGAACAAGGCTTCCACGTCGGGGATGGTCTTAATTGATGCCCAGAGGTTTTCTACCAGCTGTGGGTCCCCGGTAATGGAGAAGGTGCTGGGGCCGTCTTTGCGGCGGGTCACGCGCACGCCTTCGGCGGGTGGGGCCGGGCGGTTGAGCTCCAAGACTTTTTGGTTGGCAAGCCGGCGGAGTTGTTTGGTGGTGCCGGGGGTGTTGCACAGTTCGATGAGCATGGCCCAGGCCTCGCCCTGGTGGCGTACCCGGCGGAAGGCATTGTCCAGGACCAAGAGGGTATCCAGGTGATGGCCCTGAGAAGCGGCGGCTCGGCGGGCGGCGGCTTGCTTGCGCGTATAGGACGTCTTCCCGAAGAAGGTCTGGCACGCGCGGTGGTGTGCGGCCGCGGCAACATCGGACATGACAGCCTTCAAAGCGGGCAGGCTGAGCTGGCGGCACAGGTCCAAATACTGGATCCCGTCCGCGAAGATGGCGTGCGCTGCTTTCAGTGTGTCCATGGCTGTCGTTGTCATGACTCACACGCTAGAAGCACCTGACAACCCCCACAAGGGCACGATCCCGCGCCTGTGGATAACTCGGCCGCCCGAGTGGAATGGTTAACACTCGGGAACCGCGGCCTGTGGAAAACAGATACTCAAGGAATGCAAGAGTTCGCGAAACTGCCGCGGAAGAGTACGCTGTATTGGCCGAACAAATTTGATACGAGAAAGGAACGTGTAGCAGCACCGTGACGGACAACCCTACTCCCCAGAGACCAAGTACCCTCCAGCTGCTGACCACCTTCCACTCCTCCGCCCCGCGGTGGCCCGGCGCGCTGCGCGCCGCCCTGGCCATCCTCCTGCCGGGCTGCGTGGCCCTGCTGCTGGGCTATACCAACGCTATCCTGCTCATCGCCACCGGCGCCTTCGCCGTCATCTACGGCGAGGGCCACCCCTACCGCACGCGCGCCCGCGTCATCGCGGTGGCCGGCTCGCTGTTGGTCGCCGGATCGGCCACCGGCACCCTGGTGGGCACGCTGGTCTTCGCCCCCGGCCACGGCCACTGGTGGCTTATCCTCTCAGCGCTGTTTACGGTGCTGCTGGCCACCACGGCCGCGTTCGTCCAAAACGCTCTGCGCCTGCCGCCGCCGGGCGGCTTTTTCATTGTGATGGTCTCGGGTGGCTCCACCATGCTCGCCCGTAGCGGCACCCACGTCGGCGAGGTCATCCTGTGGGCCTGTGTGGGCGCGGGTACCGCGTGGATCCTCGGCATGGCCCCGTCGCTGCTGGATAAGCACGGGCCGGAGCGCCGCGTGGTCGACACCCTGGAGCGCGCGGCAGAGGACTACGCCAACGCCGACAAGGACCACCTGGCCCGCCACCACCAGGCGCAAACGGCGCTGTCGAATGCGTGGCAGTCTTTGGCGGATGCGGGCATCGTTAGCGGTGGTCGCATTATCAACCTGTCGCAGTCCGAGCTGGTGCGGCGCACGCTGGCGGCGCAGCGTAGCATCGTTCGGCATAACCTGCGCGACGACTTCGGCGCCGCCGAGGCCCTGCTCACCGATGCCCCCAACGACATCGATCCGAGCCGCACCGTCATCCCGCACAGCCGCCCGACGGTGACCTACCGCCTGTACCGCTCCGCGGTGCGCAACGGGCACGCCTTCATCACCGCCGAGCGCGTCTTCTTCGCCGGCCTGATTACCGCGCTGCTGGGCGTGGCGCTCGGCCTGGGCCGCCCGGACTGGGGTGCTATCTCCGTCCTGCTGATTCTGCAGTGGGGCCCGGACCGGGTGCCGGGCACGGTGCGCGCCATCCACCGCGCGGCCGGCTCGGTGCTGGGCGTGTGCCTGTTCGCCACCTTCCACTACTTCGGCGTGTGGGGCTGGTCGTTGCTGCTGGCGCTGGCGGCCTGCCAGTTCTTCGCGGAGATTTTCGTGGTGAAAAACTACGCCTTTTGCGTGATCTTCTCGACGCCGCTGGCGCTTTTGATGGGCAACTCGCAGGCGCCGGAGCTGGCGCCCGTCGTCGGCGCGCGCATGGCGGAGATTTCCCTGTCCATCCTGTTCGCGCTGTTGGCGCTGTGGCTGTACCGGCCGGCATCGGCGGCGCTGAACCACCACCGGCTGCAGATCCGCTGCTACGAGTCGATGGGCGCGCTGCTGGGCGCCCTGCTGACCGAAACGCCGCAGCAATCCTTAAGCCAGCGCCGCGACCTGCAGTACGAGCTGCTGTCCGAGCGCCGCTCCATCCAGTCGGTGGGCGCCAACCAGCCGGATCGCCTCGGCGAGTTCAGCGCCCAACACGAGGCGATCCAGCACGCCGGCTACCAACTGCTGGACTTTTGTAACTTGGCGCCGGATAGCCAGCCCAGCGCCGCGGATATCCGCCAGTTGGCGGACAAGGTGAGAATGGCCAGTCCGCAGGCCCGCTAGCGCGGCTGCAGCAGCAGGGAAGCATCGAGGAGATGCTCCTGGACCACCGGGGCGAAAAGCTCTTCCAGTTCGGCCACGACGGATTCTGGGAACTGCATGGTGGGTTTATACCTCGCTGACACAAAGTTAAAGGGGCATCGCTATAACCTGCGATGCCCCTTCATCCTAACTCACACCCCTGTGATTAGCCTCCTTTAACGACGGTGACCTGCCAGCCGGCATCGCCGGCGCGGTGGAAGTCGGTGATGCGGTGGCCGGCATCGTTTGCCCAAGCCGGGATGGAGTCGGTGGCCTGGGTGCAGTCGAAGTCGATGACCAGGGCCTCGCCGGTCTCCAGCTCGTCCATGACCTGCTTGGCCTCCATCAGCGGGAAGGGGCAGACCGCGCCCAGTGTGTCCAGCGCGTAGCGGCCCTGCCCCAGCGGGCGGGCCTTCTGGGTGGACGTACTCACCTGGGGCTTGAGCGCGACGGCGCCGGTGGCAACAGGAAAGGGCTGGTGGGTGGTGGCTGGGGCGTCGCGAAGCACGGCGTCTTCGGCCGAGGCCGGGGACTCGGCCGCGCGGTGGGGCTTGAGCCACAGCTTGGCGCCCACGGCCACGCCCAGGGCCATGAACAGCAGGGCGACCCAGCCCTTGAAGCTGAACAGGGAGGTCTCCACCATGCCGTTGCCGACCGTGCAGCCGCCGGCCAGGGACGCGCCCACGCCCATCATGATGCCGCCGGCCACGGCGCGGTAGGCGGTCTGCGCGTCCGGGACGCGCACGCGGAACTCACCGGTGGCCTTGGCCGCGAGGAAGGCGCCGATGAACAGGCCGAGAACCAGCAGCGTGCCCCAGTTGAGGTACTGCCCGTCGCCGGTGGTGGTATACCGCATGACGTCGGCGGTCGGGGTGGTAATGCCCAGGCCGCTGTTGCGCCCAGTGGCGGCGGACAGCGGGAAGGCCACGGTGGCGATGAGGCCTACCAGGATGGCCGCGGTGTTCAGCGACAGCGGGCGGGCCCACCAGGGCTGCCCCAGGTCGTAGCTCGGGCGGCCGGCGTCCTTGCGGCGGTAGTGGCGCCACAGCCCAAAGGTCACGGCCCAGACCACAGCAACCAGCAGCCAGGGCGTAATCCCCAGCGCGCCGTGGATGGTGGTCAGCGGCATCTCCCACTGCTTGAACCAGCCGTCGACCTCGGCCAGGGGGCCGGATTTCATCGCCGCGGCGGACAGGCCGTAGAGCAGCAGCGCGATCCAGGAGCCGACCAGGCCCTCGGCGGAGCGGTACCACGTGCCGGAGGCGCAGCCACCGGACAGGATGATGCCCAGGCCGAAGATGAAGCCGCCCACGATGATGGCCACCGGGGTGAAGTTGGCGACCTCGGGCTGGATGACGCCCAGGCTGGTCAGCAGGGTCAGGCCGAAGGCGTGCACGGAGATGAGGATCATCAGCGCGGTGAATCCGCGCCAGGTCTTGTTCATGAAAATATCGCGCAGCATGCCGGTCACGCAGAAGCGCCCGCGCTGCAGGACGGCGCCGAAGACGCCGCCCACCAGAAGTCCGGAAATCAACATGGCGCCTAGCCTATCCGGCACTAGACGGGATTGTCTAGCATGAGCAGACTAAGCAGTAGACGCGGGGTGCTCGAGTTGTGGTAGACATCGATATCCTGAATGATTGACCCTCGTGTCTAAACCTGAGCCTGAATCCTCGCCGACCTCGTCTACCTCTTCCGCAGCCTCCAGCAGGCCGCAGCCGCGCGGCGGCGGCCCGGCCGGCAGCCCCGGGCCCGCGGTGGGCCTCTACCCCCACAACATGCACCCGGGCCTGGTCCCGGGCATCGGCGTGGAAGACCAGCGCAACACCTTCGGCCTGGACAAGGTCATCTTCGGCGTGACGGCGGTACTCGTCGTCGGCTTCATTGCCTGGGGCGTGATGCTGCCGGACCAGGTGGCGCAGACGGCATCGGCGGCCTTTGGCTGGGCGATTACCAACGCGGGCTGGCTGCTAAACATCACCATGATCCTGGCCATCGTGGTGATGGCGTACGTGGGCCTGTCGAAGCTCGGCCGTATCAAGCTGGGCACCGACGACGAGCAGCCGGAGTTCGGTTTCTTCTCGTGGGTGGCGATGATGTTCGGCGCGGGTATCGGCGTCGGCCTGTTCTTCTACGGCCCCTCCGAGCCGCTGAGCTACTACCTGACCCCGCCGCCGCACACCGTGGACGAAGGCGGCACGGTCGAGGCCCTCCACCAGGCGGTCGCGCAGTCCCATTTCCACTGGGGCATTTCCCCGTGGGCGATGTACTCGCTGGTCGGCGCGGCGATCGCCTATTCGTCCTACCGCCGCGGGCGCGTGCCGCTGGTGTCGTCCATCTTTAAACCGCTGTTCGGCTCCAAGGACACCGACGGCCCGCTGGGCAAGGTCATCGACATCATGGCGCTCATCGCCACGCTGTTCGGCACCGCCGCGACCCTGGGCGTTTCCGCCGTGCAGATCGGCCAGGGCGTGGAGATTATCTCCGGCGCCGGGCCGCTACCCAACCGAATTCTGCTCATCATCATCGCCGTGCTGGGTGTGGGTTTTGTCATCTCCGCGGTCTCCGGCGTCTCCCGCGGCATCCGCTACCTGTCCAACCTGAACATCACGCTCACCCTGGCGCTGGTGGCCTTCGTCTTCATCACCGGCCCCACCCTGCTGCTGCTCAACCTGCTGCCGTCCGGCATGGTCACCTACCTGGACGAGCTGCTGCCGATGATGTCGAAGTCGCTGTCCTGGGGCGACGAGACGGTCGAGTTCCAGTCCTACTGGACCGCCTTCTACTGGGCCTGGTGGATCGCCTGGGCGCCGTTCGTCGGCATGTTCGTCGCGCGCATCTCCCGCGGGCGCACCCTGCGCCAGTACGCGGCGGTGACCATCCTGGCCCCGACCATCATCCTCATCCTGGCCTTCACCATCTTCGGCGGGACGTCCATCACCTTCCACGACGCCGGCATCCCGGGCTTCGACGCCGACGCCTCCGGCGAGGCCATCCTGTTCAACATGTTCAGCAACCTGCCGCTGGGCACCATCACCCCGTTCATCCTGCTGGGCGTGCTGGCCATCTTCTTCGTCACCTCCGCGGACTCGGCCTCGGTCATCATGGGAACCATGGCCTCGAAGGGCAACCCCTCCCCGAACAAGGCCCTGGTGGTCTTCTGGGGCCTGTGCATGATGGGCATCGCCGTGGTCATGCTTCTGACCGGCGGCGAGGAGGTCCTGTCCGGCCTGCAGAACCTGACCATCCTGTCGGCGCTGCCCTTCTGCGTGGTACTGCTGGTGATGATGGTCGCCTTCATCGTGGATCTGCGCAGCGACCCGATGTTCATCCGCCGCCAGTACGCGCGCACGGCGGTGGAAAACGCGGTAATCCGCGGCATCGAGGAGCACGGCGACGACTTCGAGTTCTCCGTCGAGCACGCCGCCGACGGGCGCGGCGCCGGCTCCGACTTCGACTCCGCGGCCGGCCGCTACACTCGTTGGTACCAGCGCACCGACGAGGCCGGCGACGCCGTCGACTACGACTTTTCCACCGACACCTGGTCCGACGGCTACGACCCGAAGCACGATTCCACGCACCCGAATTACATCGGCGAGAAGGCCAAGCAGGCGAAACAAACCCGCGCAGACGCCCCGGAAAGCCAGCAGGACCACAAGGGGTAGAAGGACTAGCGCCCAAGTGGCCAGTCTTACAGCGCTATTCCGCCCGGGCTGGAGCGGGCGCCGCTAGGCTTTTGAGGTATGGGCCTTCCCGCAGACGTCGTCCTCGACGGATTCACACTCATTGACCAGCACCGCGTCGACCACGAGTTCTTGCTGAACGGTTCGCCGTTTTCCATCCAGACCCCGCTGTGGTTCGCCGCCACGATGGCCGGCATCGTCCTGGTAGCAGTCGGCCTTTTGTGCTGGGCCTTCCGCCGCGGCGGCCGCGCCGGCATCGCCGCCACCCTGGTTGCCGGGTCGGTGCTGGCCACCGCCAAGCTGTGGTGGCTGGCGGCCTCGCTGGTCCAGCAGTTCGACGACGGCCAGGTCTTCGGCTACGCCCTGCGCTACTACCCCGCCTACTGGGGCGCGGCCGGGTGGGCGCCGGTGGTCATAGCGGCCATCGGCATCGTCGCCGCCCTCATCGTCCTCATCACTGGCCCGCGGGGCCGTCGCCGTACAGGGCGGTAACCTCTCGGCGGCGGGCATCGATGAGCAGCTCGCCGCCGTACGGAATGACGTACTGCGGGCGCTGGTGCCCGATGGGCAGCCCTAGCACCCGGGTTAGTTCCGGGTTGTAGGCATCGACCTGCTCCGACATCTCGGCCAGCAGCGCGCGTGCTTTCGCCGGATCGGGTCTCACCTGCCCGCCGGGGCCGCTAACAGAGTGCGGGGGCAAGGCCAGGGCGAGGGCCGCGACCGCGTCGAAATACCCCGCCTCGCCTAGGGCACGCACGAGTTTGCACACATTGCCATCTCCGAGCGGCTCGTCGGAAAGCTCGAGGAACATAACGGCCCCTGCAAGCTCGGGTGGCTCCGGAAGGTGCCCCATCATGGCCAGCTGCACGACCGTCTGGAGGCACCCGCCCCACGTGCGCCCGCGCACCGCCTTGCGGGCCCCTTCCCAGACATAGGGAGGAAACTCCACGCGGTGACCGTAGCTGTCCAACGCCCGCGGATCCTGCCACTCAACGCCGCGGACTTCGTATGCCGCGGGCGCAGACAGTTCTAGTGTTCCCTGGCCAGCCACGGCGGCTCCCAACGATGCCACGTGTTCCGGATCCATCCCCGGCCCCGGCCCCAACTGCACCTGGGTGGCTCCGCCGTAGAACGAGCGCTTCCCCAACCGCCAGAGAAAATTGTGAATGGCGGTGTTGTCACTGTAGCCGATGAAGGGAACAGCACTGCTGGCCAGCACCTCAGGGTCCAGGTGGCGCAACAACCGGATGGAGTCGTTGCCGCCGGCGACGGCCAGCACCGCCGCACACTCCGGATCCGACATCGCGTGGTTGATCTCCGCCGCGCGCTGCGCGGGGCTAGTCCCGCCCCAAACGGAGGAACCCTCCCTGACCGGCAGGCGGAAAAGTTCTGTCACGCGGGCCATGGCCTGCCGGTGGACCGCGGGGCCGATGACGGAAACCGCTGCCGAGGGAGCCACGACCGCGACGTAGCTCGTGCCGCCGACAGTTAATGGAAACTGTTCAGTCATGTTGTTCTGCCTTTACTTTTCTACAGACCCGCATCCAGCACCGTGATGACGATGTGGATGCGGCTGCGCGCCGGCAGCTTGCGCAGGATGTGCTGGACGTGGGTTTTGACCGTGGTGATGGAGACGAACTCGGCCGCGGCGATCTCAGCGTTGCTGAGCCCCTCGGCCACCAGGCGGGCGATTTCTAGCTCGCGCCCGGAGAGGTTGGCCAGCTTCGCACGCGCGGCGGCCTGCTTGGGAGTGGCCTTCGGCTCGGCATCGAGCAGCGAGCCCACCACCCCGGGCGAGAGGATCTGCTGGCCCTCGTGCGCGGCGCGCACCGCGGCGGTCAGGGCCTTCGGCGGGGTGTTTTTGAGCAGGAAGCCCACGGCCCCGGCGCGCAGGGCGGCGGCGATGAACTCGTCGGTGTCGAAGGCGGTGAGCATGATGACTGGCACGGCCGGGTCGATCTTTTCCACCGCGGTGATGCCGTCGAGCACCGGCATGCGGATGTCCATGAGCACCACGTCGGGCTGCAGGTCGGCGACGACCGCCACCCCATCGCGGCCGTTGCTGGCCTCACCGACCACCTGGATTTCCGGATCGGATTCCACCACCAGCTGGACGCCGCCGCGCACCAGCTCCTCGTCGTCGACGATGACGACCCTAATCATTGCGCCTCCTTGAGCGGCAGGGTGATGCGCACGCAAAACTCGCGGCCCTGGTCGATGGCCAGGTTACCGCCCACCAGCTTCAGCCGCTGGCGCATGCCTTCCAGCCCGCGGCCGGTGCCCTTCCCCGCTACCCCCGCCAGGAGCGGGTTGCTGACGTGGCAGGTGTAGGTGCCGGCTTGGGGCTCGGTGGCCTCCACCACGGTGACCGGCTGGCCGGGCGCGTGCTTGCGGGCGTTGGTCAGGCATTCCTGCAGCGCGCGGGCCAGAGCCTGGGCAGCCGCGGTGGACAGGCGCGGGGTGGCGCCGTCGCTGGTGAAGGTGATGGCGTCGCCGGCCTCCTGGGCGGAGCTTATGATCTCGCGGACGCCGGGCCCGGGGGCCTGCCGCGAGGTGATGGAGCGCAGCACCTGACGCAGGTCGTCGACGGCGTGGGCGGCCTCGGCGCGGATGGTTTCGGCGGAGCGGCGCTGCTGCTCGGGACTCAAGTCCGCGCGCTCGGCCAGGGCCCCGGCGTAGAGGGAAATCAGGCTGAGCCGGTGCGAGAGGCTGTCGTGCAGGTCGCGGGACAGGCGCTCGCGCTCGGCGGTGGCGGCGGCCGCTACCCGGGCGCGCTGGTCCCGCTTGCTGGCCGCGCGCCCCATGCCGACGAGCAGCATGGGGACCATCACCACCGCGAGCGCGGCCAGGAAATACCAGTCGTCTAACGGCGGGGCGCCGCTGGGGTTAAACGCCCAATCCACCAGCACGCCGGCCACCATCGCGATCACCCCGGCCACGGACCACCGGGTGGAGCCGCGCCCGACCAGGGAGATAAAAGCCACCACGGAGGAGGCGAAGCCGAAATAGGAAAAGCTGCAGAGGATCACCAGCACGCTGCAGACCAGCGCCGACCGGGGGCCGGGGTGGGCGGAGTCTTCCTCCGGATCGTGGCGCAGTCCGATAAACAACAGCGGCCACCCCACCAGGCCGACGAGCGCCATGAAAGCCACGTAGGCGCCGAACTCCGGCGTGTCGGCGACGGGTGAATCCTCCAGGTCAATGCCCACCAGCACCAGCCCCACCGCTAGGTCGCACAGGGCGCACAGCACAACGATGCCTATCCGGCGCACGGTCTCCGGTCCCACAGTCATGGGCTCAGTATAGGCGGCCACCGAGGCCGCGAAATCCTCCCCGGGGAGGAGACTCCGCGGTCCATAACCTGACACTGTGGAGGGCATGGACACATTAACTCAGAGTTCTTTTCACCGTGTGCTGCCGGGCGGCTGGTGGCGCCCGTTGCTAGAAGCCGCAGTCTTCATCGTTTTCGCCGCGGTTTTCTTCCTCGGTTTCACCCTGGTCGCCGGGTTCAGCCTGGGCAGCGAGGCCATCGACGCCATCGACGACATGTCCCGGCCCGGCCCCTTCGCCGTCGGCCTAGGGCTCATCATTGTCCTCGGCGCCGCCGCCTGGGTGGCCGCAAGCATCTGCCGGTGCGGCCGGAGCGTGCCACCTGCCCGGCGCGGGGCCGGCGGGCTGTGGTCGGTTACCGGCCGCGTGCGCTGGGGGCTGGCCGCTCAGGCCGTGCTGCCGGCCGCGCTCGCCTGGGCGGTGGCCTACCTCCCAGTCACGGTCATAGAGGGCAATTCCCCGCGGTGGGACTCCACCGCGGCCGTGCTGCTGACACTCACGGTGACGCTGGTTCCGCTGCAAGCACTCAGCGAGGAACTAGTCTTCCGTGCTCTCCTCCCCCAGTGGCTGGGGCGCTGGATCCGATGGCCGTGGCTGGCCTACCTGCCCGGCTTCGGGCTGTTTATCGCCGGGCATGCCTACGATGCCAAGGGGCTGGCCGCCATCGCGGTCTTCGCCGCGGCCGCGACCGTGCTGACGTGGCAGACCGGCGGCATCGAGGCCGCCGCCGTGGTCCACACCGTGGGCAACGTCTTCGCCTTTGGCACCGCGGCCGTGGGCATTACGGACCCCAACGCCGTGGAGGTGAGCTGGGCATCCGTTGCCGCCGAGGTCGTCTTCTCCGGAGGCGCGACCGCCTGGATTCTCTACCTAGTGCGCCGCCGCCCGCAGCTGGTGGCGGCTAGCCCTGCTGGGCTGCCTGACGAGCCGCGTGAATGGTCGGCGACGGAAGCAGCTCCTCAGCCACCAGCCGCTCAAAGGCCACCCCGGCAAGTGCGGCAGCCTGATCGCCCAGAATAGAGTCGTCGAAGCGCGCCAGCGGCGAGTGATTCCACTCGCGCTTGGCCTGCGGGGTCTCCGGGTTGGCGGTACCCAGCCACACGAACGTGCCCGGCACCTGCTGGAGGACGAAGCCGAAGTCCTCGCTCGCCATCATGGGCGAGCGCATAGGCACCACCCGGTCCGAACCGAACTGGCGGGACCACACGCCCGCGGCGAAGGCGTTCTCGCGCGGGTTGGTCTTGGTGGTCGGATAGAGGATTTCGAAGTCGATGTCCACCGCGCAGCGGTGCGCCGCCGCCACGTTCGAGGCCACCTCGGTGATGACTTGGCGGACGCGGTCGATGGCGGCATCGTCAAGCACGCGCACCGTAGCAGAAAAGCCGCACTTGTCCGGGATGGCGTTGATGGCGCCGTCGCCGGCCCACAGGTTGGTCACGGTGATGACCACCGGGTTCATGGCGTCGAAGCGGCGGGTGACGGCGGTCTGCAGGGCCACCTGGATTTCGGCCATGGCGGCGACCGGGTCGATGGCGTCGTGCGGGCGGGAGCCGTGCCCGCCCTTGCCGTGGACGGTCAGCCGCAGGTTGGACGAGGAGGCCATCAGCGGGCCGGGCACGTGGTAGAAGTTGCCGTAGTCCTGCGGGCCGACGTGGATGCCGTAGGCGGCCACCGGGCGGCGGCCGGCGGCATCCAGCACGCCCTCCTCAATCATGGGGCGCGCACCGCCCGGGCCCTCCTCGCCGGGCTGGAACATGAAGATGACGTCGCCGGGGATTTCCTCGCGGTGCTGGCTCAGCAGCTTCGCCGCGCCCACCAGCGCGGCAGTGTGTAGGTCATGCCCGCAGGCGTGCATATAGCCGTTGGTGGCCGCGAACGGGGAGCCGGTGCGCTCCGCGACCTCGAGGGCGTCCATGTCCGCACGCAGCAGGACGGAGACCGGATGTTCGCCACGCTTGCCGCCGCGCAGGACCGCCACCACGGAGGTGACCGAGACGCCCGTGGTGATTTCCAGCGGCAGCCCGGATAGCTCCTCGAGTACCTTGGCCTGGGTATAGGGGGTGTGGTTGCCGATCTCCGGGTTCTGGTGCAGGTCGCGGCGCAGCACCTGCAGGTGCTCGAGCAGCTGTGCTCCGTCCTCGCGCAGGACCTCCCCCGCCGGGCGCGAATCCAGGGTTGCCTGCGTGACGGGCAGCGGGGGCAGCTGCTGGCCCTGCCGCGGCACGGACTGCTCCGGGGAGGGCTGCCGGTAGGGGCCGGTACGGTAGGCGGTTCGCGGGTCCTTTTGCTCCGGGGACTGAGGCACCGTCATCGTGATCTTTAACTCCTTATTACTGGCGTTTAGCCACCGAGCGTACCAAGTTTTTCTCGCCTAGCCCTTCCATCGCACCTGTATACACACTAGCCTGACTCTAATGAGACGCACTTCACTTTTGGCCCTTGCCCCGCTTTTCTTCGTCGCCGCGTGTTCCACCGGCGAATCCGCCCAAAACACCCCGACCCCCGAAGCGGGAAGCACCCCCACCCAGCAATCCAGCCAGACGAACGAGCCTGCCCCGACCGACCCCCAGGCCAGCTCGAGGGCCCAGACATCCACCGACTCCCCTGGCGACGGTGCCGACGCCTCCTCCGCGGCCGAAAACACCGCCGCTACCTTCCGGGAGGACGACGCGGCAGCTGGCGCGAGCAACCGCGCCGTCGACCACGTCGCCTCCGACTACCTCGATCTGGTAAAACGCAACCCCGCCCCCGGCCAGACCGCCACCGTAGCCGGCACCTACTACGAGGTCTGTCTCCTCGGCGACGGCTTCGGGCTGCACACCGTCCTGGCCGGCGAGAACACCAGCTGCGGATTCGGGAGCGCCGTCGTCAACGCCCAGACCGCCGGGCACCACCCCACCGGCGAGAACATCCGGGATTTCTACCAGCCGGAAATCTCCGTGACCAGCCCGACGACGGGCCAAACCTACGCGCTGCAGTGCAGCGTTTCGGCAGACAACTCCATCGAGTGCACCGGCGGGAATAACGCACGCGTGGTGCTCTACTAGCTGGAGCTAGTAAGAGTTAGTCGGAGTCCGTCGACAGCGCGGCGACGAAGGCTTCCTGCGGCACGGAGACCGAGCCGATGGACTTCATGCGCTTCTTGCCGGCCTTCTGCTTCTCCAGCAGCTTGCGCTTGCGCGAGATGTCGCCGCCGTAGCACTTGGCGAGCACGTCCTTGCGCATGGCGCGGATGTTTTCACGGCTGATGATCTTCGAGCCGATCGCCGCCTGCACGGGCACCTCGAACTGCTGGCGCGGGATGAGCTCTTTGAGCTTCTTGGTCATCTTGTTGCCGTAGTGCTGGGCGTGGTCGCGGTGGACGATGGCCGAGAACGCGTCCACGGGATCGCCCTGCAGCAGAATGTCCACCTTGACCAGGTCGGCCAGCTGCTCGCCGGCCTCCTCGTAGTTGAGGGAGGCATAACCCTTGGTGCGGGACTTGAGCATGTCAAAGAAGTCGAAGATGATTTCGCCCAGCGGCATGGTGTAGCGCAGCTCGACGCGGTCCTCGGACAGGTAATCCATCCCGCCCATCTGGCCGCGCTTGGACTGGCACAGCTCCATGGTGGGGCCGACGAATTCCTCCGGCACGATGACCGTCATCTTCACGATGGGCTCGTAGACCTCGCCGACCTTGCCGCCCGGCCAGTCGGAGGGGTTGTGCACGATCTGCTCTTCCCCGTCCTCGCCGACCACGCGGTAGGTCACCGACGGCGCGGTGGAGATGAGATCCAGGTCGAATTCGCGCTGCAGGCGGTCGCGGGTGATCTCCATGTGGAGCAGGCCCAAGAAACCGCAGCGGAAGCCAAAGCCCAGCGCCACGGAGGTCTCGGGCTCGAAGGTAAGGGAGGCATCGTTAAGCTGCAGCTTGTCCAGCGCGTCGCGCAGGTCGGGAAAGTCCGCCTGGGAGATGGGGAACAGGCCGGAATAGACCATCGGCTTCGGGTCCTCGTAGCCGCGCAGCGGGTTGGCCGCGCCGTTCTTGGCCCAGGTGACGGTGTCGCCCACCTTGGTCTCGCGCACGTCCTTCACGCCGGTGATCAGGTAGCCGACCTCGCCGGGGCCCAGCCCCTTGCAGGAGGTGGGCGTGGGCGAGACGATGCCGATGTCCAGGATCTCGTGCTCCACGCCCGTGTTCATCATGAGCACCTTCTGGCGCGGCTTCAGGGTCCCGTCCATCATGCGGATATAGGTGACCACGCCGCGGTAGGTGTCGTAGACGGAGTCGAAAATCAGCGCGCGGGCCGGGGCGTCCGAGCCGCCCTCCGAGGTCGGGGCCGGCACCAGGTCGACCAGGCGGTCGAGCAGCTCCACGACGCCCTCGCCGGTCTTGCCGGACACGCGCAGGACCTCCTCCGGCTCGCAGCCGATGATGTTGGCCAGCTCGAGCGCATACTTGTCCGGATCGGCCGCCGGCAGGTCGATCTTGTTGAGCACCGGGATGATTTCCAGGTCGTTTTCCATGGCCAGGTAGAGGTTGGCCAGGGTCTGGGCCTCGATGCCCTGGGCGGCATCGACAAGCAGGATGGCGCCCTCACAGGCCTCGAGCGCGCGGGAGACCTCGTAGGAGAAGTCGACGTGGCCCGGGGTGTCGATCATCTGCAGGACCATCTGGGTGCCGGCCAGTTCGCCCGACTGCGGGACCCACGGCAGGCGCACGTTCTGGGCCTTGATGGTGATGCCGCGCTCGCGCTCGATGTCCATGTTGTCGAGGTACTGGTCGCGCATGTCGCGCTCCTCTACCACCTTGGACAGCTGGAGAATGCGGTCGGCCAGGGTCGACTTCCCGTGGTCGATATGAGCAATGATGCAAAAGTTCCGGATCTTGGACGGATCCGTGAACGTAGTGGCCGCAAAATTCTCAGACAACGATGTCCCTTAATCTCCTCGAGTAAATAGGTAGTCCGTCCCAGCTTACCCAAGACACGGGCGCTACCGGCAAGTAGGATAGACACATGGTTAACCCCGAGTCTGCTCGCACCTCTTCGCCCTCCTGGGGCCGGAAAGTCCTGCACGCGCTGGGCGTGGGCGACAAGGAACCCATCGACAAGGGACTCAGCCACATCAACCAGAGCCTGGGCCTGCACGGACACCGCACGAGCTGGGAGCCGCGCAAGCCCGCCAGCATCCGGGTGGAGGCCACCCAGGACCGAGCGCGGTCCATCTTCTTCGCCCCGGACATGGACGGCCAGGCCGACTCCGGGGAGGTCGTCTGGGTCTGGGCACCCACCGGCGGCCCGCAGTCCCCGCCCACCGAGCGCGCGGTCCTCGTGGTCGGCCGCACCCGCACCACGGTGCTGGGCCTGCTCATCTCCCCCAATCCGGAGCACGCCGAGGACGACTGCTGGCTGGAGATAGGCTCCGGCGAATGGGACGAGTCCGGCCGGCAGTGCTGGATCCGCCTGGACCGCCTGCTGGAAATCAGCGAGGAGCAAGTCCGCCGCCAAGGCATCCTGTTCCCGCAGCGCCGCTTCGAGCGGATCGCCAACCGCCTGCGCGCCGTCTACCACTGGGCCTAGCACGAAGTCGCGTTTTGGCCGGGCAGGCGCCCGGCTGCTAAGATAGCCGGGTTACTTGGACTCCGGGCGCGTCGGCCGGGCGGGCAGGACCTTGGGTTCGCCTTGTACGCCGGCGCCGCGGCCACCAGCGGTGGCCTGGAGCCATGTCCGGAGAGTGCCCCAAGTTTCGTTGTCAATCAGATCGATTACTTAAGAGGTATTTCTAAGCTATGGCTAACATCAAGTCCAAGCAGAAGCGCGTCATCACCAACGAGAAGGCTCGCCGTCGCAACAAGGGCATCCGCTCCGCGGTCCGCACCGAGATCCGCAAGTTCCGCGAGGCTGTCGCCTCCGGTGACAAGGCTGCCGCTGAGAAGCAGCTGCGCGTTGCTTCCCGCTCCCTGGACAAGTCCGTGTCCAAGGGCGTGTTCCACCGCAACACCGCTGCTAACAAGAAGTCCGGCATGGCTAACGCCTTCAACAAGATGGCCTAAGCCCACCCCGGGTTCATAAATACTGGCCGCCGGCCCGCACACTAGGGAGGATCCCTCCCCGCGGGCCGACGGCCTTTATTTTACCCCTCCAGGCGAACACCTGTTCCCCGCAAGGCGGGCCGCGCGGCCGGCGGGTCGGCCGGGGCGCTAAGATATTGCCACGATGAACAACCTGAAACCTTTGATGAAATGGGTAGGCGGCAAACGCCAGCTCCTACCAGCCATTCGGTCCGCCCTCCCCGCGGCCGGGTTTCAGCGCTACTTCGAGCCCTTCCTGGGCGGCGGCGCGGTACTGCTCGCTCTCGCCCCGGGAAAGGCCACGGTCAACGACTTAAATACCGAGCTCATCAACGTCTACCGGGTCGCCCGCGACCACGTGGACGAGCTCATCGGCCTGCTGGCGGGCTACCCGAATACCCCGGAGTTCTTCTACGAGCTGCGCGCCCTGGACCGCGACCCGGAGGTCTTCGCTGCGCTCAGCGCCGTCGAGCGCGCCGCCCGCACGGTCTACCTGAACCGGACCTGCTACAACGGCCTGTACCGGGTCAACTCCGCCGGCCAGTTCAACGCGCCCTTCGGCCGCTACAAGAACCCGACCATCTGCGACGAGCCCACCCTGCGCGCGGTGGGCGCCTACCTGCGCGACAACGACGTCGAACTGCTCAACGGCGACTACGCGGTGCTGCTGGAGGCCGCCCAGGCCGGCGACTTCGTCTACCTCGATCCGCCCTACGACCCGGTCAACGTCACCAGCTCCTTTACCGGCTACGCCGCCGGCGGCTTCGACCGCAGCCAGCAGGAACGCCTCAAGCGGGCCTGCGACGAGCTGGACGCACGCGGGGTCAATTTCCTTCTGTCGAACTCCGCCACGGATTTCATCCGGGACCTCTATGCGGACTACCCCACCGAGATCGTCGGCGCCACCCGGGCCATCAACTCCGTGGCCTCCAGGCGCGGGAAGGTCGATGAGGTCCTAGTCCGCAACTACACCGACACCGCAGGAGGAGCCACCGCATGAGGCGGCCCACCGACGCCGAGGCCGCCGAAATAGCCGAGCTGCGCGACCGTTTTGGCATCGGCAAGGACACGAAACTCGGCGTCAACGACGTCGGCTGGCTGCGCGTCTTCGCCGCCGAGGAATTCGCCGCGCCGCTTGCGCGCGACGGCTTCGCCCGCATCACCGCCTCCCGCCTGAAGAAGATCAGCCGGCGCGAGCCCCGGCTGATGGCCAAGCACGACTACTCCAGCTCGCGGCCGTGGCCATTCCGCAAATACGGCCTGTCCGTGGTGCCGCTGTCGCGGGATACCTACCTGGTCGGCAAGTTCGGCCTCTACCAGGAATTCGAGCGCGGGCCGCAGCCCACCCGGCGCCTGCCGGTGCCGGCCGACATCGAGTCCCTGGACTTTTCCCAGTTAACCTCCGAGTCGCTGGCCCTGGCCGCGGCGGATCTTAGCGGCATCCTGGAAGACTTCATCGGCAGCGCTCCCCTGCGCTCGACGGTCTCAGGGCGAATGTCCACCCACCAGATCCCGCTGCGGCTGGACGGCCGGGACTTCACCGTAAACCGCGCGCAGATGGAGATCGACGGCGGCTACGAGTCCGCGGACTGCTTAGTGCTCATCGAGGCGAAAAACCACCTGCCCGAGGACTTCAACATCCGCCAGCTGTACTTCCCCTACCGGCGCTTCCGACAGGTGGTCTCCAAGCCGGTGCTGCCGGTCTATCTGTTGTATTCGAACGGCGTTTTCCACCTGTTCCTCTACGCCTTCGGCGACGAGAACGACCCGCGCAGCATCCGGCAGGTGCGCTCGGCACGCTACTGCCTGGGCAGCACCCAGCTGACGGCCGCTTCACTCCTCGACGCCATCGAGCGCACCCGCGTGGAACCGGAGCCAGCCGCAGCGCCCTTTCCGCAGGCGGATTCGTTTGCGCGCGTGGTCAACCTATGCGAGCTTCTCGACGCCAGCGAGGAGCCGCTGACCAAGGACTATATCCACACCGCCTACGGCTTTACCGCCCGGCAGGCGGACTACTACGCGAATGCGGCGGCCTACCTCGGCCTGGTCCGCATCAGCCAGCGAGGAGTGACCCTGACCGAGCTGGGCGAGCAGGTCATGGCGCTCGATGACCTGGACGCGCGCAACTTCGCCATCGTGGAGCGCCTGGCCGCCCGCGGGGTCTTCCGCACGGCCGCCCAGCGCGCGCTGGCCGGGGAAAAGATAGGCCGCGACGAGGCCGAGGAGATCATGCGCGGCGCAGGCTTGGGCCTGGGCGAGACCACCCTCAAGCGGCGCGCGGCCACCGTCGCCGCCTGGACCGAGTGGGTCCGGGACCTGGCCCACGCCGCCCAGGCCGAGCCCGCGGCCGGGCAGCCGGGCCTATGGGAAGAGGATCTCCCGCAGGCCGTTGACCGCCAGCAGGACGCCAGCCACCAGGAAGAAGGCGCCGGCGGCGATGTCGATCCAGGGGCCGGCCGCCAGTAGCTTCCGCCGGACCGCGTTGGTGGAAATCACGCAGCTGAGCGCGACGAAGAGGAGGAAGCTGGACAGCGACAGCGACAGCACCAGCGCGACCGAGAGCCCCAGCGGCGGGTGCGCCGGCAGCAGCGGCGCGATCATAGCGGCCAAAAACAGCACAATCTTCGGGTTGGACAGGTTGGTCGCCAGCCCCAGCCGGAAGGCCTGGCGCATGCGGCCGAGCCGCTGCACGGCGTCATCCAGGCTCTGCGGCGGGTTGCGGCGCTCCGCCAGCCCGGCGCGCATGGTCTTCCAGCCCATCCACACCAGGAAGGCGCCGCCGATGGCTTGGACGAAGCCCAAAACGGACGGGAAGGTGCTCAGCAGCGCGGCCGCGCCGAAGACGGTCAGCGTGCACCACATCAGCACGCCGACCTGGATGCCCGCGGCGGCGGCGATGGCGTGCCGGCGGGACTTCGTGGCGTACCGGGTCACCAGGATGACGTCGGGGCCGGGGCTGGCGGCCCCGACCAGGTTCATCACGATGATCGCGAGAAACGATGACCAGCTCACGAAAGGCGCTCGACCAGGTCGGTCCGCTCAAACATGCGCGCGGTATCCAGGGCGCTGGGGGTGCCGGCCTGCGGATCGGCGCCGGCGGCCAGGAGGGCGTCGATAACCGCGTCTTCCTTTTTAAAAATGGCGCCGGCCAACGGCGACTGGCCCCGATCGTTGAGGAGGTCCACGTTTGCACCCTCCTCCGCCAGGGCAGCGACCAGCTCGGCGTGGCCGTGGTAGGCGGCGAGCATGACGAAGGATTGCCCCTCGTGGTTGACCAGGTCGATATTCACGCCCTGGTGGATGTAGTCCAGCAGCGTCTTATCGCCCTGGCGGGCCATATCGAAGAGGCGGTTAACGAGGTCTTGCAGTTCCGGTCCAGGTGCAGTCATGCACTCCAGCCTAATCTTTGGCCGCGGCCGACCGGCCTTAGGCCCGGCTTTTTATCCGGCCAGCTCCGCGATCCGGCGCACCGCCGACTCCACGGCGAAGTCCGGGTCCTTGCCGGACTGGCCCTTGACATCGTAGTCGAGCTCGTCGATGAGGATGACGGCCTCCGTGACCGCCCGGCCGGACCAGCGGCGGGCCACCGGTTGGGTCAGCTTGACCACGTACGGGTTCAGGCCGGTCTGCTTGGCTAGGGAATACTGGTCGCCGCGGGCGGAGTACAGCCGCGCGATGGCGCTGACCTTGTTGGCCAGGGCGCTGGCGATGGCCACCGGGCTTGCGCCCAGCTGCAGCGCGCGGCGGCAGGTGGCCACCGCGGTGTTGGTCTTGCCCGCGACCGCGGCGTCCGCGATATCCCAGTTGGCCACCTCGGCCACGCCGGAATAGTATTCTTGGACCGCCTGCATGGTGACGTTGCCGCCGGTGTCCGCGACCAGCTGGCTGACCGCCGAGGCCAGCTCTCGCAGATCCGAGCCCACGCCCTGGAGCACCGCGTTGACCACGTCGGGGGTCGGCTGCACCTTGTGGCGGGAGAATTCCTTGGTCACCCAGCGGCCCAGCTCGTTCGGGTAGAGGGAAAAGGCGTCGTGGCGCTCCCCCAGCTTTGTAAACGCCGTGACCAGCTCGGGCTGCTTCTTCTTGTTTTTCAGGGTTTTGGCCGTGACGCTGTAGACCGCCACCAGGGTCATGCCCGGGGCCAGCTGCTTGGCGCAGTTAATCAGCAGGCCGGTTAGCTCCTTGCCGACCTTCTCGGCGTCGGTGACCACGATGAGCCGGTTGTCGCCGAAGAGGGACGGGCTGGTGGCCTCGGCCAGTTCGCCTTCGGTGACCTCACTGGCCCGCAGGGTGGTCATCTCCGGGGTCTGGCCGGTATCCGCCGCGACCTGCTTGGTGATGGTACGGCGGGCGCGTTCGGTGAGGAATTCGTCGTCGCCGACGATGAGGTGGACCGGTGAAGCTGGCATGCCCTTCATCTTAGAACCTCCCGTCCACCGCGTGCTGGGTGCCGTCCGCATAGACCCGCACGGGCCCGTCCCGGGCCGGGTAGAGCACCGGGATATGGTCCTGCGTACGGGTGGGCCGGTCCGCCGCGGCGCCCTGGCCGGACAAGACCACGATCACCTGCGTGCCGGGCGGGATCGGCTCGATGTCGTCGTCCGTGTCCACCACGTGCGCGCGCAGGCCGGTCAGGTCGACCTCCGGGGCGCTGGTGTGCAGGCGCGCCCCGCCCCGGGCCTGAATCCAGGCGGGCGCATGCCCCAGAGAACCCGCCAGCCCCAGCACCGCTGCCACGCTCAGCACCAGCGTGACCGTCAGCCGCGGCCGGTGGAAGAGGAAGCCGGCCACGACCCACCCGTAAACCAGCGCGACCGCCACCGGGCCCGCAGTCACCACCGCCAGGGGCAGATCCCGCACCGCGTGCGCCACGGAGTTGATCCACCACGTGCACGGCTCCACCACCTTGAGCAGCACACCCGCCAGCGGCGCCCCGATCCCCGGGATGTTGACCGCGATGGCGGCCAGCAGCCCCACCACAGTCACCGGCGCGGTGGCCGGGGCGACGGCCACGTTCGCCACGATGGAGACCACCGAGACTTCCCCGGCCATCAGCGCCACGATCGGGATGGTCACGATGTCGGCCGCCACCGCCACCGCGAAGGCCCGGGTCAGCAGGTCCGGCAGGCCGAGCGGGGCCAGCCAGCGGTAGAAGACCGGCTGCAGCGCCACAATCCCCGCCGTCGCCGCCACGGATAGGGCGAAGCCGTAGTTGACCGCCAGCTCCGTGTCCCACCACAGCAGCCCGATGATCGCCAGGCACAGGCCGTGGACAGGTTCCATGCGCGACGAGTTCACCACCGCCAACAGCCCCACCATGCCGGTCACGGCCGCGCGCAGCACGGAAGGCTCCGCGCCCACCAAGGCCACGAAGACTGCCAGCGCCCCGAGCGCGCTCAACACCTGTCCTAACGGCGACGCCCGCGCCCAGCGCGCCACGAGCGCGGCCGCGGCGGTGACCACCACGACGTTGGCCCCGGAGACCGCCGAGAGGTGGCTTAGACCGGTCTCGATATACAGGGTGCGCTCGGCCACGTCCTGCAGCCCCACGTCCCCCAGGACCATCCCGGGTAGCAGGCCCTGGCTGGCCGGGCCCACAGTATCCAGCACCACCGCCTGGAATTTCTCAGTCACCCCGGCGGCCCAACCCGCCCAGCCCTGCGGGGCGGCGATGGTAGTAACCTCCCCGTTGACCACGACGTCGACCAGCCCGGGGCGGTTCGACTCACTCACCGTGCCGTCCACGGCCACCCGCGTGCCCGCCGGCGGCGCGGCAAAGCCGGCAACCTCGGGAAGCGACTCACTAAAGACCGGCACCGTCCCCGGCACGCCCTCGACGTCCAGGCGCAGCAGCCACCCGCCGCTGTCCAGGGCCACCGGGGCCGTTTGCAGCTCGCCTTCTAGCCGCCCGGTGGGCGCGAACGCCGCGGCGCGGGCCTGCCGCACCAGCGCAACCGCCATCGCCACGCTGCCGGTTACCGCCACCACCAGCGCCTGGCCGGCGTGCCGGCGCAGCGCGGCAGCCACGACCACCGCTCCCACCACGCCCAGGCCCACCAGCGGCCAGCCCAGCACCACGGCCAGGGTGGCTGCCCAGACGCTGGCGGCCGCGGGCACCAGGCGCAGCTCCCTCACACGGTCACCTGCCCTTCCAGCTGCGCGAACTTCGCCGGCCCGATCCCGCTGACCTCCAGCAGCTGGTCCACCGCGCTGAACCCGCCGATGCTGTCGCGGTAGTCGACGATGGCCGCGGCGGTGACCTCCCCCACCCCGCTGAGGGACTGCAGCTCGCTGGCGCTGGCGGTGTTGATATTCACCGCCCCGCCGGCGGCCGCCGAGGAGCCGCCGCCACCGCCACCGTCGCCGGTGCCATCCCCGCCCTGGAGTCCGCCGGGCTCCACGGGGGTCTCGCCGGGGCCGACCACGTGGATCTGCTGGGCGTCCTGGAGTACCTGCGCGTGATTGACCTGCGCCAGGTCTGCCTCTGGGAGCGGGCCGGCGGCGGCGAGCGCATCCGCCACCCGCGCGCCCGGCTCCAGCGTGACCAACCCGGGCCGGGCGACCTTGCCGACCACGGAGACCACCACCGGGCCCGTAGTCGGCGCGGCCTGCTCAGTTGCGGCAGCACCTGCCCCGCCGGCCTCAGCCGGATGGCCGCTTAGCGTCAGGTTGGATTCCTCGATCTCGGGCCCACCCTCCTGCCAGGCCAGGTGCGCCTCCTCGGCCGGGTCGTCCCGCAAGGCGGTGCAGCCCACCCACACCACCAGGCCGAGGATGAGCAAGACGCCCAACACGGCGGCGGGTGCGACGGGAATGCGGAACCGGGGAGCCGGGAAGGACACGTCCATCAGCTCCTCGGTCCCGGTGGGCCGGGTCAGTTCCTTTAGTCTGTCGCTCAAATGCGGTGCGCTCATGCCGCCGAGACTAAAGTGCCACCGCCGGAAAGGGAAGGGATTTTCCCTCCACACCGGCCACAAACCGGAATTTAACCCCAACCCATAATGGATCCTTTATTGGTTACTCGCAATGGTCCCATCGAGGCACGAAAAATTTCGTCCTCGTTGGCTACATTGCTGTCTAGCGGCTATTGCTCGCGCTGGTGGCGGGCGGCGAAGGTGCCCAAAGGGTTCTTCGGCTTCGGGGCCGGGACCGGGGTTTCGGTGGCGAAGACCGCGGAGACCCCGATGGCGCCGGAACCGACGTGCACGGATAGCACCCCGCCCAGCGGGAGCAGCATGAAGGACGAGCCCTCCGGTAAGGCCCCGTCCAGCAGATCCTGGAGGCGCTCAGCGGCCTCCTCGTCGCCGTTGTGCTGAATGGCCACGAAGGCGGGCTCGCCCTCGGCCCGCTCGACGGCCAGCTCCACCAGCTTGGTAAAGGCCTTGGTCTGCGTGCGGGTCTTGCCCACCAGGTCCACCTTGCCGTGGACGAGCTCCATGATGGGCTTGGTGGCCAGCAGCGCGGTCGAGAGCATGGCGGTGGCGGTGGACATGCGCCCGGAGCGGCGCAGATCGTCCGTGCTGGACAGGTAGACCCAGGTATTGGAGCGCGCCAGCGTGTCCTCGGCCGCGGCCCGGCACTCCGCCAGGTCCGCGCCGTCTTGGGCCAGCCGCGCGGCCGCCATGACCGCCGCGCCCATGCTCATGCCGGTGGAGCCGGAGTCAATGACCGCCAGGGCATCGGCAGCAAAGGCCCCGGAGGCCGTCACGGCGGAAGAATAGGTCGAGGACAGTTCCTTCGACAGGTGGATGGCCAACACGGCTTCCTCCCCGCCGGCGGCGGCCGCGCGCTCCATCTGGCGGCCGTAGAAGGCCGCGAGCTCAATCGCACTGACCCCGGAGGTGGACTGCTCGGTGCCGTCCTTGCCCTCGCCGTCCATGACGTGGAGCTCGATAACACCGATGCCCAGCTCCGCCACGATCTCCTCCGGCAGCCCGGCCGAGGAATCCGTAACTACGCGTACCGCCACTAGATATCAGCCCCGCCGTCGCCGACGACGCGCCCTCCCATGTTCCAGCCGTCGAAGTACCAGGTGGCCTTGGCTGGCTGGGCGGGATCGAAGTGCACGGGGGCGAGCGGGCGTGCGGCGTCGAAGACCGGGCGGGCGGTCAGCTGCGCCCAGTGGGTGTTCTTCAGCCCGGACAGCGTGCCGTACTGGCTATGCTCCAGGCCGAGCAGGTGGCAGGTCAGCGCCGCGATGGCCCCGCCGTGGGCCACCACCAGCAGCGCCTGACCGTTCCAGTCCTGGAACGACTCCATGAGCTCGTCGATGACCGGGCGGGCGCGCTCGGCCACCTGCACGCGGGATTCGCCCTCCGGCGGGGCCCAGGTGGCGTCGTGGCGCCAGAGGGCGCGGGCGCCGGGGAACTGCTCGTCCACCTCGGCGGAGCTCATCCCCTGCCAGTTGCCCAGGTTGGTCTCCCGCAGGCGCGGATCGGTCTGGTAGTCCAGCCCCAGGGTCTCGCCGACCACGCGGGCGGTCTCCGCCGCGCGGCGCAGGTCCGAGGCGACGATCTTGGCCACGCCCTCACCGCGCAGCAACTCGCCGGCCGCCCGGGCTTGGGCGTAGCCGGTTTCGGACAGCTCCGTATCCAGGTGGCCCTGCATGCGGCCCGTAGCGTTATAGGTGGTCTGTCCGTGGCGGATGAGGATCAGGCGGCGGCTCATGATGGTGCGGCTACCTAGATCTCTTCGTCTTCGCCCGGGGCCTTGTCGGCCAGCGGCAGGTCAGCGACGGATTCCGCCTCGCGCGGGTTGACCTCGCCGGCCCACTGGCCGGGGCGCTGCGGGGCCTCGACGCCGGGGATCTCCACCAGCGGGCAGTCGTGGTAGAGACGGTCGAGGCCGTAGTGGTCCCGCTCGCCCTCGCGCTGGACGTGGACGACCACGTTGCCGTAGTCCAGCAGCACCCAGCGGTTTTCCCGGTTGCCTTCGCGGCGCTTCGGCTCGTAGCCGGCCGCGGTCATCTCGTCTTCGATCTCGTCCACGATGGAGCGCACCTGGCGCTCGTTATCGGCGGAGGCGATCACGAAGACCTCGGTGACCGCCAGCACGTCGGAGACGTCGATAGCGGCGATGTTGCCGCCCAACTTCTCTTGGGCAGCGCGCGCGGCTACCTCGGCCATGCTCCGGGCTACGTCAGTAATAGACAATGCGGGAAATCCTTCAACAAATTCTGCAGGCGTTAACTTCTACCGATAATCGATACTAGTGTCCCACGTTTTCGGACATTTTCCTACTCGCGGCGCGCTGCTAGAGCGGCTGATCTGGGTTGATGCGGTAGAGATTATTCTTGGCAATATATTGCACCACCCCATCCGGGACCAAATACCACACCGGCCGGCCGGCGGCGGCGCGCTCACGGCAATCGGTCGAGGAAATCGCCATCGCGGGGATCTCCACCAACTCTATCCCCTGCCGCGACTTTCGGGGCAGCATTTTGTCGGTCAGCTCGTAGCCCGGGCGCGTCACGCCGACGAACCTGGCCATCTGCAGCATCTTCTCCCAGTCCCGCCAGCTCATGATCGAGCTGAGCGCGTCCGCGCCGGTGATGAAGAACAGCTCGGACTCCGGGTAGAACTCCCGCAGGTCCTGGAGCGTGTCGATGGTATAGGTCGGCCCCTCGCGGTCGATGTCCACGCGGGAGACGGTAAACCGCGGGTTGGAGGCGGTAGCCACCACCGTCATCAGGTAGCGGTGCTCGGCAGGGGTTACCTGCCGGTCCGCCTTCTGCCAGGGCTGCCCGGTGGGCACGAAGACCACCTGGTCCAGCTGGAAGCGGTGCGCTACCTCGCTCGCGGCCACCAAGTGGCCGTGGTGGATGGGATCGAAGGTCCCGCCCATAATCCCTATACGGTTGCTCATGGATGGCTAGTATACGTCCCGGCTAGGGGCGGGTGTGGCCGTTGCCCTGCAGCACCCACTTAGTAGAGGTCAGCTCCGGCAGGGCCATGGGGCCACGCGCGTGCAGCTTCTGCGTGGAGATGCCGATCTCCGCGCCCATGCCATAGACCTCGCCGTCGGTAAAGGCCGTCGAGGCGTTGAGCATGACCGCGGCGGCGTCGACCTCGTTGGCAAAGCGCAGCAGGACGTCCGCGTCCTGGGCGGCGATGGCCTCGGTGTGGCCGGTGGAATAGCGGCGGATGTGCTCGATGGCCCCACCCGCACCGTCGACGACCTTGGCGCAGATGTCCATCGACAGGGATTCTTCCGCCCAGTCCTCCTCGCTGGCCTGCACCGCGCCCTCGACGCCGAGTGCGGCTAGCTCCTCGGTGTCGCCGTGGATGGTCACCCCGGCGTCCTGGAGGGCCTGGATGACACGCAGTTGGTCGGCGGCCGGCAGGGCGGCATCGACCAGCACGCACTCGGTGGAGTTGCACACCGAGGTCCGCCGGGTCTTGCCGTTGATGACCATGGCGATGGCCTTGTCTAGGTCCGCGGAGGCGTCGACGTAGAAGTGGCAGTTGCCGGTGCCGGTCTCGATGGTCGGCACGGTAGCGCCCGTGACCACGGCGTTAATCAGTCCGGCGCCGCCGCGCGGGATGACCAGATCGACCAGGCCGCGGGCGGTAATCAGGTCCTGGACCGAGCCGCGGGTCTCACACGGCAGCAGCTGGACCCCGGCGCGCGGCAGGCCGGCGGCCTCCAGGGTGGACTGCAGGATCTCCACCAGCTTCTCGTTGGAGTTGCGGGCCGACTTCGAGCCGCGCAGCAGCGGCACGTTGCCGGACTTTAAGGCCAGGCCGAAGGCGTCCACCGTGACGTTCGGGCGGGCCTCGTAGACCATGCCCATAACCCCTAGCGGCACGCGGATCTGGCGCATCTGAATGCCGTTGTCCATGGTGCGGCCCTGCACGACCTCCCCCACCGGATCCTGCAGGCCGGCCACCTGGTTGAGGCCGTCCGCGATGCCCGCGACGCGGTCGGCGTCCAGGCTCAGGCGGTCGATGAGCGAATCCGACATGCCCGCCTCACGGCCGGCGTCGATGTCTTTTTGGTTGGCCGCGAGGATCTCCTCGGTGGCCGCGCTTAAGTCCTTCGCCGCCTGCCGCAGGATCTCGTTCTTCTGCGGGGTGGTCAGCTGCGCGATCTGCGCGGCGACCTCCTTGGCAGCGCGCGCCTTGGTCAGCACCTCGTCGCGCTCGGCTTGGCGTTCCGGGCTCAGTTCATCCGTAGATTGAGTCATGCGTCCCAGTGTACGTAAACCCACCCCGCTCATCCCCCGGATTGATGCACTGGGTCACACGTGCGTGCTCGCGGGCGGGCGGTTACCCGCGGCGTTAATAGCCGGCGTCGACGTCGACCTCGGTGGGCAGGCTGCCGTCTTCGGCGAAGGCCCGGGCCACGCTAACGGCGTGGGCGCCGCTGCGCTTTTTGACCGAATAGGGCGGGTTGGCCACGTGCGGGGTGATGACCACCTGCGGCATCTCCCACAGCGGATGCCCGTCCGGCAGCGGTTCCGGGTCGGTCACGTCTAGGCCGGCGCCAGCGATGTTGCCCTCACGCAGGGCCTTCACCAGCGCGTCCGTGTCCACCAGGGGCCCGCGGCCGACGTTGATGACCACGGCGTGCTCGGGCATCTGCTCCAGGGCGCGGCTGTCCACCACGTGGTGGGTCTCGTCCGTCAGCGGCAGCAGCAGCACGAAGTAGTCCGCTGCCGGCCAGACCTTATCCATCTGTTCGGTCGGGATGGTGCGGTCCGCGCCCGGCACGTCTTTACCGCTGCGGTTGACCGCGACGATCTTCGGGCCAAACCCGCGCAGCATCTCGATCAGCCGCGCGCCGATGCCGCCGGCACCGACGATGGCGACCGTCTTGTCCTCGAAGAGGAAGGAGGTGTGCGCCTCCACCTCGTCGCGGTTGTCCCAGGTAGAACCCACGCGGCGGTGGGAGTGCAGCTGCGCGAGCAGCAGGGCGATGGCGGATTCGGCCACGGTCTCATCGTAGAGCCCGGCCGCGTTCGACCAGCGCGTGCCGCAGGTGCGGGTCAGCTCGCGCATCTGCGGCAAAAGCGCGTCCACGCCCGCAAAAGGTAGCTGCACGAAGCCGAGGGACTCCGGCAGGATCTCCGGCAGATCGTCGGCGCCGCCGGTAAAGAACAGGAAGTCCGCCTGCCCCAGCTGCTCCATGCCCAGCTGGGTGAAACCGGCCTCGTCGAAGGCGGCTTGGGCGGCTTCCCAGCGCTGCGGGTACATCACGTATTTCATGGCTTAATAACCTGCTTCCGGGTTGACTTCGGTGGGCATGCGCTCGCCGGCGGCGAAAGCCCGGGCGTTGGCGTCAAAGATCGGGCCCAGGTGGAAGCGCGCCACCCGCTGCGAGGCCGCGATGTGCGGGGTCATCGTGCAGTTCGGCAGCGCGTAGAGCGGGTGCCCGTCCGGCAGCGGCTCCGGGTCCACGACCTCCAGGCCGGCACCGGCGATGGTGCCGTCTTGCAGCGCCTGCACCAGGTCGTCGGTCACCACCGTGGCCCCGCGGCCGACGTTGACAAAGATGGCGCTGGGCTTGAGGCGGGCGAAGAAAGAGGCATCGATAAGCCCGTTCGTCTCCTGCGTCAGCGGCAGGATGTTCACCACGAAGTCGGCACGGCCCCAGACCTCACCGGCCTCTCTAAGCGCGAAGGTCTCGTTCGCGCCGGCGACCTCGCGGCCGGAATTATTCACGGCGATGACGTGCAGGCCGAACGGGGCGAGGAGCTCAATCAGGCGCTTGCCGATGCCGCCCGCGCCCAGCACCACCACCGTCTTCGGGTCGCGGCCGGCCGGGCTGTAGAGCCACGCCTGCTGCTTGTCGAGCTCGCCGGCCATGCCCCAGTCCGCGGCCAGGGCGAAGGCCTTGTGCTGGTGGGCCTGGGAGAGCAGCAGCCCCAGCGCGGACTCGGCGACCGGGGTGGCGAAGGCGCCGGCCGAATTCGCCCAGCGCAGCCCGCCTTCGCTAATCAGCCCGGCCGCAATGAGGCCCTCCACCCCGGTGAAGCAGTGCTGAATGAAGCCGATGTTGCCCGGCATATCCGGGATCTTGGCAGGGTTCGGCGAGGTGTTGATATACGCTTCCGCGTCCTCCAGCCGATCGACGCGCTCGTGGCCGGCGGCGTCGATATCGGCGACCGTCTCTTCCCAAACGTAGGGGCCCATAAAATACTTCATGGGCCCCACGCTACGCGACCAAGCCGCCGGCCGCGTTGCCTTAAGCGTTCTTTTTACCCTCCGTTTTAGAGGCGGGAGGCGTAGTTGGACAGGTAGTCCGCGTGGACCACGGCGCGGTGCATCTCCACCGGAAGCTCGTCGGTGTGGCGGCCCATGATCTCGCGCAGGGTACTGGAGTCGAAGTTGACCTCGCCGCGGCCGATGACCTTGGACTCCGGGCCGACGATGTCGACGATCTCCCCGGCGCGGAACTCGCCGTCCACGTCGGTGATACCGACCGCGAGCAGGGAGTTGCCGCCGCGGGTGACGGCCTCCTCCGCGCCGGCGTCCAGGCGCAGGGTTCCGCCGGAGTCCGCCGAGTACAGCGCCCAGAACTTCCACGCGGACAGGCGGCGTTCCTCGCGGGTGTGGAAGACCGTCCCGACGCGGGAATCCTCCAGGGCCGGGCCGATGTTATCCGCCGAGGTCAGCAGCACCGGCACCCCGCCGCGGGCGGCCAGGCGCGCGGCCGAAACCTTGGAGGCCATGCCGCCGGTGCCCACCTTGCCGCCGTCGCCGGCGGCCACGCCCTTGAGATCCTTGCCGGTGCGGACCTCGTCGACGAACTGGGCGCCCGGATCCGCCGGGTTGCGGTCGTAAAGCCCGTCCACGTCGGAGAGCAGGAAGAGCGCGTCCGCCGAGGTCAAGTGGGCGACTAGGGCGGAGAGGCGGTCGTTGTCACCGAACCGCATCTCGGAGGTGGCCACCGTGTCGTTTTCGTTGACGATCGGCACGGCGCGCAGGTGGCGCAGCCGCTCGATGGTGCGCTGGGCGTTGCGGGCGCGGTCCCGCTTGCCGGCGTCGGAAGCCGTCAGCAGGACCTGACCCACGGTGCGGCCGTAGCGGGCGAAAGACCGCGACCACTCGTAGGCCAAGTGTACCTGGCCGACCGCGGCGGCGGCCTGCTTGGTGGCCAGGTCCGTAGGCCGCTGGGTCAGCCCCAGCGGCTTCATTCCCGCGGCCACGGCGCCGGAGGAGACCACGATGACGTCGGAGAACTCCATGCGGGCCTGGATGGCGTCCACGATCCGGTCGATCTTTTCCGGGGCGACCGAGAAATCATCGCCCGTCAGCGAGGAGGAACCGATTTTCACCACCACGCGCTTGGCTTTGGCGATCTCCTCGCGCAGCTGGGACTCGTGCCCCATCGCCAGGGACTCGTCGGCCTGCGGCGCCGGGTCCGGGAAGGGGGTCTCCGGAGCTTGATCCGCATACGGCTCCAGCGGCAGGGGCCGGGAAGGCTGGTCGGAAGAAGTACTGTGATTGTCCGATTGCGCAGTCATGCTCACCGATCATACAAACCTACCGCGCCGGTGTGCAGGCCTTACCTACTTTTGGCCCACCTCGCCCCGCGCGGCCGGCGCCGGCAATGGGGTTGCCTAGCCCTGCCAGCGGTCGCGGTTGGCGCCCTCGCGGGTGACTTCTTCGTCCTGGCCGTAGTCGTATTCGTCGATAAGCCCGCGGCGGGCCTGGGAGGCGCGCTTGCGCTCGGCGGCGGAGACGCGCGAGGTGCCCTGCAGACGGGCGTCGTGGCCGCGGCCGGCCAGGGTCGGATCCCCGGCGGTCATCGGCTCCCACTCGAAGGTGATACCGCCGATGGTCACCGGCGCGCCCTCCACGGCGCCGGCCTTGCGCAGCGAGTCTTCCACGCCGGCCTTGGCCAGGCGGTCGGCCAGGTAGCCCACCGCCTCTTCGTTTTCGAAGTCGGTCTGGGTAATCCAGCGCTCGATCTTGTCGCCCTCGACGATGAAGCCGCCCTCGACCTCCGGGTCCGCCTCGACCGTGAACTGGGCGAAGGAACCGCCGGTGCGGGGGCCGACCGCCTTCGGACGGATGACCGTGTGATTCGGATCCGCCTTCTGCTTCGGCCGCTCGCGGCGGGCCTTATCCACCGCTTCCATCAGGGCGTACTTCAGCGGATCCAGGCCTTTGCGGGCGACCGCGGAGATGATAAAGACCGGCCAGCCGAACTGCTTTTCCAGGTCCTCCTTGACGAACTCCGCCAGCTCCGCGGCCTCGGGCACGTCGGCCTTGTTGAGGACGATCAGCCGCGGGCGGTCGCGCAGATCGCCCAGGCCCGTGTCCCCGTCCAGCACGGACTTGTACTGGGCCAGCTCGTTTTCCAGGGCCTCAATATCCGAGACCGGATCGCGGCCCGGCTCGATGCTGGCGGTGTCCACGATGTGGACCAGCACCGCGGTGCGCTCGATGTGGCGCAGGAAGTCCAGGCCCAGGCCCTTGCCCTGGGACGCGCCCGGGATGAGCCCCGGCACGTCCGCGATGGTAAAGGAGGAATCCCCCATGTCCACCACGCCGAGGTTGGGCTGCAGGGTGGTAAAGGGGTAGTCACCGATCTTCGGCTTGGCAGCAGAAAGCACCGAAATCAGCGAGGACTTACCGGCCGAGGGGAAGCCAACCAGCCCGACGTCGGCCATCGACTTAAGTTCCAGGACCAGGTCGTGCGCCTGCCCCGGCTCGCCCTGCAGGGCAAAGCCCGGGGCCTTGCGCTGGGCGGTGGCCAGCGCGGCGTTGCCCAGGCCGCCGTAGCCGCCTTCGGCCGCGATGAAACGCGTGCCCGGGACCGTCAGGTCGGCTAGCACGCGGCCCTTGGTGTCCTGGACGACCGTGCCGGCGGGCACCTCCAGCACCAGGTCCTTGCCGCGGGCGCCGTTGCGGTTATCGCCCGCGCCGTTGCCGCCCCGCTCAGCCTTGATGTGCGGGCGGTAGTGGAAGTCCATCAGCGTGTGGATCTGGTTGGAGACCTCCAGGACGATGTCCCCGCCGTGGCCGCCGTTGCCGCCGTCCGGGCCGCCGAGGGGCTTGAATTTCTCGCGGTGGACGGACACGCAGCCGTGCCCGCCGTCGCCTGCCTGCAAGTGCAAAACGACGCGGTCAACAAATCGGGCCATGGTGCCTCACCTTCAATTCCCCACGTAAAGAACGGATTTTCACTTAACCTGGGAGTCTACCAGCCCGGCGGTGAGGTCCCAGAATGCTCACCTAGCCCGCCTGGGCCGCTTCTTCTGGCTGTCCGGCCTGCTGCTGGCGCCGGCGCCGGCGGCGTCGCCATTCCTTGCTGGCCACGATGGCCAGCACGATGGCGATAATCGCCAGGGCAGCCAGCATCCACCAGCTAAACGACGGCTTCCACGAGTAGTCCCCGTCCGTTCCGAGATCCACGCGCTCCGCCTCGACCAGCAGTCGGTCCGAGTTAATCCCGTACGGGGTGCAGGTGACCAGGGTGAGCTTGTCCTTGCTCTCCTCGTAGGTCGCCGCCTGCCAGTAGTCCGGCTTGACCACCTTACGGCCGGTGACCCGGTAGTGCAGTTTCTCCCCCATGACTTCCACGGTGGCGATCTCGCCGTCCTTGAGCGTGGGCAGCCGGTCGAACATGGAGGCATCCACCATGCCGGTGTGCGCGGTAATCACCGCGTTGGTGCCGGCCCCGCCCACGGGCAGATCGCTGCCGAACATGTGGCCCGCGCCCTCGTAGAGCACGTCCGGCTGGGTGCCGTGGTAGACGGGCAGGTCCACGTCGATGGCAGGAATGGTAATACGCGCCAGCATGCCGTTGGTCTCCGGGGCGTTCAGCGTGGACAGGTACTCCTGCCAGCCCGGGGATTCATCCCCCGGCGGCAGCGCGTGGTGGCCCTGCTGGGACAGCCGGGCGTTGTAGTCGCGGGCCTCGGCCAAGTACTGCTGCGCCCGGTTCGGCGGGTCGATCTTTTTCACCGATCCGCTGTAGTCCTCCGCCTGCTTTTGGATCCGGTAGTCGTTATACAACGTCGCGACCACCGGGTAGGACAGGATGAGGATACCCACCAGGATCCACGCCAAAGAGCGCCACCGGCGGGCCCGGCCCGACCGGCCACTATGCCTCCTGCGGCCGTGCCGCACAGCACGGGCATCGCCGGCGGCGGTGGCGGCCGGGTCAGCGCCCGTGCTGGGGCTGGTTAGCTCCGCGATGACTCCTCCGCTCCTTGGGTTTCGTCCAGCTCGTTTTCTTCATCATCCCGGTTGCGCAGGTAGCGAATCAAGCCGGCGGCCAGAATCAGCAAGCCCAACAGGAGGAAAAAGACCAGGGTCTGGCGTCCGGTATCAGGCAGCATCCAGCCGATGCTCTCCGGCAGGCGGATAGCTCCGTAGCTATCCGAGTCGCGCACGATGGCGCCCGTGGCCTCTTGCCCGACGACACTGGCGGCAACGGTGACCGTACCGTCGTCCCCACCGCCGTAGCGGAAGAATTCCTCGGTGGTCTCCGGCACGGCGACGTCGAATTCACAGGTAAAGGACGCGCCCGGTGCCAGCTCCCCGCCCGGCAGGCTTGCCGCGCAGACCTCCGCCGGCAGGACTCCGTTTTCGCCGACGGTGACGGTGTGGCCATCGCCGAAGCCAATCTCGCGGCCGGCCAGGCCCGGTTCGGCAAACGAGAAGTCCTTCAGCGGCAGCGCGCCCGGGTTGGTCACGGTGTAGCTGAAATGCATCTGCGTGGCATCATCCGGCAAGAGCGCGGTGTTTGCGACCGCGCCGGTGATTGCGGACAGCGGCGCGCCGTCGATGTGCTTGTCGATGTCCACGCCCGGCATCCGGTTGATGCCGGTAAAGGCCCACTTGGCCCCGTCACGCGAAAGGTCCGTGGCGGAAGCCACCGGGTTGACGCGCACGGTCCAGCCGGTCGGTACCTGGACCGTGGAATCCGGGTTGACTTCATCCGGTGCTTCGCGGCGGTGAAGGTTATCCGCCACCAAGGCCGGTTCCGACAGGCGCTCACCGAGCTCATCGCCGAATTCAAGTACCGCGTCCACGTTTGGATTATCGTCCTCGGTTTCGTAGATCGTGCACGGCGCGTTCACGTCGACGTCGTGGATGACGTGGGTCTCCCCCGCCCGCAGGCTGAAGGACTCGCCAGTACACGACGCGAAGAAATCATAGTCCGCGGCGCTCGCGGCGTCGCCGTCTACTTCCTTGGTAAAGGTCAAGTCGACGGTGGCGCGCGGGTGCACGGCCTCACCGGCCACGCTCAGAGCGACCTGCTCGGCGCCCGGGCTCTGGGCGGAGGCCGGAACCGTGAACTCATAGGCGTAGCTCTTCATCTCTTCGGTGACATCCCCCGGCGCGACATCGCTCAGCGGACGCGTTGGGTTCTCGGTCTCCGAGGTGGCCGCTCCCCAGTGGGCGAATTCCATATAGGGAGCGCGGTCGCCTTGGTTGACCTCCAACTCTGGGCGCGCTGCCAGTGCCGGGGACTCCCCCGCCTCGATGCGGCACTCAGCGCCGACAGGGATCTGGATGACACTACCGCGCAACGGCGGCGTGGAGCCGCTCAGATTGCCCTCTACGAAGGAAGACTGCAGGTCGAAGCTCAACGTCTCATCAAAGAGGACCGCATCCCTATCGTCTGCGTCCTGGCAGGTGAGGTGATAGTTGTAGCCGGCCGGGTCGGCGCCCTCGAGGTAGCCATCATGCATGCTGGTCACGCGTGCGTCCACCAGGCGGCGCGAGTAGTTATTCACGAACTCGAAGTTCTGGTCGATTTCCTGGTCCGCGGCGTCTTCGACGCGGACGTTCTCGCCGGGCGAATCCACGTCAAGCTCCAACTCCTCCGGGGTGTCAAGGGGCTGGTTTTCGGTGAAGTTACACAGCGCGCCCGAGGGAACCTGGACCGGCTCCGACTCGAAGCGATAGACGCCGTCGCGCTCGGTGAATTCGTTCAGCTCCAGCGTGTTCGGCAGGGTCACTTCGCCCAGGCCGATGCTGGAGTAGGAATAGCCCACGCCGCGGCACTGGTAGGAAAAGTCGAACTGCTGGTTGTCTGCCAGGCGAGCCAAGTTCACCGCGTCGCCTTTGACCTCCTTGGTCAAGCGCACGGTAGCCGGCAGGAACTCGTAGGTGTTGGTCAGGTTGATGACGTTGCCGGGATCGGAACCGTTGTCCGCCAGCACCGAGAAATCCATCGACTCCGTGGCGTCGTTAGCCAACTCGTCATCGACCAGCGTCGTGCCGTCGTTGTGCACGGAGGCCCAGTTGACCTGCTTCGGGCGCAGGTGGGTCTCCAGCTCCATGCCGTCCTGTTCCTTCGTCATGTTCAGGGTGCCGAATTTGTTGCCGCTGATGCTGCACTCGGCGCCTTCCGGAACGTCGACGAATTCGGTCTGGCCGGGGCCGGTGATGGTGGATTCGCGGACCGCGATGACCGAGTCCTTGTCCCCTGGGTCGTGGCAGGTCAGCACGAAGTCGTGCTGGTAGAACACCCGACCGTTGTCCGGGTGCGAGGGACCGGTGTCACCGCCGAAGGGGCCTAAGTCCCACTCGGGGAAAGTGGCCTGGACGTCAATCGGGGTGCGGGCTATCTTGTTCAGCTCGACCGTGGCCGCGCGGCGGTTAAAGGTATTCGTGATCTTCGCGGCGATCTCGCCCGTATTCTGCGGGTTCTCCGGGTTCACGGCAACGAAACGCAGGGGGTCATCGATAGTCGGGCCAGAGCCATCGCCGCCCTCGAGGGAGATCTTGCTCTCCGAATCCAGGCCCGTGCCGCTGGCGAAGTCCTGCTCCACCAGCTCGCAGCGGCTGCCGGCCGGAACCGCCGCCAGGCGCTCGGCGCCCTCGGTACCGGTCATCGTGTCGGTAACCGTGATGGTGGCCCCACCAGCCGGCGGCACGCACTGCAGGGTCACGGTGTACCCGCGCTCGCGCAGCGCGTCCTGGCCGGCCGGAGAAATCATCGGATCCTCCGGACGTGCGAACTCGACCAGCTTCTGGGCCGAGATATCACGCATCTGGTAGGCGTAGGCGTGCTTCAGGTTGATAACGGTCGACTGGCCGATCGTGAACGAGCCTTCCATGAGCTCGTTGTCGGCGAACTCGTAGCGCTGCTCGCTGCCGTCGTCCTGCGACAGCGTCGCGCTACTATCACGACGGACTGGGAAGGTGATGCCATCCATGGTCCGCAGACCACTGGTGGATTCATCACGGATCTCCTTGATCCGGCATTCGGCGCCCTCGCGCAGAGAGGAGCTATCGATCTCATGCCGCGGGTTGTCCGGACCCAGGGTGATGTTTTCTTCCGCCGGCGACAGCGGCAGGGGCGCGCCATCGATCTCACAGGTCAGCTGGTATTCAACCTCCTCGCCCAGGCGCGCGTTGCCGGCGAAGTTCTGGTTGATGGTAAGGCCTTCACCGGCCGGCTCGAAGGTATTGGTCACGGTGACTCGGTTGTCGCCCTCCGTGACTTCGTGCGCCGCCTCGGACAGATCTGAGCTCCAGTTAACGCCGCTGGGCAGACCGCCCGGGGTAGTCTCCGTGAACGTACATTCGTTGCCCACCGGAACGCCGAGCGCGCCGTCCTGGTCGTTGACCAAGGCGGCTAGCGCCGGGTCGTCCGTGTCCGCGACCAAGCGCTGGTCTTCGTTGGCGCCCAGCCGAACGCTACCGGTCAGGCTCACCGAGGGGTAGCTGCCGTCGGCGGCGCGGACGTTGCGGGTTCCGCAGCGGAACTGCAGCTCGTAGGAATCCGGGAACTGCCCGGCCATGCCGTTGGTGTCCACCAGCTTCTGCAGGTTAACCGGGGCGACCTCAACGTCATAGTCGTTCGTCACCACGACCGGCACCGTCGCCGCGCGGGAGGCCGGCGGGACGACGAATTCGACGCTTGCAGACTCAACCGTCCGCGTTTCCGACGTCCCGTCCGGAACCGTGATGCTCACCGGATTGTCTGATGGGCGAATGCCGGCGTCCGCGGGGTAGTCAAACTCGCCTTCCTCCACGCGGCAGGTAGCGCCGACCGGAACATCAGCGACGGAGAAATAATTCTGCGTGCTGGTCGTGCCCTCGGCCTCCACCAGCGACTCCGCGTAATCGCCGCGCTGGCAGCGGACAGTGACCGGGTAGTCGTAATGCAGGCCTCGCGCCTTTTCGCCGCCCGGGCCCGTCAGCTGCTTGACCACGTTCAGTTCGCGGGTCTTGTAGGAATAGTGCGCCTCGATGCGCATCTCCTCCGCGCCCGCGGCAGCCGGGTTCTCATCCAGCTCGAAGTGGTAGGAGCCGGAGCCGTCCGCCGGGGTGTCCTGCCCCTGGAAGGTGACGTCCCGGCCGTCGAAGGTCATAAACTCCGTCTGCTCCCGGTCGAGGCCCGTCAACGGCGACAGCGTGCAGTCACGGCCGGTCGGGATCCCGGTAATTTCGGTAGATCCCGACAGGTCCCCGCTGCCGGACAGGCTCAGGGTGACGTCCTGGGCGTAGTTGGTGCCCTCGCAAGTCAGGTGGAAGCGGTAATCCTTGGGGCTGCCCAGCTCCGCTACCGGCGCTCCGGTGACGTGCTTGGACAGATCCAGGGTGCCCAGCCGGGCCTCGTAGTTGTTGCGCAGGGAAACAGAGTTATTCCCCTCGGTCAGGGTCAGCACCTGCGCGTCGATTCCATTGTCATCCTCTGTCCGCGGAGCGGCGTCGGGATTCGCTCCCTGTTTCACATCCCAAACGAGGTCCCAGTCTTGGCCCTTTGGGCGCGGTTCCGAGTCGCCGAAATCTTCGGCCACCCGGCACTGGGTGCCCGCAGGTAGGCCGGTCACGGTTGCAGTAGCCCCATTGAGCAGGTCGGATTCGCCCTGCGCCGCAGTCTCGCCATAGGCGCGCTTGTACGCATCGGACACAGTGCACTGGTAACGCAGCGTGAAAGTGCGGTTCTGGTTTTCGGTAAACGTCGCTGCCGAACCGGAAACGGTCTTCTGCAGCTGCAAACTTGCGGCCACAAATTTCGGTTTCCACTCGACCTCGCAGCTGACTGCGTTGTTACGCGCATTGGCCGTGCGAACCTCCGAAAACCCTCTTTCTTTGTTATTAACCAGGCTGAATTCCCCCGCAGTGGGATAGGCCTCGTTCAGCGTATAAGTTGTGCTAGCACTGCCGCGGTAACTACACGTCCATTGAGGTGCATAACGGTCGAAAACCTTGTCCGCCTGCCCGCCCGAAGCCTGGGAACGGAAGACCTGTTGCGACTTGGCGCGCGGCTTGCCATCCTGTAACTCGCCAGCTTCGTTGCGGGTGGTAATGACCCGGAGAGCCTCGCTGTACCGGTCTCCCTCGGATTTTGCGATGGGAGTTTCCTCGCCGTCGTTGTCCAGGTACATGTTTGTATCGAACTGGGTGGACTGCCCGGTAGCGGCTTCCTCCATCGTGGTGTCAATTTTTTGGGAAGTTCGCATCAGGGACATCGGCACGGCCAGAGCGAAGGCCTGGTTCTGCGTGGAAAAAGTGGTAATTTCCAGGTTCTCGGGTGCATCCGCGGACCACAGGTAGGTACCGGCGCGATTGTCCGGACTAGCCCATGCACCGCGGCTTTCCTGGCACGCGATGTCCTTAGTCGCCTGGCGCGTCGGATCACCCTCGCGGTAGTACTCGTAGACATACCGACGCGCACCGGGAGCGTTCTCGCTGACAATTTCGCCTTCGTTATTGCGATAGACAAAACTGCCATCGTCGTTTTTACTACGCCCGTAGAAGTTGGATCCTCCCAACGGGGCCGGCAAACACGCGCGATAAAACCTGTCCGGGGCAATCTGGCCCCAGTCTTCAATGAGTTTGTTGGGGTTCAGGTCGTCCATCACCATGTGCTCGCCGTAGGCCTGGATCTTCGTGGTTTCGGCGTCGGCTAAGACAATGTTGTAATTCGGCAGCCTGGCACCGGTCGTGGTATCCACGATCTTGATGTTGCGGAAGGTAAACCGCGCCATCTTGCGCGGGCTGAAGGTTGCCGTCGGGGATTGCTGATCCACGTGAATAATGGGGCGGGACTGGTCACCGGCATAGGGCACGAAAATGCTGTCTCGGTCGTTGGAATACCCGAAAGCAGAATTAGTCTGGCGGTCGCGGCGGGGAGTCACTCGGCCCGGCTCAGTGGCAGCATTGACGCTGAGGTCGAAAGAAAGCTGATAGTGACCGATCTGTTTGGTGAAGCTCTTCGGGGTCGTCGACAGCGCACCGAGGTCACTGAAGTCGATCCAGCACAGCTCCGGTTTGTCGTCCATCAGGGGCCCGCGAGTCTGGCGTACGGCGCAGTCTCCGAAGTCAAAGTGGCCCGCCTGGCTCGCCGAGTCGTCATTCGTTTGGGCCTCCGCCTGCGGTGTGACCTCATCCGAGAAGCTGTTCGGCACCATGAACGCGGAAATATACAAGACGGCGACGAGTACAAGGGCGAGTAGCCTACGGCCGGTCATCAGCGTGCTCCTGTTCTGCATCCTTCTCATTCCCCTGTCTCATTCGTTTCTTCGCGCCGCCGGCGCAGTAATATAACCGCGATGGCTATGGCGCATAAGCCTGCGAGCACCAGCCCGAAGATGCTCGCGCCCGTCGTTGCTAGCTTGTCCAGAACCTGCCGGGGCCCGCGCCCGGGCGGTTCCGGAGTCTGCTGCGGGCGCGGCGTCGACGTCTCGGGCTGCCCATCCCCCGGTCGCCCCGGCGCCTCGTGGTCGGGCCGGTCGGGTTCTTCCGGTCTCGGCCACGGCGAGGTGCTCGGCACCGGCTCGCTCGCGGCGACCACGGTGATGGTAGCCCGGTTAGACGCCACGGCATCGCGCTCCAGGCGCAGGCCGTCGACTGCGACCAGCGCGGTATTCGGGACCCGCGTGCCTGCGGCGGCGGCGTCGCTAACGACCGCTTCCAGGTACACGCTGACCTTGGTTTCTGGGTGGCCGTCGCGCAGCCGCGCGAGCTCGGCCAGCCCGCGGTCGTTAAACGATGCCTCCAGAGTCAGCCCCGCGGACTTATCCGTGTAGTGGACGCCTTCGTCCAGGGTGATATCCCGGTCAGCATTCGCGACGGTGATCCGTTTAATAGCCCCGGAGGCGAAGTTCCGGTCCAGCTCATCGCGAAACTCCCACCGGTGCAGCGCGCCCGCGGCGTCGACGTCGGGCGCGCTGCTGGTGATTCGGTACGCAACAGTGTCGCCCGGTCGGGCGGAGGCCACGTTGACTTCCTTGTCCACGCGCAGCGGCTGGTTCTTCGCGCGCACCCACGCCGTCCGGCCGGCTTCGACCCGCACGAGCGTCGTGGTGGCGGCGGTGCGTTCCACATCGCCGGTCTGGGAAGGCAACTCCCGCAGCTGGTAAACGCCCGGAGAGACTCCTTCGAAACGGGCGATGCCCGCCTGGTCGGTCTCTGCCACCAGACGCCGGCCCACAGGAACTCCTGGCTCTCCGTAGAGCAGGCGCGGGTCGGCGCGGACGAGTTCTTGTAAGTCTTCTTCCCCGTCAGCGCGCAGTTCCGGCAATTCGAGCAGCTGGAACTGGGCACCCGCGACAGCCGGTTCGGCCTCATCCCCTACCCCGGCCGTCTTAGCAACCACGACGGTCCCGGTTTGTTCGGCCGCAGCGCTTTGCGGGGCACCCCACGGCGTGACCACTACGCAGAGTGCACAAAGCAGAGCCACGAGCAGACTAGCCGTCAACGACGAAGCGCCGCGGCGGTGCCGCCCTAGTGCGCTAACTATGTCCATAGTTCAAGTCCTTGTCTAAAACGCGTCCGGTGCTGCAGGCTGCGTCTATGGGGTCTGCGTTGTGTCGTTTTTGTTCTTTCGGCGCTGGCGCCGCATCCACCACCACAGGTAGATGATGACCAGCAGGCCGATAATCACGGCGGCGATCATCCAGGGCTGCCAGGGGCTGTGGTAATCCTGCTCAATGTCGCCTGGTAGCTCGGTGCGTTCCCCGTGTACCAAGAGGCGGTGCGAGTTAATCCCGTACGGGGTGCAGGTGACAAGCGTCAGCAGATCCTTGTCAGCCACTGGGCGGATGGTCTCAATGTCTTCCGGGAGTACGGTCTCAATCGAGGTGACCTTGTAAGCGAGCTTCTCCCCCATCACCTCAACGGTGAAGACTTCCCCTTCGCGAATATGGGTGAGATTGTCGAACATGGTCAGAGTCGCCAGGCCGGTGTGCCCCGTCAGCACCGAGTGCGTGCCCACGCCGCCGACGGGGAGCGCGGTGCCGTACAGGTGCCCGACGCCATGCGCCAGGACGCTGGAGTCGGTGCCGTGATAGACCGGCAAGTCGATGCCCACCGACGGCACCCGCAGGCGCGCCAAGTTGTCGAAGGCGTCGAGGTGGGTGAGGTATTCGCGGTAACCTTCGGAGTCCTTGTCCGGCCCCAAAGTCCACCGGTCCGGGGCGCCGAACTCCGGCAGCCGGGAGTTATAGTCCCGGGCCGCGGCCAACGCTGCCTCCCGCTCGGCGGGGTCTAGCTGCGCCACGTTGCGGGAATACTCTTCCGCGATCCGGTTCTGCTCGACGTTTTTGTAATGCGTGAGCACCACCGGGGTGAGGAAGATGAGGGCGGCGATGACGAGGTAGACGACGGAGCGGTAACGTTTCCACCACCCACGTCGGGGCGCCTGCGCGGCCGTTACCGGCTGCGCATGGTCACCGCCTGCTCGCATCTTTACTCCTCACATTCGCGAACGCACCGTAGAACAGCTAGGCCCTCGCCCGTCAGGATGACCCCGTGGTCTTAGGCCGTTGCGCGGGAATCCTTGTAGCTGGTGTACAGGCCACGGGCCAGGAAGGCCATGCCCACCAGGAAGGCGATCAGGATGCCCCAGGCGCCGGTAGCCGGCAGCTGGCCGATGATGGAATCACGCTGGTTTTCCACGGAGACGGACAGAGCGCGGTTTTCAATGTCCACGTTGACTGGCTGCGGCTGCGGGTTACGGACGAAGCCGTCCGGGGCCTGGGTTTCCAGCACGCAGTAGGTGTTGGCAACAACACCGGTCGCGCCGGTGGAGGTGGATTGCAGCGGGATGGCATAGCCGTTCGCCGTTGCGTCCGAGGCGTCATCGGCCCCGCCGCCGGCGGTGGTCATTTCGGTACCGGTGGTAATGTTCTCACCGCTGGCCGCGGAAGCTACCTCGACGGCGTCGCCCAGCAGCTGGTAGCTGCCGTCGTCCTGCGCGGAGCACTGGTAGAGCTCGAAGGTCGCGCCGTTCAGCGAACCCTCCGAAGCCGGCGAGGTCTTCGTGATGGTCAGGTTGCCGAAGACGGTGTTGGTCGGAGTATCACCGTCGTCGGTGGTGCTGTCCTGGCCGTTCGGCAGCTCCACGGTCGCGGAGTTGTTGATGACCCCGTTTTCCGGAACGGAGTTGACTACCGCCGCGAAGTTGACACTGACCTGCAGACCCGGGTTGGACTGGCGAGCTTCCTGCAGCTTGCTGCGGCCAGCGTCGGTGAAGTTCACGCGGACTTCCTGGCCGTTCACGGTGATTTCGTAGTCGGTGCCGTTGGCCAGGTCGACGTCGCCGTTGGTGGTCACGTTCACGTCACCAGCGGCCGGTGCGTTCAGGTTCTCAACCAGGTTATCCACGATGTTGAAGCGGTTGAGCTCGCCTGCCGGGACCGGCGCGTTGATGGTGTACTCGAGCGGCTTGCCGATGGTGACGCCATCGTCCTTGACCTGCTTGTTCGGGGTGACGTCCTGGTTCTTCGGCTGGACGGTCCGGGAATACTCCCAGCTGCCGTTGTTGTCGTAAGGCAGCGTCACGAAGAACGGGGCGGCCACGGTGTAGTTCTCGAACTGGACCTCGGTGACGCGGTAGACGCCGACGGACAGGCCGTTGGCCGCCGTCGTCAGGTTGATAACACCCTGATCGTTGGTGGTGAAGACACCATCTTCCCCGCCGTCGACCGGGGTTACCGCGAGGCTCTCGTCCCCGGGGTTGAGGTTTCCGACCTGTGCCCAGCCGGCCGGATCGGTCAGATCGATGTCGTTGACGCGCTCGACGCGGAACTTAGCGCCCGGCAGCGAGGTGGAGGTATCGCCCGGCTCACCAAGGTACTTTTCGATGGTGAGAGCGACGTCAGCGTCGGCGTTGATGAGGCCGGCGTCGTTGTTGGGAGCCAGCGGGGCTTCAGCGCCCGCTTCTTCCGCCGGGGTGGATTCCGCACCGGTTTCCTGCGCGAAGGCAAAGTTCGCCCCAGCGCCGACGAAACCGGTGGTCAAGGTCAGGGTAGTCGCGGCCAGAGCGGCGGCAATCTTCTTGGAAGCGGTCATTGATACAAGAGCCTCTCAGCTAAAGAAATGTCACCCCTTGGGCCCTTCACCACTGCTGGTTATCGTCAGGCTTGGGGAGTATGTATAACACAGGTAATATTAAGACAACTGCTAATTAAAGACAAGTCGAAAAGGCCTCTTTTGGTATTGAAACTTTACTTGGCCCTTTAAGCTATTTTTACCCGGTTAAAATTCCATAAGCTGCATAATTGCGAAGCGCGACCAAAGCTGACCGCCATAATATTTATTCATACATTGGCGGTTGCAAACCCGTCCAAACCCTGATAACGGTCGCGCGATTTGCCAATACTTTCACTTGCCGTTATGGAAACTCGGAGCTTTCTTTCAGGTTCTCGGTCGGCAGGTCCATCAGCTACCGCTTTTCCGCCCTCCCCGAGGGCCGCTGACCACGGTTCTCACAGCCTCCAGCAAGCCCGGGAGTACCCAGGCATGCCAAAACCCCGCCTCCCACGCTTTAAGGCGTGGAATGACGGGGTGTGGAACCTAGAGTGGTACTAGGCGGAAGCTTCCGCAGCCGGGGCAGCGACCTCGGCCGGAGCAATGCTGACGATGCGACGCCCGCGCTTGACACCGAACTCGACGGAGCCGGCCTCGAGAGCGAACAGGGTGTCGTCGCCGCCACGGCCAACGTTCTCACCCGGGTGGAACTTGGTGCCGCGCTGGCGAACGATGATCTCGCCGGCCTTGACCTGCTGACCGCCGAAGCGCTTAACGCCGAGGTACTTCGGGTTGGAGTCACGACCGTTAGAAGTGCTGGATGCACCCTTCTTGTGTGCCATTGTGGTTTCCCTCCTTCAAGGGGTCTTTAGTGCAAGCCTCGCAGCTTACTTGATACCGGTAATCTTCAGAACAGTAAGCGGCTGGCGGTGGCCCATGCGCTTCTTGTAACCAGTCTTGTTCTTGTACTTCATGATGTTGATCTTCGGGCCCTTGGCCTGATCAACGATCTCAGCGTCGACCTTGACCTTAGCCAGGTCATCGGCCTTCGACTTGACGTTTGCGCCATCGACGAGCAGAACCGGGGTGAGAGCCACGGCAGAGCCTGGCTCACCCTCGATCTTCTCGACCTTGACGAGGTCACCTTCGGCAACCTTGTACTGCTTTCCGCCGGTCTTGACGATCGCGTACATAGAGGGTTACCCCTTATCTAAACTCGGCTCAGGGGCAGGCGAGGCCCAACCCCTGAATGGACAATTACATTTTGCGCTTGAGTCCAGTGCCGGCGCGACACGTAAGTCATGAGACTTCTGGCGCGGCTCAACTGGACTTAAACGGCGACTTGGAAATCCTACCCCGACGGGACCAGAAAAGACAAACCGCGTCTTTCCTGCACCCGCCGGTCACACCAATTTCTGCTTATTTCCTGCTTCGGCGCGTCGCCCGGCGCCGGCCCCGGCTGGGCTGCTTCCGGGTTTCTGCGCCACCGTCGGCCTTGTGTTCATCGGTGCCACGCCGCGGCTCGTTCGCGCGACCGGACTCCGCCTGCTCCGGCTGGTCGGCCTTCGCCGTGCGGCGCACTGCCCGCCGGCGGCGCCCGCGGACCACGGTCTGGGTGTTGTCCTCGGTGTTGTCCTCGGCCTGCGCCGCAGAACCAGCCCGCGAATCCTGGGCCGAGGCCTGCTCCTGGGCCGGGGCGGACTGCCTGCCGCCACGGTTGCCGCGCCCACCGCGCTGTCCGCCACTGCGGCGAGTAGCCCGGCGACGGCCGCGCTTGCCGCGCCCCGGCTGATTCGCGGAGGAATCGCCGGCATCGTCAGCAGCGTCCTCCGCCTGAGCCTGCGCGCCGGCCGCGGGCTGCGCGGAATCACTGCCTTGGCTCGGGAAATCCTCCCGGCGCGGGCGGTGATCGGAGCGCGAGTTCCCGCGGGTCTTGCGCTTGCGCCGCGGCGAGGCCTCGAATTCCTCGACTGCCTCGTCGTAGGAGGCGGCGCCACCAGCCTGTGCCGGCTGCGCGCCCTCGTCGGGCACGTAGTCCTTGAACTCGGCGACATCGTCGCTGTCGGCGGCGTTGTCGGCCGCGGCGAAAGCGATCTTCTCAATATCGCTGACCGAGTCCTGGGACTGCTCGTCGCGGGACTGATCATCGCGGGAGCGGTTCGAGCGACCGCCCCGGCTGCCGCGGCGACGGCGGCGGCGCGAGGAGGACCCCTTGCGGTCCTCGGGGTCATTGTCGTGGCGCTCGTCGCGATGTTCGCCGTCGTTGGCGGCGCTGTCGTCCTTGACCACGCTGGCCACCAGCTCGTCGAGCTGCTGGGTGCCGCCGCGGGACTCCGACTTGGAGCTTTGCTCCTCGGCGGAACGCTGGTTGCGGCCGTGGCCCGAATCCGCGTGCTTGTGGTTGCGGCGGTCGTGGTGCCCGGGGCCGGAGTGATCGTCGGTGTGCTCGACCGGGTCGTCGTGGATGATGATGCCGCGGCCCTGGCAGTGCTCGCACTCGCTGGAGAAGGTCTCCAGGAGGCCCGCACCCAGGCGCTTGCGGGTCATCTGCACCAGGCCCAGCGAGGTGACCTCGGAGACTTGGTGGCGGGTGCGGTCGCGGCCCAAGGCCTCCTTGAGCCGGCGCAAGACCAGCTCCTGGTTTTCGGGCAGCACCATGTCAATGAAGTCGACGACGATCATGCCGCCCAGATCGCGCAGGCGCATCTGCCGCACGATCTCTTCTGCGGCCTCGAGGTTGTTGCGGGTCACGGTCTCCTCGAGGTCACCGCCGGAGCCGGTGAATTTGCCGGTGTTGACGTCGATGACGGTCATGGCCTCCGTGCGGTCGATGACCAGCGTGCCGCCCGAAGGCAGCCACACCTTGCGGGCCAGGGCCTTCTGCAGCTGCTCGTCGATCCGGTAGACCTCGAAGGCGTCCTGGCCGCCGTGCTTTTTCCGGTCGAAGCGCTCCACCCGGTCTGCCAGGTCCGGGGCGACCGACTGGATATAGGCGTTGACCGTGTTGAAGGCCTTCTTGCCGTCCACGACCAGGTGCTTGAAGTCGCCGTTGAACAGGTCGCGGACGACCTTGACCAACATGTCCGGCTCCTCGTAGAGGGTCACCGGCTTCGCGCCCTTGGACTTCTTTTCCTTCTCCGCGCGCTCCTGGATGTCCTCCCAGACCCCGTGCAGGCGGCCAACGTCCGTGGCGATGGCCTCCTCAGAGACGTTCTCCGCGGCGGTGCGGATGATGGTGCCGCCCTCGCCCGGCACGACGCGCTGCAGGATCTCCTTGAGGCGCTTGCGCTCCGGGGCGGGCAGCTTGCGGGAGATACCGGCACTGCGGCCGTTCGGCACATAGACCAGGAAGCGGCCGGCCAGGGAGATCTGCGTGGTCAGACGCGCACCCTTGTGCCCGATCGGGTCCTTGGACACCTGGACCAGGATCTGGTCGCCGGACTTTAAGGCCTGCTCTATCTTGCGGGAACGGCCTTTGAGCCCCATGGCGCGCCAGTTCAGCTCGCCGGCGTAGAGCACGCCGTTGCGGCCCTCGCCGAAGTCGACGAAGGCGGCCTCCATCGACGGCAGCACGTTCTGGACGCGGCCCAGGTAGATATTGCCGATGAGCGAGGCCTGCGAGTCCGAGGTCACGAAGTGCTCGACCAGCAGATCATCTTCCAGGACGCCTACTTGGGTGACGGAACCGGCGTGGTCGACGCGCTGGCGCTCGCGCACCACCATCGTGCGCTCAACGGATTCCCGGCGCGCCAGGAACTCCGCCTGGGAGACGATGTGCTTGCGCTCCCGGCCCTTCTCACGCATCTCCGCCCGACGGCGCTTCTGCGCCTCGATACGGGTCGAGCCCTTGATGCCGCGCGGGGCCTCGATGCGCTCCGGCTCGTCGTCATCGCCGTCCGCATCATCCGGTTCAGCCGGCCGGGCCGGCTTGGCGGCATTCGCCTGCGGGGCGATAAAGACCGGCGCGTAGTCCGCGGCATTATCCTTGGCCGCTGCCTGGTGCGGCGGCGTCAGGGCCGCGACCAGCTCCTCTAGGTCCTCGTCGCGCTCGAGGTCTGCGTGCTCGTCCTCGTCCTCGGCCTGTGCAGTGTCAGCCCGGTCAGCCTGGTCAGCCTGCGTGCTGCCGATGCCGTCCTGGCCACCGTGGCCGGCTGCTGCATCGGCGCCGTCGGGCGCCTCGGTCGGGGCGAGGTTCTGCAGCTCGGAGTCGACCTTGTCGGCGATCTGGTTGAACTCGTTTTCCACGTTCTTGCGCACACGGTCGCGCAGCTTTTCCTCGGCGGCTGTGGCCACGGCGTCGGCCGAGTCCTCGTGCTTCGGCTCCTCGTCCTGCTGCTGCGGCTTGGCCGGGGCGGCGGCGCGCACGGCCCGCTTCTTGGTGGACTTGCGGGTCGCGCGCTTGCGGGTCTTCTTGGGCTTGTCCGCGCTCTTGTCCGCGGCGCTATCCTCGGCCCGCTCCTCAGCAGGGGCGCCCATTTCGGACTTGGCTTCCTCGGGCTCGACCTCCTCGGGCTTAGCCTTCTCGGCCTTAGCCTTCTCGGACTTAGTGGCGGCCCGCTTGCCCTTGGGCGCGGCCTTCCGCTTGTTCTTGGTGGACTTAGTGGACTTGGTGGTCTTCTTCTTGGCCGGGGGCGCGTCCTGGGCCTCGGGCTCCGGATCGGTTGCGGCCTCGGAGGGGGCATCGCCAGCCGGGGCCTGGGAGCCGGCGGCTTGGATGCGGTCGAGCATCTGCTCGGCTTCCACCTTGCTCAGGCCGGACTGCGGGGCCTTCTTGATGCCCTGCTGGGCGAACTGTTCCACCAGGGCCTTGGAGGAAATCCCCAGCATCTTGGCGAGGGTGTAGAGCCGCGTCTTGTCCTTCAGCTGGCTCCTATCGATCCGCTCGGCCAACGCGGCGGCCGCTGATAAATCCGTATTCTGTTCGTTTTTAGTCTTTGCAGCCACGGGCTACTCCTGACGTCTAGTGGCTCGAGGGCAAGCTCGCCGCGGGGCCGCGCAAGTCATCCAAGCTGCAGGCAAGCACACCGCGGGGCTTTCTACCCTGAAAGCGCCGAAAGTTTAAGTGTTAAAGATTGAGTATTTAGTTATGCACAACTGCAAACCTGGCATACAGGCTCTAGCTCCTATTGTGGCACACTTGGGCGCGCGCTTCTGGGCGCACCTGCCCGGGCAGGCGGAATTTCGCGCTGTGATAGCTTAAGACCATGTCCGACGGCGAACTCGTACCCACCTCACCGGCAGCAGCAATCCGGCACTACCGTGGACGCAACGAGTTCAACCCGCGCGAGCTGCTTGCCTTCACCACCACGGCGAGCTTCGGCGTGAGCTTTTTCTTCCTAGACCATACGGCCTTCTACGTCCTTGGCGCGCTGTGCCTGGTGGCGGCGGTGGCCTGCGGGGTCAAGATTGCCCGCCACTACCCGAAGGCCGTGGGCGTCCCGCAAATGGAGATCCGGGACGGCGACTACCCCACCGCCGCCTACTTCGCCCCGTTCATTCCCATCGTCGCGCCCCTGCTGGCCCTGCCGGTACAGGCGCTGGGCTGGGATTTTTCGGTCCCGCCGGCGGTGGCCACGCTGTCCACGGCGGCGTTTTACAGCGTGGGACTGTTCCTTTCCGGCACCGTGCTCTTCCGGCGCTCCTACAGCATTGGCCGCCGGCGCATCCAGCGGATGGACTTCGGGCTGACCGAGCTGACCGCCACCACGCAACGCCTGGCCGAGGAGAACACCGATATCCTCGCCGCGCTTATCGCCATCGGCGCCGTCGACGGCAACGAGGTGGGCTTGAAGGGTCTGCAAAGGATTCTGGACCCCGCGCTCTCCGCCGACGAGGAGGCGCTACGCGGGCGCCTGCAGGAGCTAGACAGCGCCAAGCTGGTGAAGCTCCGCGCGCCTACCTGGCAGGGAGGATCCGCCCAGTGGTGGATGAGCATCACTGCCGTGGGCGTGCACGCGCTGACCGAGTCGCAGCGGCGCTAAAAACAGGCCCGGAGCCGCGGTCGCCTAGTGGTGCTGTGAATGCGCGAAACCCCCGCGCGGGGCCGGGATACCCAGGCGCCGCGGGCGGGGGCAGCGAATAAGGGTGCGTCTTAGAGGTTCGGGAACCAGATGGAGATCTCGCGCTCAGCGGACTCCGGGGAGTCGGAGCCGTGAACGACGTTCTCACCGACGGTCAGGGCGAAGTCACCGCGGATGGTGCCCGGGGTGGCCTTCTCGACCGGGTGGGTGCCGCCGGCCAGCTGACGCCAGGCAGCGATGGCGCTTTCGCCCTCGACGATGCCTGCGACCAGCGGAGCGGAGGTGATGAAGTCCACGAGTTCGCCGAAGAACGGCTTGTCCTTGTGCTCAGCGTAGTGCTTTTCTGCGGTTTCGCGGTCTGCGGTGCGCAGATCCATCTCCACCAGCTTGAGGCCCTTGCGCTCAATACGGGAGATGATTTCGCCTACGTGGCCGTTCTTGACGCCGTCCGGCTTGATGAGAATAAGAGTACGTTCAGTCATACCGGCCATCGTACCGAATGCCGAGCGATCCTTCGCACTTAAGGCGGCAATAATCGCCCCGCGGCAGCCGTCCGGGATTGCGCTAGTGGCCGGTGGTCAGCTGGCTGACCATGGCTTCGGCCTCGTCGTGGCCGACGTGGCGGTACCACAGCCGGACCTGCTTGACCGCGGTGCCGTATTTGCCGGCGGAGACGAGCTCGCGGATTTCTTCCTCGCGCTCCGGGGAGAAATCCGCCTGGCGCAGCGGGCGTTCCTTGCCCGGGCGATCCTGGCCGCCACGGAACAAGGCCAGCGCCAGGAAAGCGGCCGCCACGATAAGCCCCACCACGATGACCACGCCCGGCCAGTGGAAAGCCCGCGCGAGGATGACCACCACGCAGGCCAGCGCGGCCAGCAGCGAATACACGTAGCGCACGGCGGCCTGCCTAGCCCTTCTTATCCAGGTGTTGGGTGGTCAGCAGGCCGCGCTCCATGCGCGCGATGAGGTTGGAGCGCAGGTAGGCCGCCAGCAGCCAGACCAGTCCGTAGACCACCATGATGGCCACGATCGACCAGTGGATAAACAGGCCAGCGACAATACCCAGCACCTGCACGGCCAGGATGACATTCAGCGACCACCGGCGGCTGGCGAAGGCCAACATGACCAGGTGGAAGACCATCAGCGCCACGACGATGGCGATGTTAACCCCGGTCCACAGCTCGCCGCTGTAGAGCATGCGCAGCATCGGCAGCGCCAGCACCAGGGTGAGCGCCTCCAGGGTCAGGGTGCTGGAGATGACCATCCCGTTAAAGCCCTTAATCGGGTCCTTGACGGGCTTGTGCCCCATGCCCAGGGGCCCGACGTCCTTCGGCTTGTCCGTCATGCCGGCTCCTTTCCAAACATCGCGCGTGCCTCACCGGCGGTGACCACCGATCCGGTGATGACAATACCGGAACCGGACTGGATTTCCGCATCCTCGGCCAGCTCGACGGCCTGGGCGTAGGCCGACTGCAGGTCGGGCTCGACGTAGACGCGTTCCTCGCCGAAGATGTCGCGGGCCAGCTCGGCCAGCTCGTAGGCGTCCAGCGCCCGCGGGGAGCTGTTCTGGCTGATGACGATCTCGGTCAGCACGTCCTCCAGCGCGGTGAGGATCCCGGTAGCGTCCTTGTCGCCCAGGATGGCGACCACGCCGACCAGGCGGGCGAAGTCGAAATCCCGCCCCAGGGCCTGAGCCAGGGCGCGGGCGCCGTGCGGGTTGTGCGCGGCGTCGATGAACGTGGTCGGCGACTGCCGCATGCGCTCCAGCCGGCCCGGCGAGATGGTCTGGGCGAAGCCGTTGCGCACGCTCGCCGCGTCCAGCGGGTGCCCGGCCGAGGCCCCGAAGAAGGCCTCCACGGCGGCCAGGGCCACCGCGGCGTTGCGGGCCTGGTGCTCGCCGGCCAGGGGCAAGAAGACGTCCTCGTACAGGCCGCCCAGCCCCTGGATGCGCAGCTGCTGGCCGCCCACGGCGATGGTGGATTCGAGCGCGGCGAACTCGTTGCCGGCGCGCGCCACCCCCGCGTCCACGGCCACGGCCTGCTGCAGCAGGACCTCCATGGCCTCCGGCTCCTGCTCCGCCAGGATGGCGATATTCTCGGCCGGGGTGATGGGGTCGTCGGCGTCCGGGCGGGCCTTGATGATGCCGGCCTTCTCCCCCGCGATTTCGGCGAGGGTATCGCCCAGGTAATCGGTGTGGTCCATGCCCACCGGGCAGACGACCGCGACCTCGGAGTTGACCACGTTGGTCGCGTCCCAGCGCCCGCCCATGCCGACCTCGATGACGGCGACGTCGACCGGGGCATCGGCAAAGGCAGCATAAGCAATGCCCACCAGGACCTCGAACTTGGACATGGCCGGGCCGCCAGCCGCCAACGACTCGGCGTCCACCATCTCCACGTAAGGCCGGATTTCGCGCCAGATGCGCACATAATCGCGCGGGTGAATGGGCTGGCCGTCGATGCCGATGCGCTCGGTCACCCGCTGCAGGTGCGGGCTGGTGAACAGGCCGACCCGGCGGTGGAACGCCCGCAGCAGCGAGTCGATCATCCGCGACGTCGAGGACTTGCCGTTGGTGCCGGCCACGTGGATGGCCTGGAAGGCCCGCTCCGGGTGGCCGAGCAGGTCCATGAGCTTCTCGATGCGCTCCAGCGAGGGCTCGATCTTCGTCTCCGGCCACCGGGCGTTGAGTTCCTCTTCGACCTCGGCGAGCTCGCGCAGTTCCTCGGCGCTGACGGTCTCCGGCGCGGGCGCGGAATAGTCCTCCGCCCCGCCCAGGTTGAGCGTGAGCCCCGACTCGGTGATTTCGACCGGCGAGCCCTCGGTGCCCTCCTTGAGGGCGTCGACGATCTCGTATTCGGTCTCCTGGCCTTTATCGCGGCCCTGCTCGCGGCCGTTGCCGCCGTTTCCGGTACGGTCAGTCACTACTTGAGCGCCTCCAAACGCGCGCTGATGCGGTCAACTTCCTCCTGCGCCACGGCCTGGCGGGTGCGGATCTTTTCCACGACCTCTTCCGGCGCCTTGGACAGGAAGTTGTCGTTGCCCAACTTTTTGGTGGTCTGTTCCAGCTCCTTGTTGGCCTTGGCCAGGTCCTTTTCCAGGCGCTTGCGCTCGGCCGCGACGTCGACGGCCCCGGAGGTGTCCAGGGTGACTTCGACGGTGGCCTGCGACAGGCGGACCTCGATGGAGGCGGACTCGGTAAAGTCCGCGCCCGGCTCGGTGGTCTTGGCCAGGTTGCGCACCAAGGCCTCCTGGCCGGACAGGTCCGCGGCGGCGAAGTCCAGGCGGCCCGGCACCTTCTGGGAGGGCTTAACCCCCTGGTCGGAGCGGAAGCGGCGCAGCTCGGTGATGAGCTTCTCGGCGTCCTGGATGCGGCGGGCGGCGGCTTCGTCGGTCGCGGCGCCGCCGTTGGTGTCCTCGGCGGTCGGCCAGTCGGCCACGACCAGGGACTCGCCGCCGGTCAGGGCCTTCCAGAGGACCTCGGTGACAAACGGCATGGTCGGGTGCAGCAGGCGCAGCACGACGTCGAGGACGCGGCCCAGCACGATCTGGGTGGTGCGGGCGCGCTGCTTTTCGGCCTCGTCGGCCGGCTCGCGCGCGATCTGGGTCTTGGCGATCTCGACGTACCAGTCGCACAGCTCGTCCCAGGCGAAGTGGTAGAGCAGCTCGTTGGCCTTGGCGAACTGGAAGTCGTCCAGGTAGGCGTCGACGCGGGCGCGGACCTGCTCGGCGCGGTCCAGGATCCAGCGGTCGGCATCGGTCAGGGCGTCGCGCTCCGGCAGCTCCGCCACCCCGGCGCCGTTGAGCAGGGCGAACTTGGTGGCGTTGAAGAGCTTGGTGGCGAAGTTACGCGCCGAGGCGGCCGCGTCCGGGCCCAGCGGCAGGTCGACGCCCGGGTTGGCGCCGCGGCCCAGGGCGAAGCGCAGCGCGTCCGCGCCGTAGTCGCGGACCCAGTCCATCGGGTCGATGCCGTTGCCCAGGGACTTGGACATCTTGCGGCCCTGCTCGTCGCGCACCAGGCCGTGCAGGTAGAGATCCGCAAACGGCACCTGCGGGCGCCCGTCGGTGCCGTTACCCAGCAGCTCCGGGGTCTTTGTGGCGGCGAAGGTGCCGAACATCATCATGCGGGCGACCCAGAAGAACAGGATGTCGTAGGCGGTGACCAGCACGTTGGTCGGGTAGAACTTCTCCAGGTCCGGGGTCTTTTCCGGCCAGCCCAGGGTGGAAAACGGCCACAGCGCGGAGCTGAACCAGGTGTCCAGGACGTCCGGGTCCTGCTCGTAGCCGGCCGGGGCTTCCTCGTCCGGGCCCACGCAGACCACGTCGCGGTTGCCGTCGGCATCCTCCGGCCCGTACCAGATCGGGATCCGGTGGCCCCACCACAGCTGGCGGGAGATGCACCAGTCGTGCATGTCATCGACCCAGTCGAAGTAGCGCGGCTCGAGCGAGGCCGGGTGGATGGTGGTATCGCCCTGACGGACCGCCTCGCTGGAGTACTTGGCCATCTCCTTGACGTTGACGAACCACTGCTTGGACAGGCGCGGTTCGATGGCCTCGCCGGAGCGCTCCGAGTGGCCGACCGAGTGGACGTAGGGGCGGATTTCCTTAACAATTCGCCCCTGCTCGGCCAGCGCCTCGCGGATGGCGACGCGGGCGTCCTCGCGGGTCATGCCGTCGAACTGGGTGCCGGTATCGGCGATGTGGCCGGTTTTGTCCATGATGATGGGCATGTCCAGGCCGTGGCGCTGGCCCATGGCGTAGTCGTTCGGGTCGTGCGCCGGGGTGATCTTGACCGCGCCGGTGCCGAATTCCATGTCGACGTAGTCGTCGGCGATGATCTTCAGGCTCAGATCGTCGCGGAACGGGTGCGGGAACTCCTTGCCCACCAGGTCGGCGTAGCGCTCGTCGTCCGGGTGGACGGCGATGGCGACGTCGCCCAGCATGGTCTCGACGCGGGTGGTGGCCACGACCAGGTGCGGCTCGTTGTCATCCAGCGAGCCGTAGCGGATGGAGACCAGCTCGCCCTCGACGTCGTCGTAGACGACCTCCATGTCGGACACGGCGGTCTCCAGCACCGGCGACCAGTTGACTAGGCGGTAATCCTGGTAGATCAGGCCGGCGTCGTAGAGCATCTTGAAGATGGTCTGCACGGCCTTGGACAGCCCGTCGTCCAGGGTGAAGCGCTCGCGGGACCAGTCCACGGAGTCGCCGATGGCGCGCATCTGGGACTGGATGGTGCCGCCGTATTTTTCCTTCCACTCCCAGACTTTGCCGATGAACTCGTCGCGGTCGTAGTCCCAGCGGGTCTTGCCCTCGGATTCCTTGAGGGCGGCCTCGACCTTGGTCTGCGTGGCGATACCGGCATGGTCCGCGCCCGGCAGCCACAGCGTGGCATAGCCCTGCATGCGCTTGCGGCGGATGATGGAGTCGATGAGCGTGTGGTCCAGCGCGTGGCCCATGTGCAGCTGGCCGGTCACGTTCGGCGGCGGCAGCACGATGGAATAGGCGGGCTTGTCGGAGTGGGCGTCCGGGGTGAAATACCCCGCGTCGACCCAGCCCTCGTACAGGGCGGTCTCCTGTTCTTGCGGCTCCCAGGACTTGGGCAGCGCGTCCGCGCGGTTGGTACCTACTAGTTCCTCATTTTTACGCTCAGTCACGCCGACCAATTCTACCCTGTCGGTCAAACCCCTTTGGGCCCCACCCAGGCAAGACCGCGGGTTTTTCTCCCGGGGCTAGCCCAGCAGGTGGGCGACGGCTTCCTTTTCCTCGCGCAGCTGCGCCACCGAGGCATCGATGCGGGCCCGCTGGGCATCGTTTAACTCCAGGCCCTGCACGATTTCCCAACGCCCGTCCCGGCTGACCGTCGGGAAGCCCGCCACCAGGCCGGCGTCGACGCCGTAGGAGCCGTCGGAGACAATAGCCGCGGTGCGCCAGTCGCCCTGCGGGGTACCGAAAATCCAGTCGTGCATGTGGTCCACGGCCGCCGAGGCCGCCGAGGCCGCCGACGAGGACCCGCGGACCTCGATGATTTCGGAGCCGCGCCCGGCCACCGTCGGGATGAACGTGTCTGCGTACCAGCCTTGGTCGACCGCCTCCGCCAGCGGGCGGGAGCCCGCCGTGGCGAAGGTGATGTCCGGGAACTGGGTGTCCGAGTGGTTGCCCCAGACGGCCAGCTTCTCAATCTCATCCGGACGCACGCCTACCTGCTGGGCCAGCAGGCCGGCCGCGCGGTTGTGGTCGAGTCGCATCAGCGCGGTGAACTGGGAATCATCCAGGTCGGGCGCGTGGTGGGCGGCGATGAGCGCGTTGGTGTTGGCGGGGTTGCCCACCACCAGTACGCGCACGTCGCGGGCGGCCACGCGATTCAGGGACTCGCCCTGCCGGGAGAAGATCTCCGCGTTGGCAGAAATCAGGTCGGCGCGCTGCATGCCCTTGGTGCGCGGCTGCGCGCCGACAAGGAAGGCGGCCTTCGCGTCGGCGAAGGCGGTGTCCTCGTCGGCGGTAATCTCCACGCCGGCCAGCAGCGGGAAGGCGGAGTCCTGCAACTCCATGGCCACGCCCTCGGCGGCGCGCACGGCGGATTCGAGCTCCAGCAGGCGCAGGCGGACCGGCTGGTCGGCGCCGAAGACCTCGCCGGCGGCGATCCGCCACAGCAGCGAGTAGGCGATGGCCCCGGCGGCGCCGGTGACCGTGACGTTGATGGGTTCTGAAACGTTGTGCTTCGGTCCACCCTGTGCTGTTGGCTTAGACATTGTGTGCATCATCCTTCCCAGAAGAACACCTCGAGCTTTCGGTGAAACTCCTAGTCTAGACACAAAAACGGTAGCGCGATAGGTTCCGCCCGATTGCCCTCGAATTGAGGTAGCAGAAGTACACCTCTAACTCGGCTGTACTGGCATTTTACCGCCCCCGGGGGCAATTACCGGACGGGGTCGCGAATTTGCGGCACGATAGGGAATGAACCAATCCGTCTAAGCGATTCTTAAAAAAGAGGGGCATGTTGCTATGGGTAACTCCGATTCTCCCACCGCCGTCACGGGAGCCGAGTCTGCCCAGCGCGCCGTCGAAGTCGCGCTCGAGCAGTTTTCCCAGTTCGGTTTCACCGAGACCAAGATGGAGACCATCGCCAACCTCTCGGGCCTGTCCAAGCGCATGCTGCACTACCACTTCGGCGACAAGCGCGGGTTGTACCAGCGCGCCCTCGAGGCCGCGGTAGAACGCCTCAATCCCCCGCTCGAGGACCTCGAGGTCGACTCCGAGGTCCCGGTCGAGGGCGTGCGCAAACTTGTCGATGCCCTCTTTGCCTGCCACATCGCCCACCCGGAGGCCGTGCGCATGCTGGCGATGGAGACCACCCAGCAGGTCTTCGGCGTGGTCGGCCGGCAGCCGGTCAACGACGTCAGCGGGGTGGCCCTACACCTGGACAAGCTGCTCCTCCACGGGCAGGACTCCGGGGCCTTCCGGCCGGGGATCTCGGCCGACGACATCTTCACCCTGATCACCTCGCTGACCATGTACCGGGTGACCAACCACAACATGATCGACAACCTGTTGGGGATAGACATGCAGTCCGAGGCCAACACCGCGGGGCTGCACCGCATGGTGGTGGACGCAGTGCTCGCGTTCCTGACCGCCAACATCCCGGACAGCGGCGAGGCGTCCTACCTTACCGCCCGCGAGGCCGTCGATACCGCGGACAACAACAGCGACATCTACGGCTAGCCCCGCCCGCCGGAGACTCTCCCCTTCCCCGGCGCCCGGACGCGAAAAAGCCGGCCCGCGCTTCCTCTTCGAAAACGCGGGCCGGCTTTTATCTGCCTCTAGCTGTTAAGACATCTGCCTAGGCCGACTGCTCCTCGGCGTCGGCGTAGATGAACTCCGGGCCGTCCTCGCCGCGGACTACCTCTGCGGTAATGCGCACCCCCGTGATGTCCTCGCGGTCCGGGATGTCGTACATGATGGGCACCAGCAGCTCCTCCATGATGGCGCGCAGGCCGCGGGCGCCGGTCTTGCGCTCCAGCGCGAGGTTGGCAATCTCCTCCAGCGCGCCGGTGTCGAACTCCAGCTCCGCGCCGTCCATGACGAACAGGGCCTGGTACTGCTTGACCAGGGAGTTGCGCGGCTCGGTTAGCACCCGGATGAGGGACTCCTGGTCCAGGTTGTCCACCGTCGCCACGACGGGCAGGCGGCCGATGAACTCCGGGATGAGGCCGAACTTGACCAGATCCTCCGGGCGGACCTCCTCGAAGAGGTCGACGCGCTCCTGCTCCGACTGGGTCTCCAGCTTGGCGCCGAAGCCCAGACCCTTCTTGCCCACGCGCTCGGAGATGACCTTCTCCAGCCCGGCGAAGGCGCCGGCCACGATGAACAGGATATTGGAGGTGTCCAGCTGGATGAATTCCTGGTTGGGGTGCTTGCGCCCGCCCTGCGGCGGGATGGCCGCGACGGTGCCCTCCAGGATCTTCAGCAGGGCCTGCTGCACGCCCTCGCCCGAGACGTCACGGGTGATGGACGGGTTGTCCGATTTGCGGGAAATCTTATCGATCTCGTCGACGTAGATGATGCCACGCTGGGCCTTTTCCACGTCGAAATCCGCGGCCTGGAGCAGCTTCAGCAGGATGTTTTCCACGTCTTCACCCACGTAGCCGGCCTCCGTCAGGGAGGTCGCGTCCGCGATGGCGAACGGCACGTCCAGCATGCGCGCCAGGGTCTGGGCCAGGTAGGTCTTGCCGGAGCCGGTCGGGCCCAGCATCAGGATGTTGGACTTGGCGATTTCGACCGTGTCTTCCGGTTCCTTCTTGGAGCGCTTGCCGCCGCGGGCGGCGGCAGCTTCCTCCGCCTTGATGCGCTTGTAGTGGTTGTAGACCGCCACGGACAGCACCCGCTTGGCCTGGTCCTGGCCGATGACGTAGTTATCCAAGAAGGCCGAGATTTCCGAGGGGCGGGGCAGCCGAACTTCTTCCTTTTCGGCCTGCTCGGCCTGGGCCGCGCCCAGTTCTTCCTCGATAATTTCGTTGCACAGCTCAATGCACTCATCGCAGATGTACACACCGCCGCCGGCGATGAGTTTCTTAACCTGCTTCTGGCTCTTGCCGCAGAAGGAACACTTGAGCAGATCCGCGCTTTCTTGCATACGTGCCATTAAACCCTCTCAACACATAGGGCACAATTTCCTTTATCCCAGCAACCGTACCACGCCCACCCGACGCAGCCGGCGCGCCTTAGCGGAAGGTAGCGAACTTGCTAACTACCCACTTGGCGAGCGCCAACAAGACCACGCCCAGAGCGATGGAAACGATGCCCAGAGTGATGAAGAACGTGTTTTCCGCGCCGGCGTCATCCGGGTTGTAGAAGCCGGCCAGCGTGCCCGCCAGGGAGGTGCCCATGGCCACGGCCATCATCCACACCGCCATCATGCGCGACGGGAAGGCCTCCGGGGCGACCTTGGTCGCCAGAGAGTTGCCCACCGGCGACAGCAGTAGCTCGCCCATGGTGAACAGGAAGAGGATCCAGATGATGGCGAACATCGGGGTGGAGTTCGGGCCGCCGCCGCTGAACGGCAGGAAGAAGAACAGCGAGACGCCGATGATGACGTTGGCAATGCCGAACTTGGTCGGCGTCGACCACTGGCGGTCGCCCAGCTTGGTCCAGATGAAGGCGAAAACACTGGAAAAGATGACGATGAAGATCGGGTTAATGAGCTGGACCATCGACGGCGGGATCTCGGTGCCGAAGATGTGGCGGTCCAGGCGCATATCGGAGTAGATGGTCAGCACGGTGAACTGCTGCTGGAAGATGCCGAAGAAGAGCACGCCGGAGACGAACATCGGGATAAAACCGAGCAGGCGGCCGCGCTCCTGCGGGGTGGTCAGGCGGGAGCGGTACATCTGCAGCCACAGCGTCACCGCGGCGAGGAAGGCCACGACGGTGACGATATTGGACAGCCACTCCAGTTTGACCACGCCGGAGGCGATGAGCCACACGCACACGACGACGATGACGGCGAGGACGCCCAGGGCCGCCAGCAACTGCTGGCGCGAGACCGGGTTCGGGACCTCGTGGCCGGCCTCCTTGATGGTGCTGCCGCGCATGAGGGTGTACTGGACCAGGCCGAAGAACATGCCCACGGCGGCAATGCCGAAGCCCCAGTGGAAGCCCTGCCAGCCCCACAGGAGCGTGGTAATCAGCGGGCCAAAGAGCGCGCCGATATTAACGCCCATATAGAAGATGGAGAACCCGCCATCGCGGCGGGGATCATCGCGCGAGTAGAGCGCGCCCAGCACCACCTGCGCCGTGGTCTTCACGCCGCCGGAGCCCACGGCGATGAGCACCAGGCCGATGGCCAGGCCGGTGACCGCGGGGATGAAGGCCAGTGCCAGGTGGCCCAGCATGACCATGATGGCCGAGTAGTACAGGGTGCGCTCCGCGCCGAGCACGCGGTCGGCCACCAGGGAGGCCAGCAGGCAGGCCATGTAGACCAGGCCGCCGTAGGCGCCGACGATGGAGGTTGCCGCCGCCTTGGGGATCTCCAGGCCGCCCTCGGACACGGAGTAGTACATGTACAGCAGGACCAGCGCCTGCATGCCGTAGAAGCTGAAACGCTCCCACATCTCCACGCCGAAGAGGTTGGCCAGCCCCCACGGGTGGCCGAAAAACTGACGTTCTGATTTTTGTGGTTTACCGACGGCTGAGCCGTCGCCGGCACCGTGCGCGTCGCCCGACGCGTCTGGCACTGAGTGAGCGTTTGTGATTCGTGACATAGAAATATATAGCCACCTTCCACGCCACAACGCAATTAATGTGGGATCTGCCACCCCCGTTTTCCGGTGGGCTACCTCGCCCTTCCCGCCTGGTGGGACGCGTCAGCCCTGCCGGTGTTGGCCCGGCTGAGCAGGGCCGTTCCCGGCGACTGATAGTTTTCGCTTGCGCAATCTCCCGCCCCGCGCGCGCCGGCTGCCTCGTGCCACCCCAAACAAAAGGCCCGCGGCCGGGCGGTATGCCGGCGGCGGGCCTGAGTCCCACAAGGAGTACCCCTGAATTTAGGAGTTCAGCTTGCGGTATTCAAAGACCTGGTCGATGATGCCGTATTCCTTGGCCTCTTCGGCGGTCAGGATCTTGTCGCGGTCGGTGTCGATGCGCACCTGCTCGGCCGTGCGGCCGGTGTGCTCGGCGAGGGTGTTCTCCATCAGCTTGCGCATGCGCTCGATCTCGGCGGCCTGGATCTCCAGGTCGGAGACCTGGCCCTGGGTGCCCTGGGTGGCGGGCTGGTGGATGAGCACGCGGGCGTTCGGCAGCGCGGCGCGCTTGCCCGGAGCGCCGGCAGCCAGCAGGACCGCCGCGGCGGAAGCCGCCTGACCCAGGCAGACGGTCTGCACGTCGGGGCGCACGTAACGCATGGTGTCGTAGATAGCCATCAGCGCGGTAAAGGAACCGCCCGGGGAGTTGATGTACATGGTGATGTCGCGGTCTGGGTCCTGAGCCTCCAGGACCAGCAGCTGCGCCATGACATCGTTAGCGGAAGTGTCATCGACCTGGGTGCCCAGGAAGATGATGCGCTCTTCGAAGAGCTTCGAGTACGGATTGGTCTCCTTGGTCCCCTGCGCGGACTGCTCGATGAACGACGGCAGCACGTAGCGGGAAGAAGGCATCTGCGATTGCGTCATATTAAAAATTCTCCTTGCTTCTGAGCTTGAGGTGGTGAGGTGCTACCTAGTTCTAGTTGCTGATGGGGCCGTTGACGGTCTCGATGACGTGGTCGACGATGCCGTAGTCCTTCGCCTGCGCGGCGGTGAACCAGCGGTCGCGGTCCGAGTCCTTCGTAATCTGCTCGAAGGTCTGGCCGGTGTGCTCAGCGATCAGCTCAGCCATCTCGCGCTTGGTGGCGGCGAACTGCTCGGCCTGGATGGCGATATCCGCGGCGGTGCCGCCCACGCCGGCGGAGGGCTGGTGCATCATGATGCGGGCGTGCGGCAGGGCGAAGCGCTTGCCCTTGGTGCCGCCGGAGAGCAGGAACTGGCCCATGGAGGCGGCCAGGCCCATGCCGTAGGTGGCGACGTCGCACGGCGAGTACTTCATGGTGTCGTAAATGGCCATGCCGGCGGTCACCGAGCCACCCGGGGAGTTGATGTAGAGGGAAATATCGCGCGTCGGGTCCTCGGCGGACAACAGCAGGATCTGGGCGCAGAGCTTATTGGCAATCTCGTCATCAACCTGGGTGCCCAGGAAGATGATGCGCTCGCGCAGCAGGCGTTCGTAGACGCTGTCGCCGAGGTTCATGCCCGGTGCTGGCGAGGTCATCTGAATACTGTCAGACATAGAATTCATAATCTCCTTGGTGACGGATCTTTGTCTTAATACGACCCACGATACTGCCTTTCCCGCCTCCCGTGGGACGTGTTCGCTGTCAGCGTTGCAGCCGCGGTGCAGCCGCCGCAGACAGACAAAAAGCCCAGCCGAAGCTGGGCTAGGCGGCCCCGCCGCGGCCGCTACAGGCGCGGCGGGAGGCGACCTTACTCGGAGTCGGTTGCCGCGTCCTCGTCCTCGTCGATCTCGCCGAAGTACTGGTCGACGTCGACCTTGTTGCCGTCCTCGTCCTTGACGTCAACGCGGCAGATAGCGGCGGCCAGGGCCTTGCCGCGGCGGACGTCGGCGAAAAGGTTGCCGATCTGGCCGTTGGACTGCAGCTGCTGGACGAACTGGTTCGGGTCCATGCCGTAGGACTGCGCGGTGAACAGGATGTGGTCGGTCAGCTCCTGCTGGGAGACCTCCGGCTGCTCCTGCTCAGCGACGGTGTCCAGGAACAGCTGGGTGCGCACGGACTCCTCGGCGGACTTGCGGGCGTCGGCGTCGAACTCCTCGCGGGTGGTGCCCTGCGCCTCGAGCAGCTGCGCCAGCGCCTTCTCGTCGTGAGCCAGCTGGCCCAGGACCTGGTGCAGCTGGGCGTGTGCCTGCTCTTCCACGATGGACTCCGGCAGCTCGAAGGAAACCTTGTCCAGGGCGGCCTTCAGGACCTCGTCGCGGATATTGCCGGCCTGCTGGGCCTTCTTCTGCTCCTCGACCTGGGTCTTGGTGGCATCGCGCAACTCGTCGATGGTGTCGAACTCGCTAGCCAGCTGGGCGAACTCGTCGTCCAGGTCCGGCAGCTTGCGCTCCTTGGTCTGCTGGACGTGGACCTTGATGGTGGCCTCTTCGCCCTTGTGCTCGCCGGATTCCAGCTTGGCGGTGAACTCGGCGTCCTCGTCGGTCTTCAGGCCGCGCAGGGCGGTGTCCAGCCCCTTGATGAGGTCGTCGTCGCCGATGCGGTAGTTCAGGCCCTCGGTGGAAGCCTCGTCGATCTTCTTGCCGTCGACCTCAGCGGTGAGATCGATGACGGCGATGTCGCCGGTCTTCATCTTGCGCTTGGTGTCCTTGAGCTCACCGAAGCGCTCCTGCAGGTTCTCCAGCTCCTTGTCCACGTCGGCGTCCTCGGCGGTGATGGCCGGGACGGTGACGGACAGGTCGGCAAAGTCCGGGACCTCGATCTCCGGGCGGACGTCGACCTCGGCGGTGAACTCCACGAAGTCCTTGTCTTCGATCTTGGAGATATCCACGTCCGGCTGGCCGATGACCTTCAGGTCGTTTTCAGTGACGGCCTGCTCGTAGCGGGACGGCAGCATGTCGTTGACGACCTGCTCGAGGATCGGGCCGCGGCCGAAGCGGGCATCGATAAGCTGGCGCGGCGCCTTGCCCTTGCGGAAGCCCGGGATGGCAACCTGCTGGGCGATTGCGGCGTAGGCCTGATCAATCTCTTTATCCAGCTCTGCGAACGGGACGTTGACGGTGAGCTTAACGCGGGTGTCGCTCAGCTTGTCGACGGTAGTCTTCACGAGTAACTCTCCTGGCTCTCAATTGGTAGAAGGATTTCTGGTACAGAGTATAAACAAGGGGCCCGGCAGCACCTCGCATGAGGGTGGCTGACAGGCCCCTATACGTCGGGGCGACAGGATTTGAACCTGCGACCCCCTGCTCCCAAAGCAGGTGCGCTACCAAGCTGCGCCACGCCCCGTATAGCTTGCCCTGCCAGCGCGGAAACCCCGCGCCGGCGTTGCTCGCCTTAGCTTACCGATGCCGCCGCGCTATGCCCAACTTCGGGTCCCGGTTGGCCCGGTTTCCGCAGGCTCGGGGCGCACGGCGCGACCAGTTAGCCGCTATTTCGCGTCCATCTCCGCCGGGTGCGCACCGCCCCGGCCTTCCTCGCCGCGGTCCAGCGAGGTGATGCCGGCCATCTCGTCCTCGCTCAGCTCGAAGCCGAAGACGTCGAAGTTTTCGCGGATGCGCTCCGGGGTGGCGGTCTTCGGGAAGACGATGGTCCCGTTCTGCAGGTGCCAGCGGATGATCACCTGCGCCGGGCTGACGCCGTGGGCCTCGGCTGGGTCGGTGATTTCCGGCTGCTCGAAGATATCGGTCTTGCCCTGGCCCAACGGGCCCCAGGCCTCGACCTTGATGCCGTGGGCCCGGGCGGCGTCGATGTCCTTCCACTGCTGGAAGTACGGGTGCAGCTCGATCTGGTTGACGGCCGGGGTGACGTCCGTGTTCATCTCCAGCTGGTCGAGGTGCTCCGGCAGGAAGTTGGACACGCCGATGGACTTGGCCTTGCCGGCCTCGCGCAACTCAATCAGCTGCTTCCAGGCCTCCACGTAGTTGCCGTCGGCGGGCACCGGCCAGTGGATGAGGTAGAGATCGACGTAATCGAGCCCCAGCTTGCCCAGGGAGGTATCCAGCGCTTCCGCGGCGTTGAGCTGGCTGTCGTTCCACAGCTTGGTGGTGACAAACAGCTCGTCCCGCGGGATGCCGGAGGCGGCAATCGCCCGGCCCACGCCCTCTTCGTTGCCGTAGATGGCGGCGGTGTCGATGTGCCGGATGCCCTGGCGCAGGGCTTCGGCGACCAGATTTTCGGTCTTGTCCGGGTCCACCTGGAACACGCCGTAGCCCAGCTGCGGGATGCGGTTGCCGTCGTTGAGCTCAATCATTGGTACGTTCATGCGCCCCACTGTACTGAAACCACGTCTTTTAAGGCGCGAGCGCGCCCCAGGGACAGCCGCCGGTACCGTTCTTGCTGAGCAGATAAACACCCAGGTTGTCCCCCGCCCCCCCCTGGCTGGCCAGGCTGATACGCAAAACGCCGGAGACCAGGCGACTGGACTCTTCCAGCGCGCTGCATCTTCGGCGTTACTTGGAGGGAATGACGGGAATCGAACCCGCGTCTTCAGCTTGGAAGGCTGAGGTATTAGCCACTATACGACATTCCCACTGCCCCTTTTAAAGGCGTGGGAACAATGATAGCGCATGGTTTGGGCCGCGCCCAAAACCGCCCGGGCGGGCCGCGGGCCCGCACCGAACGCGCCCCAAAAGCTCAACGGGAGGGAACTTTTCGGGATAGGCTGGCGTTTAACCTAATAGGTACCCAGAGAACTACCCCGCGCCGGGGCCCACCTGCCCCGCCGGGCGCGGGAGACAACACTCGATTATCGGGAAGTGAACTTTTTAGACATGTCATTGCTCATCCTTCTTATCGTGGTCGGCGGCGGCGTGGCCTGGTGGACCAGCAGCAACAACAAGAAAAAGACCGAACAGCGCCAGCAGCAACAGTTGGAAGACGCGCAGGCTGAGGCGCGGCGCTGGATCGAGCGCCTGGGCGGCCAGGTGATGAGCCTGTCCGGCACCGACAAGGCCTCCCAGCAGGCAATGGCGGATGCCTCGGAACGTTTCACCGCGGCCAATTCCGCTATCTCCCAGGCGAACACCACCAAGCAGGCGCACCTGGCCCGCGAGTCCGCGCTCGAGGGCCTGCACTACGTCAACGCGGCGCGCGAAATCATGGGCATGGATCCGGGCCCGGAGCTGCCCCCGCTGGAGGGCCAGCGCAAGGCCGGCAAGGTCACCGAGCGCCGTACTGTCGACGCCGGCGGCCAGGAGATCACCGCCTCCCCGTACGCGTCCGACGAGACCCCGAACTACTACCCCGGCGGCACGGTGGCCGGCCGCCCGGTCCCGGCCGGCTGGTACTCCCGCCCGTGGTGGGCGGACGCCATGGCTACCGGCGTGTGGATGATGGGCTATTCCATGATGTTTAACGCCATGTTCGCCGGCATGGCCGGCGTCGGCTACTCCGGCGAGGAGGCGGCCGCAGGCGACTTCAGCGACGGCGGCGACATGGGGGATGCTGGCGACGCTGGTGATATGGGCGACGGCGGCGACATGGGGGACGCCGGCGACGCCGGGGACATGGGCGACGGCGGCGGCCTTTTCGACGGCGGCATCTTTGACGGCGGCCTGCTCGGCGGCGACGGCTTCGACTTCGACTTCTAAGCCGAAGCGCCCGCACAAAGGCGCCGGGGAGAAGCACTTCAGTGGTGTTCTCCCCGGCGCCTTTCGTCTGACTAGAGGGGCCTAGCTAGCCGGCTGGCTAGCTGGCTTAAGCCTCCGGGACCTCCGGGGCGATCCCGGTGCGCTCGTAGTCGGCCAGGATGTCGATCCGGCGCTGGTGGCGCTCCGCGCCCGACCATTCCTGGTCCAGGAAGGCGTCCACGATGGCCAGGGCCTGCTCCGGGGTGTGCATGCGGCCGCCGATGCCGATGAGCTGGGCGTTGTTGTGCTCGCGGGCCAGGCGGGCGGTCTCTTCCGACCACGCCAGGGCGCAGCGCGCGCCCTCGACCTTGTTGGCCGCGATCTGCTCGCCGTTGCCGGAGCCTCCCAGCACGATCCCCAAAGAACCCGGGTCGTTGACCGTGCGCTGGGCCGCCTCGATGCAAAACGCCGGGTAGTCATCCTCCGGGTCGAGGGTGTGGGCGCCGCAATCGATGACCTCGTGGCCGGCGTCGGACAAGTGCTGTGCAATCAGGTTTTTGGTCTCAAAACCTGCGTGATCTGCTCCTAGGTATACGCGCATAATTCTTATCCTACCGCCGGGCCTACTCGGCCGCCGGCATCTCGGTGCGGGTGCGCTTGATCTCGAAGAAATAGGGGAACTCCGCGAGCTTGACGGCGGCATCGAAAAGCTCGCCGGCCTCCTCGCCGCGCGGGATCCGGGTGATGACCGGGCCGAAGAAGGCGGTCTCGCCCAGCTTGACCACCGGGGTACCCACGTCCTCGCCGACCGAGTCGATGCCCTCCTGGTGGAAGCGCTTCAGCTCCTCGTCGGCGTCGGTGGTATTCGCTACCTCGGCGTAGGCCGCGTCCAGGCCGGCCTGGTCGAGGGCCTGGGCGATGACCTCGTCGTAAGCGCCGTAGCCCTTCTTGCCGGCGTTGCCCTCCACGTGGACCAGGGTGCCCATGGCCGTGTAGAGCTCGTCGACCTTGGCCGGCTCCTGGGTGGCCACGCGGGCGAAGACGCGGGCCGGGCCCCAGTTGGCCTCCATGGCCTCCAGGTAGGCCGGGTCCAGGTCGCGGCCCTCGTTGAGCACGGACAGGGACATCGGCACGAAGGTGACCTCGATGTCGCGGACCTTCTCGGCCTCCTTGATCCACCGCGAGGTGGCCCAAGCGAACGGGCACGAGACGTCGAACCAGAACTTCACCTGCTGAGTCATGAACGTTTTCTCCTAAAATCTTGGTTGCTTAAGGATTTCCGCGCGCCCCAGCCTAGGCGACGGCTAGGCTGGACCGTAGCCTAAAATTCACCACCTAGGAGGTAAAACAGCTATGACCTCGACAAACCTGACTCGCGACGAGGCCCAGCATCGCTCGCAGATGCTGCGAGTCAACCATTACGACGTCGCCTTGGACTTAACGCAGTCGGACACGCACTTCATCTCCACCACCCGCGTGGACTTTTCGTGCCTGCGCCCGGGCAGCACCTTCCTGGATCTGCGCGCCGAGGAGATCCTGGACGTGCGCCTGAGCGGGGCTCCCCTGCCGACCGCCGCCTACGAGCCGGAGTTCGGCATCCCGCTGTCCGGCCTGCAGGTCGCGGACTACACCGTCGAGGTCACCGCCCGCATCCCCTACTCCCGCACGGGCGAGGGCCTGCACCGCTTCGTTGACCCGGCCGATGACCAGCCCTACCTGTACACCCAGTTCGAGACCGCCGACGCCAAGCGGGTCTTCGCCTGCTTCGACCAGCCCGATCTCAAGGCGACCTACGACTTGTCCTTCGCAGTGCCGGCGGGCTGGCGGGTTATCACCAACGGGCCGGTGACCCAGCGCGGCAACACCTTTAGCTGCCACCTGGACTACCCGCTGTCGACTTACCTCATCGCCGTGTGCGCCGGCCCTTACGTCGAGTTCACCGACACCTGGCGCGGGCAGCTTTCCGCCCACCCGGAGGGCCAGCCCGCCCAGGACCTGGAGGTCCCGCTGGGCCTGTACTGCCGGAAGTCCCTGGCCGAGCACCTGGACCACGAGCGCCTGTTCACCGAGACCAAGCAGGGCTTTGACTTCTACCACCGCAACTTCGGCTTCGCCTACCCCTACGGCAAGTACGACCAGGTCTTCGTGCCAGAGTTCAACGCCGGCGCCATGGAAAACGCCGGCTGCGTGACCATCCGCGACGAGTACGTCTTCGCCTCCCAGGCCACCCACTACATGTACGAGCGCCGCGCGGACACCATCCTCCACGAGCTGGCCCACATGTGGTTCGGGGACCTGGTGACCATGCAGTGGTGGAACGACCTGTGGCTCAACGAGTCCTTCGCCACCTGGTCCGCCGCCATCTCCCAGGCGGAGCAGACCCAGTACGACACGGCCTGGGTGACCTTCGCCAACGTGGAGAAGGCCTGGGCCTACCAGCAGGACCAGCTGCCCACCACGCACCCCATCTCCACGGACGCCTCGGATATTGAGACCGTCGAGCAGAACTTCGACGGGATTACCTACGCCAAGGGCGCCAGCGTGCTTAAGCAGCTGCAGGCCTACGTCGGCCGCGAGAACTTCTTCGCCGGGGTGCGCCGCCACTTTGCCGCCCACGCCTGGGGCAACGCGACCTTCGACGACCTGCTGCGCCACCTGACCGAGGCCTCCGGCCGCGACCTGTCCTTCTGGGCTAAGCAGTGGCTCAAGACCACCGGAGTGAACTCGCTCAAGGCCAGCTTTAACGTGGACAACGGCACCTACACGGACTTCGCCGTCGAGCAGTCCGGGGATACCCTGCGCACCCACCGCGTGGCCGTGGGGCTCTACCGCCTGGACGGCGGGAAGGTCACCCGCTATCAGCGCGTCGAGCTGGACATCGACGGCGCCAGCACCGACGTCGCCGAGCTGGTCGGCGCCCCGGCCGCGGACCTGGTCTTGGTCAACGACGACGATCTGACCTACGCCCTGCAGGATCTGGACCCAGCCTCCCGCGATTTCGTGGTGGACAACATCGACAAGATCGCCGATCCGATGGCGCGCACCCTGTGCTGGTCCGCCGCCTGGGAGATGACCCGCGCGGGCAGCATGCGCGCCCGAGACTTCATCGCCCTGGTCGCCCGCGGCGCGGCCGCAGAGACCGAGCTGTCGGTCCTCGAGCGCATCCTCACCCAGGCCGTGCAGGCCCAGCTGCGCTACGCCGATCCCGCCTGGGCGAAGGACACTACCCTGCTGGCCGATGCCCTCGTCGCCGGGGCCCGCGGCGAGGACGAGCAGCGCCGCCTGGTCTTCGCCAAGGCCCTAGGATCCCTGCCGCTGACCGATGCCTCCCGCGACTTCTTCCGCGGGGTGCTGGAGGCGTCCAACGACTACGGCATGCGCTGGCGCGCCGTGGCCGCCCTGGTCGCCGGCGGGGCCGTGGAGGACGCGGATAAGCTCATCGATGCCGAGCTCGAGCGCGACAACTCCGCCACCGGCTACCAGGCCTCCCTCAAGGCGCGCGCCGCCATCAACACGCCAGAGAACAAGAAGGCGGTCTGGCGAGAGCTCGTCGACGGGAAACTCGGCAACCGCGACACCGGCTCGAAGCTGGCCGGCCTGGTCTTCCCCGGCGCGGAAGACAACCTGCCCAGCGAGGGCTACTTCGAGGTGGCAGAAAAGATCTGGGACGGCCAGTCCCACGAGATCGCCCTGGCGACAGTCACCGGCCTCTTCCCCTCCTGGGACGTCAGCCAGGCAACCGTGGATCGCGCCGAGGAGTTCCTGCGCCGCGATCTGCCCACCGGGCTGCGCCGCGTGGTGACCGAGCAGCGTGACCGCACCGCCCGCGCGGTGCGCAACCGGGCGGTGGACGCCAGCTAACAGTATGGGCGTCACGCTGGGATTTTAGCAGATTTGCACCCAAAACTACTAAGCGGCGAGCTGTGATTATTAGCTCGCCGCTTCCGCTATGTCCGATTATGCCCGGTTCGATAATATTTTTACTGTCCCCCTTGTTTGTTACTAGTGGAAAGGCACTTAGATGTTAGCCACTGTCCTCGCCCCGGACTCCGTCCTGGCGATCGTACTGCAAGTGGTCATTATCCTTGTCGCCCTGGTGCTGGGCACCCGCTACGGCGGGCTCGGCCTGGGCCTGATTTCCGGTATCGGCCTACTGCTCATGGTCTTCGTCTTCGGACTGGCCCCGGGCGAGCCGCCGGTATCGGTGATGCTGACCATCATCGCAGTCATCGGCTGCGCCGCGACCCTCCAACAGGCGCGCGGCCTCGAAGTCATGATGCAATTCGCGGAGAAGATCCTGCGCGCCCACCCGGAGCGCATCACCATTCTCGCTCCCCTGACCACGTGGTTTTTGACCGTGCTCTGCGGCACCGGCCACGTCGTCTACACGATGTTCCCCATCATCGAGGACATCGCCCTGAAGAAGGGCATCCGCCCCGAGCGCCCCATGGCCGTGGCCTCCACCTCGGCCCAGATGGGTATCACCGCCTCGCCGGTCTCGGTCGCCACCGTCTCGCTGGCCTCCATCCTGGCCGAGCACGCCGGCGCCATCGACGAGGCCTACTCCATCCCGCAGATCCTCATGGTCGCCATCCCGGCCTCCCTGTCCGGTGTCATCCTGGCCGCCCTGTGGTCCCTGCGCCGCGGCAAGGACCTGGACAAGGACCCGGTCTTCCAGGAGCGCATGAAGGACCCCGAGTTCGCGGACTCCATTAAAAACTCCAGCCACTCGCTCATCGGCGTGGAATTCCCCAAGGAAGCCAAGCGCTCCGTGGCCATCTTCCTGGTCGCCATCGTCTGCGTGGTCTTCCTCGGCGCCTTCGACTTCCTGCGCCCGCTCGTCCCGGGCGAGGACGGCGAGCTCTCGCCGGTGTCGATGAACCTGGTCATCCAGATGGTCATGCTGGTCGCCGGCGCCGTCATCCTGATGAGCTGCAAGGTCGACCACAAAAAGATCGCCAGCACCCCGGTCTTCAAGGCCGGCATGACCGCGGTCTTCTCCGTCTTCGGCGTGGCCTGGATGGCGGACACCTTCTTCCAGGCGCACATCGATGCCCTGGAGGCCGGCCTCGGCGACGTCGTCGCCCAAGCCCCGTGGGCATACGCCGTCGTGCTGATCATCGTCTCGAAGCTGGTCAACTCCCAGGGCGCGGCCCTGGTGGCCATCGCCCCCATCGGCCTGCAGCTGGGTATCGACCCGGCCGTCATCGTCGGCTTCTACGGCGCGGCCTACGGCTACTTCATCCTGCCGACCTACCCGTCGGACCTGGCCTGCATCGGTTTCGACCGTACGGGCACAACCCGCATCGGCAAGTTCGTCATCAACCACTCCTTCATCATCCCGGGCGCCATCTCGGTGCTGACCTCCTGTGTGGTCGGTTCCCTGCTCGCGCAGGTGCTCCTCTAGCCCTGCGGGGCCCGCGCCCGCCCCTTAAATATCTAGGTGCAGCTTCGCGACGTCGCCGCGCAACGCCATCTCGGTGAAATCCAGAGGGCGGCCGGCGGCGTCGAGCGCGCAGCGCTGCACCCGCAGGATAGGCGTGGTGCGCGAAAGCCCCAGCGCCTTCTGCTCCACCGCGTTCGGCAGCGCCGGCTCCAAGGACTGCCGGTAGCTGGCCGGGCGCCGCTGCTCCCAGTGGCCCTGCAAATCCGCCGCTGGCACGAAGTGGTGCGAAAACAACGCCGGGGTCCCGTCGACGGTGTGCCGCCTCTTGACGGACCAGACCCGGTCGGTCTCCGCAATCGCTAGCTGCTCCGCCACCGTCGGCGGCACCTGCACGCGAGACTCCTCGAGCTCGTCAATGACGAGCTCGTTTTCGTCGTTGCTCAGCTGCGCCCCTAGGTCCTCGACGCGGCCCAAGTCCACCACCGGCGCCGTCGTGCGCACGAACGTTCCCCCGGTGCGGCCGCGGCGGCGATCGATAAGCCCTTCCAGCTGGAGGATATCCAGCGCGTGCCGCACCGTCATGCGGGCGACGTTGAACTCGTGGACGAGCGCGCGCTCGGTGGGAAACCGGTCGCCCGGCCGCAACTCGGCACGTTCGATGCGCCCCCGCAGAGCGTCCGCGATGGCCAGATAGGCCGGTTTAGAGCTGGGCTGCTTAGTCACAGATTAAGTTTAGCGCATGAATCTGCGCGAGGTGTTCGACCCACGCGGCCTATTCCACGCGCGGGCGCACCTGGATCTCGGTCAGCTGCGTGGTCGGGCCGGCGTCCACGACCGCGCGCACCGCGCGCGCGATTTCGGCCGGGGCGATAACCTCGTCGCGGTTGTAGTCGGTCAGCCCCTGCAACATCGCGGTATCCGTGGGCCCGGGCGCCACGGTGCTCACCCGGATGCCGTGCTCGGACTTGCGCAGCCCGTCCGCCAGGGCGTAGAGCGCGTGCTTGGTGGCCGCGTAGACCACGTTGTCGCCGAAGCCGCCCCGGCCGGCGCCGGAGTTGATGAAGACCACGGTTCCGCCGGCGCGGTTGAGCGCCGGCAGGAGGCGCTGGGTCAACATGGCCGGGGCCACCACGTTGATGGACAGGTGGCCTTCCCAGTCGTCCCGGCTGGCCGATGCCACCGAGCGCCGCTGCGCAATCGCCGCCGCGTGGACCAGCACGTCGACGCGGTCTAGCTCCGGCAGGTCGAAGTCCTCGGTCAGGTCCGCGCGCACGCAGGTCACGCCGGGCCCCTCCAGCTCGGCGAGGCGCTCGGCGTTGCGGCCGATGGCCACGACGTGGTGGTCGCGGGACAGATCCGCGACGATCTCGCGCCCCATCCCGCCGGTGGCGCCGGTAACGACGGCGGTCTTGGTCTGTGCTTGGTTAGTCATGCCGGCCAGTCTAGGCGCTTTAGCGGAAGCGCCGGGGCACGTCCGGGGTGCCCAGGGTCAGCATCAGGCGGTTCGCCCAGTTAAAGAAGGACGAAGAATAGATAACGTCCAGGACCGCCTGGTCGTCGAGTCCCGCTTCCCGCAGCGCGTCGACGTGCTCGGCGCCAAACTCGATCGGGGTCCGGCTAATCGCCACCGCGGCGTCGCGGATGGCGGCCCAGTCGGCTCGGCCGAGGTCGATGTCGACGCCGTCGTCGAGGAGGCGGTCGATGGTCTCCCGGTCGCCGCCCTCGTCGACGTAGCGCTGCTGGTGCACGGAGGCGCAGTACTCGCAGCCGTTGAGGCGCGAGACCACCGTGGCGGCCAGCTCGCGCTCCGCGCGGCCCAGCCCGCCGTCGGTGTTGTAGAAGATGTCCAGGTCCGTCAGGGTGCGGGCCTTCAGCGCGGCGGGGTCGCGGGCCAGCAGGCGGAAGTAGGGCTGTTCGATGCGCTCCGGCTTAATCAGCGCCTCGCGCTGCTCCTCGGTGAAGTCTTCCTTGCTCAGCCCCGGCACCCAGGGCTTCCAGCCCAGCGCGTGGTTGACAAAGCGGCCTGGGTGGACCACCTCGGGGGTCTCCACCCCGCCCGTGACCTCCCAGCCGGGCCGCTCCTGCGGGGTCTCCGCCACGGCCCCCGGCGCGGCCGGGGCCCCGCCGCCCAGCACCGCGATGCCGCGCACCACGCGCAGCTGGAAGGCCAAAAAGCTAATCAGCTGCGCCAGGCTGACCATGCCGGTCGGGCCCCACCCGCTGGCGTCCAGGTGGCCGATGGCCGCCGGGTCTGCGTCCTTCGGGTGGAAGACCAGAAGGTGCGCGAAGTCGAAGGCCGCGCCCAGGCGCTCGCCCAGGCCTTCGAAGGTGCTATATCCCCCGCCCGCGTAGGGCCCGCGGTGCTGTCCGCCCGCGATGGCCTCCTTGACTGGGGCGAGAAGCTCCTCGTCCTCGTCGCCCAACAGGTCCAGGTAGAACTCCGCCGGGCGGCCGGCCTGCGTGATACCTGCCACGAAGGCGGCCACGGCGTAGCGCTCCGCCTGGCTAAACTCGCCGGCCTCCGCCGGCTCGAGCAGCGCCTCGAAGCTCAGCTGGGCGTTCTCGCGGGCCGCCCGCCGGGCGCTGCGCAGCTGGCTAACGGCGGGGCTGGTCTGCGCCAGCTCGTCGATGATATCGGTCATTGATCCTCCTCGGTTCTTCGTTTCTGCTTGCTGCTTCTTTGCTACTTTTTCGCTCTTACAGGCCCAAGTTTAGGTCGCCGCCGCGGTAGCGAGAGCCGGGGATGGCCTCGATGAGCCGGCGGGTCAGATCCGCCTGCGGGTTGGTAAAGACCTCGGCGGTCGGGCCGTATTCGACCTGCCGGCCCGCCCCCAGCACGCTGACGGTGTCGCTGACCTGGTTGACCACGGCCAGGTCATGGGAGATGAAGATATAGGTCAGCCCCAACTCCTGCTGCAGGTCGTCGAGCAGCCGCAGGATCTGCGACTGGACGGTCACGTCCAGGGCGGAGACCGCCTCGTCCAGCACGACCAGCTCCGGCTCGATGATCATGGCGCGTGCGATCGCCACGCGCTGGCGCTGCCCGCCGGACAGGCGCGCCGGCAGGCGCTGGCCCATGTCCGGGTCCAGGGCGACCAGCTCCATAAACTCGCGGGCGGCCTCCCGCGCCCGGGGCCGCTTCATCCCGCGGAAATTCACCAGGGGCTCGGCGATGGTATCCGCGATGGTGCGCCGCGGGTTCAGCGAGCTATACGGGTTCTGATAGACCAGCTGGACCTGGCGGCGGGCCTCGCGCCGGCCGGCCGCATCCAGCTCGGTCAGCTCCGTGCCGCCCAGCCGGATGCTGCCCGCGGTCGGCTGGTTGAACATTGACACGGACCGGCCGGTGGTGGTCTTGCCGGAGCCGGACTCGCCGACCAGCGCGTGCGTGGTGCCCTTAGCAACCTCGAAGCTCACCCCGTCCACGGCGGTGAAGTCGCCGAAGCGCTGCACCAGGCCGTCCACCCGCAGCAGCGGCGGCGTGCCGGCGGCGGCCGGGGTGGCCTGCTGCCGGGTGAAATCGGCGGCGGTCAGGGAGGGGGCATCGGCGAGCAGGCGCTTGGAATAGGGGTGCTGCGGGTCGGTGAGCACCGTGGCCGCCAGGCCGGACTCGCGGACCTGGCCGGCCTCCATGACCACGATCTGGTCCGCGCGGTCGCCCGCCACGGCCAGGTCGTGCGTGATAAACAGCAGGCCCAGGCCGAGCTCTTCGCGCATGTCGTCCAGCAGGTCCAGGATGGTCTTCTGCACCGTCACATCGAGGGCACTGGTGGGCTCGTCGGCGATGATAAGCTCTGGCTCCAGCGCCACCGCCGCGGCGATGAGGACGCGCTGCTTCATGCCGCCGGACAGCTCGTGCGGGTACTGGTGGTAGCGGCGCTCCGGGTCATCGATGCCGACCCGATCGAGCAGCTCCAGCGCCCGGGCGCGCCGATCCCCACGCCCGTGGATTTCCATGCCCTCTTCCACCGCGGCGCCGATGGTCTTCAGCGGGTTCAGCGAGTTGTTCGGATCCTGCGGCACCAGCCCGATGTGGGCGCCGCGGATGCCGCGCCATTGCTTGCGGCTAAGCCCGGTCAGGTCGCGGCCCTGGAAGGTCACGGAGCCGGCATCGACGGCGGCGTTGTCCGGCAAAAGGCCCAGGATGGCCAGCGCCGAGGTGGACTTGCCCGAGCCGGACTCGCCGACGATGGCGGTCATCTGGCCCGGCTCCACCGCAAGGTTCACGCCCTGGACCGCCGGGGAGCCGTCGTAGGAGACGTTCAAGTCAGTAACAGTTAACAGTGACACGAGTTCTGCTCCTTGTGGTTTAGGCCTGCGCCCGGATGTTGCGGGAGAGATGGTTGGCGGCCATGACGACGGCGACAATCGCCAGGCCCGGGATGACAATCAGCCACCAGGCGGTGGCCATGAAGTCGCGGCCCTCGGCGATGATAAGCCCCCACTCCGGCGTGGGCGGCGGGGCGCCGTAGCCCAAAAAGCCCAGGATGGACAGCTGCAGGATGGCGGAGCCGAACTGCAGGGTCGCCAGGGCCACCACCGGGGTCAGCGAGTTGGGCAGGATGTGGCGCACCATCACCTGCAGCGGGCGCGCGCCCGAGCCGTAGGCGGCCTCCACATAGTCCGCCCCGGCCACGCTGATGACCTGGGAGCGCGCCAAGCGCGCGAACGCGGCGATGCTGGTGACACCGACGGCCACCGCCGCCTGGACGGAGCCGAAGCCCAGCACGATGATGATGGACAGCGACAGCAGGATGCCGGGGATGGACAGCAGCACGTCGACCACGCGCATCAGGACCGTGTCCACCCAGCCGCGCAGGCTGCCGGCCAGCACGCCGATGATCGTGCCGACCACCAGGCCCACGGCCACGGCGATGAAGGCGCCGACTAGGGACTGGCGGGCCGCGTAGACGACGCGGGCGTACAAGTCGCGGCCGACGGCGTCGGTGCCGAACCAGTGCTCGCTACTTGGCGGCAGCAGGGCGACGTCGGTGCCCGCGTACGGGTCCGCGCTTGCCAGCAGGCCGGGCCACAGCGCCGCGAGGGCGGCGATGACCAGCACGACGATCGCCACGAGCGAGGTCGGGCGCGTCCAGGGATTGCGGGGCTTAGACATGGGTCTTCCTTCCTGCCACCCGGGCCGGGGCCTTCTGGCCCCGCAGGCGGACGTCCAGGACCGGGTACAAAAGGTCCACGACCAGGTTGATAATCACGTAGGCGGCCGCGGCGATAACCACCACCGCCATCAGCACCGGGGTGTCCCGGTTGGCCACGGCCTGGGCGGTCATCTGCCCCAGGCCGGTGCGGCCGAAGACGGTCTCGGTGACCACGGCGCCGCCGACCAGCTCGCCGAAGAGCAGGCCGGCCATTGTCAGCGCCGGGAGCAGGGAGTTGCGCAGGACGTTGCGCCAGAAGATCCAGGCCTCCGAGGCGCCGCGGGCGCGCACCGCGTTGACAAAAGGCTGGCCCTGCGTCTGCTCGATGGAGCGGATGAGCACCTGCGTCAGCGGCGCGGAGATGGGCACCGCCAGCGTCAGCGTGGGCAGGATGAGCCCCTCGATGCTGCCCGGCTCAATCACGCGCACCCAGCCCAGCTGGAAGGAGAAGACCTGGATGAGCAGGATGCCGACCCAGAAGCCCGGCAGGGAGACCAGCAGGGAGGGAAGCCCGCGGAAGAAGGAGCCGATCCAGCCCAGGCCCGGCAGCGTCGCGGCGAAGGCGACCAGCAGGGCGACGATGACAGAGACCACGATGGCCGAGGTCGCCAGCGCCAGCGTGTGCGGCAGCGCGTCCGCAATCAGCGTGGCCACCGGGGCGCCGGACTCGGTGGAATTGCCGAACTCGCCGACCAGGAACCCGCCCAGCGAGGTAAAGAACTGGACCCACAGGGGCTTATCGATGCCCATCGAGTCCCGGATCTCGTCAATCTCGGCCTGCGACAGGCCCAGCGCCGGGTCGCCGAAGCGGGACTGCACGGCATCGGACGGCAGCGCCGACAGCAGGAAGAACGCGACCGTGTAGGTAATCAGCAGCACCAGCAGTGCCTGCCCGAGACGGGCCAAAATCTGCTTTCCGGTCATTAGTTAATCTCCTCCACCTCGTAGAACCAGGGGCGGGCGACGGCCTCCGGCCGGAAGCCTTCCACGCCCTCGGCGACCGCGTAGACTTGCGGCTCCTCGAACAGCGGCAGCGCGTAGGCCTTCTCCGTGAGGTAATCCTGGGCCTCCTGGACCGCCTGCTCGCGCTCCTGGGTGCCGGTGACGGAGACGACGCGGTCGAGCAGCTGCTCCAGGTGGGCGTCGATGGGCTCGCCGGCGGAATCCTGGTTGAGGAAGGCGTCGCGGTTGTTGATGCTGTAGAAGGACGTAATCGCGTCGTAGTCGGCGCGCGCGACCATGGAGTGGTACAGCTGCACCTTGTCGATGTCCTTGGCGTCCGCGTTCTGCGTGGCTTGGTCGCCGGCGTTAATCTCCACGCCGATGCCGAGCTCGCCCAGCTGGTCTTGAACCATCGTCATGACCTCCTTGGATCGCGGCTGCGGCAGCGCCGTGTTCGAGCGCAGCACCAGGCGCTTGCCGTCCTTGGTGAGGATCCCGTCCGGGCCCGGTTCCCAGCCGGCTGCTGCCAGCAGCTCGCGCGCCGCGTCCGGGTCGTAGGCGTAGGCATCACCCTGGTCCTTGTAGCCCAGCCCGGTTTCGGCCACGGTGGAGGTGGCCAGCGGGTAGGAGTCGGAGAAGAGCACGCGCAGGATTTCCTGCCTGTCGATGCCGTGGATGATCGCCTCGCGCACCCGCTGGTCTTGCAGCAGCGGGTGGTCGAAGCGGAAGGCCAGCTGGTTGTTCATCGAGTTGGTGCCGCGGGTGACGATGTTGACCCCGCGGGATTCCAGCAGGTCCTCCTGCGGCGCCGAAATCTGGCGGGCGATGTCCGCCTGGCCGGATAGCACCGCGCCGGTGCGCACGGATTCCTCGGCGGCCAGGATGTAGTGCACGCCGTCGATGGCGGCCCGGCCCTGGTGGCGCGCCTGAGGTGGCGCCCAGTCGTAGTCCTCACGGGTCTTTAACACCAGGTCGGTGCCGATCTCCTCGTGCTCGACCACGAAGGGCCCCGAGCCGATGACGTTGCGCGCGTTGCCGGGGCCGAAGCCCTCGTTGTCCAGCTGGAGCGACTCGTCCGCGAGCAGGCCCGCGTTGTAGGAGGCGGTGGCCTGCAAAAAGCCCGGCGACGGGGCGGAGAAGTGGAAACGCACGGTGTCTTCGTCGATAACCTCGCCGCGCTCGTAGTTGGAGATCTGCTCGGAGGCGGTCAGCGTGCGGTCGCTGTCGCCCAGCCCGTAGAGATCGAAGTTCGCCACCACGTTCTCCGCCGTCAGCGGGGAGCCGTCGGAGTAGGTCACGTCCGTGCGGATATTAAAGGTGTATTCGGTGGCGTCCTCGTTGACCTCGGGCAGCTCCGTGGCGATCCAGGGAGAAAGCTCCAGGGTCTCCGGGTCCTGGTAGAGCAGCCGGTCGGTGATCTGGTTGACCACGCCGCCGTTCGGGTAGAAGCCGGCGGCCGGCGGGTAGAGGGTGCGGAAGAACTGCGGCTCCAGGTACGTCAGGACGTTGTCGGAGCCGCCTTCCTCCCCTTCCGGCGCGGTGGCGCACCCAGCGGCCAGCGCTGCCACGGCGACTAGACTGGTGAGGGTTCTGAGTAGTTTCACGGTGATGATACTTCTTCGGGGTTAGTTCAACTTTTAACTGCTTGCGAATTTAACACAGTTTAGACCGTTTAGTATCATTACTGTAGACCAACTAGTCTAATTTATTCTCTCGTCTATGAAGGATGAAGACATTGTCAGCACCGTTAGCCGTGGCCATCGTGGGGATGGGCCCGCGGGGCATCTCCGTCATTGAACGCCTCGCCGCCCACCTCCACGAGCACCCCTCCACCCCACCTATCACCCTGCACCTCATCGACGACGCCGAGCACGGCGCCGGCCGCATCTGGGAAACCGACCAGACCCGCACCCTGTGCATGAACACCCTGGCCGGCGCGGTCACCCTGTTCACCGAGCCGGAGTCCACCCTCACCGCCCCGGCGCTGGAAGGCCCCATCCTCTACGAGTGGATCCAGCTCCTGCGCGGCGACGACCCGGCCGCCGCCGGCATCAGCGACGCCAAGGTCGAGCTGTTCCGCCAGTTCCCGCCCACCGTCGACCGCGCCTTTGCCACGGAGCTCGACGAGTCCCGGCCCGAGTCCCACCCCTCCCGCGCCCTCTACGGCGCCTACCTGCGCTGGGTGCTCACCGTCGCGCTGGCGCAGCTGCCCGAGCAGGTCCAGGTGGTCCACCACTTCAGCCGCGCTACCGACATCGCCGACGCCGGCGATCACGACGTGCTCACCCTGGCCGACGGCTCCCAGGTGGCCGCCGACAAGACCGTGCTGACCTACGGCTGGCAGGTGCCGGCCGCCAACGAGGAAGAGCAGCGCCTGGCCGCCGCGGATCTCAACTGGGTGCGCCCCGACAACCCCGTCGAGCAGCCCGTCGAGGAGATACCGGCCGGCCAGAAGGTGCTCGTGCGCGGGCTCGGCATGGGCTTCTTCGACGTCATGGCGCTGGTGACCATCAACCGCGGCGGCGAGTTCGTCGCCGACGACTCCGCCCGCGGCGGCCTGCGCTACCAGCCGTCCGGCCGCGAGCCCCAGCTGGTCGTTACCTCCGGGCGCGGCTACCCCTACCTGCCGAAGTCCCAGTACCACTCCCTGCCGCCGAAGGCCGACCTGTCCCGCTTTAAGGCGGCGCTGGCGGACTTGGGCGACGACTTCGACTTCGGCGCCGAGGTCCTGCCCGCCCTGGTCCGCGACGCCTACGCCGCCTACTACCCCGAGCGCGCCGCCGAGATCGATGCCGCCGAGCTACACGCCGACACCCTGCCCGCCCTGGCGGCCGAGCTCACCGCGGCGCTGGACTGCGAGTTCCGCCTCGACTACTGGATGAACCCGCTGGCCGCCTACGCCGGCGACGACCCGACCGGCTTCATCGCCGCCGGGCTCGAACGCGACATCGCCGAGTCCCAGGCCGGGCGCGACTCCCGCCTCAAGGCCGCCCTGTGGGCGATTTCCGCGGCGCGCAAGCCCGCCTCCATCGCCGGCTCGGAAGGCCGCATGAGCTGGGCCTCGCGCACCGGGGCCTACCGCGAGTTCATGGCGTTTGGCCAGATGGTAGGCTCCGGCCCGCCGCTGTTCCGCACCCAGCAGCTGCTCGCGCTCATCGATGCCGGCCTGGTCACCTTCCTGGGCGACCACCCGCACCTGGAAATCGGCGACGCGTTCACCCTGCGCACCCGCTTCGGCGCCGCCAGCTCCGACTGGCTCGTCGACGCCTGGATGCACCAGCCCGACGTGCGCCACGCCGTCGACCCGATGTCGGTGTCGATCCAGGCGCGCACGCGACCGTTCCACGACCACGGGCACCCGACGGGCTCGCCGGAGACCACGTGGCAGCGCCGCACCGTCCACCCCGACGGCGCGGTGGATGAGCGGCTGCACATCATCGGCATCCCCACCTATGCCCAGTGGCCGGACACCACCATCTCCCCCATGCCGGGCACCGATCCCCTTTTGCTGCAGGAGACCGACCGCACGGCCGGCGACCTGCTAGCTTAGGGCGCCCAGCGCCTGGGCGAGGTCGGCCATGAGATCGGCCTCGTCCTCAATACCAATCGACAGGCGCACCATGTCCGCCGGCGGGACCAGCTCGGAGCCTTCCGCCGAGGCGTGCGTCATCTTCTGCGGGTGCTCGACCAAGGACTCGACCCCGCCCAGCGACTCCGCCAGACAAATCAGGCGCGTGTTCAGGCAGAACTGCTCCGCGTGCTCGGGGTTGCGGAAGCGCACCGAGAGCATGCCGCCGAAGCCGCGCATCTGGCCCGCGGCCGTCGCGTGGCCCGGGTGGTCTTCCAGCCCCGGATAATAGACTTGGGCGACCTCGGGGCGGGAGGCCAAGTATTCCGCTACCGCCTGCGCGTTGGAGCAGTGGCGCTCCATGCGCACGCCCAGGGTCTTGATGCCGCGGGCGGTGAGGTAGGCATCGAAAGGCGAGGAGACCGCGCCGACGCAGCCCTGGAAGTACAGGAGGCGCTCGTCGACTTCGGCATCGTTAGTGATGACGGCACCACCGAGGACGTCGGAGTGGCCGCCCAGGTACTTGGTGGTCGAATGGACCACGTGGTCCGCGCCCAGGGCCAGCGGGTTTTGCAGGTAGGGCGTGGCGAAGGTGTTGTCCACCACCAGCGCGGCGTGCTTTTTCACTTCCGCGACGGCGGCGATATCCGTGACCGACAGCGCCGGGTTACTGGGCGTTTCCAGCCAGATGATCCGGGTGTTGTCGCGCACAGCGGCCGCGACCTCGTCCGGGTCGGTCGTGTCCACGACGCTGAGCTGAACGCCCCACTCCCCAAAGTCGTGGTGCAGCAGGCGGTAGGTGCCGCCGTAGGCGTCGTTGCCGAGGATGACGTGATCGCCGGGGCGGGCCAGGATGCGGATGAGCGTGTCGATGGCCGCCATGCCCGAGGAGAACACGCGGGCACAGCTGGCGTCTTCCAGGGCCGCCAGGGTCTGCTCTAGAGAGCGGACCGTCGGGTTGGCCACGCGGCCGTACTCGAAGCCGCCGCGCAGCTGCGCGAGGCCGTCCTGCGCAAACGTCGTGGAGGCGTAGATGGGCACGTTGATGGACCCCATGTGTCCGTCCGGGTGGTAGCCGGCGTGGATGGCGCGGGAGGTAAATCCCTGGGCGAGTTCTTGCTTCGTCTGCTGCGTCATGCCACCCAACCCTAGACCAAGCTGTCCACTTTTGGCGCTCCCCCGCCACCCTTTTATTCACCACCTGCCCTGTGCCGCCGTAGCCATCGCTGCGCCCACGCCCGGCCGCGGTTACTACAATCGAAGCCGAGTCAACAAAGAAAGAGAGTGCATGAGTCTCACAGTGTTAGCTAGTTCCGCCAGCACCACTGCCGTCGACACGGTCAGCAACTGGTGGGAGGACGAGCAGATCCGCTCGTGGGTCGTCGAACGGCCCGTCAAGATCGTCATCATCCTGCTGATCGCCGTCATCACCCAGTGGGTGCTGCGCCGGATCATCAACCAGCTGGCCGCCAAGGCCTCCAAGACCCCCAGCGGGACGACCATCCCGCGCTTGCCGCTGGGGCCGAAGGCCACCAAGGCGCAGCGGGAGGAGGAAAGCCGCCAGCAGGCCGCGATGAACCGCAGCCAAGAAAACCGGCGCAAGTCCCGCATCAAGACGTTGGCCGGGGTCAGTAAATCGGCGGTGGGCATCATCATCTGGAGCCTGGCCGCCCTGCTCATCCTGGACCAGCTGGGCGTAAACATCGCCCCGCTTATCGCTTCCGCCGGTGTGGTTGGTGTCGCCCTTGGCTTCGGCGCCCAGTCGCTGGTCAAGGACTTCCTGTCCGGTGTTTTCATGCTGTTGGAGGATCAGTACGGCATCGGCGACACCATCGACGTGGGCGAGGAGATCATCGGCGACGTCGAGGACATCACCCTGCGCGTGACCAAGCTGCGCGACATCGACGGCACCCTGTGGACGGTCCGCAACGGTGAGATCCTGCGCATCGGTAACTTCTCCGACCACTACGCCATCTGCCGCCTGCAGATCCCGGTGGGCCTGTCCAACAACGCGAAGGAAGCGTGGCGCGTCATCGAGGACGCCGTCAACCAGGCCATCAAGGATCCGGAGATTGTCAACGAGGTCATCGACGAGCCCGTCATCAACGGCATCTCCGACTGGGAGCCGGACTACATCTCCTACCGCATTTCCATCAAGACGATGCCCGGCCAGCAGTGGCACGTCCAGCGCCACGCCCAGGCGCACATCCTGGACGCGATGCAGGAGGCCGGCATTTCCACCCCGTACCCCTACGGCATGGGCATCATGCGGAAGGCGGACTAAGTGCAGCCCAGCAGCGTTTACGATGCCATCGGGGGCGAGGAGACCTTCCGCCGCCTGGTCGCAGGTTTCTACGCCCGCGTGCGCAACGACGACATCCTGGCGCCCATGTACCCGGCCGAGGACTTCGACGGCGCCGCGCAACGGCTGCAGTGGTTCCTCGCCCAGTATTGGGGCGGGCCCGCCGAGTTCAACGCCAACCGCGGTGCCCCGCGCCTGCGGATGCGGCATGTGTCCTTCCCCATCGATTCCGCCGCCGCCCAGCGCTGGCTGGACCTGATGGGAGCGTCCCTGGAGGACATCGAGGAGGAGACCATTCCGCCGGCGTACCGCGCGATGATCTGGGATCACATGCAGCGCGTCGCCGCGATGCTCATCAACCGGCCGGATTAGCTTTTCGGCACGCCGAGTAGGCGCTACGGAGTGGTTTCCGTGGCGCCTTTTCGCGTGTTTAGACTGGGATTGCCCCTTGTGGCCCGGCAGTCGTGGGGTTTGGTTGACTTTGTTGTTCCTTTTCCCTCGGCTGACCCCGTGTCAGCCGTCAGCCGTCAGCCCCGCGGCTTTGCTCTCGCGACTTTGCTCTCTCGGCTGGCCCCCGTGTCAGCCGCCGCTCCAGGGCGGGTCCCACGTGACTGTGCCGTGTCTTCGGTTGACCCTCCCGTGCCTTGGGTAGGCCGGATCGTCGTCGTTCCAGGAATTGTGGAACTCGCACAACAGCGTCAGGTTTTCTTGGTTGGTTTCTCCGCCGCCTGCCCAGGGGTGGATGTGGTGGACCTGGCACTCATCCGCCGGCTTCCTACAGTTCGGCCAGGCACACCAGGTGGTCTCGGCTTTGGCCATGTCTTTCTGCTTCGGCGAGGCATGCCGTTGGTAGCGGTATTGGTTGACCGGCCCGCGCCTCGGATCCACCAGGGTGGCAAGGCCCGCGTCCAGCAGGCACTGTCGGACGTAGTCGGCACCGGTCATGGTGGTGCCGTTGCTCAGCTGCAAGGTGATCTCATCCCCGTCTCCGGCAAGGATGCGCACCCAGTCCGGTAGGGAGATGACCACGTGGGTGGTCTTGGGTTGTTTTTCTAGGCCGCCGCTGAACAAGGCTTCCACGTCGGGGATGGTCTTAATTGATGCCCAGAGGTTTTCTACCAGCTGTGGGTCCCCGGTAATGGAGAAGGTGCTGGGGCCGTCTTTGCGGCGGGTCACGCGCACGCCTTCGGCGGGTGGGGCCGGGCGGTTGAGCTCCAAGACTTTTTGGTTGGCAAGCCGGCGGAGTTGTTTGGTGGTGCCGGGGGTGTTGCACAGTTCGATGAGCATGGCCCAGGCCTCGCCCTGGTGGCGTACCCGGCGGAAGGCATTGTCCAGGACCAAGAGGGTATCCAGGTGATGGCCCTGAGAAGCGGCGGCTCGGCGGGCGGCGGCTTGCTTGCGCGTATAGGACGTCTTCCCGAAGAAGGTCTGGCACGCGCGGTGGTGTGCGGCCGCGGCAACATCGGACATGACAGCCTTCAAAGCGGGCAGGCTGAGCTGGCGGCACAGGTCCAAATACTGGATCCCGTCCGCGAAGATGGCGTGCGCTGCTTTCAGTGTGTCCATGGCTGTCGTTGTCATGACTCACACGCTAGAAACACAGATCAACCCCCACAAGAGCACGATCCCGCGCCTGTGGATAACTCGGCCGCCCGAGTGGAATGGTTAACACTCGGGAACCGCGGCCTGTGGAAAACCTAGAGTTTCCTAGAACAAAGACAGCCGGTTGGAGTGGTAGACGGTGCCGAAGGGGGCATCGAGGCGCACCCAGCGGCCCTTCGCCGCAACGCGTAGGTGCCGCGGGACGTCGGTAGGCGCGGAGAAGCCGGGGATGAGCCCCAGGCTGGTGCAGGCGAAAATCATGCGCATGGGCACCTCGACCTGCTTGCCTTGGCCCTCGACGGTGACCACGGTCTGGTTCATCAGGCTCGACGGCGGGCCCAACGGTCCGGAGAACTGGCGGGCTAGGGCCTGGCCGGCATCGGCAAGCTCGCGCACGACTTCTACCGGCAGGTGGTCCAGCAGCCGGAAGCCGTCCATCGGCGGCAGCGCGCCCGGCCAGACGGGATCGCGGGCCGGGCCCAGCTCCAGCTTGCCGGCGGCGTTGTGCTTGAGCAGCTCCTGCTGCAGCAGATATGCGGAGACCACTGCCCCATCGCGGGAGGCCTTACCCTCCACGCGGCGCGCGACAACGACCTCGAAAGGCGTGGTGACGAAGACATCAACCTGGTGCTCGGTCAGCTGGCGCAGCCGCACGGAGCACCCGCCGTCGACGCCAATCGCACGGCTCACCAGCACCTGCAGGCCCTTGCCGCCGTTGCGCAGGTCCAGCGATTCGTTCGGCAACTATTCTTCCCCTACCTGGGTGAGGATGTCGCGCTCGGCATCGCTGAGTGGGCGCGGGCGCTGGGTCTCAAGGTCCACGGCGACCTGCACGCATTCCACCACGCAGGCGACCCGGCCGTTTCTGTCCTTGATCTCCTGGCGGGTGGTCAGGGAGCTGTTGCCCAGTTCGACGACCTGCGTTTCGACCACCACGGAGGTGGTCCCGCGGGGCTCGATGGGCAGGCGGAAGTCCAGGTCCAGGTGCCGCACGAAAGCCGCGAATTCGTGCCCCTGCGAGTAGAACTTGTCTTCCGCGAACGCCAGCCGCGCTTCCTGCGCCAGCTCGACGTAATTCGCGTTCATCAAGTGGCCGTAGCGGTCGAAATCCGACCACCGGACCGGAACCTCGTGGGTATGGATGGACATCCTGCTCCTTTTAACTGCGGTTAACTGCGTTGTTTAGCGGGTCAGCTTGCGGTGGGTCACGCGCGACGGGCGGGCGGCCTCCTCGCCCAGGCGCTCGACCTTGTTCTTCTCGTAGTCGCCGAAGTTGCCTTCGAACCAGAACCACTTGCCTTCTTCCACGTTGCCTTCCCACGCCAGGATGTGGGTACAGGTGCGGTCCAGGAACCAGCGGTCGTGGGAGATGACCACGGCGCAGCCCGGGAACTTCTCGAGGGCGTTTTCCAGCGAGCCGAGGGTCTCGACGTCGAGGTCGTTGGTCGGCTCGTCTAGGAGGATCAGGTTGCCGCCTTCCTTCAGGGTCAGCGCGAGGTTCAAGCGGTTGCGCTCACCGCCGGAGAGCACCTTGGACGGCTTCTGCTGGTCCGGGCCCTTGAAGCCGAAAGCGGACAGGTAGGCGCGCGAGGGCATCTCGTTCTGGCCGACGTGGATGTAGTCCAGGCCGCCGGAGACGACCTCCCAGACGGTGGCCTCGGGGTCGATGTTCTCACGGTTCTGGTCCACGTAGGACAGCTTGACGGTGTCGCCGACTTCCACGGAGCCCGCGTCCGGCTCTTCCAGCCCGACGATGGTCTTGAACAGGGTCGTCTTGCCCACGCCGTTCGGGCCGATAACGCCCACGATGCCGTTGCGCGGCAGCGTGAACGACAGGTCCTTGATGAGCACGCGGTCGCCAAAGCCCTTGACCAGATCCTTGACCTCGACGACCTTGTTGCCCAGGCGCGGCGGGGTCGGGATCTGGATTTCTTCGAAGTCGAGCTTCTTGTACTTCTCGGCCTCGGCAGCCATCTCCTCGTAGCGCTCCAGACGGGCCTTGTTCTTGGCCTGGCGGGCCTTCGCGCCGGAGCGCACCCAGGCCAGCTCGTCCTTCAGGCGCTTGCGCAGCTTGGCGTCCTTCTTGCCGGCGACCTCGAGGCGCTCCTGCTTCTTTTCCAGGTAGGTCGAGTAGTTGCCCTCGTACGGGTAGAGCTTGCCGCGGTCGACCTCGCAGATCCAGCCGGCGACGTGGTCTAGGAAGTAGCGGTCGTGGGTCACGGCCAGCACGGCGCCCGGGTAGTCCTGCAGGTGCTTTTCCAGCCACTGGACGGACTCGGCGTCCAGGTGGTTGGTGGGCTCGTCGAGCAGCAGCAGGTCCGGCTCGCTCAGCAGCAGCTTGGCCAGTGCGACGCGGCGGCGCTCACCACCGGAGAGTTTGGTGACCGGGGCATCGGACGGCGGGCAGCGCAGGGCCTCCATGGCCTGCTCGATCTTGGAGTCGACCTCCCAGGCATCGGCGGCGTCGAGCTCCTCCTGCAGCTTGCCCATCTCTTCCATGAGCTCGTCGGTGTAGTTGGTGGCCATCTCTTCCGCGATCTGCTCGAAGCGCTGCTTCTTCTCGAAGATGTCGCCGAGGCCCTCCTCGACGTTCTCGCGGACCGTCTTCTCCTCGTTCAGCGGGGGCTCCTGCTGCAGGATGCCGACGGTGGCGCCCGGATCCAGGAAAGCCTCACCGTTGGAGGGCTGGTCCAGCCCGGCCATGATCTTCAAGATCGAGGACTTGCCGGCGCCGTTTGGCCCCACGACGCCGATCTTGGCGCCCGGGTAGAAGGCCATGGTGACATTGTCCAGGATGACCTTGTCGCCGATAGCCTTGCGCACGTTTTTCATCGTGTAGATGAACTCGCCCATCATTCCCCTTTTCGTCCATTGGGTCAGGTTTTATCACCACAAACACTACCGCAAGTTGCCCGCTGGCTACCCCTTAAGGCACATAACCCGCCGGCACAGCAGGGCGCCGACGGGTCGTGAAGTAGCTGGCGGATTAGCTCAGGACGCTGCGCGCGCTGGCGGCGGCGCGATCACCCGCGGTATCGGTGGCGGTATCCCCCTCTCCGTTGCTATCGTCCCCGGATTCCGCAGACTCCGCGGCTTGTGCCGGCTCCGGCTGCTTGGGTCCGGACTTCGACAGGTCCTTGTCCACCGGGTAGTCCAGGACGCTCTCGCCCGGGATCTCCACCCCGGCGGCGTTGGTGACGGTTTCGATCTTGCGGGCGCCGATGACCCAGCGGTTCATGTCCAGGCCCAGCCATGAGGCCTTCAGGTAGATGCGGCTGCGGGCCTCGCCGGACTCAGTAGTCCACTGGCTGGTCACCAGCGAGCCGACGGCGATAATCGGCATCCCCTTTTGCAGGGTGATGCGGCAGGACTGGGCCAGCTGGCCCCCAGACCTCGACGTCCATGAACAACAGGTCGGAGTCTTTCCAGGTGTCGGTGGACTGGGTGGAGTTATCGCGCACGCGCCGCGAGGAGGCGACGCGCAGGTTGGTTTTCATGGTCTCGTCGTTGAACTTAACGAGCTGTGGGTTATGGGTCAGGTGGCCAAAAACGGTGATGGACAGTTGAGACATCTCGGTTTAATTCCCCTCGAGCAAATAGTGTTCTTCGCGCCCCGCGGTCGCGGGCCGCTGGTGTCCATGCTCGCCGAGGCGGCAGCGGCTGTAAACCGGCGCCGGCCGTACCTGTGGATAAACCCCGCCCCCACGGCGCGAAATATGCCTATGGTGGGGACGGGGTGGCATCGTTAAGCACTATGGGCGCTGGTGAGGTGCCTACATCTGCCGGAAACGACTAATGTCACCATCCTCGCTCAGCCCGGCCAACATGCGGTTGTATTCCTCCAAGTCGGCGTCGTGATCCACATCCGCCTTCGCGTCGTGGCGCGCGGCGGTGTTGCGATCCTCGCGCAGCCAATCGACGAAGAGCTTGCCGAAGACGATAACTAGCGGGAACTGCCCGAAGCCCCAGGCGATGCCGCCGCCCTCGCGCTGGTCCGCCAGCAGGTCGATATCCCACGGCAGGTTCAGGGAGTTGTAGAACTCCTCGCCCAAGATGGCGTTGAGCTGCATGAGGTAGACGCCCATATAGAGGTGGACCGGCATGGACAAAAACAGCACGAACAGGCGGATGTGCACCGGCGCGCGGTTCGGCAGCGGATCCGGGCCGATGACTTCCCAGAAGTAGAGGTAACCGGACAGCAGGAACATCCAGTTCATCAGGACGTGGCCGGCGTGCTCCGAGATGGCGAACTCGTAGAAGTCGAAGGACAGGTAGATGGCGTAGAAGACCACCAGGAACTGCAGGAGGTTCACGGCCGGGTGCGTGATGGCGCGCAGGATGCGCGACTTCGTCACCGCGACGGCGTAGTCGTGCAGGCTGGGCCGGCCCGGCCGCCCCGCGGGGAAGGCCTCCATGAGGAGGGTGAGCGGCGCGCCGAGCACCAAAAACAGCGGGATGACCATGGACAGGACCATGTGCCCCAGCATGTGCATGGAGTACATGGCCGGGAAGTACAGGCCGATGCCCGTCGACATCACGACGGTCATGCCCAGCGAGCCGAGCATCCACCAGGCGGTGCGCATGGGCGACCAGCTCAGCCCGATCTTGCGCAGCCGGTAGAGGGCGTAGACATACAGACCCGCCAGCACCAGGCCGATGACCCCGAACATGATGTCAAAGCGGAAAAAGGTCCACACGTTCCAGAAGGTGGGGCGCTCGAAGAGCTCGTAGCCCAGCTGGATCTGCATGGAGTTCAGGTTGGGATCCCGCGGCGGCGGGGGCGGCGTGCGCCCCATGGTGATGGCCACGCCGACCGTGGCGGCCATGACGGCCACCTCCACCACCGCCACGCGCAGGAACAGGCGCGGGCGCTTGTCCAGCTGCGGGATGGTCAGCTGGCGGTGGACGAAGCCCAAAAAGGCCAGCACGACCAGCAGCACGGTCTTGGTGGTGATAATCAGCCCGTAGCGGGTGGTCAGCCAGTCCGACCACTCCACGCGGATGGCGGCGTTGACCACGCCGGAGGCGGCCATCGCCAGCGCGGCGACGAGCGCGAGCGTCGAATAGCGGCGCACCGCCTGCCCCATTTCCCGGCCCAGGCGTCGGCCATGGGCGATGAGCGCCATGAGGCCGCCGACCCAGAGCACCACGAACAACAGGTGCCACAGGTAGGAGTTGGTGCCGTAGTCGTGGTCGCCGCCGGAGGCCGAGTGCCCGTCAAACCCCAGGGGAACCACCATGGTGATCGACAAAAACAGCAGCACCGGCTGCAGGGACCACTGCTGGCTGAACAGGGTCAGCACGCCGACCAACGCCGCGATCACCGCGGTGGCCAGCCACGCCTGGGCGGTAGCCACCTGGGACAGCGCCAGGCCCAGCATGTCGGGGCTTAAGACCTGGACGAAGGGCGTGCCGGAGACATCCGACATGACCAGCGGGATCTCCAGCAGCGAGACGATGGCCACGCCGAAGGAGGCAACCATGCCGGTGCGGGCGGCGAGGTGGCCGTCGACGGTCAAGGGGGCATCGATAAGCCGTTCGTTGTCCCCCTCCGGCACGGCCGGGGAAATCAGGAACGCCGAGGTCAGGTAGGAGCCCACGGCCAGGGCCATGAGTATCCAGGCCGCGCCCCGGAACGCCGGCAGGCCGATGGTGGTCAGGCGGCCCGGATCGGGAATGCCTAGGGCCTGCAGCGAGTCGGCCAGGAAGAACATCGAGATGAACCCTCCGACCACGCCGGCGAAGACCGTGGCTGCCGCGTAAATACCCCAGCTGGATCGCACCTGCTGGGTGCCGGTACTGGGGCTAGGCTTCTTCGTCGCATCCGCGTCGGTGGCGTGGCTGAAAGACATGCCGCTATTCTACTTCGGCGACGTTTCCATAACGAAAATGATTAATGGTCTATTTTCTGGCACGATGGGATTTATGGATTCTCGGCAACTCCACTACTTCCGCAGCGTGGTTGACCACGGCGGATTCACGCATGCCGCGGCGGCGATGGAGATGACCCAGCCCTCGCTGAGCCTATCCATCCGCAAGCTCGAAGACGAGCTCGGCATCCAGTTGCTCAACCGCAGCCGCGCCGGGGTCACCCCGACGGACGCCGGACACTACGTCTACAAAACCGCGGTCAAGCTCGACGCCCTGCTCAGCCAGACCACCCAGCGCATTAGGGAGATGGCGGGCGGGCTAGCCGGCTCGGTCTCGGTGTGCTCGGCGCCCGAGTTCAACTGGACCGTCATGCCCGCCGTCCTGCACGAGATGCTGCAAGAGGCCCCCGACGTGGAGGTCTACGTCGAAGACCCCTCCCCCAGCATCACGCTGGAGCGGGTCCTGGACGGCACCGTCGACGTCGGCCTGTTGCCGGTCACCGACCCGGCCGCGGTCGCGCGGCGCTTCGTGCGCCAGCTCGACGTCGTCGAGTTCGCCCGCTTCCCCTGGGTGGTCGGCCTGCCCGAGCGCCTGGCCGGCCTGCCGGATCCGGTCTCGCTCTACGACATCCGGGACGAGACCTGGGTGGTCGTGCCCCGCAACCCGGAGTTTATCGGGCTCACGGAGCTGCTGGACGAGCTCTGGGCCGACCACCCCGATGCCGTGCCCGCGCGCCGGCAGGAAATATCTACGCTCCAGACCGCCATCCCGCTGGTCGCCGGCGGGCTGGGTGTCGCGCTTTTCCCGGAGACCGCCCGCACGTTCAAGTCCGAGGGCATCCACTACCGCCAGCTCAAGGAGGAGCTGCCGATGATGAGCGGCATCCTGCTCACCCGGCGCGACGCCGACCTTTCGCCGGCCACCCAGCGGCTTATCGAGCTGGTCAAGAAGGTCGGCAAGCAGCGCGCGGACAACGGCGCCGCGACCAGCTAGCGGGCCGTGTGTCTCCGGCGCCGGGCCGGTCGAGTAAAATCTGTCCTGCACTGCGCGACAGCGCGGCGCCTGCCCCTTGTTAGCCCCTATAGCTCAGTGGATAGAGCAGCGGGTTTCTACCCCGCGTGTCCCGGGTTCGAATCCTGGTGGGGGCACCGCTTTCTCCCGTCTGAGCGGGACTAAAATAGCAGCCATGGACATCACCCTGGCTACTTTCTCCCACTGGCCCGCCGAGCTGGCCCCGCCGGGCCTGCGCTTCGATAACTGCTACCCGCCCGCCGCGGACTACCCCTCGTCCCGCAACGCGGTGCTGACCGGCCAGTACCCGCAGCGCCGCGCGCGCTACCGCATCACCGACGTCTTCGCCGACGCCGGCTGGCGCGTCACCGAGGGGGCAGAGCCCGCCCAGCCGGGCGAGAACGTCTTCCGCCTGTGGGAGGAGCCGGGCTCGCTGCCGGATACCGGCGTCGTGGCCGTGGCCACGCTCAGCGATTCCCCGGGGCCCATGAGCATCTTCTGGCCCGGTGTGGCCGAAGGCGGCACCTCCCAGGAGCTGGTCTCCCCCATGGATCTCGCGCCCACCCTGGCGGCCATCGCGGGCCTGGACGTGCGCCCGAACGCGCGCCTGTCCTTCGACGGGCTCAACCTCATCCCGGTCATCCGCTACGGGGCCTCCGGGCACGCCGCGCTCTTTTTCGACAACGGCATCCGGATGCAGGACGCCAGCCTCATCGACGGCCACGCGAGCAAAGAATCCCGCCGGGCGGCCCTGCAGGAAGAGTGGGACACCTGGCGGGAATTCATGGACTTCGGCCCGCTGCAGTAGCGCGGGGCCGGGCCTAGGCCTGCGGGCCTTCCGGCATGCAGATCCACAGCACGATGTAGATGGCCAGGCCCCAGGCGCCGCCCAGCGTGGCGATGGCGAACAGGGCGCGCACCAGGGTGGCATCCACGTTGTAGGTCTCGGCGATGCCGCCGCACACGCCGGCGACGTAGCGGTCGGTGGTGGAGCGGTGGAGTTTGTCGTTCATGGGGGTATTTCTCCTTCTTAGGGGTCGGGGTTTTCCTTTCACCTTCTATTCAACCGTGGATCCACCCGCAGCGCATCAGGGTTTTTCCCTGAACTAACCCGGATCTTTTCGCTAGGCTGAGTGGCACCGCCTAAGGTCGAACGCACCATCCGCGAAAGGACTTGAACCCGCTATGCCGAAAAAATCCGGACTGCCTGCCCCCACCCGCCATTCCTATGCCCTGATCACCGGCGCCAGCCAGGGCATCGGCGAGGCCATGGCCCGCGACCTAGCCGCACTGGGCCACAACGTGGTCCTGGTCGCCCGGCGCAAGGAGGCGCTGGACAAGATCGCGGGCGAGCTTAGCAGGGCCCACGACGTCGAGGCCGTGGCTTTCGATGCCGACCTCTCCCGCGCCGAGGACGTCGACCGGCTCGTCGAGTTCATCCGCGGCCGGGAGGTGAGCATCCTGGTCAATTCGGCCGGCATCGCTAGCTTTGGCCCGTTCATGGATCAAGACTTCGGCTACGAGACCGACCAGTTCCAGCTCAACGCCACGGCCGTGCACCGCATTACCCGCGCGGCGCTGGAGCAGATGCTGCCGCGGCGGCGCGGCGCCATCTGCAACGTGGGCTCGGCGGCCGGCAACATCCCCATCCCGAACAACGCCACCTACGTCTTCACCAAGGCCGGCGTCAACGCCTTCACGGAGGCGCTGCACTACGAGCTGGCCGGCAGCGGCGTCAGCTGCACGCTGCTCGCTCCCGGCCCGGTCCGGGATGCCGTCGTCCCCGCGGAGGAGCAGTCCATCGTGGACAAGGTCGTGCCGGATTTCCTGTGGACGACCTACGAGTCCTGCTCGCAGGAAACCCTGGCGGCCATGGCCCGCAACCAGCGCCGCGTGGTGCCGGGACCGCTGTCCAAGGCGATGAACACGATTAGCCAGGTGCTGCCGACCCCACTTATCGCGCCGCTGGTGGGCAAGTTCTACTCGCAGATGGGGTAGCTAGACTGGTGGTTATGCATAGCCAAGAGATAGCCCCCAAACACGACCGCCTGGTGTGGATCGATCTGGAAATGACCGGTCTGGATCCGGACCGCCACGTCATCGTGGAGGTCGCGGCCGTTATCACCGACGGCAACCTGAACATCCTGGGCGAGGGCATCGACCTCGTCGTCCACGCCACCGAGGAGGAGCTGGCGCAGATGGACGACGTGGTTACCGAGATGCACGCCAACTCCGGGCTGGATACGGAAATCCGCGCCTCCCACACCACCGTCGAGCAGGCCGAGCAGGCCGTCCTCGAGCTGGTCGCGGCCCACTGCGACCCGGAGCACCCCGCCCCGCTGGCCGGCAATTCCATCGCCACGGACCGCACCTTCATCCGGCGCTACATGCCCCGGCTGGACCAGGCGCTGCATTACCGCATGATCGATGTCTCCACCATCAAGGAGCTGGCGCGGCGCTGGCACCCGAAGGCGTATTTCCACCAGCCGGATAAGGGGCTGGCCCACCGCGCGCTGCAGGACATCGTGGAGTCCATCCGCGAGCTGGACTACTACCGCCGCAGCGTCTTCCGCACCGACGGCGGCCCGGACAGCGGCCAGGCCCTCGAGGCGAAGGCCGAAAGCACCCACGCTTACCAGGCGTTTTTGTAATTCGCCGTTCATGGGTTAACCTAAATAGCGCTGCTAAGGCAGCGATGGTGGCTGTAGTTCAGCTGGTAGAGCACCAGGTTGTGATCCTGGGTGTCGCGGGTTCGAGCCCCGTCAGCCACCCCAAAGTTAAAGCAGGTCAAGGATTCCTTGGCCTGCTTTTGCTATCCCTAGTGAGCTAGTTGGTGCGCCAGGAGCCTTTCGCTCTCGGCCCGGCCGGCGCGGTCCGGGATATCGCCCGTCACCATAAACTCCTCCACGCCCAGCTGGCTAGCAATTGCCGCTAGCTCCCGCCGCACTGTTTGTGGCGTGCCCACCACGTGGTGGGCCTGGATGTCGCGCATGCGGGCGCGCTGCTGGCTGGTCATCGCGGCGAGATCCAGGTCCGCGGCCGGCACCAGCGGGCTGAAGCGGCCGGTGGACTGGGCCATCGCCTGCGCGTAGGCCTCCGGGGCCAGCAGGTCCGCGGCCTTTGCTTCCGTGTCCGCCACGGCGATATTCAGCGAGGAAATCACGTGCGGGGCGGGGCAAAACTCGCTGGGCTGGAAGTTCGCCCGGTAGGTCTGGGCGGCCTTTAGCTGGGTGCCCACCGGCCCGCCCAGGATGACGCCGAGGCCTAAGCGCCCGGCGGTGCGCGCGGAGGCGTAGCCGGCCAGCAGGAACAGGCCCACCTCTCCCTCGAGGCGCGGGCGGGCGGTGACTGCGGCATCGCCGCGCAGGTAGCTCAGCAGCTCGCCCAGGTCATCGCTGTAGCGCTCCCGGGCCTTGCCGTCCTGGCGCAGCGCCGCGCGCACCGGGGCGGTAAAGCCGACGGAATTGCCCAGGCCGATGTCCACCCTGCCCGGGTACAGCGCCGCCAGCGTCGCCACCTGCTCCGCGATGAGAAAGGGCGGGTGCCCGGGCACCATGATGCCCGCCGTGCCCACGCGCAGGCGCTGTGTGGCCGCCGCCGCGTGCGCCGCCAAGAGAGCCGGCTGCCCGCTGGGGATGCCGTCGACGCCGTGGTGCTCGGCGACGGTGAAGCGCTCGAAGCCCAAGGACTCGACGTACCGGGCGTGCTCGGCCACCCCGCGCAGGGTCTCGGCCTCCGTTTCGGCCGGGGTCGCCGCGGCCCTATCTAAGACAGAAAAACGCATGCTCCCCACGGTAGTCATTGGCCGCGGGGAGCACGCGCTCCGCAAAGGTTGAGCTGGCTTAGGCGGGCTAGGCGTTGCCGGCCTTCCAGTCCTCCCAGGACATGTTCCAGTCGCCGAGCCCGTCGTAGGGCGAGAGCACCCCGCCGGAGGTGTTCTTGACCAGGACGATGTCGCCGCGGCCGACCACCTGCTGGAACCACTGGGCAGCCTCCGGGGTGACGTTGATGCAGCCGTGCGAGGTGTTCGTGTTGCCCTGCGCCCAGACCGACCACGGGGCGGAGTGGACGTAGATGCCCGAATAGGACATCTGCGTCGCATAGTCGACGACGGTTTGGTAGCCGCCGGCATCGAGAGCCAGCCCGAAGGTCGTGGAGTCCATCATGAGCTGCTCGTGCTCGTCGCCGATGATGTAGCGCCCATTCGGGGTCGCGTACTGGCCGTCGCGGCCCAGCGAGACCGGGATCTCGCGCAGCAGCTCCTGGTTCTTGTAGACCCGCATGGTCTTGGTGGCGTCGTCCACGATGGAGATGACCCGGTCGCCGATGGTGAAGCTGGCCTCGTTGTTGGAGCCGCCGTACACCTTGTTACCCAGGTCGACGCCTTCAATCTCCGCCTTCGCGGTCACCTTCGTGCCCGGCTCCCAGTACTCCTTCGGGCGCCAGCGGACCTCGTAGTCGTTGACCCAGTGGAACGCGCCCTCCACCGCCGGGGAGGTCTCCACCGTCAGGGCCTCCTCGGCCTTCTTGCGGTCCGGCACGGGCACGCCAAAGCGGAAGTTCACGGTCTGCCCGACGCCCACCTCGGAGCCGTCCAGCGGGGCCATGGCCACATCCGCGGTGCCGTTAGCTTCCGGGGTGGTGAACTGGACGGTCTTTTCCTTGCCGTTTTCGTCCTTGGCGTAGATGGTGTAGGTCCGGTTATAACCCAGCGTCTCGTCGCTCGACCAGGTCTTGCCATCATCCGAGAGCGTTTCCGCCACGACGTAGCCCTGCTCGTTGGTCATGGTGACCGTCTCCAGCCCCTTGCCCAGGGACTTCACGGTCACGGGCGTGAAGGGATCGACGTCCTCGGCGCCATCCTTGACGGAGAACTCCGGAGCCTTCTTCTCCTTCTTGGCCACGCTGGTGGCACCGGCTTCCGATGCCCCACTTACCTCCGGCGCCGCCGCGTCCTTACCCTCCGGATCGCCAATCGTGCACGCCGCCAGCGACACCGCCGTAACGGATGCAACTACCGTCACTACGCCGCGGCGCAGCAGCGAAATCGTCCTAGTCAAAATTCAAAAACCCTTATCTAGCCTGGTTCTTTTAACCTGCAAGTTAACCTGCGAGTCAGCCGCCGAGCCGCCTTCGCCGCGAGCTCGTCACCCAATCTCACTAACCATATCGACAAAACGTCCCCAATTTGTACACAAAATTAGCGCTGCAGCGACTTTGATACCTAATCGTTGCATTCAGCATCAAGCACGCGATAACGTTACGTTAATACCCCGCAAAAACCTGGGATGACCAGCCGATTTTACTATTTTCTTTGAAGGGGTTAAAGTTATTTTCCGTTGCAAGGACAGCGGCCGAGAGATTGGCTCAAGTTTTTGAAACAATGCGCCATTAGCTCAATTGGCAGAGCAACTGACTCTTAATCAGTGGGTTCGGGGTTCGATTCCCTGATGGCGCACAACCTCACCCCCGTCTGGCTCCGGCCCGGCGGGGGTTTCGCCTGTCTCCAGCCAATCAAGAGACACGCCCGTCGCGAACGCGATGGCGATAAGTGTTGTCCGCCGTGGCTCAGACTTACCTTGCTCAATCCTTGCTAGCGACGTCCTAGCCATCCCTAGGCGTGCCGACAATTCGGACTGCTTTAGATTCGTGGATTCGCGCGCCTTACGTACCCGGTCCGCGATTGTCCATGAGGGAACGAACCCCGCGCCATGTATTGAAGTAGTCATGTGGTTAATTTTGCCCTTTAGCTGGCTAATGCGTCAAGTGACGCACTTCAGTTGTGTCTTATGTAGCGTTTAAGGTTGTATGACATTGGCCCGTTGTGCTTTAATGTGTCCTATGACGCTTAAAGAACTAATCGGGAGCAAGGAGGCGGCCCACCTCCTAGGCGTTACCCGCGGAACTATCAACCGATGGGCTAAGGCTGGCAAGCTCAAGCCGGCCGGCGAACTAGGCAAGCGCGGTATTCAAGTATTCGACCGTACCGAGCTCGAGCGCCTGGCCGCCGAGATTGGAGGGAAAGAGTGCTAGCCATCGCCTTCGCCACCCTCGGCGTCGCCTTCGCAGTCAACGGACTAAGCCGGGAGTCTCTACGCCGTGAAGTTCCCCGATCCTAATTGCCCGGCGTGCCGAGGCGAGTTCCCTCATAAGCGCAGCGAATACCGCTGCGATGTGTGTGGGATCGCCTTCGCCGCCGGCCATGTCGCCCCGGAACAGAACGGTATGAGGATTTGCGCCTCGTGCTGGGAACGACACCACTCCCACTACGCCGGACAGCTTCCGATTTAGGGACCGGTCATGTGGGTCTATCAACACAAATCATCTCCGTCGCGGTCGTTGATGGGCCCTCATGGCGTGCCCTACCGGGATACGTCACGCGAAAACTAAATAACCTTAGATGACTTTCAACCGACCCCCTGCTTATGACGTGAGTACAGGGCTAACAACAACCGCGTGCGCTAATTGAGCTTTCACCACAGTAAAAAGTGCCCCGGTCTAGCGCCCCGGAGCCGCCCGCCGCCGACTAGCTACCGGTAGCAGGCGTGGAACTGAGAGGCCCCGTGCATGGAAAAGCACGCGGGTCTATTAGTCGTGGGATGACGTCGGAAAGCGGTTCAAAACTGGGAAACCAGCACTGGGGAGGTCATCGACAAACAACTCCCCCGTAGGGGGCGATATGGGTAACCACCCTAGCCCCTGCAACTAGTAGCTAAAGATAGGAAAGGTAGATAAATGGCCCGCCTCGAGAAGTGGACAGACACCGCTCGCTGCACTACGCAACACCCCATGGTCTACGACCTGGACGACATTAGACCCTGGCGCGAGCTCATGGGGCCGGACACTACCCGCGATGACGTGGCCGAGTTCCTCTGTAGGGGCTGCCCGGTGAAGCAACAGTGTGCTATGGAAGCTTTCTACCCGTTGGTGGGCGATAGCGTGCGGGCGGGCGTGTGGGTGCCTGTGAAGAAGGGCCACGCCAGGAATAAAGCTTCTAAGCGACTCCAAGCAATCGCCAGGGGTGAGTTGGTTGGCTAGGCTAAGCGGGCGACGGCTCCAAGCTCTCATCGCTCTAACCCTCGAGACCTACGGCGACACCTGCCATCTATGCGGTAAACCGGGCGCTACCACTATCGACCATGTTGTCCCCGTGGCTTGCGGTGGCGATAACTCGCTCGACAATCTCCGCCCGGCGCATAAGTCCTGCAACAGCTCGCGCGGGGCGCGCTCCCTGACCGAGTGGTTCAAGGCTCACCCCATCGCGCGGGGCGAGCGGGCGCCGCGTTCCCGCGATTGGCTGGCGCTCCACCTGGGCGTTTTGGTAGTAAGGGCCGCCCAGGAAGTCCCGCGCCCAACTTCCATTTTTTCCCAGCGTAATTCAACACGGGGGTTGGTACAATTCACGAAAACCCCAGTTAGGACGGCATAAATCATGGGTAGACCAGATCCTAGGCGGCCGCGTGCTGGCCAGCTCGGCATCTTCGAGACGGAAGCAATCAAAGAGCCTGATCAGGTGCTCCGAGGACGGCACTCGGAGGCGATGGACTCGGCGATTCTGGCCGCTCGCGACCAGGGCGGGCTAAGCGAAGTAGATGAAGGAATTGAGACCGTGCTCCGCGCCGGTGCATGGGCGCTCGACTCATTCGAGAAGCAGAACAGGCCCTACGGCCCGACAAAAATTATCGACCAGATGGTTAGCGCGCTCCGTGAGGCTCGCATGACCCCCGACTCACGCGACGTTGCAACAGACGATGAAATCAAGGACTTACTAAATGCACTCGGCCCTAGCGGTTCCCCGCTATCACACCCCGCGTAACGAGGACTTCCCCACCTACGGCCCGGCCGTCGATGCCGTCGCCGGTGCTCTCAAGGGGCGGCTCAAGCGCTGGCAACGCGCCGCAGATGATGTTGCCCTGGAAATCAACCCAGACACCGGCAAGTGGAACTATCACACGGTGCTAGTCTCCGTTCCCCGACAGGCGGGTAAGACCTACAACTTCATGGCCGTGGGGACTCACCGCACGCTGATACAGCCGGGGGCGCGGGTCTGGTATACAGCTCAGACCGGCCAGGCCGCGCGCGAACGATGGGTTAAAGATTGCGGCACCCCTGCCAGCTCTCGGCTTAAATCAATCGTGCGAACGAAGTTCGGTGCGGGGGATACTCGCCTAATCGTGCCCGCCACCGACGCTCAATTCCGGCCAATGCCGCCTACTGGCGACTATCTCCACGGCGAGCAATCCGACTTAGTGGCCATTGATGAACCGTGGGTGCATAGCGAAGCGGCCGGGGCTGCCCTCCTACAGGCCATCGTTCCGACGAAATCGACCCGGCACGACCTCGGCCACGGCCCCCAGACTTGGTATTTCTCGACGATGGGGGACGGAAACTCGACGTGGTGGCACAACATGCTAGACCAGGCGCGCGAGAACAAAACGCCGGGTGTCTGCGTCATCGACTACGGGATAGGCGACGATGTAGACCCCACCGACTTAGACGCGGTGTTCGCCGCGCACCCCTCCGCTGGGGAGGGGCTGACGATGCAGGGACTCGAGGAAGCCGCCGACGAGCTCACCCCCGGTGAGTTTGCCCGCGCCTACGGCAACCGGCGGACGAAAGTGTCTAACGCGATTCTCCCCGGTGCCGCGATTGAAGCCGCGACCACTAACGCGCCACTTGATCCCGGAACATTCCACCTCGGCGTGGCCGTGTCTTGGGCTCACGACCAAACATCTATCGTGGCCGCTGGCACGATTAACGGGGTGCCCGCCCTCGAGCTGATTGAGTCACGCCCCGGCCAAGCCTGGGCGGTGGACGTGGTAAAGCGAATCCACCGAAAGCACCGCCCCGAGTCAATCCGAATCGACGCTCACGGCCCCTCCGGCCACCTGGCCGAGGAACTGGCCGCCGACCTCGGCGAAGCGGTGCAACTCGCCACCGTAGATGACCTGATCCAATCCACTGACTTCATGCTCACCGCGATACCCGAGCAACGGCTCCTCCTACGCACCGCCCCCGAGTGGCCCGCCGAGTTTAGCGGCGCGGCGCTACGCACTGTAGGCGATAAAGGCCGACTTATTGACCGCCGTCGCTCTAACGGATCCATCGCGTCGATTGAAGCCGGGCTCCTGGCGGTAAGGGGCGTGCGAGCTGTCGCGCCGGTGGTCTCCGCGCCCGAGGTATTTTCGCTGTGACCCCAAAGAAACAAAACATGGTTGCCATCGTGGAAGAATCTCCCTACCTCACGGTAGTGTGCTGCCGCCAGTGCGAGTGGCGCGAAGCCGCGCGAAGCCGCGAGCACGGCTGGTATCTCATCGCCCGGCACCTCAAGGACGCTCACGGTGACTATCACGGGGCCGAGTACGCAATGAACAACGTGTATAGATTGCGCCGCTACCCGCGTTAACCTCGACTTTTCTACCAATCGCCAGCGGTTAGCGTCATTCTTTCCGCATGGGACTTTTGCAAACTCTCCGCGACTCACTCGCGCTGCCCGCCCTGGCGGCGGGCTCCGTTGCCTACGAGTCGCCCTGGGCATCGCCCAACCACCTATTAAGCATCGACCCCCCGGATAGGCCCTACATTCCTGCGACTCGCGCCACCGCTATCGGGATTCCCGCCCTGGCGCGAGCTCGCCGCCTCATCGTTGGCTCCATCGCCCGCTGCCCGCTGTATCAGACCACCGGCGACGAGCCGGACGAGCTACAGCCCGAATGGCTCTCGCGCTCCAACGGGCCGATTAGCCCATTTCACCGAATGCTCTGGACGGTAGACGATTTACTTTTCTACGGTTGGAGTCTTTGGGCACTCGAGCGCGACCAGGACGGCCGCGTCATCGCCGCCGACCGCGTGCCCTACGCTGATTGGGAGTTCACCGACGAGGGCGGAATCACCTACCAATCTCGCGAGGTCAACCCCGAATCGGTGTGTCTAATCCCCGGCGTAGACGAGGGCGTCCTGGCCGCCAGCCCCGAGACAATCCGCCACGCTGTCGCGCTCAATCGGGCATCGACGAAAGCGGCGACAACACCAGTAGCCCACACCGAGCTCCACCAGACCGGCGGCGATCCACTCTCTGATGAAGCCAAGTGCGCACTCATTACGGGCTGGATTAAGGCGCGCCAGTCCGAAGATGGGGCGGTGTCCTATACCTCGCCCAATATCGAAGTGAAGAATCACGGCCAGTACGACGGTTCACTACTCATTGAGGGCCGCGCGGCTAACGCGCTGGACATCGCCCGGATTACCGGAATCCCCGCGATTCTCCTGGACGCCGCCAGCGGGGATAACACGATGCGCTATTCCAACGTGGACGCGCGCAACACCGAGTTCATCGACTTTTGCCTAGCGCCGTTCATGGCCGCGATTGCCGCGCGCCTGGGCATGGACGACATGACCCCGGCCGGTGCCCAAATCCGATTCGACACCCGCGAGCTGACCGACGTGGGAGGTCTGAACGTTCAATCCGTGGACGTTCCCGATGATGAAAGGACGCCAAGAAATGAAGAATTGGCTAACTCTCGAGCCTGATAAATACGCCCTAGTAGGCGGGCACCGATTCACCAAGGGGCGCACCTCGGCGATTAACAAAATCGTCATTCACCACAACGCCGGGGTTCGCATGTCCACTGAAGCTTGCAAGCACCTGTGGGATACCGAGCGCGAAGCAAGCGCTCACTACCAGGTGGAAGACGATGGCACCATCGGCCAGCTGGTAAATGACTGGGATACCGCATGGCACGCCGCCAACGCGCGGGTAAACGCCGAGTCCATCGGAATCGAACACGCCAACATCGGCGGCCCGCCGCGCTGGCAAATCTCGGATAAGACCATCGAAGAGGGCGCTCACCTAGTCGCCGCGCTCTGCCACGCCTACAAGCTCGGCCCGCCGCGCTGGCGAGTAAACATCTTCCCCCACTCCGATTTTGCGTCCACCTCCTGCCCGCACCAGCTCGCGCCAGGTGGCGAAGACCACCGCACCTACATGGCGCGCGCGTCCTACTGGTACGACCGCATGGCCAACCCGTCACCAACTCCCCCACCACGAAAGGAATCAACCGTGACCCCCGAGCAAGCCAACCGAATCGAAGCCAAACAAGACCTCATCCTCGACCAGCTCCTAGGCCAGCGCACCGACCAGGGGCGCACGCCCTGGCCGCAATCCGGCGGCCGCACCCTCCACGACGTGATATGTGCAATCGCCGAAATTGAGGGCGTACCAGGAACCAAAGACGTAAAGGAATAAGGCGGTGTTACTCATGGCAATCATCTACATCGCCGGACTACTCTCCGGCGCGATTCTGCTCTCCATCGCTCTGTTTACGTGGATTCGCCACTCTGCCAAGGAATACAAGGAAGGACTCTCTCACGGTGGCTCACCGAATCGACACCAAAGAACACGCCACGCAAGTGCAGCACCCCTGGCGGGCGACGATCCGCGCCGTCATCTGCGCCACGCTCGGACTGCTCCCTCTACTCCCTGAAATCGCCCGCGACGCCGGTGTCGAAACTGTCCCCTGGGTAGTCTCCACGCTCGCCGTCACCGCCGCAATACAGCGCGTGATCACACTCCCCAGTGTGGACGCGTGGCTCTCTGACACGTTTCATCTAGGCGCTAAACCGAAAGGACACTAATGCCAAACACTGACCTCACCGCCGTTGACGTAATCGACCCCGGCGAAGTGCACGCCAGCGAATCCGAGCGCACCCTCGAGGGCTACGTCCTGCCCTGGGGTGCGGTAGGAAGCACCAACAAGGGACAGATGACGTTCCCGCGCGGATCCGTAAACCTCCCCTCCACTCTCTCCAAGGTAAAGCTCCTCGCTGGCCACTCCGAGAAAGGCGGCGTGCCAGTAGGACACGCAATCGATGCCGAGGATAGGGAGGACGGGCTCTACATGCGATTCAAGCTCGGCTCGCACGCCGCCGCCCAGGACTCGCTACTCATGGCCCAGGAACACACAATCGACGCTTTCAGTGTCGAAGTCCGAGGGCTCCGCACCATCGGCAACCGCGAAGCCCGCGAGGGACTGCTAAAAGCCGTGGCCCTAGTACCTTTTCCGGCTTTCGACGGTGCCCGGGTAGAAACTGTGAACGCCGAGGAATCCGAGGAAGCAACCCCAACCGAGGACACCACCCCGGACAAATCCGAGGACACCACCGAACCCGCCGAGGAATCCGAGGAAGCAACCCCAACCGAGGACAAGGAAGAAATGAACAATCCAATCCGCCCCGCTTTCACGAGCGAGAACCCAACCCGCGAGCCCGCGACCCTCGAGCGCGCAACTGACCTACTCATGGCCGCCCACACCGGCGAGCTGGCCATGGACGAACTCCACGCCGAGCTGGTAGACATCACCGGCTCAAACTCGATTAACACTGTCGCCCCTGGCTGGCTCGGCGAGCTGTGGTCTGGCGTACAGTACGAACGCCGCGTAGTCCCGCTGATTCAAAACGCCGCGCTCCGCAACCGCAAGGCCACCGGCTTTAAGTGGAAGACTAAGCCGACCGTCGCCAAGTGGGCGGGCGACAAGACCGATATCCACTCCTCCCCTGCCGAGTGGGAAAATGTAGAAATTAGCGCCCAGCCCTGGGCGGGCGGTAATGACCTCGACCGCCAGATTTTCGACTTCAACGAGTCCGACACGCTCCGCGCCTACTGGGAGGCGATGGCCGAATCTTACGCTTTCGAGACCGACAAGGACACCGCCGCGTTCCTGGCTGACAACGCTACCGACCTACAGGAAGCCGCCCCGGACCTGATTCGCGCGATTACTCGCGGCGCAATCCGCATCGACAACGCGGTTCACGTCCCTGCATCTTTCGCCCTGGTGAACCCCAACGACCTCGAAAGCGTGCTGGACTTCTCACAGCTCGACGTTCCGCACTACACCGGCCTGACCCCGGTATCCACCCCGGATAAGTGGGTAACCAGTGAGTTTGTAGAACCGGGAACCGCCCTAGTTGGCTCGAAGCAAGCCGCCACGTTCTACGAACTGCCCGGCTCCCCGCTCCGAGTACAGGCCGAGCACATCGCCAAGGGCGGCCGGGACGCGGCCCTATTCGGATACACCGCGCACATGATCAACCGGCCCGAAGCACTGGTTAAGGTGCACTTCTCCAAGACCTCCACAACCGAGCCCGCATCGTCTCCTGAGGGGACCGAGTAAGCATGGCTGAAATCACCACACTGGAAGTGGAATCATGGTTAGGGGTGGAAACTTCCGGCCACGATTCGACGGCGTTGGATACCGTAGTAGCCATTATTAACGACACTGTGACGAAATGGCACGGTGACCCCGAGGGCTGGGACGACCGTATCCACGGCGGCGCGGTAATCCTCGCCGCGCACCTCTGGCGGCGGCGCGCCACCCCCGGCGGTGTCGCCCAGTTTGGTGAAGATGCGGCCGGATACGTGCAAAAACACGACCCGCAAGCCGCTATGCTGCTCGGCCTGGGCGGCTGGACTATCCCCAAGGTGGGATGACATGAAGCCCACCCAACTCACCGGCGAACTGCAAGCCCTGGCCGACCGGCTCACGGCGGCCGGGGTGCCCGCCAGCCTGGAAGCTCACCGGGTGAATCTTCCCGGCGCTTTCGTCACCGTGGGCACCATCGACGCCCAGCTCCTCCACTCTGGCCAGATTTTCCCCACTGCCGAAATCCACCTGTTAGCGCGTGACACCGGCCAGGCGCACGCTCTCACACAACTCATGGAAGTTCTGGAGAAGATTCTGTCCGCCGGAATCATCCCGACCTCCACTGCCATTACCTCAATCGACCTGCCCAACTGGGGACAAATCCCAGCAATGACACTGACTGTAGAAATTGGAGACTAAGACCAATGGAACCGCAATATCTCACCCTAGGCCCAGGCGAGCTCACCCTAGGCGAAGTCGGCGATACCTCCGTGGAAATGAACGAGTACGTCACCGCGATTCGTCTCACTCCCTCCGTTAACTCGGAAGATTCGATTATGGTGCTGTCCGGCCGCCAGCTGGCCGGCGATACCAACTTCACCTGGGCTATGTCCGTCACCTGCTTCCAGACCGTCGCCAAGGGGCACTTCCTGCCCTGGTCTTGGGAGAATAAGGGCAAGGAAGTACCCTTTATCTTTATTCCCAAGGACAAGGAAACCGCCGCCAAAGTCACCGGCACAATCATGGTTGTACCCGTAGAACTCGGCGGCGACGTGGGCAAGCGCAACACCTCCGAGGTGGAGTTCCCCGTCATCGGCCAGCCAACTCTCACCGCCGAAACCTCGAACAGCGGAAACGACTAGCCATGGGCAACGGCTTTCAGAAAGTCTCGATAGATGTAGACGGCGCGCGCCGCCTACGCCGCACGCTCAAGCAAGCCGGCGGCGACCTCTCGGACTTACGCGAAGCCAACCGCGAAGCGGCCCGATCCATCATGCCGATAGCCGCCGGGCTCGCCCCGGTGGCCACCGGCCAACTAAAGGCCAGTCTCCGAGTCGCCGCGACCAACCGCGCCGGAATGCTCCGCGCTGGCCGAAAGTCCGTGCCCTACGCGGGCGTAGTTCATTGGGGCTGGCCAGCACGCGGACGTAAGGCAAACCCGTTTATGGCTAACGCCGCCACCGGTAACGAAAGTATCTGGATGAAGGCGTACATGGACGCGGTAGACCAAGCAATCAAAAAAGTTAAAGGAAAGTAAAACTATGAACACAATCATCATCCAGCTAGCCGACGGCACCAAGCACGAGATCCACCCGACGCTGGCGGACATGGTGGCCTACGAAGCCACCGCCCGAACCCGCAAGTGGGGCGCGTTCAACGACCCAACCTCCCAGGTGACCGCGTGCGCGTTCATCGCCTGGAAGTCTCTACAGCGAACCGGCAACTACTCCAAGCCATTCGAGGACTTCCTAAACGACGTGGTGGACTTTGACTTGCCCGACGAGGACGGCGGCGCGAGCGAAAACCCTACACCGGCCCAGGGCGAGTAATCGCCGCCCTGGCGGTACACACTGGAACCCCGCCCAGCGTCCTACTCAATGAAGATCCGGTGATGCTGGCGACAATGATCGACGTAATCAAGGAAAGCGCAAAGGAAAATGGCCGGTAAAAAGACCTCGATGGTCTCCATTCGCATCGTGTCCGACGCGAATAATCGCGGCTTCCGCAAAGCGGCGAAAGCGGCCGACACCATGGCCAAAAAAATGGCGAAGTTTACCGCTATATCCTCCTCGGTAGCTTCCGGCGCGGCTATCGCTGGCGGTGCTATCGGCCAAATCGCCGCCGGTGCCGCCGCCCTGGGCGCTGTCGCCGGGCCCGCCCTCGGCGCTGTAGCCCTCGGCATGGACGGAATCAAGGAAGCAGCCACCGCCGCCCAAGCACCATTCGAGAAACTCAAGGGCGCGGTAAGCAGCGAGTTCGCCGCCGGAATGACCGACTCATTCGCCCGCCTAGGCGAGACCATAACCGGCCTGACCCCGGCTATGACCGACCTGGCGGCGACCACCGCCGGGGTATTCTCTGGACTCCTCGACACCGTAAGCGCTAACCAATCCCAGCTGGAATCTCTCACCGTGGCCAGCGGCGAGTTCCTCTCAACGCTCGCGCCCGGTCTGAACCAGTTAGTCGAAGGATTCCTCGCAATCGGCCCCGTCATGGAAGAAACCGCCGGGAGACTTGGCGAAGCGTTCGGCGGCGTGCTCGGAACCATCGGCGCGAAGTTCCAAGAGTTCGCCGACAACGGCGTTATGACCGAACTAGTATTGGGATTCTCGGCCGCGCTCGACGGGCTGTCCAATCTGCTCGGCCCGTTGCTGGACTTGCTCGCCCAGCTCGGCGTGGCCCTCGGCCCCGCCCTGGGCGACATCTTCACCGCGCTAGGCGTAGCCGTCGGAGGCCTAGTCGAACCTCTCTCCGCGATGGCCGAGACCGTGGGCACCGCGCTAGCCGAGGCACTGGCAATCATCGCCCCGGCAATCGAGCCATTCTTCACCGGCCTACAGTTCATCGCGGAAGCTCTCTCCCCCCTTCTCGAGCCGCTGGCCATGGTGGCCGCGCTCATTGGCCAGGCCCTCGGCGATGCCATGGTGGCAATCTCGCCGCTGATTAATGACATCTCCCTTCTAATCGGCGACCTGCTCAAGGGCGCAATTGAAGCTGTGACCCCCATCATTCCTACTCTGGTTCAGACCGTGGGAATGCTCGCTGACGCTTTCCGCCCGGTAATCCCGGTATTGCAAGACGTCGCCGCCGACTTATTCCCGCTCCTGGGCGATGTGCTCCAATCAGTCGCCCCGCTATTCCCTCAAATGGCGGCCGTGGTGCAAGACCTAATTCGCGCCCTGCTGCCTATCCTCCCGCCGCTGGCCGACGTAGCACGCGCACTACTGCCCGCCCTGGGAGACATCTTGGTTGCCGTGATGCCCGCCGTGTTGTCCTTGGCGGACGCTTTTATCCAAATCGTGGAAGCGCTCACCCCGCTGCTGCCACCTATCGCCGAACTGATTACGTCGCTGTTGCCACCGCTGACTAACCTCCTCGGCGGCGCGGCGGATATTATCGCGGTAGTCGCTGATTGGGTAGCGTCGCTGGCCAGCGGATTTATCAAGTGGCTGACTCCGGCTATCGCCGATGTAGGCGATTGGCTGGAATGGCTGATTAACAAGATTGACGTGGTAATTTCATGGCTCCGCGATTTAATCAATTGGATTCAGTCGGTTCCCGTGCCTGATTTTAGCTTCGCCGGTGGAATGGACTTCGCCGGTGGAATGGACTTCGCCGGTATGGATTTCTCCGGCTTCGACGGCGCGGTGACCGGCGGCCTGGCCGCCACCATCGCGGCCGCGCCGCGCCACTCTACCAGCGCCGCGCCACCCGTAATAAACGTGAACATCACCGATTCGGCTATCGGTGATGAACGCCACCTGGCCGACGTAGTAACCCGCGCAATCCGGAAAACTGATGTAAACCTCGGACGAAAAAAGGTATTCGCATAATGGACCCGTTTGTCCCGTTGATTAACTTCGAGCACTCGGCCTGGCAAGCCACGATGACTCACGATGACATTCACACCGCCGATAAGCCTATCGCGGTGGAATCGCTCTACCTCACGTGGGGCCGGGAGGAATACCTCGAGGAACACACCCCAACAACGGCGGACTTCCGCCTATTTGTGTTCGACTCCGCGGCCTACACCACCGGGTTATTCATGGCCTTCCGCCAGTCAATCCCGATTACTATCAACGTCGCCGGAACGATTATATTTCGCGGCTACCCCCGCGAAGTTAAAGCGCGTCGCACCACCCTCAACGGCCGCGAGCTCTACGAACTCACCGTGACCGCCGCCGACGTAACAACCGTCCTCGAGCACCACCGCCCGCTAGTGGACACCGGGTGGCAAGCCACCGATATGGTAAGCACCGCCAAGAAAATCACTAAGCGTCTACGCTCTCTCCCCCGATTCACCGAGACCGTAAGCGCCGTGGAAGTGCCGCCAGAATCTGCTAATACCACTGTGCAAATTGCGCACCCTGACTGGGATAACGCGACCTTGCGTACCTACCTCGAGCGGTTCTATCGCACTCTAGGCGGCCGGGGCTGGGACTACAACGCCCAGACTCGAGCAATCTTCCCCCAGAATCTCGGACCCTCCCTAATTCGCTCACACCTCGCCCACTACGCCTACGGCCTAGTAATCGAAGCGGATACCGACTATCTGCGAAGAACCAACGACGTCGTAGACTTGGACGGCGACGTCCTCGAGGTGGACGAGCTCGGATTCACCATCGGCCCGCCAATGAACCTGCAAAAAGTAGACGTTAAGGCCTACGCCTACACCGAGAACGACAAAGTCGAAAAATCCGTCACCGTCTACACCGACGGCGCCGACTCCATGACTGCGGACACCATGCTCGCTCCGTCATCATCGACGGACAAGGGCTATATCCAACGGTACGCATACAGCGTCGCCAACACCGTCAAACGCGTGACCCAATACCCACTGCCGCCGCGCGTGACGTATGAGTTCGACCGCCTCGAAACCAAGGTAGAAAAACTGTATTGGCTCTCCACGTGGGACACCGGAATCATCGGCGTAATGACTAACTCGGCCGTGCTCCAATGGCTCCAATCTGTACCCAAGGCCGCTGCCGCTGATACCGTCCCGCCAACGGTAATGCCCGTAGGCGGCGAACTCGAGTACAACGGCGAGACCTGGCGCGTCACCCACAACCTGATCCACATCGGCCGTATCGGCGCCGGGAAGGGTGACGTGACCTACGAGACTCTTAACTCCGGCGGCTACACCATCGGCGACTATGCCGAGCGAACCACCTGGTCTGACTTTTCCATTCTTGACCCCAACAACCCATTTAAGGAATACGCATAATGCCCGCAAAGACTAAGAAATACTCAATCCCTTACCCCACCGCGAGCGATCCGGTTCAGAATCTCCCGACTTTGCTACAGAATCTGGCTCTAGGGCTGGAAAACACGGTATCCACGATCCAGACCACCCCCGGCCCGCAAGGCGAGCGCGGCCCGGCTGGCCCCACCGGCCCCGCCGGTCCTACAGGACCGCAAGGGCCTAAGGGCGCAAAGGGCGCTAAGGGCCCGACCGGCCCCGCTGGGCCGCAAGGCGAGCCGGGGTCCGGCTTCCAGCTACTCGGAACGGTCTCCAGCGCCTCGAACCTCCCAGAATCGGCTAACCCCGGAGACGCCTACCTTCTCACCACTGACAACACTGTCCATGTCTGGTCCGGTAAGAGCTGGTCTAACGTCGGCGAGATTCAGGGACCGCCCGGCCCCGCCGGCCCGCAAGGCAAGCGCGGCCCGGCTGGCCCCACCGGCCCCCAAGGCCCGGCGGGTAAAGACGCGGCGCAAACAGTCGAACGCCGGGAACTCGGAAATACGGGTGCTTACGCGCTACGCTGCGGAAAGCAAGTAGAAATAAGGCTCAACGGGTCCGCACTAGCGAACTCCCCTAAGCTGCCCTCCGGCTGGCGGCCGTCGCACACTATCATTCTGACGGGCGCGTCGGCTGATGGTTTCGGCAAGTTCGAGTTCTTCCTAATCCAGGTCGGTGCAGACGGAACCGTCAGAGCTACCAAGGGCGGTAACACCTCCGTGACCTTTATCGCGGACGGGTCCTAGCCAGCCAGCTTCCACGCCCCGGCCGCCGCGCTCGCCGCCGCCGAGCTGTCCACCGCTGTGTAAATCATGGTGGTATCCAACCGGGCGTGGCCGAGCAACGACTGAACCGCGCGAATATCGTGGGATTGCTGATACACCGTAGAAGCGTAGCGGTGACGTAGCTGGTGCGGTGTCATTGCCGCCGGTAGCACCTCGCGTATTAGCTCGCCGACGCGGCGTGCGGATAGGTGCCCGTCAATCTGCCCTGGGAACACAAACCCCGGCCCGTGCGTGCTTACTCGCCGCGACAGGTGCGGCGGCAGGGGCACCATGCGCACGTGCCCGCCTTTGCCCGTTACACGCAGCCAACCGCCGCTTACATCGTCACCGCGCACGGCGGCGACCTCGCCCCGGCGCAAACCACCGTAGGCCATAAGCTCAACCATGAGTGCGGTGCGCGCATCGGCGCGCGCCAGGGCGGCTCGAATCACGTCATCGGAAAGCGGCCGAGGAACGCCGCGAGGTACACGCGGCGCCGGAATCTGATCCATGACTCCCGCGCCCTCGATTGAGTCAATCGAGCGAATGAACGCCTTTAGGCTCGCGTGCATCGACCGACGCGCCGACGCTCCCCAATCGGGATTCGCTAGGAATTGTTCAACGGCGCGTTTAGTCCACGTGTTCGGCTCGCCAAGTTCCTCGACGGCTCGCATAGCGTGATAGCGGCGTAGCTGGACAGTCTGTTTCCGGCACCCCCGCGCTCGCATGGATTGCACAAAATCGGAAAGGATACTCATTTCTATTAGCGTATTAAGCAGCGAAACTGCCTAAACAGTGGGTTCGGGGTTCAAGTCCCTGATGGCGCACAATAAGGCCAAGTCAGGCGGTATTTTTACCGTTCTGAACTTGGCCTTTTTAGCTTGCCCCATTTAGGGTAGAATTTTTTCCAACAGAACTTCCGGCGCGATTTTTCCTGTATCGCGTCAGTTAGGAAGTTTGTAACCTAGTCGCCGCGAAGTCCGCTACACCGGACCGAACGACAACCGACACCAAGCAACAAAATCTTCCCTAGACAGTCTTTTTCGCGTCTGTTCCAGCTTGGCTCATGAAAAACAGGACGGGCACAGCCATCGTTGACACAAGAATAAAAACCAATAGCACCCAAACAAATCCCGCACTTTCCAGTAGCAATCCAGCGATAATCGAACCCAGTACCATCCCAATCGGCGGCAGCATCTCAACTCGCCCCCTCGCTGAAGGATTAGCCTGCCCAAAACGGCTCACCGCCACCATGTTGGATGCAGCGGTATACGAGAAGGCCCAGAGCACGCCCGCAATCACCATCAACATGGCTAAGCCGGCTTTCCCTGTATAAAAGTCTCCGGCCCACAAACAGTAGGCACCAAAGCCGCCAAAACCCAGCGCCGCAACCGCCATATTTTTAGGCGAGAATCTCTCCAGAAGGGGTGGAACTATAACGATAGGCAGATACATAGCAATCATATGCATTCCAGTCAGCTGAGATATCTCGACACTACTCAAGCTCTGCCTCTGCGCCTCGAGTGGAATCGCAGTCATCATTAGAGTCATAACAACGTAGCCGAGCATTCCGGCTACACCCCCTAGATAAAGAAGTGAGCGGTCACCAAAACCGCTATGCACGTTACTCTCCTGGCCACACGAACCAGAATGATTCGGGAGCATATACGAGATAACAAACGTAAGGAGCCCTACCACAACCACCATCTGATACGCCTTATAGAAATCGTCGACAGAGGTCGCAACGACTCCCACAGCCCATGGTCCCAAAATCGATCCCGCCACCCCACTTAACAACACCAGGCTCGTATCCCACACGGTCGGGCTGCTCGAGTAATCCTTGACTAAGAGTCTATGAAAGTTTGACATTCCCATAAAAATGCCGACGAGAAGCATACCCACGTAGAACAAAATTGGGACGCCCGCGTAGGCCGCATAAGAAGTCGCGATCCCGGATAAAGCGCAGATTGTTCCTGCGCCGCGATAGGTCCTCCTTGGACCAACTCTTTGTAGCCGGGGTGCACCCAAACGAGCAGCAATTATTGTTCCCAGCGCTATTAACACATAGGCCGCTGTCCCTCCTAGCGAGCTCCCCGTCAGGTTTTCTCCCACCCGCACAGATATCGACAGATCCACGCCCGCAACGAAAAGGCCCACTGCGTATGCAAGCCCGAAACGAAGGGTATTAAAGTTTAGAGCGCTCACTATTCGCATCTGTTGCCTTTCTTAGGCTTGGTCAAGTCCCGCGTAGAGAAGAATTGAGTACAACTGGGTCGATGATAGAGAAAACCGGCTCAGTAGAAGGCCAGTTATAGTCGCTTACTGGTGTGGAGTCCGAGAGAAGTTCTCCCGTAATCGATACTGTGTTTTCCATTTCGCAACCTGTCTCCGATGAGGTTTATATGTCGGTGAAGGTGAATGTGAGAACACCTATACAATTAGTTTCGAAACATAACAGCTACATTAGGCTATGCGTAAAGTTGTATGGAAAACACGGAGATTCCTGAGATGGCCTGCATACTTTTGCTACGGCACAGCGAAGGCGTGGCCTAACAGGCACAACCTCAGTTAGCCCATCCGCGGCGTTCAATTTCCCGGGAGCCGGTCGCCCAGTTTAATCAAGCGGAAGACCTCTAAGCTATGGACCCAGATTAGGCAGGCGACCCGTGCCACGCTTTCTCGATCGAGCAGGGAGGCGCCAAAAGAGACTGCCTGCCTCCGCAAAACTAGTTTCGGTCGAGATCTTAAACTTCACAGGGCACCGGTTCCCTTCGGCACCCTGGCGCGCCTAGATTTCTTCGCCGGCGATCTCGTAATCCTCGGCGTCGTGGACAGGGACCTCGGTGCCGTCGGACATCTTCAGGTCGGTCATCCGGTTGTCCGGATCCACCACGCCGATGTCGTGGCCGGACTCGCGCAGGCGGCGCAAGCCCTCCTTCAGCATGCGCCGCCCCATGCGGTTCGACCCGGTCACGCCGGACATGTCCAGCACCACGGCCTCGTTGTCGAAGTCCTGGTCGGCCAGCTCGTAGAGGATGGTCTCCGCGGCGTTGAAGTTGATTTGTCCCTGCAGGCGGAAGACGTAGGTGTCCTCTTCCTCGTGGATATCGCGGATGGGCGCGATACCGTAGCGCTCCTCCGTCGACATCAGGTGCAGGCCCATGTCGCGGGAGACCAGTTTGAAGGCCTCCACGCCGCGCACGCTGTTGCCTTCCTTGTTCAGCCGCGGCGAGAACGTCGCGATACCCAACTGGCCCGGCAGCGTACCGATGAGCCCGCCGGCCACGCCCGACTTGGCGGGGATGCCGACCTCGGCCATCCAGCGGCCGGCGCCGTCGTACATGCCGGCCGAGCTCATCACCGACAGCGTCAGGCGGCACACGTCCGCGTCCAGGATCTTCTCGCCGGTGACCGGCTGGCGGCCGCCATTGGCCAGCGTAGCCGACATCACGGCCAGGTCCCGCACGTCGACCAGGAGGGAGCACTGGCGGATGTAGGTGGTCACGGCATCGGGCGCCTCGTCCTTGATGATGCCGTAGTTGCGCAGCATGTGCGCCAGGGACAGGTTGCGGTCGGAGTGCTCCAGCTCGGAGCCGCACACGCGCTCGTCCATACCGAGCTCCCGGCTGGCCAGGCGCGACATATAGGAGCGGATGCGCTCGACGCGCTCGTCGACGGTCGAATCCACGCCGTTAATCAGCTGCGTGACGGCGATGGCGCCCGCGTTGATCATCGGGTTGACCGGCCGGTGGTCCTCGGCGTTCAGGGACAGCTCGTTGAAGGCCTCGCCGGAGGGCTCCATGCCGACGATTTCGCGCACCGCGTCCAGGCCCAGCTCCTGCAGCGCGAGGGCGTAGACGAAGGGCTTGGAGATGGACTGGATGGTAAAGCGCTCCTCTTTGTCCCCGGCGCTGTAGACGTTGCCCGTGGTCGTGCACATGGCCGCTGCCAAGTAGGACGGGTTGGCGTCGGCCAGCTCGGGGATATAGTCCGCGACGGCGCCGCCGTCGGAGTAGCGCACTTTGTCGAGGATTTCTTCGAGGTAAAATGGGATCGGAGTTTTCACCCTGACCAGCCTACCGACAGTTAAACTAGTCCTCATGACTACGCACGCCGATGCCCTCCTCGTCGTCGACGTCCAGCACGACTTCTGCCCCGGCGGCGCGCTCGGCACTGAGCGCGGCAACCTGGTAGCAGAGGGCATCGCTGGCGTTATTGCCGATTATCCCGCGGTGGTGGCCACCCTGGACTGGCACATCGACCCGGCCGGGCACTTTTCCGACAACCCCAACTTCGTCGACACGTGGCCGGTGCACTGCCTGGCCAACAGCGAGGGCGCCCGGCTGCACCCGGCGCTGCCGCAGGAGGACATCGACGAGTTCTTCTACAAGGGCGCCTACACCGCCGCCTATTCCGGTTTCGAGGGCGCCAGCCAAGCGGGCACGTCGCTGGCGGACTACCTGCGCGGCCGGGGGATTAAGCGCGTGGACATCGTGGGCATCGCCACCGATCACTGCGTACGCGCCACGGCCCTCGATGCCCTGCGCGAAGGCTTTGCCGTCACCGTGCGCCAGGACCTGTGCTCAGCCGTAAGCGAGGACGCCGCGCAGGCGACCTTCGCCGAGCTGCGCGCCGCCGGGGCCGAGCTGGCCTAAAACCTGTGGATAACCGCGCGTTGTATTACCTGTAATACAAATTCGGCGAGTTATCCACAGCTTCGGCCGGCTTATCGTTGAGCCGGGGCGCCCGCCTTTCTAGCGTGAAGGTCATGCACGCACTCGAAGCCTCCATCAGAAGCCGCGCCGACGGCATCACGTACCTGTCCCTTGCCCGCGACCTCGACTACGACACCCTTTTAAGCTGGGGCGAAGACCCCCAGGCCGCCCGCACGCTGCTGGGCCTGCGCGATCTGTTCTTTAGCACCGCGTCCTTTTCCGCCCAGCGCGCCGCGGCCCGCGATGCCGCCACCGAAACCGGCCACAGCTACGCCGCGCTGCTGGCCATCTACAGCCAGGTCAAGCGCCTCAAGCGGCAGTCCGATGCCGTCAGCCTCCTCCTGGAGCTCGCCCGCACCCCGGGCGACGCGAAGAAGTTGCGCTCGCTGGGGCGCAAGCGCGTGAACGACATCCAGCCGCGGCCGCCGCGGCGCCCCGGCGTAAACGTCACCCGGCGCAGCGACGGGACGGCGACGCTGTCGATCACGGCCTCCTCGCTGGACATCGCGGACCTGCACGCGCACGTCAAGACCGTCGAGGATGCCCGCGCCGTCTTCGAGGGCGGGGCCGAGCGCCCGCAGATCACCACCAACGTCGTCATCCAGCTGGACGAGTTCGTGCAGCTACTCGACGGCGAAGGCCAGGACGTCGAGCTGCAGCTGACCAACGGCGGCCGGCTGACCGGGGCGGAGCTGGTCGGGCGCATCTTGAGCGACTACGGCTACGTTGGGCTCTTCCACCCGGTCCACGGCCCGCTGAACCTGTACCGCAGCAAGCGGCTGGCCACGTGGAAGCAGCGCCACCTGGCGATGCTGGAAAACCCCACCTGCGCCTGGCCCGACTGCCGCGCGCCGGCCGAGGACTGCCAGGTCCACCACCTGCGCGCCTGGTCCGCGGGCGGGCACACCAACGCCGACAACCTCGCCACGTTGTGCCGCTACCACAACTCCGTCAACGATGACTCCCCCGCCCGCTCTCGCCGCGGCCGGCTGGTCCGGCGCCACGGGCGCGTGGTCTGGACCCCGCCCCGCCGGGAATGAACCACCGCGGATAAAACAGCAGGTACGAAAAAGACCCTCGCCGTTTTAGGAGGCGAAGGTCGGATTCGGAATGATTCGGAATAAGGAGGAAATTACTTGCGCTGCGCGAGCAGGCGCTGCAGTTCCTTGATGTCGCTGGAACGGCGACGGGAACGAAAGACCGCGAAGGCGATCCCGCCGACGACGACGGCGGCCACGCCGGCCAGAGCGATCTGAACGTTTTTGTCCTGGAGCTTGTCCTGGGCGGCAGACTTGGCATCGTTAGCCAGGTTCTGCGGGCGGCTGCGGTCGGCCAGCTCGTCCAAGGTGCCGGCCAGTTGGCGACGGGTGCGCTCGATGTCGCGCTGGATGTCCTCAATACTGCGTGCCACGTTCTACTCCTGGTATTTCGCTTAAAGATTATCGGGTACGCGGACATTCTATCGCGTTTGCCGCCAGCGTGACGTATTGACCCAACCTCCGCCACCTGCCGGGCCGGGTATGGTGGATAGCATGACTGACCAACAGCGTTTAGAAGTAGGCGACACCGCCCCCGCGTTCTCCTTGAGCGACGACCAAGGCAACACCGTCAGCCTGAGTGATTTCGCCGGCCAGCAGGTCCTGGTTTATTTCTACCCGCGGGCCAACACCCCGGGCTGCACCAAGGAGGCCTGCGATTTCCGCGACTCTTTGGAGGAACTGAACGACCGGCGCATCGCTGTCGTGGGTATTTCCCCGGATAACCCGGAGAAGCTGGCGAAGTTCCGCGCCGATCACGACCTGAATTTCCCGCTGCTGTCCGACCCGGACAAGGAGGTCATGACGGCCTACGGCGCGTTCGGCGAGAAGAAGAACTACGGCAAGGTCGTCCAGGGCGTTATCCGCTCCACGTTCTTGGTGGACGCCGAGGGCAAGATCGCCCTGGCTAAGTACAACGTCAAGGCCACCGGCCACGTGGCCCGCATCAGCAAAGAACTAGACGCCTAAATTATCCCTCGATGAGCACACCCTCCACCGACAACCCCGAAACCGACGCGAACGAGCAGGCGGGCAAGGCCGAGATCCTCGTCCCGCGCCGACGGCCGGCGCAGGCCCGCAGCCGCGAGCGGTTCAACCGGATTCTGCAGGCCGCGCGCAGCGTGCTCGTGGACTTAGGCTTTGAGTCTTTCACCTTCGACGAGGTCGCGCGCCGCGCCGAAGTGCCGATTGGCACCTTGTACCAGTTCTTCGCCAACAAATACGTCCTCGTCTGCGAGCTGGACCGCCAGGACACTGCCGAGAACCTGGCGGAGATCCAGCGCTTTTCCGAGCACGTCCCGGCGCTGCAGTGGCCGGACTTCCTCGACGAGTTCATCGACCACTTGGCCTCGATGTGGCGCAAGGACCCGTCCCGGCGGGCCGTCTGGCACGCCGTCCAGTCCACGCCGGCCACCCGCGCGACCGCCGCGGCCACCGAGCGCGAAATCCTGGAGCCGCTCGCGGATATCCTCGCCCCGCTGGCTACCGGCATGGACTACGAGGAGCGCATCGAACTGGCCGGCTTCCTGGTCCACACGGTGGTCTCCCTGCTCAACTACGCCATCCGCACCGAGGACGCCGACAGCTTCGCCTCCGTCGTCGGCGAGGTCAAGCGCATGCTCGTGGCCTACCTCTTCTCCGTGGCCACGACCTAGTGGCCGCAACCTAGGCGCCGCGCCTCGCCCCGCCCCCGCGCGCGCTAGCCCGCACGCGCTAGCAGGAGATTATCACCGTCGCGACCGCGTAGTCGCCGTCGTGGGAGATACTGAGGTGGGCCTGCCAGCCGGGGAGGGAGGCATCGATAGCCGTGCGGACCTTGCCGGTCACGTGCAGGCCGACCCTACCCCACGCGTCCGGCTGGACGCTGACCTCGGCCCAATCGACCTCGTGTTCCGCCAGCCGCGGCGGGCGCCCGTAGAGCGCCTGCGACCACGCCTTGATGAAGGCCTCCTTGGCCGCCCAGCGCCCCGCCAGGTGCTCCTCCCGGCGCGGCCGGGTCGCGGCCACGCGCTGCTCGAGGGCGGAAAAGACCCGCTCGAAGGTGGTGCCTTCCCGCCCCAGCTGCTCGGCAAAGCCGGGGATGTGGACGATGTCGGTGCCGACCGCGAACATCTAGCTAAGCTCCCCTCCCCGCAGGCGCGCCTGCGGATCCAGCAAGACCTGCGCCTCGTGGCCCGAGCCGCGGCCGCCCAGGTTGCGCCCCGTAGGCCGGGCATAGAGCGCGCCCTGGCCGTGCATGGCGGCATCGCGGCGCTTTTGCCCCGCGCGCTCGCGGCGGGCGGCCTGGGTGCGCCACTCGTTGAGCGCGAACTCGCCCTTGGCCTGGCGCAGAGCCTGGGCGAACGCGCCCGGGTGCACCACGGCGATAAGCGCCGAGACGTGCCCAAAGCCCAGTGAGGTCACCAGCCCGGCCTTGATGTCCGCCGGCAGCGGGGTGCGCGGCCAGACCAGGTCGGAAAAGCGGCGCAGCTGCGGGTCGACGCAGTCCAAGGCCCGGTTCGGCGGGATGATACCGCGCCGCATGACCTGCATGAGCCCGATGAGCTGGAAGGCCGCCGCCCCGCCCTTGGCGTGCCCGGTCAGGTGCTTTTGCGAAATCACGTACAGCGGGTTGCCGGGGGTGCGCCCGCTGGCCCGCGCCAGGCGCTGGTGCAGGTCGGATTCGTTCGGGTCGTTGGCCTCCGTGGAGGTGTCGTGCTTGCTGATAACGCGCACGTCGTCGGCGTCCAGCCCGTACGAGGCGAGCGCGGCCGCCAACCGGTTGTCCCGGGCGGCCGACAGTGCGCCCAGCCCGGGCGCGGGGATGGAGGTGTGCGCCCCGTCGGCGAAGGACTCCGCAAACGCCACCACGCCTAACACCGGCAGGCCCAGCTCGGCCGCTAGGTCGCCGCGGGTCAGCAGCAGCGCGCCGCCGCCGGCGGATTCCACGAAGCCGGCGCGCCGCCGGTCGTTGGGCCGGCTGAAATAGCGCTCGGCGATGCCCGCCGCCGCCAGCGCGGCAGAATCCGCCGTGGCGGCCATCGCGCCGAAGCCGGTCACGGATTCCACGCTCATGTCGTCGACGCCGCCGGCCACCACGAAGTCGGCCTTGCCCAGCCGCAGCTTGTCGGCGGCCTCCTCCACGGAGACCGCCGCGGTCGCGCACGCGGCCACCGGGTGGACCATCTGCCCGTAGCCGCCCACGTAGTCCTGCATGACGTGCGCGGCGATGACATTGGGCAGCGCCTCCTGCAGCACGTCGTTGTTGCGCGGCTGGCCCAGCAGGCGGTCGACGTAGAGGCCGCGCAGGGAGGCCACCCCGCCCATCCCGGTGCCCTGGGTGTTGCTGACCCGCGCCGGGTGGACGTGGGCGAGCAGCTCGGCGGGGCTAAACCCGGCGGAGGTAAACGCCTCGACGGTGCAGATAAGGTTCCACACGGCCAGGCGGTCCAGGTTCTCCACCATGTCGGCGGGGATGCCGTAGGCGGCCGGGTCGAAGCCGTCGGGCAGCTGGCCGCCCACGAAACGGGTCATCACGGTGCGCCGCGGCACGCGGATTTCGCTGCCCTTCGGGCGGGTGACCTCCCAGGCATCCCCGTCAGGGCGCACCCGGGCGCCGGCGGCGGCGAAGGCGCGGGCGCTGTCGGCGTCCGCGGTGCTGAAGGTCAGGTCGCGGTCCAGGTAGACCGTGGTCAGCTCGCCGGCGAGGTTGTCGCTGATGCCGGCGTCGTCGCGCAGGCGGCGCACGCCGACGCTGGCCATGACCTCGTCGTGGAAGCGGGCGTAGATATCTGCCTCGGCTACGGGCTCGCCGGCGGCGTCGACCCAGCCGTCCTCCCAGCGGATAAGCCGCATCGACCAGGCCAGCTCCACCACGCCGGCGGCGCTGAGGTCGCCGCCGAGTTCCGCTTCGAAGCGGGTGCGCGCGCTGCCCCAGGGGCCGAGCTCGCCGGCGCCGACGACGACCACCATCTCCTCCAGGCCGGCCGTGACCTCGCCGAAGTCCGGCTCCGGGGCTGGGGCCGCGGCCGCGGCCAGGTTGGGCAGGGCCGGCACGACCCGCGCGTCCGGCTCCGCCGCGGCCTCTGCCCCGGCTGCCGATGCCTCCTGCCGCAGCGCCGCCAAATCCACGTCCGCGGCGGCTAGTCCCCCGGTCAGATCCACCGCGACCGGCTCTTCGCGCGCCGCCCGACGGGCGGCCGGGTTGGCGCCTTCGGCCAGCAGCTCGGCGGCGAGCTCGCGGGTGTCCCAGGTGCGCACGCCGCGGGCCTCGGCGGCGGCGACCAGCGGATCGTTGCCGCCCATCAGGCCGGTCCCGCGCACCCAGCCGATCTGGGCGTGCACCAGGCCCACGCGGTTGGCCCAGGCCGGTTCGCGGCGCCAACGGTTTTCGACGGCATCGAGGGCCGCTTTGGCCTCGCCGTAGGCGCCGTCGCCGCCGAAGCGCCCGCGGTTGGGGCTGCCCGGCAGGACGACGTGGACGTGCTCCGCGATGTCGGCGGTGGCGGCGATGAGCCGCTCCACCGACCACAGCAGCAGGCGCATCTGGCGCTCGCTGCCCGCGCCCGCCTCGGCCAGGGTGCCGGCCACGCGCGGCGCGGCGAACGGGAAGAGCAGGGTCGGCGTCAGCGCCGGCTTCACCAGGCGCACCTCGGCGCCGACGGTGCGGGTGCGCTCGCTGCCCACCCAGTCGGCCAGGGCGTCGACATCGGCAAACGATGCCACGTTACACGGCACGACCCACAGCGCCGCCTGGCCGCGGGCGTGGTCGCGGTAGAGGCGGGTGAAAAAGTCCAGGCGCGCCTGGTCCAGCCGGGAGCTGGTCGCCACGACGGTCGCCCCGCCCCGCAGCAGCTCGGCGGTGATGGCCGCGGCAATGGAGCCCGGCGCGGCGCCGGTTATCAGCGCGCAGTCGGCGGCGTAGTCGAGGCCGGCCGGGTCCTTCCGGGCCGCGGCGGCGAGCTCCGGGTGGCCGGCGTACTCGGCGATACGGGCGACCTCCTCGCCGGTCGCCGTCACATCGCCGCGGCCCTGGGCGGCGTCCTCGCGCGCCGAGGCCCAGCGGTCGTCGAGCAGGACCGCCCGCCCCGGGTCAAAGGCCGGGCGCACGAAGTCGGCCCAGCCCGCGCCCAGCTCGCGGTCGACGGCTTGGGCGAGTTCGCGTGCGTTTTCGCCTCCCGCGCCGGCACCATCATCCGGGCCCTCCGCGCTGGCTGCCTCCGGATCCAGCCGCTCGACGAGGTCGCGGGCGTTGGCGGTTAGGGCATCGGTGAGCTCGCGCACGGCGGCCGGGTCAGCGGTGGCAGCCGCGGCCGCGGCCGGTTCCGGCAGCGGGGTGGTGATTCCGGCGGCGTGGGCGGCGGCATCGATAGCCGCGTCGAGGCCGGCGGGCAGGCTGGCTAGCTCGCCGCCACGCAGGGAGGCCCCGGGGCGCGTGCCGTCGACCAGGTGGGCGAGCACGCGGTCCAGCCAGCCGGGGCCCAAGCCCCAGCGGCCGCGCACGCGTTCGGAAACATACGAGGTCGGCTGCGCGGCCGGGCCGGTGAGATCGCGCAGGCAGGCCTCCACCTGCGGCTGGAGCACCGGCCCGAAGGCCTGGTAGCCGCGGGCCTGCCGGTCGACTAGCTCGCCCAAGCTGGCCAGGTCGAGGTCGGCAGCGCCATCGATAGCGGCAATCCCCAGCTCGGTCGAGATATCCAGCAGCAGCTGGTTGCGCCTGGACGACTGCCCCTCCACCAGGGACTCGATGGTGTCCGCCGGTCGCAGCTGATCGAGGCGCACCTTGGTCCAGGCGGCCACCAGCAGGCGGAGCGCATCGCTGGCCAGCAGGGGCTTATCCGCCGGAGTGTCTGTGGCGGCCGGCTGCTCTGGTGCGGGCACGGCTACCGGCTCCGGCTCCGTCTCGGGCTCCGGTTCTGGTTCCGGCTCCGGTTCCGGTGCGGGCTCGGGGTCGGCATCGGTGGCGAAGACGACGGCCTGGTCGCGCTCGGCGTTGAGAACCTCCACGCGCGCCGCGCCCGGGTGCTGGCGCAGCATATTGGCCAGGGTGGGCGCGCTGGCCACGCCGATTTCGACAAAGCGCTCAACTCCCAGCGGCCCCAGCGCCAAATCCTGGGTCTCGATCCAGCGCACCGGGGAGGCGAACTGCCAGGCCAAAAGCTCCACCAGAAGGGTGCGGCCGCGCTGCTGGGCCGGCTGCGTGCGGGCCGCGGTCAGCCACGGCGAGTCAACGACCTCCTCCATGGCCTGGATGAACTCCTCGCCCAGGTCGAAGGGGCGGGCCACCAGGTTGGGGATGTAGCGGCCAATCAGCCTGTCCGGGTCGATGTCTGCCGGGATGAGCTGGTCCAGGTGCCGGCGGAAATCATCCACCCCGTCGCGCAGGCGGGAGGAGTGGAAGGGCACGTCCACGCCGGGGATGAGGACGAAGGCGCGCTCGCCGCGGGAGGCGGCATCGGCTTCCAGGGCGCGCAGCCCGGCGCGTGTGCCCGCCACGGCGTACTGCTTGCCCTTGACGTTGTGGTTGACGATCTCGAGGAACTCGCCCGTAATCGCCGACAGCTGGCCGACGTAGTCGAAGACGTCCGCGTCCGACATGCCCATCTTGTGCGGGCGCAGCGCCGCCAGCCCGTAGTTGGAGTTGCCGTCGCCGTCCCGCGGGACCAGACGGTGCATGGTCAGCCCGCGCTGGTAGACGATCTCGATGACCGCCTCCACCGAGAGCACGTCCGCGAAGGCGGCCAACGCGTTGTACTCGCCCACCGAGTGCCCCGCGAAGAAGGCGTGCTCGGCCAGCACCCCGGCCTCGCGCAGCTGGGCGACCTGCGCGCAGCCCAGCGTGGCCATGGCCACCTGGGTGAACTGGGTCAGGTACAGCACCCCGTCGGGGTGGGAGAAGCTTTCGCCGGCCACCTGCACCTCGCGCGGGTTGCGGCGCACGATGTCCAGGATGGAAAAACCCAGCGCCTGCCGGGTATGGGCGTCGGCGCGGTCCCAGACGGCGCGCGCGGCCGGGGACGCGGCATAAGCTGCCATGCCCATGCCGGGCGACTGGATGCCCTGGCCGGGGAAGGCGTACCACGTCACCGGGGCGGCCAGCTGGGCGGTCGCCTCCAGCACGGGAACGCCGCCCACCGTGGCGGTGACGGTGCGCACTTCCCCGCCGGCGGCCTGCCCGGTCCGCGCGGTGGAAAACTCCACGGTCTGCCCCGGCAGGACCGGGGCCAGCAGGCGCGCGTGCCAGCCCACGATGTTGTCCCCGGCGGCCAGCTGCGCCAGCGCCGAGGTCCACATGCCGTGGACAATCGGGCCTTGGGGCAGGCCTGCCGCCCGCGCCAGGTTCTCGTCGGTGTGGATGGGGTTGAAGTCGCCGGTGACCTGGGCGAAAGGCCGCATGCTCTCCGGCGCGGTAACCGCCACCTGGCCGCGGCTTAAGAGCGGAGTCGGGCGGGCGGCCGGGTCCGTGACGTCTAATGCCGGCAGCTCGTCGGCCCTGGCCGTACCGGGGATGAGGAAGCGCTCGGTCAGCGTTGCCAGGTGCTGGTGCCCGCTCACGATGCCGACGTGAACCTCCAGGACCCGCCCCCGCGCGGTGGCCAGGTCGCGGGTCAGGCGGGCCGTGGCGCTGACCTGCGCGCCATGCTGCGGCAGCTCGGAATGCAGGCGCACCGCGTGTTCCAGGTGCACCAGCCGCAGCAGGCCCTCGACGGCGTCGGTGTCCGCGATGACCGCGAAGATGGCCGGCCAGGCCGGCCCCACCAGCGCGTCGGCGGCCGGGCCGGACGCGCCTGCCGGGCCGCTGTCGCCCGGCAGGTAGCCCGCGGTCACGGTCTGGTAGTCCACGGTGTTCAGCGTCGTCGACCACGCCGCCGCCCCGCCGACGACCTCGGGCAGCTGCCCGCCGGCGGCGCGGCGCGCCAGCTCCCGCATGGCCTCACCAGCCGAATCCGCGCCCACGACGGGCACGGTCGCTCCCTCGGGCAGTTCCACCGTGACACTCAGGCCGGGCACGCGGAATCCCCCGTCGGGACCTGCTTCCAGGCCCAGCCGGCGCGCCGGGTTAGCCGCCGGGTGGCCGGCCCAGTCCCAGGCCGGCGCGGACAGGATGCGCTCGCGCTCGCTCGCCGCGGGGCAGGTGAACTCCGCGCGGGCGGCCGCGGCGGCCACGAACCGGCCCAGCAGCTCGGCGACCGGCTCGTCCACGCGATCAATCCCGGCCACGGAGCGCGGCGACGGGATGATGGAGACGGCATCTGCCGGGTAGCGGGCATCGTGGGCCTGCCAGAGCGAATCCGTGCGCCACCACCAGCGCACGTCCTCGTCGATGACCGGCACGAAGTTGGCGGGCTTGCCAGGGCCTTTGAGGAGATCGATAAACCAGGCGGCATCGGTAGCGCTCACGTGCTGGGTGCCGGCCTGCGGGTAGATCGCCAGCAGGTCGGCCAGGTTCCCGGCGTCCAGCTCGCCGGCGGGCAGCTGGGAGGCGAACTCGCCGTGGTCGGCGGGGTGCAGGCGGGCCTCGGCGCGCAGGAGCATCTGTGCGAAGCGGGCGCGCCAGGAGTCGTCCGCCCACTCGCCGCGGTGGGACAGCTCGAGGTAGCGCTCCAGCCAGCGCCGGTAGGTCAGGCTGGTCAGGTCCCCGAAATACGGCTTGCAGGTGGCGTCCAAGGCGCTGATGATTTCGGCGCGGCGGGCGTTCACGGCGTCGGCGTCGCCGGCCACGGCGTCCAGCAGCCGGCCGGCCTGGGCGAAGGAATTGTCCACCTCGTGGATGTCGGCGCCCAGCTGCGAGCGGCCCGAAGACATGCCGGCGCGGGCGGTGCCGGCCGCGATGAAGCCCTCTGTGCCGGCGGCTGCGACGAGGGCGCGCTTGACGGCCGGGGACGTGGTCGCCTCCCGCGTGGCCATGGCGGCGGTGCCGACCAGGATGGCGTCGACGGGCATGTCCGGGCGGCCGTAAGCGCGCGCCCACGCGCCGGTCAGGTAGTCCGCGCCGCGCTCCGGCGTGCCGATGCCGCCGCCGACGGCCAGGTAGACGTTCTCCGCGGCGCGGATGCGCGCGTAGGTGGCCAGCAGCAGCTCGTCCAGGTCCTCCCAGGAGTGGTGCCCGCCGGCCAGCCCGCCCTCCAGCTGCATGATGACGGGGGCGGGGGCCACCGCGCGCGCGATCTCCAGCACCTTATCGACGTGGTGCACGGCGCCGGGCTTGAAGGCCACCCAGGGGATGTTGCCCTCCCGCAGGCTCCGGTAGAGCTCCACCGCCTCGTCCAGCGGCGGGATGCCCGCCGAGCACACGATGCCGTTGACCGGCGCCCCGTTCGCCCGCGCGGTGGGCACCTGCCGCTTGCCCGCCACCTGGCGGCGCCACTGTCGGGGGTTGAGGTAGAGCGCGTTGAACTGCGCGTTCACGCCCGGGGCGAGGTGCTCGCGCAGGTAGTCGAGGTTGTCACCGAGCAGTTGGTCCGTGACCTGCCCGCCGCCGGCGAGCTCGGCCCAGTACCCGGCGTTGGCCGCGGCCGCCACGATGGCCGGGTCCACCGTGGTAGGGGTCATGCCGGCCAGCAGCACGGCCTGGTAGCCGGTCAGGCGGGTAAAGCGGGTCACTAGTTCGCCGCCGGCCGTGGTGCGCGGGGCGAAGTCGCGGTACGGGCGGGGCGGGGCCAGCTGGTGGCCGGGGTCGATAAGGCGGGCCTGCCCTTCCGCGGTGCCGACCGCGAGCACCCCGATTCCGCGCCCCTCCACAATCTTCTCGGTCAGGGGGCGCACGCCTTCTTCCGGGCCGACCTCCAGGATCCACTGCGCGCCGGCGTCGACGAGGCGGCCGACCTGCGCCGGCCAGTCGATGACGTCGGTGAGCACCGCGCGGGCCGCGCGGAAGGCCAGACCCGCGTCCAGGCCCACCTGCTGGGCCCAGTCCACGACCTGCTCCACGGCCTCGCCCATGCGCGGGTGGTGGAAGGCCGCGGCCACCTTGAGCGGGCGCGCCTCCACCCCCAGGGCGCGGGCGACGGCGAGGTTGTCGGCGGGTGGGCCGGACAGGACGGCATCGTGGGCGCTGTTGTGCAAGCCTATGACCGTGTCCGCGCCGGTGTCCCGGATAGCGGCGGCGATGTCTCGCGGGTCGGCGTCGATAGCGACCATGGGGGCCGCGGCGCGGTCGCGGACCAGGCCGTAGCGCCGCGCCGTGTGCGTCATCGCCGCGCCGATGAGCTGGGCAATAGCCAGCATCTCCGCCCGGCCGGCGGTGCCGCCCAGGCCGTCCAGCGCGAATTCGGCCAGCCGGCCTTGGGAGTGGCCGGCGACGGCGACGGCATCGTTAAGCTCTAGGCCCTGGGCGGCCAGGGCGTCGAGCAGGTTCAGCTGCGCCAGGAAGATGCCGGGCACGGAAACCTCGGGGGCGCTGAGATCCCAAGCCGGCGGCTGCTGCGCCCAGTCGAAGGGGTGGAAGCCGCGGGGGCGCCGACCGGCCAGCTCGGCGGCAAGCGGCTCCAGGAGCTGCGCGGCCTGGTCCACCGTGGCGCGCAGGTCGGCGCCAGCGCCGCGTAACGAGTCGGCCCAAGAAAAACCCTGTCCCGAAAAGGACAGGGCGAAAGGTTCACGAGGATTCACGGTGAGCTGCTCCTTTTACAGGTTGGTGCTCACCTAAGGCTAGTGGAGATTCCGGCGCGCCGGAAAAACAAACTCACTAGTCGTCGTTGCGCCACTCCCCGTGCTTGTCGCGCAGCGCCTGGAAGGCGTCGCGGGCGGAGTGGATGCCGTTGTCGTTGGCCCAGTCGGCGGCCTGACCGCGCACGTCGCTGGCACTCGGCAGGCTGGGCTTTTCGGCCGGGCTGGCGGAGCTGGTCTCCCGCTCCGGGTTGCTGCGGGTGCGCGGGCGCTGGCTGGAAGAAGACTTGTTCGGCTTGTCCAGGCTGTCCAGGGCGTGGTTGCTCATCAGCACGTCGCGCATGCCCGCGAAGAGATCCCCCATGCCGGCCGGGTTGGACGGCATGTAGAGCACGGAGGCGTTGCCGTTGGAGGAAACGTCCACCATGGCGTCCAGGTACTGGGAGACCAGCATGAGGGCCTCGGGGGACTCCTCGACGCCGGCGTTGCGCAGCATCTCGTACTGGGCGGCAATACCCTCGACGATCTCCTTGCGCTGGTCGGCAACGCCGCGGCCCTGCAGCTTGCGGGCCTCGGCCGCGCCCTCGGCCTCCTTGACCACGCGGATCTTTTCGGCCTCGGCCTGGGCCACGGCGGCTTCGCGCTCGCGCTGGGCGGCGTTGATGGAGTTCATGGATTCGCGCACGCGCTCGTCCGGGCGGATGTCGGTGACCAGGGTGTTGACGAAGTGCCAGCCGTAGGCCGCCATGTTGTCGCGCAGGGACTCGGCCACGTTCTGGGCGATGGTGTCCTTGGAGGAAAAGGAGTCATCCAAGTTCATGTTCGCCACGGAGGAACGCACGTTGTCTTGGACGTAGGCCACGATCTGCTGGTCCGGGCTGGACAGGGTGTAGTAAGCCTCCCGCTCGCGGCCCTGGACGACCTGGTACTGGACCGCCACGGGGATCTGGACGAAGACGTTGTCCTTGGTCTTGGTCTCCACCATCACGTCGAGCTGGCGGACCTGCAGGTTAATCTTTTCACGCACCCGGTCGACGAAGGGGATCTTGAAGTGCAGGCCTGCATGCGCCACCCCCTGGTACTTGCCCAGCCGCTCCATGATGGCGGCCTCCTTGGTGCGGACGATGAAGTATCCGTCGAACAACGTCAAAATGACGATGAGGACGATGATGCCAATGACGAGAAGCGTGCTCACGCGCGGCCTTTCTGCTTTCGGTTCGGTTTTCGGGGCTATTTTCGGAGAATTCTATTGCACCGGTCAGCTCTCAGTCTGACACATTCGCCGCCGATGCGCGAGGGGGTCCCACCCAGCGCGAACAGCGCGCATGGCTAGGGATCGGGGAAGCGGGATCGGGACCGAGCCACGGCGCCGCCCTACCCGGATGGGGGTATGCGCCCACACCTTTCCGGAGGATTTTTCCTCGTTTTCGCCCCGTCGGTTTAGCGCCCCCACTATTGTCAATATCACAGTTAGTAATCCACACCACATTCGAACGAACTTCGATGCTGGATCACTTAACCCGAGTACGTTCCCACACCCAAGGAAACCGCGATGGTCAAATACATCATCAAAAAGACCGCCAGTTGGTTAATCGTGATCTTCCTGGCCACCAACATCGCCTACCTGTTGGCATCGGTCTTTTTGGATCCGCGCTCCAACTACGCCGGGCGGCGCCCACCGCTGAGCCAGGAGCAGATTAGCCACATCCTGCAGCCACTCAATCTGGACCCGGAGACCCCGCTGCTGGAGCGCTGGTGGACGTGGTTAACCGGCGTGGTGCTGCACTGGGACTGGGGCGCCTCCCCGCTCGGGGTGGAGGTCACCGAGGAAGTCTCCCGGCGCGCGCTGGTTTCCGCCCAGCTGTTGCTGCTGGCCACCATCATCTCCATCGTCCTCGGCGTGGGCCTGGGTGTCTACACCGCCTCCCGCCAGTACAAGTTCGCCGATCGCTTCTGGCAGGGCATGTCGATTGTCACCATGAACGTCCACGTGGTCGTCGCCTCCCTGGTCGTCGTGTCCGTCGGCCTGTGGCTCAACCGGGTGACCGGGCAGCGCATCGTCTACGTCAGCGGCGCCGGCTCCCCCGGGGTCGAAGGGTTTGTTCCCACGCTCATCGACACCGCCCAACACTTGGTGCTGCCTACCATTTCGCTGGTCATTATCAGTTACGCCGGCTACCACATGATGCAGCGCACGCTGCTGCTGGATAACCTATCCGCCGACTACGTGCGCACCGCCCGGGCGAAGGGGCTGACCCGCACCCAGGCCATCCGCAAGCACGCGCTGCGGACCTCCATCATCCCCGTGGCCACGTCGGTGGCCTTCTCCGTGCCGGGCATTTTCACCGGCGCCATCATGACGGAGACCATCTTCGCCTGGAACGGCATGGGCCAGTACTTCATCCAGACCATCTCCCGCAACGACATACACGGCACCACTGCCGTGGCCGCCTTCGGCGCCGTCATGATTGCGGTCTCGGCCATCCTGGCCGACCTCATCGTCGTCGTCCTCGATCCCCGGGTAAGGGTGAGCTAAATGTCCGATCGCAGCAAATCCACCCAGCCGCGCGCGACCGCCCGGCGGGCCACTCCCCACCTCCGCAACGACCTGGCCATCGACTCGGCCGCGGACAACCTGGGCATCCGCCCGCACACCGCGACCGCCGACTTCAGCATGGCCACCGAGCCCAGCGCCCTGTCCGCCACCGCGGCCGGCGTCGACGCCGACGAGTCGCAGCGCAAGCTCTACACCGCCGACGAGACCACCATCCGCGGCACGAGCAAGCTCAAGCTGTACACGCGCCGGTTCTTCCGCAACAAGATGGCCACCGTCGGCTTCATCATCTTCCTGGGCCTTATCGCCGTCTCCCTCTTCGGCAGCTACCTGACGCCGTGGGCCTTCGACGAGCCGGACTTTCTGGCCCTGTCCGCCCCGCCGTCGCCGGATCACTGGTTCGGCACCACCAACTCCGGCAACGACTTGTTCGCCCAGGTCGTCCACGGCCTGGGCCGATCGCTTGTCATCGCGTTGACCGTCTCGATCGCCACCTCCATCCTGTCGGCGATCATCGGCGCCGGCGCGGCCATCTACGGCGGCTGGACCGAAAAGGTGATCCTGGCGGTTATCCACTTTCTGCTGGCCATCCCGACCTTCCTGCTCATCGCCCTGGTCGTCTCCGACTCCGGCGGCGACTGGAAGATGCTCATCATCGTGCTCATCGCCTTCGGCTGGATGTATGCCGCGCGCGTTATCTGGGCCATGGCGCTGAGCGTGCGGGAAAACGATTACGTGCGCGCCGCCGGCTACATGGGGGTCTCGCGCCCGAAAATCATCGTCCGCCACATCGTGCCGAATATCGGATCGCTGCTCATCATCCAGCTAGTGCTGGGCGTGGTCTCCACCGTCGTCTCCGAGACCGCGCTGTCCTTCCTGGGGCTGGGCGTGAAGCTGCCGGACGTCTCCTTAGGCACGCTGCTGGCCGTGGGCACCAACGCCGTCGAGGCCGCGCCCTGGCAGTTCTACTTCCCCGCCGCCACCCTGACCCTGCTCACCGTTTCCATGGCCTTTATCGCCGACGGCCTGCGAGACGCCATCGACCCCAACTCGAATTCCGGAGGACGCGCATGACCGCCCTGCTCGAGGTCGAAGACCTCAACGTCAGTTTCCCTTCCGAGGCCGGCACCGTCCACGCCGTGCGCGGGACCAGCTTCAGCCTCGAGGCCGGGCGCACCCTGGCCATCGTGGGCGAGTCCGGATCCGGCAAGTCCGTGACCTCCATGGCCGTGATGGGGCTGCTGCCCGACTACGCCAAGGTCACCGGCTCCGTCCGCTTTCAAGGCGAGGAGCTGCTGGGCAAAACCGACAAGCAGATGTCGGCCATCCGCGGCAAGGGCATCGGGATGATCTTCCAGGATCCGCTGTCGGCACTCACCCCGGTCTTTAGCATCGGCGACCAGCTGGTCGAGGCGATCACCGCCCACCGCTCCATCGGGCGCGCCGCCGCGCAGAAGGAGGCCGCCGAGCTGCTCGACCTAGTGGGCATCCCCGACCCGGTCAAGCGCCTGCGCTCCTTCCCGCACGAGTTTTCCGGCGGCATGCGCCAGCGCGTGGTCATCGCCATCGCCATTGCCAACAACCCGCAGCTCATCATCGCCGACGAGCCCACCACGGCCCTGGACGTGACCATCCAGGCGCAAATTCTGGACGTGCTCAAGGTCGCGCAGCGGGAGACCGGCGCGGCGACCATCATGATCACCCACGACATGGGCGTGGTGGCCGGCACCGCCGACGACGTCGCCGTGATGTACGCCGGCCGCCCAGTCGAATACGCCGACGTCGACACGCTCTTTAACAGCCCGAAGATGCCGTACACCATCGGCCTGTTGGGCTCCACCCCGCGCGCGGACACCGCCCAGTCGGAGCCGCTGACCCCGGTGGCCGGCACGCCGCCGCAGCTCATCGAGGTCCCCGACGAGTGCCCCTTCGCCGACCGCTGCCCCGTGGCTATCGATGCCTGCCGCGCCAGCGAGCCGGAACTAGTCGGCATGACCTCCAGCCTGGACCCGGCGGTCAGCCACCACCGCGCCGCCTGCCACCGCGCGGACGAGATCATCGACTCGCGGATTGGCGGCCAGCGCCTGTTCCCCCTGCCGACCTTTGCCGAGGACGTGCTGGGCGATACCCCCTTCGAGAAGCGCCGCACGACCCTCGAGGTCGAGAACCTCAGCAAGGAATTCCCGCTGATCAAGGGCTCCATCCTGAAACGCCGCGTGGGCACGGTACACGCGGTCAACCAGGTCAGCTTCACCGTCCACGAGGGCGAGTGCCTGGCCATCGTGGGCGAGTCCGGATCCGGCAAAACCACCACCCTGCTCGAGGTCATGGAGCTCAAGCCCACCGACGGGGCGCGCGTGGTGGTCGGCGGCGTCGACGCCTCCCAGCTGGGCGACCGTCAGCGCCGCGAGCTCCGCAAGGACATCCAGATGGTCTTCCAGGACCCGATGAGCTCGCTCAACCCGCGCATGACCATCCGGGAGGTCATCGCCGAGCCGCTGCAGTCACTGGGCTACGACGGCGACGTCGACGCCCGGATCTCCGAGCTGCTCGAGCTGGTGGGCCTGTCCGCGCACCACATCGACCGCTTCCCCGGGCATTTCTCGGGCGGGCAGCGCCAGCGCATCGGCCTAGCCCGGGCGCTGGCCACCAACCCGTCGGTGGTGATCCTGGACGAGCCGGTCTCCGCGCTGGACGTGTCCATCCAGGCCGGCATCATCAACCTCTTGCACGACCTGAAGCGGCGGCTGGGCATCTCGTTTGTCTTCGTCGCCCACGACCTCTCCGTGGTCCGGCACTTATCCGACAAGGTGGCCGTGATGTACAAGGGCGATTTTGTAGAAACCGGCCCCATCGACGAAGTCTTCGACCACCCGCAGCACTCCTATACCCAGGCGCTCATCTCGGCCATCCCCGTGCCCGACCCGGCCGTAGAGCGCACCCGGGAAAGGACCGTCTACGAGCCCATTGAGCCTTAAAGAATTTCCCCAGTTTGCTGCCCGGCGCAGCAGAGATAACTCCATACCAACCTCCCTCAAGATTTCCACCCCTGCCAGAAAGGTAGTTCAGACCATGTCAACCACAAACCGCTACACCACGCTGTTAGCACTCGCGGCCTCGGCGGTGCTTCTTTCTTCCTGCGCGGGCGGCTCGAACGGTTCCTCGAGCGCCATCGACGTCGACCTGCAGCTGGAGGGCTCCTACAACATGCAGGACCGCGAGAACCTGCAGGAAGGCGACGACCTGACCCTAGGCATCGATGAGTTTTCGGAGCAGCAGAACGCCTTCAACGCGGACATGACCAGCTACACCCGGACCTTCTGGCAGTACTACAACCCGCAGCTGTCCACCTACACCGGCGACGGCGAATTCGTCCCGAACGCCGACTACCTGACCGACGTGGAAGAAGAGGTCGTCGACGGCAAGACGCAGGTGACCTACACCATCAACCCGGACGCCAAGTACAACGACGGCACGGAGATCGACTGGAAGGTCTTCGAGCACACCTGGAAGTTCAACAACGGCGAGATGGATGAGCTCAACATCCACTCGACGGAGGGCTTCGACAAGATCGAGTCCATCACCCCGGGCGAAAACGACAAGCAGGTCGTCGTGAAGTTCAAGCAGGCCTACCCGTGGTGGCAGGACACGTTCTCCTCCCTGTTGCCGCCGCAGGTCGACTCGGCCGAGAAGTTCAACGAGGCCTACGTCAACCAGCTCCACCCGGAGTGGGGCGCGGGGCCGTACACCGTCGACAGCGTCGACTTCGGCGCCGGCACCGTCACCTTCACCGAAAACGACAAGTGGTGGGGCGACAAGCCCTTCATCAAGAAGATCACCTACCGCCAGATGGAGTCGCAGGCCTCCATCAACGCCTTCAAGGCCGGCGAGATCGACGCGACGGGCGTGGCCTCCAAGGAGCGCCTGGCCACCATCCAGGACATGGACAACATCGAGATCCGCGCAGCCATGCGCCCGGCCAACGTGCTCTTCGTGCTGAACTCCGACGCGCCAGGCCTGGACGACATCAAGGTGCGCGAGGCCTTCATGACCGCCATCGACCGCGACCAGCTGGCCTCCATCCGCTTCAACGACCTGGACTACGAGGAGGACCTGCCGGGTTCGTTCACCCTCTACCAGACCCAGGAGGGCTACCAGGACTCCTTCGGCGAGCTCATCTCCTTCGATCCGGAAAAGGCCAAGCAGCTGCTCGACGATGCCGGCTGGGCCCCGGGCGCCGACGGCACCCGCGAGAAGGACGGCCAGCCGCTGGCCCTGCGCTACGTGCTCACCGGCGACGACCCCGGGATCAAGGCGGAGGCTTCCGCCACCCAGAAGATGCTGGCGGACGTCGGCATCAAGTTGGACATCGAGGAGCGCCCGTCGGCGGACTTCTCCAAGATCGTCACCAAGCGCGACTTCGACATCTTCCCGATGGCTTTCGCGTCCTCCTCCCCGCTGGGCGTGGCGAGTTTCAACCAGATTTACGCCTCGGATTCGGAGCTGAACAAGTCCGGCACCGGCACCCCGGAGATGGACAAGAAAATCGAAGAACTGGGCCAGATCGCGGACGCGGATGAGCAGACCCAGAAAGCCAACGAGCTGGAGAAGGAGGCGCTGTCCACCTTCGGCATCATGCCGCTGATGAACGGCCCGGATATGGTGGCCACCAACCCCAAGCTGGCCAACTTCGGCGCCAAGTCGCTGGGCAGTGTCGAGGTCGAAAACGTCGGCTACGTCAAGGAATAGCCGCCTAGCCGCCCGCAAACGCCAAACACCCGCCCGCTGCCTCCTAGAGACTAGGAGGGCAAGCGAGCGGGTGTTTGCGGGTTATAGGGAACTAGTAGACCGTGAAGCCTTTGGCTCGGAAGACGTCGCGGATAGCTTCGACATCCTCTGCAGCCGGGGGCTTAGTGTCTTCCAGTGTGTAGGGATAACCCAGCTCACGCCACTTGTCGGCGCCCATGTTATGGAACGGAAGGACCTCAACGCGTTCCACGTTGTTGGGCCACCGTGCCACGATGTTGGCGACGTTTTGGACGTTTTCCGGGCTATCCGTCAGGTCGGGGACGACCACAAAGCGGATCCACACCGGCTTGTTTGCTGCGGAGAGCCGGTCACCGAAATCGATGGTCGGCTGCAGCTGACGCCGCGTGACTTCTTTGTAAGTCTTCTCATCGCCTGCCTTGACATCCAGCAGAACCAGGTCGATGTTGTCCAGGTCCTCGTCGCGCACGCGCGCCCCGAGGAAACCGGAGGTATCGATGGTGGTGTGGATGCCGGCATCGTGCACTTCCTTGAGCACCCGGCGGGTGAACGCCGTCTGGAACAGCGCCTCCCCACCGGAGATGGTCAACCCGCCGCCGGAGGCGTCGAAGATGGGCTTGTAGCGCTTGACGCGCTTGACCACGTCTTCGACCTTCTCCAGGGAGCCGGTCTTCATCTCGAAGGTGTCAGGATTGTGGCAGTACTGGCAGCGGAGCGGGCAACCGGACATGAACATCGTCATGCGGGTACCCGGCCCGTCGACCGAGGTCACCAGTTCCCACGAGTGCACCAAGCCGACGTCGCCAGTGCGGCGGGCTTCCATGAGCTCGGGGCGGGTGATTTGGTCGAGTTCGTTGTCCCCACCCAGGCCCGCGGCGACGCCGCGAACCTTTTCGCCTTCTTCTGGTTGGAGGGTAACAACACCAGTAACGCCATCAGCCATGGTTTTTTACGAACCCTGGTGGAAGGTACGGGAGATGACGTCCAGCTGCTGTTCCTTGGTCAGCTTGACGAAGTTGACGGCGTAGCCGGAGACGCGAACGGTCAGGTTCGGGTACTTCTCCGGGTGCTCAACTGCGTCCTCCAGAGTGGACTTGTCCAGCACGTTGATGTTGGCGTGGTACAGGCCGGAGTCCATGTTGTGCTCTGCACGACGGGACTTCATTGCCTCGAGACGCTGATCGAAAGTCGGGGTTGCCATGATGATTTCTCCTTCTACGAGATTGGGTTTTGGGTGGTCTTACTTGTCCATGATGAAGCCGGCGTCCAGGACGCCCACCAGGTTGGTGATGCGCTCATCCGGGGTACGGCCCAGGCCAGACGGCGTGATGGTGTTGGTCAGCGAGATGCCGTCCAACGCATCCTTGTAGTCCAGCTTACCGACGGACAGCATGGATGCGACCATGCCGTGGCTGTCGGCGCCGTTCTCCGGGTTTGCGCCCGGCGCGAACGGGGTGCCGGCCTCGTGGCCTGACGGGAAGGCGCCAGTGGCCTTGCCGTAGACCACGTTCGAGGTGATGGTCAGCACCGACTGGGTCGGGATGGCGTTGCGGTACATCGGGATGGCCTTAATCTTTTCCATCACGGTGTGGACGATGGTTGCGGCGATGTCGTCGGCGCGGTCGTCGTCGTTGCCGTAGACCGGGAACTCGCCCTCGGTCTTGTAGTCCACAATCAGGCCGGACTCATCCCGGACCGGGGTGACCTTGGCGTACTTGATGGCGGACAGGGAGTCGGCGACAATCGACAGGCCGGCGATACCGCAGCCCATCGAGCGCACGATGTCAGAGTCGTGCAGGGCCATCTCGATGGCCTCGTAAGCGTACTTGTCGTGGCTGTAGTGGATGATGTTCAGGGCCTCGACGTAGGTGCCGACGACCCAATCGAGCATCTCCTCGTACTTCTGCCAGACCTCATCGAAGTCCAGCGGCTCGTCGCCCTGGATGGCCTCGTAGCCTTCCACGACCTGCTTGCCGCTGACCTCGTCGCGGCCACCGTTGATGGCGTACAGCAGGGCCTTGGCGGCGTTGACGCGGGCGCCGAAGAACTGCATCTGCTTGCCGACGCGCATCGGGGACACGCAGCACGCGATGGCGGCGTCGTCGCCCCACTGCTCACGAATCTGGCGGTCGGACTCGTACTGGATGGACGAGGTCTCAATCGAGATGTGGGCGCAGAACTTCTTGTAGCCTTCCGGCAACTTCGGGTCCCAGAAGATCGTGATGTTCGGCTCCGGGGACGGCCCCAGGTTGATGAGGGTCTGGAGCAGGCGGAAGGAGGTCTTGGTGACCAGCGGGCGACCGTCGTCGCCGAAGCCGGCGTCGGACCAGGTGGCCCAGTACGGGTCGCCGGAGAAGATCTGGTCGTAGTCCTCGGTGCGCAGGAAGCGGACGATGCGCAGCTTCATGACCAGCGCGTCGATGATTTCCTGAGCGTCTTCCTCGGTGATGGTGCCGTTGGCCAGGTCGCGCTCGAAGTAGCAGTCGAAGAACGCGGACAGGCGGCCGATGGACATGGCGGCGCCGTCCTGGGACTTGATGGAGCCCAGGTAGCCGAAGTAGGTCCACTGCACAGCTTCCTGCGCGGTGGTAGCCGGGCCGGAGATGTCGAAGCCGTACTGCTCGGCCATGACCTTCAGCTTCTTCAGAGCCTTGATCTGCTCGGAGTGCTCCTCGCGGAAGCGAGCCCAGTGCTCGGAGAAGCCGGCGTCGGCGACGGAGTCGCGGGAGGCCTGCTTTTCCTCGATGAGGTAGTCAACACCGTAGAGGGCCACGCGGCGGTAGTCGCCGATGATGCGGCCGCGGCCGTAGGCGTCCGGCAGGCCCGTAATGATGTGGGAGGAACGGGCAGCGCGGATGCGCGGGGTGTAGATGTCGAAGACGCCGTCGTTGTGGGTCTTGCGGTAGCGGGTGAAGATCTTCTCGACCTCCGGGTCCACTTCCTTGCCAGCTTCCTTGATGGCCTGCTTGACCATGCGCCAGCCACCGAACGGCATCATGGCGCGCTTCAGCGGGGTATCGGTCTGCAGGCCGACGATGACGTTGTCATCCTCGGAAATGTAGCCGGCCGGGAAGGCGTCGATGTCGGACGGGGTGTGGGTGTCGACGTCGAAGACGCGCTGCTGGCGCTCGACGGACAGGTAGTTGTCTTCCAGGTGCTGGAAGGTGCGCTTGGTCTTTTCGGTCGGGCCGGCCAGGAAGGACGAATCCCCTTCGTAGGGGGTGTAGTTGCGCTGGATGAAGTCGCGCACGTCGATGCCTTCAGTCCACGGACCGGTCTCAAACCCCTTCCAGGCATCAAACTTGAGGTCTTGGGTTGCGGTGGTCACTGTCGGTGACTCCCTTCTGTATCTATAAGTTCCCTTATACCTTGGGGCGCGCTCGCCATTCCCAATTCCCAATCCACCTTGTAACCTGTATATTTTCTCGGGTTTCGATGGTCTTGAGCTTCTCTAGCGGCAAGCCCCGTTGAGTCCCAGTGTAGGGGCTTGTTAGGTGGTTACTCCAACCCAGAAAGTGTGCAATGGCCCACAGGTCTGATGTCTGACTCTAGTGTGCTGCTCAGGCATTTTTAGTAAAACGTCCGTCCGGTTTAAGCTTCGGGCGCCGGCCGGAATTCTGGTCATAACCGGAACGTTTTGCTGCGGTTTTCCCGAAATCTGCGCCGCCCTTCTACGCTTGAGGGGTACGAATTAGACCCCTTTTTTGCTTCGCCCCACACTGGAGGACTTCGTGGCTGCCCAAACTAGCACCCAGCCCAAGCGCACACACCCCGTCGACCAAGTTCCGGCCCCCGGCAAACTCGCCGCACTCGGCCTGCAGCACGTTCTCGCCTTCTACGCCGGGGCGGTCATCGTCCCGCTGCTGATCGCGGGCTCGCTCAACCTGGATACCGCCACCACCATCCACCTCATCAACGCGGATCTACTCACCTGCGGTATCGCGACCATCATCCAGTCGGTCGGCATCGGCAAGCACGTGGGCGTGCGGCTGCCCATCGTCCAGGGCGTGACCACCACCGCCGTCGCGCCGATCATCGCCATCGGCCTGGGCGCGACCGACGGGCAGGGCGGTGTGGCCTCCCTGCCGGTCATCTACGGCTCCATCATCGTCGCGGGCCTGTTCACCTTCTTCATGGCGCCGCTGTTCGGCCGCTTCCTCCGCTACTTCCCGCCGGTGGTCACCGGCACCGTCCTGCTAGTGATGGGTACGTCCCTGCTGGCCGTCTCCGCCAACGACTTCACCAACTACGCCGAGGGCGCACCAGCGGCCCGCGACCTCTGGTACGGCTTCGGCACTCTGGCCGTCATCGTCCTAGTCCAGCGCTTCTTCCGCGGCTTCCTGGGCACCCTGTCGGTGCTACTGGGCCTGGTGCTGGGCACGGGCGTGGCCCTCCTGTCCGGCGACGCGAGCTTCGCGGAAGTCGGCGAGGCCGATGCCTTCGGCATCACGACGCCGTTCTACTTCGGCATGCCGCAGTTCGACCTAGTCGCCATCTTCTCCCTGCTGATCGTCATGGTAATCACCATGGTGGAGACCACCGGCGATGTCTTCGCCACCGGCGAGATCGTCAAAAAGCGCATCCGCCGTGCCGACGTCCAGGCCGCACTGCGCGCCGACGGCGTGTCCACCGTCATCGGCGGCGTGATGAACTCCTTCCCCTACACCTGCTTCGCCCAGAACGTCGGCCTGGTCCGCCTGACCGGCGTGAAGTCCCGCTGGGTGGCCGTGGCCGCCGCCGGATTCATGATCGTGCTGGGCCTGCTGCCCAAGGCCGGCGCCATCGTCGCGGCGATCCCGGCGCCGGTGCTGGGTGGGGCATCGCTAGCGCTGTTCGCCAACGTCGCCTGGGTGGGCCTGCAGACCATCGCCAAGGCCGACATCAACGACGGACGCAACGCCGTCATCGTGACCACCGCCCTGGGCCTGGCCATGCTCGTGACCTTCAAGCCGGACATCGCGGCGGTCTTCCCGGAGTGGTCGCAGACCTTCGTCTCCTCGGGCATGTCGATCGGCGCCATCACCGCCATCGGGCTGAACCTGCTGTTCTTCCACACGGGCCGCTCCCGCGGCGGGGACGTCGCCCGCACCGGCGGCACGGGCGTTTCCCTGGACGAGCTCAACGCCATGGACCGCGACGACTTCGTGGCGACCCTGCGCCCGCTGTTCAACAACGAGACCTGGCCGCTGGAGACCACCTGGGAGTCCCGCCCCTTCGACAACGTCGGGCAGCTGCGCGAGGCCATCCAGGTCGCCGTGCTTACCGCCGACGTCGAGCGCCGCGAACAGCTCATCCACGACTACCCCGCCATGGACGAGCTCCTGCTGGCCGACGACGAGGGCGCCGCGGCGATCTCCGCCGACCGCGGCTCCCTGGGCCTCGGCGAGCTCGACGACGTCCAGACCGAGCAGATCACCCAGCTGGCCGCCGCCTACCGCGAGCGCTTCGGCATGCCGTTCGTGGCCTACCTGGACACCAACGACACCTTCGAGCGCGTCCTCGACGCCGGCGTGCGCCGCCTGGCCAACTCCGAGCCCCAAGAGCACCGCGTGGCGCTGAGCGAAATCGTCGAAATCGCCGGCGACCGCTTCGACATCCTGCTGGCCGACGCCAACCCCATCCGCTCCGCGTGGGACCGGAAATTCACCGAGGTGGAGTAGGAAGACACAAAAATGCCGAGGTCTTTGCTGCGATGACCTCGGCATTTTTCCTTTAGCCTGGTGCGCCCGGTGAGACTTGAACTCTTTTACGCCTTTTGTCGCCTCCCCACTATTACCTGTGTTTTTGCTGGTTGTAGTGGTTTTCTCTGGTTTTCACGTTAGGTATCTTTTGGGCGCTTTTGGCCGCTTTTTAGGCCTTTTGTCGTGGAATTGTCGTGGGATTTGGCGTGCTTCCTACGCGCCGAGCGTGCCGCCGCCACAGTATAGACCGCTAGACATGTCTAGCGTGTATACACTAGGATATGGACAGAAAGGCACAACGGATCTATGAGAGGTAAAGAACAATGATTAATTTCAAGTATGGCACTATCAACGCCTGGAACGCCCGGAAGGCCGAGCAGGTGCTGGCCAAGCGTGGCGGCGGCCCGATGGGCGCACATAAGCAGCTGGCGCGGTGGGCTAGCGCCTGGACGGGAGACAGCGGCGTGAAGGGCGTGCTGGTCTCCCCAGACGGCGCGGTGCTGGGTGAGACCGGGCAGGCCGGGGGAACCTGGGTAGTCACCGAGGAGACGAAGAAGAAATACGGCCTGGGCGCGACGGTACTGGACATGGTGCAGGGCGACCTGGTGCAGGCGCTTGGATTTGAGCCCATCCACATCAAGGCCTACGAAATTACTACGCCGTCTCAGGAGGAACCTCCGCTGGTGCGTGAGGTGCGCGAGGAGCGGGAGCGCCTGGCAGATCTCCAATTTAAGCTGGAACTTGACCAGCGAATGCTGCACGAGCAGGTCGCCCGCCTAGCCCACTCGAAACAGGTTCCGGTCGCGCAGCTGGCCCGCGCGATGGGGGTTACCCGGCAGACGATCTACTCCTGGATGGATGAATTTCCAATCCTGGGCGAGTACGATTAGGGCTAGACATCCAGTCCTCCCCGCCGCGGTGGGGATGAGCCTTTGTTGTGTTCTACGGATGTCGCTTCCCCGCTCCGGCGGGGATTTTTCTTTGTGGCGAACACCACATAAATAGCGGTGTCTACCGACTAGACAACTGCTACAGGGTTCGCTAAGGTAATAGGGACAGGCAAGGGAAAGAGGTTCCCGGCCACGACACAAGGGAGATTGATTCCAATGCGATACGAAACCCGCACCGAAGCCATCCAGCGCGAGATCATCGAAGTTCTGGGCGAGTACGCCGACCAGCACGACATTGACACCATCGCCGACCAGGTCATCACCACCGACGGGGAAGGCATCGCCAAGCGCTTCATCATCCGCCAGGACGTTGACTTCTGGGAGAATGTCGCAGCTCACGCACTATAACCCCCGGCCCCCCACTGGCTTCCTACTCAATTTAACACTGTGGGAAGTTAATTGGGGGGTACACAAACCACACAAAATACATAAACCACACAGCCACACACAAGACTGGAGACCACCATCATGACCATCATCATTTCCGCAGAAAAGGCCGGCTACACCAACGAGGTGATTGGCGAGTCGCTGGAGGAGCTGCGCAAGCTGCTTATCGACGAGGCCCTAGACAGCGGCAAAATCATGGACGACTGGCTAGACCAGGTTCAGGCGGTGCACCCGCTGGACGAGTCCGGACTGGACGAGGACGAGCAGCCCTCCACCCCGCGCCCCCTGACCGAGGATCTGTTGGACGCCCTAGCCTGCAAAGTCTGGGACGTGCCCGCCGTCATGTGGGACGAGGGCGGGGAAGAACCAATTTCGCGTGGCGATTTGCAGGCCACGCAGCACCTCCTGGGGCTGGACACCAATGCTATGGCCCGCACGCTAGGGGTAGCCCGGCGCACCTACGCACGGTGGGTGGCAGGCACCGCCCCTATCCCCCTGGCTATCAGTGGCGGTGTTCAAGACTTGCTAGAACGCCTCCTTGATGACGCGGACACACTCGCCGACATGGAGGAGCGCGGCGTCATCCTGCTCTACCCCTCCGATTCGGAGGAGCAGCAGCTGGACGGCCGGGCCCTCGACTGGGAGCAGGCGGCCTGCCGACTCGCCATGGCCATGCACGGGGTCACCCTCCACCTAGGGGACGAGGAGTGACGAACACCATACAAATATAGATGTCTACCAGCTAGACAACTAGCGGGGGATCGACTACTATTAGTAGTACAGGCAAGGGAAAAGTTCCCGGCCACAAAGGTCAGAAAGGACCCACACCATGAAAAACGAAATCTACAGCACCACAGACTACTACATCATCCAGGAAACCCGCCCCCGCAAAGAACGCGGCAAAACCTGGGGACCCGGCCTCTACGCATTCCACAACAGCAGCATCACCCCCAAAAATCTCCGCCCCTACGCCGACGAAGCCGAAGCCATCGCCGCCTGCGACGAGCTCCAAGCAAAATGGGATGTAGAACGGGCAGCCATCCGCGCAGAAATCGCCGCCGAAGAAAAAGCCGAAGAAGAACGCCGTCAACTCATCGCAGAAAAAGGCCCACTCGCCACCCCGCGCCAGGTCTCCTACATCATGGCACTTATTGACCAGGGCGCACGCCTCGAAGGCGGCTTCTACTACGGCCCCACCACCCGCGAGGAAGTAGAAAAAATGTCCAAAAAAGAAGCCTCCCTGTACATCACCTCCCTGAAGGGCGACTACTAAAAAAGGGCATGAAAAAAGACCCCCACCACGAGGGCGGGGGTCAACGTTACTCCGTGTCTGGGTAGGTACTTATTTTCCACTCCGGGTAGGTCATCATCGGTGGGGGCGGCAGGGTGATGTTCTTCTCCACTGCCCAGAACTGCAGCTTGCGCCAGTACGCTGCGACATAAAGCTGGTATTCATGGTGGATTTTGTCTTTCTCCCGCAGCTCACCAACCTCGTTATCGAGGCGTTGAATCGTCTTCTCTAACCGGTCGAGGCGGCGGGCATCGCTAGCCTCGTCGGCGGCGATGGCGTCCTGCTTATGCTTATTGAGCGCCTTGCTGGCCGCACCAATGATGCCGCCGTAGTTTTCTGCCGCCTTGGAGAATAGTCCGCTCACGAAGGCGAGGATGATAGCGACGGAAAGAAAAAAGCCCAGCGGGCTCTTAGAACCGGATAAGAACGTAAGTATTTCGTCAATCTGCACTATGCTCCTTCCGGTTCTCGGTGACCGCCATGCGGACACTGAGCGACCATGCGATGACCCCCCAGATAAACGCGGCGGACAAATAAAGGGTGAGATAGCGCCAGTCATCCACCGTGTCGTTTAGGTAAACGTCATCAACGACCATAAGGGCGAAAGCGACGTAGATCGCCGCTGATAGCGTTGCTCCTCCCCTCGTAATTCGGTCCCTCCCAATGACGAGACCAGTAGCGGTAATCGCGGCGGCGAGGATACAGGCTAGGCCCCATGCGAAGGGCGGGCCGATGCTATCAATCTCGAATATGCCGATCCCTGAGCGAGTGTCACCGAATAGGTAGTCCAAGCCCCGTGACGTCATTTGGAGCGCTAGCGCGGCGATGATGAGTCGAAGGGTGCGGGTCATGACTACTCCCCTGCGGTGGTGGGGCCGTTGTAGACCGGTAGGGTGGCGGGGGTTTCTGCTGATTCGCGGCGTTCCGCTTGGCCTGCTAGGCGTGAGGCCATGGACGGGGTGACACCGTCAACAGTGAGGCGGTTGACTAGGGTGGTGACGAAGAAACCGATACCGCCCACAAGGATGATTGTCCATTCCGGCGCGTCCGCCAGGTAGACCGGAATAACACCAGCCACCCACGCAACAGCCTGCAAAATAAGCATGATGGTTCCCTTATATCGCCGCCACCACGGCTGTTCTTGAAGTTCCACCGCGACAGCGTCTGCCACGTGCTCCGACACGGTCGTGAAAACCGGGTTCTTGTAGTGCTTACCCATTATCGTACCTCCATAATCTTCTTGTAATACATTGCATAGACCTCCGTACACTCACCCTTTAAGTGATGGCGTTTGATATATTCCTGTGCGTATTTGCACGTCTTACACTTCCGATATCCCGGCTTTTGCCCACTACGCAGATTGGGTTCAGCGAGAATATGGCCCCGTGGGCAGTGGGTTTTTCTAGTTTCTGGATGGGTTCTGTGCCTTACCGAATCCAACCGGTTTTCGCTCACTGTTCCGTAACGCAAATTACACAAGCGATTATCAGATGGGTCTCCGTTGTTATGGCATACCTCTTTCTCTTCAGGGCATGGCCCTACGAAAGCCAGCATCACAAGCCTGTGAATATACTCCCAGCGCTTATTGCTGAATCCGTCATAAAGCGGAACATTAAAATGAGAGCCATTGCTGTGGGGCTTCAATACCTTTCCGGCATAGTGTTTTCTTCCACCACGTCGGTCAACGGTCACTCTTTCCACACTGCGAACATTCCCGAGATCCGATACCTCGTATCGCCCCTCATACCCCGGGATTGGTAGCCAATTTTCGTTACAGGTAGGCTGAGACACAGCCCTCACACTCCTTGTCAGTGTCGTGGGTTAGGCCCGTATCGGTGTTGGTAGCACCTATGCGGGCCGCTCTTATTCACCATTATAGCAGGTCAATATGGTTATTTAGAGAGATCGTCTAACTTCCTTTCTATTTCTACGAGCTGGCGACGGATGGCCGCAAGTGCATCAACCGGGGTTAAATTCTGCCCCTTGTCATTAACACCTAATTGTTTCCATCCCTTACCCCCTGGCCCCCTTAATTGCGTCCAAATTTCTTGAATTGCGTCAAATTGCGGAGTGAAAAACCCCGTGATGTAGTCAGTGAAATACTTAGTGGTCAGCACATTCTGCTCCTTCGGTTTCGGATGCTGCTCCGGTGTGGTTTTCTTCGCCCCACCGGTGGGGTTGTCGTACCACCACTGGGCACGCCGCATGTAGGTGGCGTGGTCCTCGCCTCCGACGTCCAGCTGATGAGGGCAGGAGGTGGAGGTGAACTGCGAGTGGGGAAAAACGTTCTTCCCCCAGGTGGGCCGGCCCAGTTTGTAGGCGTGGCAGAGAGCGGCGACCAGGTGCGCGCCCTCCTCAATCGTCTTGTCGGAGATTTGCCAGCGCGGCGGGCCGGAAATATTCGCGTGCTCGATACCAATCGAGCGGGCGTTAATATCAGCATTTGCCGCGTGCCAGGCGGTGTCCCAGTCGTTGACGAGCTGGCCGATCGTCCCGTCCGCCTCCACCTGGTAGTGGGCGGAGGCTTCTCGGCTGTTGTTCCACAGGTCACGCACCTGCTCAGATGACCATCGATTAGCGGCATTATGGTGGATGATGATCCGGTCAATCGGCCGGGCGCGCCCCTTCGTGAAACGATGCCCGCCAACCAGCGCGTACTTATCAGGTTCTAGCGTCTCCCAGTTCTTCATGCTTTGACCTCCTGGAATAGTGAGTGTGCGGCGCCTGGGGCCCATCCTGCTTGCGAGGTGTGTCCTTGGATTACGCGGTATCGGCGGCCTTCGTGGAGGATTTCTTCGCCGGCGAGGTAGGCAACGCCAGGCCGCCAGGTGGGCGGGGTGGCCTCCGCGTCCTCGGTGGTGTCATCGCTGCCCTCGGCGGGGGTGTCGTCGGTCGGGGTGATGTCCTCCCAAATTCGCCCGTCGAAAGCTAATGTGCCTGGAGTCCAGTGATTCAGCCCCCGGTGTGTGGAGCGAACGATCCGCCCCTGGTAACGCACGATATCGCCTTCGCGGTACATAGCAGAATGATCGGTGCCTGGGTTAGCCCATTCTGGCACGTCGCTGACGTCCTCGGGCAGCGCCTCCGCGTCAGTCAGCGCATCAGGCATCGGGAGCTTGCCTTCGTCCTGCAACACCTTGACTACCTCAGCCTGTGCCTGCTCGATGGCTGGCTGTGCTGCACGCCGGTCTTTCTCTTCCGTGACCACCCACGCGAGGAGTTGCTGAAACTGGGCGTCGTCGAACTGCCGGATTTTGTCTTGTAGGTCTTCTACGGTCATAGTGTTTTCTCCTAGTTGATTGGGGTGAAGCGCAAAATTATCGGCTTATCGTGATTCTCCCCGGGTATTTGCACGAACACGTCGCTCCTGGCCGCGGCTGTTAACTCCACCGCATGAGAGGCGGTCCCGCCCGTGGCGGTCGCAACTCTGGTACCCTGCACCCACAGTTCAGCGGCAAATTCATGTGAGTTAACCATCTCTACCAGCCACTTTCCGCCCGGTGGGCTCACCCGGGACCAATTCACCCCCCTCCACGGGTCACCCTCAGGAACCCAGTTGATCGGGTTACGATTCGACTTAGGGGAGGTGGAGGCCCACAGCGTGCGGGGGCTGGATTTAATGAGTTTCAGCGCCACCGCGCACCACCGCCTACGCTGGTTAGACGGTGTAGGTGGCTATCCCCCAGCCCTTGCCCGAATACCCCTGCGGGGTGATGACGCCGTTGTAGGTGATGCTGACGCGGGGTGTGTACGAGCTGGTGGTGGATTGGGCGGACACCGGCGCGTACGTCTGCGACGTGGGGGCGTACTGAGCGGGGAATGACTGCTGACTGTCCAGCCCCTCGATGCGTAGCTCCACCACATTGCCGGTCTTCCTGACCGACCAGCCAGTACCGCTCGCGGTCTCCGTGACGGGGGCGATCTTTCTTAGCGTCATTGTTTAGCACCCGCCTTGTGGGGGGGCAATGAGGTTCAGAGTGTTAATCATTGTTTACACCACCTGGTAGATATTTCCGGTTTGAGCGACCTGGATAAAGTCACCCTTTTGGCATGAGACTTCTTTCACCGTGGCTTGGTCCTCGGTCTCCACCATCCACACCATGCCCACCGTGCGGGCCTTCTCCGCCGCGATGGCTATGTCCAACTGGGCCTTCGACACCTCGCCAGGTTCTCCCTTGGGGCCGGTGAGGGACGGGGAGGTTTTTCCATTGACGGTGAGCTTATCCCCATCCCACGACGTTGACTCCGCGATACGCCCAGCACGGTCAGCATCAACCTTAGCGCTCGCGGCACTACCCGCCGCCTGTGACGCCGACTCAGCAGCAGACGACGCCGACTCAGCCGACCGGTTGGCATCCCGTTGCGCCGCCGACCTGGAGTCCAGCGCTTCCCTGGAATACATTGCCGCGTTATCCACCGCCGTGGTCGCGGCCTGCGCAGACTCCTCAGCCCGCGCCGCCGACGACGACGCACCACTAGCTGACTTGTCCGCTGCTGTAGCTGACGTGGCCGCATCCTGCGCCTGCTGGCGGGCCTGCGCCACCGACGCCACAACCTCAGCGCGGATAGCGTCAGCCTGCGACGGCGAATAATCGGCCCACGACTCGTCGCCTAGGCGCACCGCCTCAGCAATCGTGGTCATCCCCTCCTGGACCAACAGGGGCACGTGCTCCTGCGGGCCGGTAGCGTGCACAACGACGAGGTAGGCAGGCCCAGGCTCCACATTCACACTGAATTCCCCGCCCGTCACCTCCACCCGCCGGGTCTCCGGCACCACCACACGCGTACCAGCCACACGCCCACGCGGGGCACGCACCCACACCTCACTAGCCGTCGACGGCTCAGCCGTCACATCAATAAGTGTCCCCTGCAAAACGGGCATAATGACCTCCTAAAAATAAACACCCATCACCCACGTGAAAGCTGGCGCACAGACAGTTCGGTTAGTTCTTTGCCACCCGACGCATCGAATAGGCCGCCGCTTGTGGCCTCGTCGGTGTACAGGGTCGCGTACAGGTAACAGCCGGATTCCTCCGCGTTGAGGGTCGTTTGCAGCTGCATTGTGTCGTAGTAGCCGTAGTTTTTGGTGCGGGTTTTCGCTTCCGCTATTTTTCTTCCGCCCGGCGCGTACGCGTAAACCGTCAGCGTGAAACTGCCACTGACAATCGCGTTCGACGGTGGTGCAGTCACGCGGACGTAGACCTGCCAGTCGCCCGCTTCAGAAAGTTTGATGTACGGGTCGCCAGTATCCGTGAAGTACGCCACCCTGCACCCAGAAACCGAACTAGACCGCTGCGCGTCAAACCACATGTGCTCCTCTTCACGACGGCCCAGATTGTAGCTCTTCGAGATGTACCAGCTGCCGTGATTGTTCAGGTGCAGGAGGCTGACGGCCTTACCTAAAGCGTCCAGGGCTTTCCTATCCGCCTCCTGCGCCTCCGTCTGAACCGCATTGACCTTCTCCTGCTGCGACCACAACCTCGTATTCAAATCCAGGTAAGCAGGCAGCACACCCGGCTGGGGCTCCTCCCCTTGTTCCTTCAGCTGTTTGTTTAGTGCTCCCAGCTGCTCCACAAGCGTCTTCCCCGACGCGCCGGGACCCCCTAGCGTATCCCGCAGATCCTGCACACCCTCCGCAGCCCCATCAGCCGTAGACTGAGCACGCGACGCAGCCCGAGACACCACCCCAACGTCCTTCAACCGCTCACGCCGCTCCTGCGCAATCGACCGCTCCAAAGCCTCATTGGACTTTTTACGCTCCACATCGTCAGCGACCAGATCTCCACCAACATGAACAGACCAATCCACAACGGCACCGGCCTCAGACACAGCCTCAATCGACATGACCGGCTGCTCCATCACCCGGCCCCAAATCTGAACCGGCACCAAGTCACCCACATCAAAATCGCGGTAAGGCACCAAAGGGCCTAACCCCCCGCGGGTGATTTCACGTTCAAAAAACGCGTCCCCAGTCGTCCTGCGCTCCGCAGCGTCAAGGACTGCTTCCACATCGGACCACCCCGACATGGGTAACGGTTGCCCATTGTCCCCATAGTCGGCGGCGGTTATCGACACGTCCGAGCGCACAAACCTCCGTCCCATCCGCCCTACGGTTCCGGGCATACGATACACGAAACCATGCTCACGATCCTTCGGCAGCGTAGGCCGCTGGTCTTCCGGCACGCTGTCCGGCCACTCCACCTGCCACCGGCCCCACACATAAGCAGCAAGAGACCGCAGGACAGTAAGCTCCCCACCATCAGCGATTAGCGGCTGCATAATCCACCTTTACTATCTGAATTGGAACGTCCCACGAGTGCTCGGCGTAATCCTTCCGGTCATCGGTACGCACCATCACCGGCATGTCGCCCGGCAACCACAAATCAACGTCGATGTTCACCCCAGCGTCTTTTGCCGGGTCGGCGACCGTATCCCAAATCGGTGAGTCATCAGTACGAATCAACACCTCCGGCGATGGGTCGGCGCCTACCTTGTTGAACTCAACTACAGCGTGCGGTACCTCCCACCCCATCAGGCGGTTCACCGCGTCAAACGAATCCTGAATGACTGTACGGATCGCAGTCACTGCGGGGCCTTTCACGGTGTAGCCGTCCACGGCGGTCCCGAACTCCACACGGGCAAGGCCGCGCGGTTTGCTGTACTCGACACCGGAAGCGTCGGTAGTCCACGACTCCACCTTGGCTTTCACCCACTCCAACGGCACCGAAGGGCACGGCCACCACGCCAGCGAATCCACAAGGTCAACCCCATGAACCGTCAACGTTGACGGGGCCGCCCCGCCCTCCGCCACCGCGTGAGTGACCGTGTAGACCAGGCGTTCACCCTCGCGCACGACACACACCATACGAGTAGGGCCAGCAGCAGGCACAAGACGCTTCTCCGCGTCGAGCACACCTAGCCCGCCGGCCACCAACTCATCCACCAGGCGGACAGCACTGTCATTAGCTACGCTAGCAACAACCTCCACAGAAGAGGGGGCAAGGCGTGTCTCGGGGGCTTTAATACTCACCACCGCCGGGAAATCCAGAATCGGGTAGCCTTCCTCGTTCAACAGGCCTACCCACTGCCCTTCATCGTCCACAACAGCTTGAATATGCTTACGCCACAAGCTTAAATCCACGGGTCAAACACCTCCACCGACCACTCCAAGCGTGCCCCGCCCGGCAGGGTGAAGGTGCGTGACTCGTCGACAGGCACCTGCTCACACACCGCATCAACCTGCCCAGTTACCTCACGGTCAAACACGCCATCCGGCCCGTACACCTGGCCCGCGCGACGCCGATCCATATACAAGGTGTGCCAATCGTCCACCGGCGGGAGGGTAAAACCCGCCCCAGAAGGCAACGTAACCCCACCACCGCCCCCCCTCCAGACGAAACGCGGCCATACCGGAGTCTCACCGAAATTCGTCACAGTGACGTTACCAACGCCATCCATCGGCACCAGCCAAGCACCCTCATGACGGACCAGATTCACCTCAATCCGGGCCCCAACTTTCGGCACACTCCCCGGAGACGGCAACGACTGCGCCAAGCACACCGGCAGGTGATGCTCTGAACCATGCCTAATAATCAAAGTGCCATGCCGCCGCGTGGAAAACGCCCGACGTACCCGCTCCCACGCCTCACGTGACTTCACCACTAGGGTAAAAGACCCCTCAGTAGGCAGCACCTTCCTGTCACGAAAGTCCACCACCTCACCCGGCATCCCCACCGTGGCCACACCAGTGTCCTCAAACTGGCCAACAAACCCAGACAGCGTGTCGTACTCGATAAACACGTCCGACTCGGACCCATCACCAATACGGAATCCCCCATCAAAAGACAGGTACTCAATGTCGTACATGCGCTACCTCCTCGACATAGCAACCGTCGCCGCGTTCGGCTTCGGGTTCTCCAACCGGTCCACACGGTAACCCAGCTGCTCAAGCATTCCGGCCACATCATCAGCGCTGAAGCTGCTTCCGATAATCTGCACCGGCTGCTTTTCAGACATGCCCTTCAGCTCGCTAGCCGACTCGGCCTGGAACTTCGCCAGGTCAGCCAAAGCTGCTCGGACCTCTTCATTCGACGTACGCCAATACTCGGCCCACGTCTCATTCGACGCCTTCTCCTGCTCCAGGCCCTCAATCTCAGTCTTGAGCGGATCCAGCTTCGCCCGGTGGTCCAGCTCGGCCATGTCGCGTTCCAGCTTGGAGCGCAGATTATCCTGCTCAGCCTTCAAATCAATCAGACCGTGCTCAAACTTCATCTGCTCCAAAGCACGAGCCGGGTCACCGGGGGCGCCGTTTTTAATCATGTCGGCCACCTTGTCCCCAGCACCAAAGAACCCCATGGCGCCGGCGGCAGCGGCAGCCTTATCAATCTGGGACTTAGTCTCAGCGTCGAAGTCCTTAAACTCTGACCGAGACGCCAGCTTCGCCAGCTCCTCGTCAATCTGTTTGATGCGACGTGTCGCGGCAGGCATCGCAGTGAACCAGTTGACAGGGTTAATCCAGGTCTTAATGTCTGCCTGGTTAGCCTGCAACTGAGCCTTTTCGGTCATCAAGTCCGCGTAGCGTTGACCAACGGTGGCCTGAACCGAGTCATACCCAAACGCGGTACCGGACATCAGCGCCAACTTTTGGGTAGCAACATTCAGGCTTGCCGTGACATCTTGCAAATCAAGTGCCGCCAACGTCGCCTTATACGTGGCCTCAAGATTGGCTTGCTGCGCCTTCTTAGCCACCAGCTGTTGGTTAATCTGTGCTGCCAGAACTTCCGCATACAGGGCGTGCGATTCATCAGACCATGCGGCCATCTGCCCCATCACGTCTTGATTACCAACAGCCATCTTCCACCGGAACCTGTCATAAGCCAACGACAAGTCCTCATAGTTAGCGGCCGCCAGCCTCATATCAGCCCGGCGTTGCGCATCAAACTGCGCCTGAACCTCAGCCAAAGACTTCGCGCCCTCCAGCTGGGCCCTAATCCCATCCATCCGAGTGGTACGGACCGTGCGCTCAGCAGCCGATAGCTCAATCGCCGCCATCGCCTGGTCGATCACCAAACCGGCCACCTGCTGGCGGAGCCCCTCGGTCATCGTCACCAGCTCGCGGATGGAGCCCATCGTGGAAGAAATCGCCTTGAACGCTTCAACGCGGGCCTTCATGATAGACCCAACGACGAGTTCCCACACGTCCATAAACGCGTCCGCGACCGCGATGACCATAGCAATCTCAGCATGTCCAGCAACAACCGCCGCCTCCTGGACCGCGTTCTTCGCCGCTGCGTACTTCTTCTCGGCCTCAGCAACCTTCCCGACGTCACCATCCTTACGGGCCTGCGCCAGCTCGGACTCGGCCACCTTCAGGTCGCCCGCTGCCTTCGACTGGTCCCCATAAGCCTTCGTTAGCGAATCGTAACCGCTGGCTACACCACTAAACGGGGAAATGAGGTTACCCAGGACCGGGGCCTTAGAGGCCACATCAAATTTGTCCTTCACAGAAGACTGAGCAAACCATGCCTGCACGTTACGCGTAGGGTCCTTCTCCACGTGCTTAGCCGCTGCGTTAGCCCACTTTTCCAGCGGGGGCACCAGCTTGCCAATAGCACGAATAAGGCCAGCGACCTGCGACCACTGGGCATTCGTCAGCACGGGCTCCGGCTTACCGGAAAGGTTCAGCGCCAGATTCCCGGACTGGAGCCAGCCGCCCTGGTCATGCAGACCAATAGCACGGCCCGCCCACTCCATAGCGCCGCGTCCAGCGTTCCGGAGAATATCACCCACTTCTTGAGCCGCCGTGTAAACAGTACTGAGCTTGTCTCCAAGACCGCCGACCAGATCCCCCATCTTGTCCGACAAGGACTTCTTGCCCTTGTCGTAGACACCACGTGGAATGTCCTTCCACGCGGGCGGGCCGGCAGGAAGACGGTTTTTAATTGGCCCCATAATCTTATCGATGACGTCCGAGACCTTCTTGGAGACGAAATCTTTCATCTGCTCCGGCGACGGGCCGCCAGACCCCTTACCGATGACAAATGCACCACCCGGGCCAATAGGCAGGTGGTAGTGAGTGCGGAAGTAACCATCGTTAGCGCCCGCTGCGCCGGTACCATACTTCACCATCGACGGCGAGCCGCCAGACTCAACGTTAACCGCACCAACACGCGACGTAGCGCCCAGAGTACCGGCAGTATGGCCACCAGCGGCACCACCATTGGTAACACCGATGGAGAAAGTATTACCCTTCAGCCCCGCAACGAAACCCTGCGGCCCAGAGGGATACTGACTATTGCCGCCACCGTTAAACGCCATCGTGGCCCACTGGCGAGCACCATTACCGCCGCCCATCACATCCGCAATACCAGACATGAAGCCCGAACAGTCAGTACCGCCGCCACCTTCAGCAGAACCGCCAAGCACATACGGGCGCCCGTGCCGAGCCTTAGCCCACTTGTGCCCACGTTCCAGCTGCAGCTCCCACATTGGGCGGACCTCGCCGCCGTCTTTGAAGGCTGGGAACAGGCCGGGAGCTGCGCCAACGAGGTCGCCCTTACGGTTGTTGATGTGCTCCGGCAGAAGCTGGAGGCTAGTGCCGTCGAACGTAAACCCTTGCCCCTTCTTCAGGGCTTGTCGCATGGCATACACTGCGCCTTGCCCACCAGCAGCACGAACGTCTGCTGCGGTAAGCACGTGTTCACCATTGGACAGGCGGGCCAGAATATCATCCGAGGTACCAGAACCCGGGCCGCGGATAGCACCACCAGTAGCGTAGCCGCTGATGGGGGCCAGTTTCTTCGCGGTCTTCGGGTTCAGCGGCAGGAAACCGCCGATGGTATCCCAAGCCTTGGCAATGCCGCCATTGTAGACGGTATTAATCATGAAATTGATTGGCCCTGCCAGGGCCGACTTCAACCGGTTCCACGTGTCCCTAATGCCGTTGACGACCGTGCCGAAGAACGATTTCAGCGTATCTAAGGCGGACTTGAACCGCTCGATGACGTTGGTGTTAATCCACGTCCAGGCCGCGTGCATGGAGTCACGCAACCAATTCCACTTACCGACCATCCAGTCGATGACGGGCTTGACTGCGGTCGTCCACAGCGCATGCATCGCTGCGGCGAGCGGAGAAAGGACTGTGTTTTTAATCCAATTCCATGCCGCCTGCAAAGCACCAACGAGGGCGTTCCACTTACCGATAATCCAGTCGATGACCGGGCTAATGGCATTCGACCACAGCCACTGCATAGCAGCGGCCAGGGGGTCGATAACGGTGGACTTAATCCACCCCCACACCGCCTGGAGCGCACTAACAAGCGCGTTCCACTTACCGACGATCCAGTCGATGACCGGGTTGATGACGTTATTCCACAGCCACAACATGGCGTTAGCAAACGCGTCGATGACTGTGGTCTTAATCCATGCCCAGACGATTGGCAATGCCTCGGAAAGAACATTCCACTTACCGACGATCCAATCAACGACAGGGCTAATAACGTTGGACCACAGCCAAGACATGGCGTTGCCGAAACCGTCGATAACGGGCTTAATAACACCGGTCCACAAGGCATTCCACGCGGCAGACAGCCCCTGCCACGCCACTACCGCCAGACCAATCGCTACGGCGAGCACACCGCCGAAAACGTTCATGGCAATCTGGCCGATAGACTGAATAACGTCCCAAATCCCCTGGAGAATAGGCTGGATAACACCCCAAGCGGCGGACAGCAGCTCCCCTACGGTGGATAGTACTTCCCCAGTCTTTTGGCTAATCCAATCCCAACCAGCAGAAACACCGTCCACGAAACCCTGGAAGATTTCTTGCCCCAACTCAGTCTGAGTAAAGAACCAGGTCAAAGCCCCAACAACTGCCGTGATGACAGCCACCCAAGGGTTGATCTTCGTGATGACAGTAGCGAAAAACTTCCCTACCGTCTTGAGCGGGCCTACAACGGCCTTGAGGAAACCGCCGAGTTTACTAACCACACCGCCGAGACGGCCTAAAACAGGCACACTGGTCCCAGCAAAGCTAGCCAACGTCTTAAACCCGTTGACCAACCCACCAATTTGGAAGATTTTCCTCAGCGTGCCCGCAGCAGTTTTCAGGCCCTTAATCGCCGACGCAGCCTTACTGACAGGACCAACAACAGCGCTAACAGCCTTAAACCCTAGAAAACCAACAACGATTGCTTGGATCGCCCCTGGGTTTTGCTCCGCAAACTGAGCGACCTTCTCAACGATCGGGACCAGAACAGAAGACACGAGCGGGGCTAGTGCGTTCAACACACCGCCCAAAGCCTCCCACGTGGCAACGGAGAGGGACGCAGTAATCTTCACGAAGGACCGCGCTAGTGACTCAATCGACGGCCACAGCTTTTCTACCGTGTCCCACAGGGTCGAAAACACCCCACCGATTCGTTCCCAATTAGCGGGGTCAACTGCGGCTTCCGCAAGGCTCACCGCGATTTCCCCGAATTTTTGCCCCACCGTCTCCAAGAAAGGGGAGGCGCCTTCAATGGCCTTACCGACCTTCTCAAAAGCCGGGGTAAGAATCGTTGTTAAATGCTCGCTAGCGGGCTTGAATCCTTCAGCCATGGCGTCAAAAGCCCCGCCGATAGCCGAAAACATGGCTGGAGCAGATAGGAAGGCGGGCTTAATGAGGGCTTCGCCAAAACGCCCCATCGCCGCGCCCATATTAGCCATAGCACCGGAGAAGGTGTTACCCATCTCCAGGGCAGATCCCCCGACGCCCTTGCGCATGGCGCGCTCAAACGTCGCGAAATCAATTTCACCGGCGGACACCATCTCAGAAATCTCGGTAGAAGTCTTACCGGTTTCCTCGGCCAACATCTGCAATACAGGCACGCCTGCCGACGTGAGCTGAAGCAAGTCGTCGCCCTGAAGCTTGCCACGGGCAGCAATCGAGCCGAAAATTAGGCCCACATCAGACATGGAACGGCCCGCGATAGCCGCCGTATCGCCCACAGTCTTGAGTGTCTGCTCCAGTTCCTTGCCGGGTTTAATACCAGCAGCAACCATCGAGGCCGATACTGTAGCGGCCTCACCAAGGCCATTAGCCGTCCCCTTGACCGAAGCCAAAGCATTGTCCATAATGCCGGCCACATCGGACGCGGAATTACCTAAACCTTTCAGCTTGGCTTCCGCACCTTCGATAGCCGTCAGGCGTCCGAAGCCCTTAGCAATGGACCCAGCAAGGGCACCGCCCACAGCTGTACCAGCGGATACGGCGCCAATCTTTAGGGCCTTGCCCATGTGGTTAGAAAGCTTCTGGCCGATGGAAGTGCCCGAACGGCCGGCGACCTTATCCACCTCGCCAAAGGACTTCTTAATTTTCGGTGCGATATCCTTCGTCGAGGGAATAATATTTACCCACGCGTTCGCAAGCTCTACACCGGCCATGCTTATTCACCTACATTTCTTTAATTGGAGCGGGCTGCGCGCACAACACGCCCCACGGTTGACGTAGACACCCCAAATTGGGCAGCTAACTCGCGGTAAGACACTCCACCGTCGGCATAAGCGTCAACGATTTGTTCGTCCCGCGTCGGCTTTTTAGTCCACCCGAGCCACTCATTCAGCTCAGACAACGGAGTCATCTCACCCTTGAAGACACCAGATTCATTCGGGTTAAACGGATCGCCCTGAGGGACCGGCTTACCTTGACGCGGCGTGGCCTTATTCTCACCTGGCCGGGGGACAGGTTTCGGGCGCGCACCCTTACCCCCGCCGTTCTGCCAAATAATGGCATGGACGCCGTCAAGAACCGACGCCAACAAATGCGTACCAATGTCCCACGTGGACTCATGGTTAGTCAGCTGCTCCGCAAGCGCCGCAGAACCCTCCATGTGTTTCACCAGGACAAGCAGATCCCGCCATGATAGGCGGTCCGTCCCATCCCCGACCCAGCGCAGGCGTACACCCTCGCGGATTAAATCCGCCTCAAGGGCGGTTAGCCCATCTTCCCCTTCATCTTCGATGAGGTCAACGAGGCTTAGGATTCCCCCAGCGGGGCGTCCTCAGTCTCAGCCCACTCTTCCATAAATCGACCAAAATCACGCATGGACAGGCTCTCCACCTTATCCAGGTCTTCCTTATCGAGCGCGGCTTCCATCAGGGCGTCGCCGAAGCCGTCTTCGTCGCCCTTGTACTTCTTGCGGATGGCCTTCATCTGCTTGTAGGAGATCTTGTCGTTCAGGTAGTGGACGTCGATGGTGGTGCCGTCGGTGGCTTCAAAGTGGAATTTTTCGAGTGCCATGATTGCGGTTCCTCTCTAGTTGTGAGTGTGAAAATCGTGTTGCGGTTCATTGGGGTGGGCCTAGGGCGAACCGCAATAACTCCCTAGGCCCATAGGGGCGGTTAAACGGAATCGCCAGCTTCCTCGTCGTTTACGCCGTCAGCGCCACCAGAGGTTCGTACAGAATCATCTTCGGCTCGCTTGATAAGCGAAATCAGCTTGACGTTATCCACACCGAAGCACTCCAGGGTCGCCTGGTACTTGATGACGTCGGAACGAACGTAGTTGGTCTCTCCAACCTCAGTGACCTGCACGTCCGGGGCGAACACCTTAATTCGAGACCCGTTACCGCCCTTGATGTAGAAGGCGATGGAACGGTGCGGGAGTTCGTCGGCGTTGTCAATGACCTTGATGGTGCCGCCGGACTCGGTGACGTTGTTCTCACCAGCGATAAGCTTGAGCACCTCACCATTCGCACCCTCCATAAACGTTACCTGGAGGGAGACAGAGTGGTCGGACTGGGTGATGACGACGGTGTCGCCATTCCAGTCCTTAATCTTCTCAGTGGAGCGGTCCACAGTCTTGACCACGCCGTCCTCGGAGACATAGCCAGCGGGCTTATGCTCCAGGGAGGGCTCCAGTTCACCTTCCGCGTCAGTCGGGAACGTCTGAGGGTCAGTGGCCACCGGGCCAATAGTGATGCCGCCGGAAGCTTCAACATCCGGGGCACCAACAAGAACGTTGCGACGATTACGCAAATCAGCCATGACAAATCAACCTTTCAGTAGGTATGCGAAAACCCCCACCAGGTTTAGGTGAGGGTTGTAGTGAGAACGCCCGTAGTCTGCCATCGGAAAAACTCAGCAGTATCAGGGTCCGGGAATTCATGCGGCCCGGACTCCTCTGACCACCAAATTATCTTTTGGTCTAGGGCATATATTTCATCCACAAGCAGGAACCGGATAGCCCCAATCAAGTTAATGACATCTTCCTGGTCCCGCCCGTAGACCTGCACCGCCATAAGCGAATCCTGCGACGTAGGCCCCGTCATACGTGGGGCAGACGGGTCAAGCCTTACAAACAGGTCAGGCGGATTTCGCGGCACTTTCGTAGAAATTGGTGCTTCAAGCCGCTCACCTAGTGCCATGATGAGCCTCTCGACAGGGGTAACAAACAAAACTCTTATCCACCCCTTAACGCTTTCAACAGTGTGTTATCGCGGGCATTAACCCGCATAGCGCGGGCCGTCCCAGTAAAGATGATGGCCCGGTGACGGTCAATATCAGTCCGAGACTTCCAGCCAAACCCGCGCCCCGCCCGCTCGGCCACACCTTCAGCAAGGTCATCGACCAACCTCACGAGGGCGGGGTCCCGTCTAAGCTGGTTAAACCCGTCAATATTGAACTGGATACGGACCATCAGTCTGTAATATCCATACGCTGGAACGTCATCCACTGGCCGGGAGCAAAACCAGCCAAAAAATCCTTCGCCCCATGCGTGTAGACGATAAGCGCACCGTCGATAACCTCCACCGCGTTCGTATCAAACTCAAGCGGCTTAAGCTCGCCGGCTTCATCCTTAGCGACTACCTGGATCATCCTTCGACCTTCCTCCCGTGAACGACTACTAGTCCTGGTGACCACCCGTGCCACCCGTGGTTATAATTCTCCGGGTTTCCTTCTACGGTCCATTCGGACCCATCGGGAATACGGATCTTCGATTCCGGGCCAGGTGCCGTTTCTGGGGTGAAATGCACATGCAGGTAATCAATCGTGCGGAGAATTGAATCCTCTGTTTTTTCCTCAGTGCGGTCCACCCACCACGACGCCACTTGAACCTGCCGCCACTCACCTTTACCGGGGCGTTCATTGCCGAAGCGATCCCGCTCCGGGGCGCCACGGCGATACACCTCCACAGCCTGATTAAGCGGAATGAAAGCCACGTCTACCAGCTCACCGCCTCTACGGTTCGCATGCCACGAGACCGGTTCAGCTCATCGTCGAGCGCTTTATCTAGCATTTCTCGCTCCGCCTTCGTGAGAAACAAGTTTCCCTCACTATTACGAAACGACGACGACTGAGAAAACGGCCCAGCAGTTTGTGACAACGACTCCATGTGGTCAGTGCCCTCAGACTGCAAAGCACGCTTCGCCATCGAGCACACGATAATCCGCAAGACAGCAGCGAGCTTGGCTGACGGGTTGTCTGGCAGGTCGTACATGGCCTGCAGCCACACGGAAGCGTCTTCGAGTACGGCGTTCGCCTGGTCCCCGTCAGGGGCAAGCGACCACCGTGCGCGCAGCTCGTCGCTAGTTGCAAACGCCGCCATGACTACTGCTCCAAACCGGACAGCTTCACCACAGACAACGGGTCAGTAACACCAAACGCCATCGTCGCCCAAGTGTAGAAGCGAGTCACCTGGCGGCCCTTGATGTACTCATTGTCGGTGGAGATCGGGTCCTCAACACCCATGACGCCAACGGCGCCACGCTGCAGCAGGAGACCTTCGCCTTCCTTCAGCGAGGTGGTGTTGGACACGTAGAGGGTGATGCCGAGGGTGGACAGAATCTGCTGCCACTTGTCAACACCGAGGATGGCGCGCAGGTTCTTCGCGTCACGTGGCTTCAGAACGAGGGTGTCGGGAATGTACCCAAGATTGGTTTCCTCAATCTTGAGCTTGGCTTCCTCAATATCATCAATGAGCTTGCCCTCACCAGTCAGCGCAGTCTTATTGGATGCGGTGACCTTGCCGGCTGCTGCCCAACCGGAAGACTCCAGCTTGAGACCATTGTCCATGTTGGAGATAACGCCATCGATGACCTGGAACGCACGGTCATCAATGTCCTTGACCATCGTGTTGGCAACACGGTTGGCACCACGCTGCAAGATGATTGGGTCGTTACGCTTTTCCGCCTCACGAGTCAGGTCGTAGTGCCCACCGGTCTTTACAACCGGGTCGACTACCGGCTTGCCCTGCGCGGTGGAGAACGCTGGGAACTCCGCGCCCGGGGCAATGACGCCAGGCTTCTCCGCCGCAGTGGCCATGTTGGCTTCAAGGCGGTCATACATGATCGCGCCACCATTAGCAGCTGTGGAGGTGAACAGGAACTGGGATACCAGATTCGACTGGGTAAGCTCCGCCACGTAGTTAGACAGTCGAGTCGGTTCCTTCACCAGCATGGACGTGGTGATGGTGCCCTCGTCGTTAACGCGGGCTGGGGAAAGTGGGAAAGTGAAATCAGCCATCTTTCTTCCTCCTTACTTCAGCGCCACAATGACGCGGTTATCAGCGGCGGCAGACACGGCGATACCTACCACCGGGGCGGCTTCCGCGGCCTTAGTGGCCTTGCCGGACGCTGCAGCAGCTACCGGGTCACCGGCGGCAATAGCGCCATTAGACTCGACTTCAACGATGTGTCCTGCGCGGTACACCATGACGTAGCCGTCCTTTGCAACGTCGGTGGCGGGCACGCCGAAGACCTGTGCACCAGCACCCGCAGTCTTCGCAACTGGGTTGCGGCCATCAATATCGCCAGCGATCTGTACGAAAGTACCCGCCTTCAGGTCCGCCTGTGCCTTCACAGTCGGATTCTGGGCGGGGGTGTAATGAACAACAGTGGACATTACGAAAATCCCTCCTTTAATGGGAATTAGTTATGCTGTGCAAACTTGCCGTTAACCGGCCACGACGCAGGGAACGAATAGTCCGGCGCATCTTCCCGCGAGGACGCGCCAGGCTTAAGACTTTCGACTGGGTAGTCAGACGGCGGTGTGGCTCGCTTCGCGGCCTGTGCCTGCAACTCGCCTAAGCGCTTTGCGTTATCGTCGAACTTTTCCGGGTCGCTTCCCAGCAGGTCGGCGTTCTCCGCCGAGATTCCGTACTTAGAAAGGGCTTTGGAACGTGCCAATTCCACTTGGTATTGGTTGGCCTTGGTGCGCTCGGCCTCCAGGGCTTCTTGGGCGCGTTGTAGTTCCGTCTTTTCGGCGTCTTGAATCTCGCGGTACTTTTCCGCATCGGCACGTAGTTCGTTGCGTTCGGTGCGGTAGCGTGCGCTTTCCTTGCGGAGCTTCTCTAACTCCTGCTGGTAGGACTCTGCGCTGCGTTCCGGTTTCGAGTTGTCGGCCTCCTGGGCCTTATCCTCGTTTGCCACCTCGGCGGCATTCTGGTCGTCGGTGGTGGCGGTAGTTTCTTCTGCCATCGGTAACCTCCTGGGTTATCTGGGTTGGGCATGAAAAAGCCCCCGCCACCAAGCAATGTGGTGTGGGGGTGGTGCGCTAAGGGGGAATCGAACCCCAACATCGCCAACCGTTGGTAGCGCTATTTTCCGCCAAACGGCGAATAATCAGTGGTGTTCAAACCACCAGACGAAATGAACTCGGCCCATTTTCGAAACTGTGCAGGCGACGGTTTATCTCCCGCCCAGGTCTGTTCACGCCAGTGCGCATACAGGGCATCTGCTTCCTTTTGCCCCTCCCATGGTTTGCCATCAACTACGAGCACTGGGATGCAATCGCAGCCATCGTGATACCTGCGCCCATCACTCCGGCGGATTACCGTATCCTCCGAATACACCGCCCCGCGAGAGGCGAGCATGGTACAAAAAGCACACGACTCGCGGCCGGATAAAACGCGCGCATACCCGGCGCGGGCAGGGCGCCCAGACTTAAACCGTGCCGTGCCGTTATGTGCTGCATCCGCCACAGCACTACGCCCCGCATCCACAACATGGCGCGACAAACGCCGGCCAAGTTCACCAGCAACACGTGCCTTAACTGCTGAATCCATACGGTTGGAAAAATCAGGGCTCACAGCCTGCATAACGCGCTTCTTAGACTCCTCATCCAACATCATCACGTGAAGTTTCGACGAGTCCGGGGACAGGCGCGATACGTCAGCGATAGCATCAAACAGGGCTTTCCGAGGGTAAGGCCGTATGGCCTCGGGCTTTATCTCCACGCCAACGCCAGCGGCCTGGCGGCCAAGCTCCACCACGTGTGTGCGCCAAGATACACGCCGCATGCGAATAACCCGCGGATACAAAATATCCACCAGCTGCTCCACTTGCTCCACAGTGACCGGAACACCATAGGTAGCCAAAGCCTTATTCACTAGGCGGCTAATATCCACCGCCAGCGAATCATCATTATTGCGAACATGCGCCAGCGGCATACCATCACCACCTCACAGTAACTACAGCTGCAAACCCTCCACAGCGTCACCAGCATCAGCAATACCGCTAAACAGACTCGACGCACGAGCGGTCGAGCGGGCGCGCTCCACCCGTTCCTTCGTCCACCCCGGAATGTCTGACCACAGCTCCTCGGGTGGAATGCCCAGCATGGTCGACAGCTTGCCCAAACCGTCCACCGTCTGCGCAAACGAACGAGACGAGGTTTCCTCCCACGTCACCTCTGCTTCAAAATCGGCGGCGCCGTCCTCATCACCAGAAGCATGCGAGCACAAGCGCAGCAGCTGCTCATGTGACTCGCCAAGCGACGTTTGAATCTCCGCCGCCTGCCTATCCTTCGAGGTCTCGAGTGCTGCCAGACCGTCAGCCGAGATATTACTAATGGCATTTGCCCCCAACGACTGGGCAGGCACCTGCGCCAACGCCGCGAAGTCACGCACCGACGCCTGCCGCGACTCAATATAACGCGACAAGTCCGTCTCGTCGTACTGCCCAACCTTCACATCAGGGTCATCAAAGAACTGCGTGTCAGCCACAGACTGGAGGAAAGCCTGCATCTCATTCTCAGGCACCCAACCAATCACATAGCGTTGCTTAAACGCGGCAAAATGCTGCGCTACACCCTGCTCATAGTTCGTACGGTTAATGCGGTCCTGCAAACCAAGTAAGTGCTCCACAATGCCGCGGCGCTCTTCACCATCAGTAAGCATTCGGTCCTGGTATCGAACGATAGGCACCGCACCCATATTGTGCGGACGGGCTTCCTGAAACACTAGATTCGTCGGGGAGTAATAGGTCCTATCAAGCCAATCCCTCACTTCCTGCGGCGCATGCTCAATACCAAACCAGTACACGTACTCCTCGTCGAACAGTCGCATGTACCGGTCACCAATTTCAAGCGCCAACATCGGGTACTCATCCGAGGACGGCACCCCCGGAATGCCAAGCGAGTCAGAGTAGAACGTCACCATGCGCCGCGGGGAATGCACACCAATACGCAAAGCATTATCAGCAGCCGGAAGCACCGACGCGTAAGACGTGCCATACGTTAACGCCGCCCGGTGCAGACCAGTCTGGCGGGCAGACATCTTGTTGCGCTGCCACCAAGACCAGGCATCCGCTTGCTCACCATCGGCGGAGTAGAAACCGTCCACCTTCAACGACTGCGAATAAGTATCCACCACCAGGGCCACGAACGGTGCGACAGACATGCGCGCAAGCTCCGCGTGCTGCTCACGGTTCTTAGAGTTCGACGTGGCGCCAACTCGGACCGTGGCCGTCTCACTATCCCACGGCACCATGTACTCATGGATATTGTCGAAAATCCTGCGCTCGGCCACGTGCGTGGACAGTAACTCACGCACCGCATGCTCTGCTTTATCACGCCTTAGCACGACGTCCTCCTCCCACTAATTAAATGAAAAATGCTTTCCCAGTCCGTTGCTTCTTCTTCGATACGCCGCCACGTTCACGAGCCAGACGCCACACCATGCGCGCACCAATCATGCACACACACGCGTCAATCTTCTTCGCCGACTTCCTCGACTCTTTGCGCACCGTGATGCCATACCGACCCTCATGCCGGCGGGCATTCAACACATGCTCCGTCAACAACGGGTTACCGTCATGCGTGAACGAGTGCTGCATAACCTCCGCCTCCGCGAGCTCCGCAGCCGTAGTGAACTGAAAGTCCTTACCGCGCATATCCCAAGCAATAGGCTCCGGCTGCTGCGCGCCCCTCGATGTCGCCCACAACTCCAGCCGGTCTCGGTACCGCTCCGGCCACGCCACTTTCGTAAACGATTCCCATTCACGCACATCGGCGTAAAAGCCGATGACATTCCATGTAGCGAACGCAAAATCAACGCGGTCATCAACCGCCTGCACATCGACCATGGGTTTATCGTCCGGGTCGGCTGCTTTCGGCTGCCACACCCCAATAGTGAAGATATGACCGTCATCCATACGACACCCAATAAGTGCTGTGTGGTCATTCGACAGCGAACCGTCAAAGAACATTACGATGTCCTCACCCGGCGCGACATCAATGTCCGGCCGCGCCATTTGCGCCCAATCCTGCGGATCACACCACGAATCAGACGAAGCCACCGGCCAATTCAAATACTTCCGCTTCGAATCATCCACCTGCGCCGACGGAGACCAGATACGCGTCATAATTGCATCAATGTCAGACCAAGGACAATCCGCATACACCCACTCAAGTGCAGAGCGTAGAGAATCAGCATCCCCCATCTCCGTATCATGCGGGGCTTGACGCGCATCGTAAAGAATCCGCGACTCATTCTTAGACCGGCCAGACTCCTGCAAAACCCAGTCATTAAACGTGGACTCGCCCGCCGAGTTAATGCCCGGCTTCCACGCATTCAACGTCTCCAACATACGAGAGCCAGACTTCGACAAGTTATCCATCAAAGTAGCGTGCAACTCTGCCCCGCCATTCGACGGGGTCCAGTGCTCCAACTCGTCGCCGATAACGAATGTTGACTCCGCGCCTTCCGCGGTTGCTGCCGATGAGGTAATGACTTCGAGTTTGCCCTCCGGCTGCACGAAAATCTGGGTCTTTCCAACGTCCAGGCTGTAGTCGCGGTGCAGAGCCGGCGCATTCGCAGGAGAGGCCATAGCACGCACCATACGCATAGTATTCTCAGTCTGGTCCAAGGAGACCGCCGCAATCTGCACCCACGGCATCGACACCGGCTTCCCGACCACACCACCGGGAACGCCTGAGTTCCAGTGGTCAAACCGTACTGGTGCCAAAAGCTCAATCAACGCCATGACTGCAGCGAACGGAGACTTACCGGACCCTTTCGCCAACCGGCGCGCCCCATGGTGAAAAAGCCAACGGCCATTTTCGTCCAGGGCGTAGAACCACAGGACGAAGCGTGCCTGCTCGCGGGTAAACTGCCATGCCTTACCCGCACGAATACCGTTCGGGTGGCGCAGGTACTTCGCGGCCCACGCCAAAGCTTCATAGCCCAGCGTGAACTTAGGTAGCCCCTCGGGCAACGTCGCCAGCCGCTCCTGCGGAGCAACATCACCCATACCGGCCACCTCCTACATAAACAGCTCCTTGTAATGAGACATCACCGAAGAAGACTCATCATCAACCACAGCGCCATCTGCGGCCTGGAGCTCAACACGAAGACGACGACGTTCCCCCTCCGTCGTCATCAGCGACGCCGCAGCACGGTTAAACTCGGCAAGCATCGACGCCTTAACTCCCTCACCGTTGTTTAGCTCCTGGCTCATAACCTCAGCCAACAACCGGGCAGTCTGCCAATCCGACGGCTCATAAAACCGCGCCTGCCCCGACTGCTTCAACGAACGGAACCAGTCCTTCATTAAGGGGTGCCACGACGGCGACACCCGCGGCGCCTTCACAACAGGACGAGGGGCACTGTCTTTGACCACAGTCAACGTCGGCTGGTTCTCGTCCGGCTTATTACGACGACGACGCTGGTCACTCCTCTTCGGCGGTGGACCGGGCACCACTCATCACTTCCTTTAACTTCACTGGCCTACCACAGCGGATAAACCGACCATACGAATACTTCTCAACAATTCCATCCCCCACTGGGGCACGCCTCCCAGGCGCCTCCCCCGTGGCCACGAACACGTGCAGACCGGTCCCTGACTGAGACTCCTCGATGTAGAGGACCGGTTCAATAATGGACGCTACAGTCTCGCACGCCCACGGCTTCAGGGCACCGTGTTCAAGCGCGTTATCCAGGTCGTAACACCCGATACCGTCGCCCAGCATGAAACCAAAGCCGTCGCCAGCTTTTGATTTCATTACCTTCGAATACGCTGACCACGTGGCGGGGTTTGTCGACGAGGCAGGGGTGCCATCAATCTGAATGGGCCGCTTGCCTACAGCTCGTGCCCAGCGGGCGGTGCCCCGCATGGCCGCGGGGATTGTGGTGTCGCGGCGGCGGCGATAGGCGCGCTGGCGGCAAGCATTCGAGCAGAACCGAGGCAGCCGACCTCGGGCGCCCCCAATTCCAAGTGGCGAGCCACATTCTTTGCAGGTCATGCACCCTATTCTACCAGAGTGTTACGAATTAACCACGTTGACCAGCGGATATATTTTCATAGGTATGCACCCACCAAAACAGGCGCAAAAACCAACACACCCACCACAACAACCATCCAACCGCCCAAACGCCACCCAGAACGCCACACAAGCACCCAAACAGCCCCACCAGGGCAATCCCCTAACCCGTACACAGACATTCACCCTATGCCTTCTGAGGGCGCGAACTGGCGAAGTCGAGGGTCCTCCCCCACCTCTTCTTGTAGAGGGGCTAGCTGAGTCCAGGGTGTGGCGCGAGGGGGAGTTTTCTGCGCGCAATTCTACGCTTCTGCCCCGCCTGCTGCTCGACCCGGGTTTTGGCCTCATGGCAAGAGGTGCACAGGACTTGGAGATTGGCGTCCTGGTGGTAGCCGGGGCCGCGCGTGTTGTTGATGTGGTCTACTTCGAGTGGGGCGTTTTTGCTGCCGCAGTGTTGGCAGGTGTTGTTGTCGCGGTTGAGTATGCGCTTGCGGGTGGTGGTGGTGACGTGTTTGGTGCGGTTTGTCCAGGCCATTGGATGTTTCACCGCCTTGCTGTTGGATCGCGAAGACCCCGGACGGGTGGTTGGGTTCCTGTCCGGGGTCTTGTTTCACACGCGAGCATATCACATTTTGGGGGGTTGTTTGTCAAGTCGAGGGGTATATTTATTCACAAGGTGCTGTTTGCGCCGGTAAATGTCCCACACCGAGGGCTCCTTCTGGTCGATGTGTCGGTCGATGAACCGGCCCAGCACTTGGTCTTGGTGGGTCAGTTCGTCGAGGAGGTCGCCCGCCCAGTCCAGGAGGACCACGTCGTTGGCGTGGGTGGCTAGGAGTTGGCAGAGGCTAGCCGCGCCGGCCTGGTCATCGCGGATGGTGACGTTGAGTTCTCCGAGTGCGTCGAACGCAACCTCTTTGAGCCTGGTCTCCATGTCTAGCTTTTTGGCGAAGATGAGTGGGTTGCATGGTTCGGCGGGCCCGAAGTTGGGTTTCATGACGCGGGCTTCTGGCGGTGCCGGCCGGTCGAGGATGTGGGCGTCCAGGACGTAGTACTTGTTCTTAAGGTTGAGTGCCGTGGCCTTGATGTCGGAACCGCGAAGGTCAGTGGTCATTGGTGTTCTCCTGGTGTGAGTAGTTTGGTGAGGTCGTCGACGGTCATGATTGCCCATTGTTTTCCGGGGTCGGTGGTGCCGCGTCGTTTGGCAATGACGAGGCCTACGTGTGCGTTGTCGTTTTGGGCTTCTTGGTGGGCTTCTTTGGTCCATTGGGGGAGGTTGAGTTTTCCGCCGTAGTCTTTGGTTTCGATTACGATTCGGCGGTTGTGTGAGTCGCGGACGTTGGCGATGTCGCCGCAATCTTTCGCCCCGGTTTTGACTCTTCGGTCTATGCGGTCGTCGAGGTTGTCTCGTAAGAAATCTGCGATTTGGCGTTCAAACCTAGCTCCGGCTGCTTTTGCTGATTTTCTGTTTCGTGCCATCTGTGTGCCTTTCTAACGCTCTGGCGTTTCGTTCTGGACTGGTTTCCACGGGTGTCTTGTTTGTCGTTCTGTGGGGCTTCTGGGGCTTATTTTGGGTGTTTGTGGTTGTTTCTCTTGGTCCATTTTTTGATGAAGTCGGGGACTTCCGGTTTTGGTGGTTCCACAGCACGTGGTTGGTAGCCCCGGTTTATTCCGAAGGTTCCGTCGCGTAGTTCCTGGTCGCGCTGCTCGGTGAGCTGCTGCCGGTGGGCTTCGAGTTGTGGGCCGCGGACGGGGTCTGATTCCCAGCGGCGTAGGACGATTCGTGCGGCTTGGTTGAGTTCTTTTGGTGTGGCCATGCGGTCTCCGACGAGGTCTTCGGCCCAGAGGTGCACGGCTTCCTCCCACAGTGCTGACGGGTAGGTGCCGCGCAGGGATTTGGCCCAGGCGGCGGCGGTTGATGCGTCGGGTTTCGGGAAGCGGTCTGGTGTGAGTTGTTTGCCGCGTTGGAGGATGGCGGCGGCGGTGGTTTGGTTCACCATGGGAGTTCTCCTTTCGACTGCCAGGCGTGGTTGACGACTTCGCCTTCGATGGTGTTGGGGTCGTGATTGTTGGGGAGGCCGAGCCACGCGTTAAGGGTGTTGGTGTCTTGGGCGGGGTTGCTGGTGCGGGGTATGAGTTCGTCGTCCCAGCCGTCTCGGCCCAGCCATGTGGTGGGCAGTGGGATGTATTGCTTGTCGGTGCCTTGGGTGGCGTGGAAGTCGGTGAAGCGTTGGGTTTTGGCGTTGAGTTCGTCGCGGCTTACGCGCTTAGTCGCGCGTCGCCACTCATTGAGGGCTTTTCGCTTGCCTTGCTTGCGTGGGTAGAGGTGCCACCAGTCTTCGAAGGCTGCGGGGTACTTGTTGGGGGTCTCGTCACGCCCGCGTTCACCGTCAGGTGAACCCTCTTCGGGTTCATCGTTTGAACCTGGTTTTGAACTAGTTACTGAGTTACTAGTTACATAGTTACAGTTACTAGTTATAGGGAACCCCTTTCTGGACCCCTTTCCGGACCCCTTACCGATAGGGGTCGGTTTACCCTTTCCGGACCCCTTTCCGGACCCCTTTCCGGACCCCTTTCCGGACCCCTTTCCGGACCCCTTACCTAACGGGTAAATGGACGGGTCAACACGGGGCTCAGACAACAGATTCAACGCCTCCTCAGACCCCCACCCCGGAAGGCTGGGAGCCTCCTCGCGGAGCCGGGCGAGCTCGTACACAACAACCCCACGCAACTCGCTAGAGCCGACCTCTGCTAGCTTCCGCGTCATAGCGGTCGCCATCTTCGGCTGCTTCAACAGCCCACTGTTGCGCAAATACGAACGAACAAGGAACTCTTCAGTGTCTTCGTCGATGAGCACATAAAGGCCCGCGATGAGTTCTTGAGCGGCGTCTTCAACGTCTGTTCGTTCCCAGTTGCCGACAAACTTCGCTAATCGTCCGGGGCGCCAATCCCCTACCCCAGCGTGGTTCAGGGACGGGTGTGAAATCAGGACAAAATAGAGGTGCTGGGCGTTAACGGTAAGGCTCCGGAATTCACTGTCATTCCAGATTTCTACCTGTATCTGCGCGAATTTACGCATCGTCGTCTCCTACTCCTAGGACTTCGCGTGCTACGCGGGTCAGGTGGGGCTCTTCGTCTACATGGACGAGGATGTAGCGTGCTAGGGCGCGTTCGGTGGGGAGGTATCTTTCTGGGTCTAGCATGTCGCATAGCTCGTATTTTTCACTGGTGGTCAGGTAGTTCATCGTTGTTTCCTCCTTTCTCTATGGATTGGAATAGTTGGATGAGTGCGTCGAGGAATGCGGGGCTGGCGTAGTACACGTCGCGTGATTCCAACCAGGCGCGCATGTCCTCACGCTGCTGATGGGTGGGCATTTAGTTGCTGCTCCCGATTCCGTTGGTGCCGCGTTGGGTGGTGTCGAGGTGTGGTACTTCGGCGATTTCGTTGGCGGTGATGGGGATTACTACGAGTTGTGCGATGTAGTCGCCAGCTGCGATGTGCTGTGTGGTGTCGCCGGTGTTGTGCAGGCTCAACTTGATTGCGCCCCTGTATCCGCTGTCAATAATGCCGGTGCCATTAGAGAGCACCAGGTGCTTCTTGATACCGGTGCTGCTGCGCACAAACACCATCCCCACATGGCCGCGTGGCACAGCAACGTGCACGCCGGTGTCCCCTACCCTGTGCGCGTCCACGGGCACGGTGAGGTCGTGTTTGAGGGCTAGGTCGATGCCGGCGTCATCTTTGTAGGCTTGGCGCGGGTGGGCTGCGCCATCATCCAGCTGGTAATAAATCATTGGGTTCCTTTCATACGAAACGACCCCGCGTGTGGACTATTGAGGTCCTAAACGGCGGGGCTTATAGGGTGAGTAGTTCTGTGAGTGCTGCGGCGGCCTGGGCTGGCACGACCCCGTTGCCTAGGGCTTTGAGCTGTTGGTTGCGGGTTAGGCCGGGCACGCTGGTTACCCAGCCGTCTTTGAGGCCCATCATCCATTCGATGAACTCTGTGCTGGTGGCGGCGCGGATTTCCGGGAAACGTGGGTGCAGGCTGGGGCCGATATGGTCGGCGATGATGGGCGGCGGCGGCTGCCCGGTGATTAGCGCCCATTGGAGGATGGCCGGGCCGTGGTCGCCCCACCGGTTGGTTATTTCCCAGTGGAGGTCGGAGGCTGCGTTAATCCGGGCCAGAAAGTCGAGCATGTCGTTATCCCAGGGGATTTGCGGCGCTGGTCTGCGGGCGAGTCGGCCCGTTTCGAGTCCGAGGCCGTCGGCGTGGGAAGCAAGGATAAACAAGCGCTCCCGGTGGTGTGGTGCTCCCACGTCGGATGCTCGTATACATGCCCACTGCGCATCCCACCCGATTTCGGCAAGGTCGTCCAGGACTTCGGGGAGTCCCAGTGTGACGTGGCCAGATACGTTTTCGAACAGGGCAAATCGTGGTCGAAGATGCTTAATTGCATCGAGCACGTGGGGCCATAGGTGGCGGTCGTCATTCGTTCCTTTCCGGTGCCCTGCCTGGGAAAATGGCTGGCAGGGATAGCCAGCGGTGATGATGTCCACCGGGGCTACGGCACCTCCTCCCCAATCAATCTGTGTCACGTCGCCCAGGTTGGGCACGTCTGGGTAGTGACTAGCGAGGATGGAGGCCGGGGCGGGGTCTACCTCAACATGCCAAGCGGGCTGGGCGTCGAGCACCTGCATGACTCCTAGGTCGAGGCCGCCGTAGCCCGAAAACAGGGACCCAATGGTTAAGTTTTCAGGCATAGTGCATCACCTCCTAGGGGTGATTGTCGTTATCCGGGTCAAGAGGGTTCAGCGGGAGTAGTGCCGCGAGCTGTAGGGCCCGTGCGGTGACCTCTGGGGGTTGGTCCGTGCAGGCTTCGATGATGCGGACGGCCCGGGCGAAGTGAAAATCACTCACCGGGAGCCTCCGGTAGTGGTTCCCAGGCGGTGGTGGCGGCGATTGCTTCCAGTGCGTGGTCTTGGCTACTCATCGTGGTCTCCTTTGCATTTTGCGATGGTGGTTTTAATGGTCTCCGCTACGTGCTTCATGGTTTTCACATCTTTGGTGTTTTCGGCGGCGAGGCGTGTTTCTTCTATGAGGTATTCGAGCGCGCCGCGTAGGTGGATTACTTCCTGTGCGAGTTCTGGGGCGGCTGCGGCGAGTGTGAGGTCAGCGTCCGAGCATGAAGAGCCTTCGCCGTTTGCCTCTACTGCGATACACATGTCCCAGGTAGCCGAGTCGCCGATGTACCGCTCCTCTGGGGCTTCTCCGGGGTTGTATTCCCACGGCCCGGGCACGGCCTGGTCGAGAAGGCGCTGGAGATTAGTGGTGCTCAGGCTAGTCATTGGTTGTCTCCTATCAGTGATTCGAGTGTTTGGCGTCGGCGTAGCAGTGTGCCGACGCGCTCGACGTTTGCGTCGGAGAACTGGCGGCCCAGGTGCTTCCTGTGCTTCCTGGTGCCGACGCCACCGGAGAAAGCACGGTCAGTGGTCAACGGCTGGGTGCGTCTGGTGAGTTCCGCGTCGATGCGGTCAAGTTCGGCGCGCCACTCCGGAAGGTGCTTCGCTCGGTGCTGTTTGCGCTGCTGCTGCTGGGCTTGTCGCTTCGCTTGCTTTTTCTCCCAGCGGCGTTTCGCTACTGTGGCGTGCCGGGTGCACAGAAAGCCGTGCTTCACGTCTTTCCCGCACTCCGCGTCGCGGGACTCCACCCACGCCACACACGTCTCGCCCCACCCGTCTGGCGGGGTGAGAGTCACCAGTGAGGCGAGCGCACGGTCACGATTAGTCATTGGTTGTCTCCGTTTCGTGACGATTGTCTTTGGTTGGCCGGTATTCCCACAGATACGGCTTTTCGTACGGGCTGAATGTGGGGCCGGTGATTTTTCGGCGCTCTACAGTGCGTAGCCAGCGCCACCCGTGCTGCTCCGTTTCGACGGGGCGCCACGCGAACCAGCGCTGCCAAGGGCCGATGCTCATTCCTGCTCCTCGATTTCGTGACGATTGTCTTTGGTTGGCCGGTACACCCAGTAAGGGTCGGGCGCGAATGGGATGTCGGGCGGGTAGTGCAGGGCGCGCTCCACGGTGCGTAGCCACCTCCACCCGTGCTGCTCGGTGCGCACGGGGTACCAGGCGAACCAACGCTGCCAAGGGCCGATCATTGGGATTCTCCTAGGTAGCGGTTGAGCTCATTGCGAAAAATAGCGGCTTCTTCGCGGCTGATTTGCAGTACAGTGTTCTTTCCAGGTCTGATGTCTAGGAGTACGCAGAGTCCCCATTCCCGCCAAATTATTTTGGATTGGGTGATATTAATGGGGCGCGGAGTGTCGCTCATTCCTGCACCTCCGTGAGTGTGTAGCGCCGCCCAGTCGGGGTGAGCTGGTCGACGTTGAAACTGTAGGCCCGATACGGGCCGTACCGTTTACAGAAACATAGGATTTGCGTGTCAGACTCGGGGTGCAGCATGACTACCTTTACACCGTTTTTTAATTGTGCCTCCGCGAGGTAGTGCTTGTCGTCCCATTCGGCCTCAGCCATGGTGGGCTGTGGTCTGGGTGGAAGGGCTGCGAGGACCTGTTTCTTCCATTGCGTGTAAAGCACTGTGTCGCTAGTGAAGTCGGCTGCACTAAACGCTGCGTTCTTTAGGTCCTCTAGCGCGTTGTGAGCGTCGATGATTTCTTGACGGGTTGGGTTAGGCATCGGTGCCCCTCCCCCAGCGCAGGACACGGCGGCGGACGCCGAACATGTCCTTATTGTCGGTCCCCGTCATGCTGTCGGGCCAGAGCCACACGCTTCTGTTTTTTAAACAGGGACTTGAATGAAGAGCGGCGACGATGGTGCCTTCCGGCGCGTTCTCGTAGTCCTGCTCAGTCTCTAAATATTCCGGGTGGTCGTCGTCGAGTACGAGCTTGTACCGCCTCCCGGTGGGGCTCAGGTGACGCGGGGCGATGTGCCCCTTGTCGGTGAGGATGGTGTGGCCATCAAGCCGGTATCCAAGCATGACGACTTTGGTCCTGCCGTGTTCTGCCTCCATCAGGAAGTTCTCATCTTGGTCCCAGCCGAGGTCGTCCATGGTCTTCTTCGGTCGTTCTGGCAGAACAGCTTTAATCGCTTCCAGGTCGTTGTTGTAGGCATCTAGACTGCGGTGCCCATCGTCCATCCGGTCGAGGGCTTCCCACGCGTTAATAAGCTGTTTGCGAGTGTAGCCGGCCATTACAGCACCCCCAGCTGGGCCAGTGCCCACACCAGCATGTAGATGGGGTGGTTCGGGTCGGCTAGGCCACCGTCGGGGGTGAAGGGCCAGGCGGTTAGGAGGTTAAGCATTAGTGGTTCCTTTCGTGGGTTTCGAGGACGTTTTTGACCATGCCGGCGGCGTCGAAGAACGCGTCCCGCTCCTGGGACGGGGCGAGTCCGGCCATCTGCTCCAAGTCGAGTTTGAGCTGGCGGACGTCACTCATCAGGCGGTTGTATTTGGTGGTTGGCGTGGCCATTACAGTGCCGCCCGAGTCGTGAGCTGCTTGCGGACAGATTTACCGAGCTTCGTCCACCTCAGGCCGTGCTCAGCCTTGGCGGAAGCGACGATGCAGGAGTGCTGCTGCAACCATTCAATGATGCTGGGGTCAATGTCCGGGACCGGTTTGATGATGTCGTTTTTCACGCCGCGGGGCATGATGCGAATGGTCTCGGCGGATTTAGATTTGCCGTAGGAGGAGGTGCACATGGTGTTTCCTTGGGGTGAAGCGGGTTAGAAAAAGGGCCCCGATACGCTCGGGGCGGGGCGGCTAAAAGGGCGGATTTTGCTGGGTGTTCCAGGCGTGCCCGGTGTTGTTCTGTGGCTGCCAGTTGCTGGTCTGCTGTTGGGGTTGCTGGGCCTGCTGGCCTGCCTTCCGCACCTCTGTGACCTGAGTGAACAGTGCCGGGGCGATGGTGTCGACCATCATGGTCATGACTGTTTGCTCGCCCTGGTCAGAGGCCCAGGTTTCGGGTTTGAGCTGGCCAGACACAGTAACCATGCAGCCTTTGTGGAGCGACTGGGCGGCGTGTTCTGCCTGCTTTCCAAAGACCCTCGCGGATACCCATACGGTCGGGCCAGGAGACCATTGGCCGTTGGCGTCACGCGTATTTTCAGACCACGCCACCGACAGGGTGAGCATGGGTTTACCATCGCGGGTCGCCTTCAACTCCGGGTCTTTGCCCAAATTCCCGGTGAGTACGGTGTAAGCCATTTAGAGTTCCTCCGCTTTCGCGTTGGCGGCGTCCACGAGCTCGGCCCACTCATCAGGCTGCGCCTGAGCCTGTAATTCGCCCATGAGGTTGTCGAGCTGCTCGCGGGAGGTCACGGCCTGCACCCGCTGCACATTCGACGGGGCCGGCGCGCCCTGCTCTTCCTGGGCTTCCTGCTCCTTCTTCGCGGCCAGGGCCGCCCGCACCTGCGACACACCACGCGCATCATCCCGGGTAGCCGTCATCTGGATGGATTGGGCTTCGTCCGGGGTGTAGACCACCCCACCCATGACTTCATTGCAGGCTTCGCGTACGCCTTCAGACACGGCGCGGTTTTTGAGCATGAGCTCTGGATTCTTCTTCCAGTGGCCCTTGCCCCACAGCCCGTGGTCTTCGGCCTTTGCCTTCGTCCAGGTGGTTACGTGCTCATAGTCTGGATCGTCCTTGCGGATGATGACGCACGTGGCGGTCATAGTCTTCGGGTCGAACGACTCGCGGAGGATGTGGCCGGCTGCACGGACTCGGGAGCGCATGTACTTCGCGCTGAAAGTGGGCACATTGCCGACGAAGTACAGCTCGGTCATCGTGACCCATGTGGATTCGCCCATGCTGCGGGCGATTTCTTGAGCAACGAGGACGTTGGCTGGGTTGCCCTTGAACTTGTCGGGGATCATATTGGCCTGGGCAAGCGTTTCAGCGTGTCGCATTTGAGCGGACAGATGCTTATCAAAGTCACTATTGCCATAGTGCTGAATATCGGTAGTCATGTTTATTCTCCTTCTTGTAGGTTGAGGATGGTTGCCAGGGTGAGGATGGCGGCGGTGTGGGGGTCTTGGTTGTGGAAGCGGTGGAAGGTCTCGTTGACTTCTGCGACTGCTTCATCCCACATGGCGAGGTAGTCGGCGTGGTCTGCGCGGGCTTGCTGCAGGGCGTGGTCGTTTGGGGTGGGGGTCATTGGTACCTCACTGTGTTGGGGCCGGTGGCGGCGTGGTAGAGGTCGGGGTATTTGGACTTGAGCTTCCTGTTATCAAGTTTGGGTGTCATGACCTCCGGGTGTTTGAGCAGGTGGGCGTATTCTTCGGGGACGTGGCGTTGGGAGAAACGGCCCGGGATTTGGGTGGCGATGACCTGCCCGTCCGGGCCGATGAGCCGCTTATGCGCGCCGAGGATCTGGGTTAGCTCGGCCTTGGACTGGTCGTGGTCATCCTTGGCCTCAGCCAGCGCGTCTTTGGTCTGCTGGTACCGGTCGAGCACATCCTGCGGGATGGTGACATCGTCATCATCAATGGGGGTCTGTTGTGCTTTGAGCGCGTCCAGGAGTGCAGGGTCTGGTGCGGGCGGCTCCTCCTCCCCCAGAGTGCGGTAGAAGGCCAAGGCGGCGTCCACCATGCCCTCAAACAACTCCTTATCCGCCGGGGCGTCATAAGTGCGCGGATATTGGGGCCGGTCAGCACCAATAAGCGCAATGACTGTCCCGGCCTGGATGCCGCTCACACCAGCTTGGAAGATGGTTTGCGCCGCCACGTCACCAGGTAGTTCCGCTTCCCTGCTGCCCCATTTTTTCTCCGAGGCGCTGGTCTTAATCTCCAAACGGTGATACCGACTGCCGGATCGGGCGCGCCGGTCGAGCGTGACCTGGTTCGGGAACGGCAGATTGTCGTCCGCGTAGGCGATCTCTGTTGTTCCGCCACGCTTCTGATTGAGCGTCCACCCGTCGTGCTGGGCCTGCCACCACCGGGCCAGCGACTCCTCCGCAGCATGACCCCAGGCCCACGCCTGGCGCATCTCCTCACTCGGCTCCTCCGGGGTAGCCAGCCCGCTCATCTCCATCCACAGGTCCCCCTGCGTCCGGTACGGGTCAATACCCAGAATGGCGGGAATTTTCGAGGCGGTAATCAGCTTCATGTGCTCTGGGCTACCGGGCGTGGCGGCCCGCCCCTGCCCCAATACATGACCGGTCATTAGCCCTCCCTTTCGGCACGGGTATGTTCAACCATCACCCTGCTGACTAGCTCGAAAGCTTCCTCGCGTGTAAAGCCAGATTCCATGTAGGCAGACATAATCTGCGCCAGTTTATGGGCCGCACCACGGATGTCGGCTTTTGGCTCCGGCAAATGGCCGGGACTTGGCAAATTATTAAACATTGTTTTCCTCCCTTATTTGCCTACGGCAAGTTCATAAATCTGGTCTGGGTCTGGCTCACACTCGCACGGGTAGGACTCGCACACGTCGCAGTCATAAACCCCGGCGTCCTTTTCGGCACGGGTTACACGGTCGTCAATCATGCTGCGGCCTGCTTTCCCCAGCCGAGAATTGCGGCTGCTCTTCGGGCGTGGAAGTCGCAGAGACCTAGGTCTCGGTGCTCGACAGTCACCTGAGGGCGGACACACTGCGAAAACACGCACATTTTCTTCTTGGACAGCAATTCCGCTTGGCGAACGGCCTCAGCATGAGACGAACACGTGCGCTTCCACATCCCGCGTACCGCCATCCACACGCCATCCCTGCGAACAACACGAGCCTTCGGCTTCACCTCGTCAGCGTCCATTGGTTTTCCACTCCTTCAGGACGCGTTCGCCGTGGTCGGTCAGGTGGGCGGGAATTTTCCGCCCGTGCTGGTAGGTGAACGTAATCAAAATTCGGTCGGCGAGGTCTTCGACTCGCTGCTGGTTGGTGACAGTCTCGCCCTGGGCGATAGCATCCAGATGCTTCAGCATCGTCGGTGACATGCTGCGCACAACCTCACGGGGAGGAATTTCAGTCGGGTGCGGGTGTTTCACAGTTGGGTCCTTTCTTTGTCGATTTGTACGTCGATTTCGTGGCATAGGTCCCGGAGTTCTGGGAACATGTCGCCGTATTCGCGCATCCAATCAAGGGCTTCGTTTTCTAGCCGGGCGAGCGCGATTTTCTTGCGCTCGCGTCCAAGCCACGGGGCTGACTCATAACCAAAAAATGGCATGTCACATCGCCTCCAGCCAGATTGGCGGGGCGGAGATGATGGCGGTGAACACCGCGCCGGCCAGGGTGCCGAAGATGAACATGAGCCAGGCGAAGCGCATTCGCTTGGCGAGCTGGTCTTCTAGGCGTTCGATTCGCCGGTCAGGGTTCACCCGGCGCGGCCGGGTATTACTTGTGGTCGGGGTGGGCATAACGGATCCTCTCCTCGTATTTCTTGGCCAAGCCGGCCAGGTAGTGGGCGTGCGCGGCGCCGTCATGCAGGCGCTTACGGATTTCTTCAGTGGTATTCGCGGCGTGATATAGGGCCGTGTACTGGCCCTCAATGTCACGCAGCAGCTGGGGCAGCTTGTCTGGGGTAATACGTTTCATCGCCACACCATCACAAACTTGCGGCGGTGCCGGCCACGGTAAAACAGACTCTGGAGACTTCGGAGAATTCGCTTCATTAGGCAGCGTTCCCTTCTAGCCAGGCGTCCACGTCCTCCGGGCGGATACGCCAATGAGCACGGAACCCAGGGCCCGACTTCGTGCCCTTGAGAACGCCCCGATTCAAGGCCTCGTAAATGAACCACGGCGAGTATTGAGTCATGTCGGAGACCTGTTTCACCGTCAAATAACGTGTAATATTCATGTGGGATACCTTCCTGATAGGGGCCTCCGCGTGATTATTCGGACTACGTCACACGGAGGCCTTTTCATGTGTTGGGTGGGGTGCAGGTGGCCAGTGCCGGCGTGCCGGGTAACCCCTTGGTGGGCGAATGCTGGACAACCCACAAACACCCCCAGTGCCCTTGTCAGAAATCGAATCTGAACAGCTAGTGTTGTAATACGCCCCGATCCGCTAGTTGGGATACGGAAAACAGCTGCCCACACCAGTGGGCAAGGGCTGGAATTTGTTTACGCGCCAGGTGTTGCCTCTCCACGCTCGCTAATCGTGGAGGTTCCAACGGCCCTACTACGGCAGACCTTGAGCAGGCCGGCCACCAAGTAGGTAAGTATGAGCCTTGGCGCAGTTTCACTATTGAGTTCTCGATACAACGTTTTTCGCCCTACCTAAACCCCTTGGGGTTTATGTCACTGTGGCGAAACTTTGGGACACACCGGTCCCCGCGCCCGGGGCTGGAATCGAACCAACCCTTCGCTCCAACGGGCTAAAATTTCTTTCCGCGCAACCAGCGCAAGAAAGGAGGTGAACACAATGGATTCCGATTTCCAGAAGATTCACCAGGAACTAACGAGACAGGGGTTAATAGACACCGCCCGTTTTTTCGAGAAGATGCAGGAGAACGGAGAGTTTTCATACCTCGTCAATTTGGAAATGCAGACTCTGTGGACTCTTGCCTCCCTCGAAACTCGATTGAAAAACCTGGAGCTAGTCGCGGGAATTGAGAATGTCGCCGCTCGACAACTCCCAGACGAGGAAGCTTTCGAGGCGCTCCGTGCGACGTTCAAGAGCTGACAACCGTTCCGTCAACTGTTCATAGGTTTCCCCTGGTGTGCCAGCACCGGGGGAATTCTCACCATTATTCATGACGATCCTCCTTTCGCATCTAGGGTTTTATGAGGCCAGTTCGAAGCCTGCGTCCCGGACAATCCGCAGCGCTTCTGCCACGTTTGCCTTCTCGGGAACTCGTTCCTGCCTGTCCTTCGGCCACTGGACCGGGGCGCTGCGCTGAACAATCGCGATGTATCCCATCGAATTCAGCAGGTCTACACGCCGCTTCGCCGAAGAACGAGACCTAAACCACTTATCCGTATTCGGCTCGAAAAACTTGTTGGACTTAAACCGTTCGATATACTCCGGCCCCGCTTGCCATCCCACCGGGCAACCCCACTCAACGGTCTCCTCGCCAGTACGTTCATCGAACGCGGTGTACGCCTCAAACTCTGGGTAGTCGATGATGTGGGCGCGGTACATGTAGTCACTCATTAGGCGATCTCCTTCGGGTTCAGTTCCTGGCCGTACTCTGCGGCGGCCTTGATAATCCATTTCCAGGCCACGTCCTGGCCCTTAGGGCTGATTAACGGGCGGTCGTAGGCGTGCCCGTTTTCAGCGACCCCCTTTTCGTTCTTGCCCCAACCGGCACGTACAGCGTCCCGCTTAACCTGGCCACTGTCGGCGCGCCCCGGGGCGATATACATTCCCTTCCGGGTCAGCAGTTGGATAACATTGGCCTGCTTAATATCAAGCCCTTGCAAATCTCCCCACTGCTGCACTTCGCGGGCAAAATTCTGCTTACCTTTCCATTCCTTAACACCGGAATGAGCCTGCGCCTTTGCAACGGCGGGGGCCTGCGCCTCGATAGCACGCGCCCGCTTCTCAGCAAGCTCACGCTGCTCACGCTCCTGCTCCTCGGCGAGCTCCTTCGCCTCCACCGTGCTGGCCAGCTCGCGAAGCGCGGAAGCATAATCCTGAGGAAGCGCGGGGGTGGCCTGGTACCCCTTCACCCGGCGTTCGCACTCGATGAAGTACTGGCGTGCCTGCTTGCCACGTTCGGTGCGCTGGATCATGGAGATTTCCTTCGCCATATCCAGAGAAATGATGTGATTCTTGACTTCGCGGCGGCGACCCAGCTTGTCGTGTTCGATTCCATTTTGGGAATCGAAGTCTTGACCTGCTACGAATCCGTACTCAGTCATGCGGTCGAACCACGTTGTGTAATTTGACTCCACTTCGAGGAAGCTGTGGAGGTCTCGGCCCATGACCGCTTGAGTTTCCCCATTGCTGGTCAATGGGATAAGCTGATTGTCAGCTCCGTCATGTGCACTCATGTCGGGGCTCCTTTCGTTTTAAACTTCACTTGGGGATACCTCCCCGGAAAGTGAGGTGAATTCAGTTGGCTAAATCCTCAGGGAAAAGCTCCGGTAAGAACCATCGCAGTGCCATTACTGGCCGGTTTGTGAAGGCTTCTACCGCTGCTCGACACCCAAAGACCACGGTTTCCGAGTCCCGGTCTAAGAAGTCGAAGTAGGTGAGCTAGTCGCCTTGGTTCGTTGCTCCTTGAGCCAAGGCGACCCTGACCAGCTCCGCGATGACTTCCGGCAGAATTTCGTATTCGATGTGGATACCCTCTGGGGCACCGTCAACATCGATATTGACGCCTGTGGATGTGCCTTCAATGTTGAGCTTGTGCAGCTTCATTGGGGCCTCCTTTCTTTGTGGGGTTAGGCGGCTTCTGTGCGCTCGGGGATGAGCAGCATGGTTCCGTAGGGGCGGCCGGTGAGGAATTGCAGTTTCACCAGGTCGGGGGCCGTCGGGGTACTGTTTCCCTTTCGCCATTGGCGGATAGTGTGACCGGAGCGGCCTAGCTTGGCGCCAAGCTTTTCATCTGACTTGAATCCGAGCTGCTCGCGTGCCTGGTCGAGGACTGTGGGATCTAGGCGGGTTTTCATGTTCACCTCCTGCGCTTCATAATGACTCACATGCACCATTATGACGCACGCGCTTCATTTGCGCAAGCCCAACGCCGAAATTTCCCATTTTCCCACATAAAAGGGCGTTCCATATTGACGCACGCGCGAACATTGACTAAAATTAAAGCCATGACATCACCACACATTGAATGGCTACATCGCGTCACCCAAGGCGACTCGAATCGAGCCATAGCCCACCGCTCAGGAATCTCCGACGCGACTCTCTCTCGCCAAATCCGAGCAGGCGAGCTTGCCCCCGAGAACCTCATTAAAATCGCTGAGGCCTATAACGAGTCCCCCGTCTACGCGCTAGTAGACCTGGGCTTCATTTCGGCCCGCTGGGTCAACGAACCGGGCGTCATAACGGCACTGTCTCGCGCCTCCGACGAGCAGCTAACGGATGAACTCCTTCGACGCCTCAAGCTCATCGAGGATATTCCGGTCGACCAGCTGGCCGAACAGCGTGCTGATATGCCACTTCAGGCCGTCGCCGACTCATCCCCTGATGAGGATGCGCTCCGGGAGGAAAAGGAAGGGGGTGATTGGACTGACCCAGATAACATCCCCTAGCCTGCAGCGCCTAGCAGACGATCTGGGCGTGCGGCTGGTTCGGCACGATGGCGGTCCCAAGGGCTGGTACGACCACGCCACGCGGACTATATCCACACGCCGCGGAATGAGCATCACCCAGTACCGCTGCACTCTTGCCCACGAGCTCGGCCACGCCACACATGGCGACCGCCCAACAGGCAACGGACACTATGACCAGCGCCAGGAGCGTCGCGCTGACCAGTACGCCGCACATCTACTCATAGACCGCCCATACTTCGAATCATCCTACCGATGGCACGATGGTCATCTGCCAGCCATCGCAGACGAGCTCGAAGTCACCCAGTACCTCCTAGCCGTATGGCTAGAATCCTCGGAAAGGAATCAATCATGAAGAAAATTGCCCCTATCGCCCTTACCCTCCCCCTAGCGTTAATGCTGACAGCGTGTGGCGACGACAACGGTGATACCAACACCGAACAGGCCACCCAGCAGGAGCAGACCACCACCCAGCCGACCGATGAAGGCACCTCCGACGAGAATCCCGCTGCGACGGAGCTTGGACAGACCGTGAACCTCTCCCAGCTTCCCGGCAACGAAACCAATTTCACACTGACCGACATGAGCGTAGGCGAAGAATGCCGGTACGGCACCAACGACTATGGCGGGGAGGAGGATCCAGAATTTGGGAAGGTTCCCGAAGGCAAGCAGCTTCTTCAGCTGTGGGCAGATGTAGACGTGGTGCATGTGGAAACCAGCGTCGGCAACGACTGGATCATGGTGGAAGATCCGATCGTTCAGGACGCGGATGGGTACACCCAGACCCCGGATATGGACGTGGACTGCCGTGGTGCCGATGATGGCCATGAGCTGTGGTCTAGCACGATTGACAGTGGCCAGAAAATGCGTATTTACGGGTCTTTTATCATCCCGGAGGGCGCGACAAAGATTGGTATTAACGGGTTCGTTTACGAACTTTAAAGCAAAACACCCCTGGCACTTTCGTGCGCCAGGGGTGTTCCTCTCGAAATGTGTCGGGGGCTGTCTTACGGGCCGCCCGGCTAGGAAGTGATTTTAGCATATGGCTTCTATCAAAAAATACGAGACTGCTAAAGGCCATGCGTGGCGGGTGCAGTACCGCTCCCCGGATGGCAGGTCGAGGACTAAGCAGGGCTTTCGTACGAAGACTGAGGCCCAGGCGTGGGCGGATAAAAACGCGACGGATGTGCGTGATGGTACGTGGTGTGACCCGACTTTGGCGCGGCGTACCGTGGCCGATTACGCTCCCTTGTTTTTCAAGACGAAGGCACATTTAGCGCCGGGGTCACTACGCCCTATGCGGTCGTCCTGGGAGAACTGGGTAAAGCCAGTGTGGGGTAATCGTAGTGTGGGTTCAATTCGTAAGCCCGAGGTGCAAGCGTGGCTGTCAGAGCATCATGAGAAGCCGGTGTCTGTGCGCCGCGCTCATGGCGTGCTGGCCGGAATTCTGGACATCGCTGTCGATGATGGTGCGGTGCCTTTGAATCGTGCCCGCGGGGTGACGTTGCCGAAGAAGCCTATCCCGAAGAAGATTTATTTGACCGAGCAGCAGCTGGTCGGCCTGGCGCGTGAGTGCGGCCCCAACGGGGGTATCGTGCTCACTCTTGGCATGACTGGCCTGCGGTGGGGCGAGCTGGCCGGCCTACAAGTTGGGGATATTCCCGATATTGGACACCGCGTGAAAGTAGCCCGCGCTGTCACGTGGGAGGGCAGGCAATTGCATGTTGGGGCACCGAAGAATGGTGAGTCCCGTGTTATCGCGGTGCCTGAGACTGTGATGGGGTTTTTGCGGTCGCAGGCCCAGGGGCGTGCCCCGGGAGAGTGGTTGTTCGGCGGCGAGTCGCCGTTGAAGCCGCTGGGTCATCATTCGTGGTTTGCGTTTGCGGTGCGGCGGTGTGTGGAGGCGGGGGTTATCCCTGAGCGGATTACACCGCATGGGCTGCGCCATGTGGCGGCTGGCCTGATGATTGGCTCCGGGGCGACGGTGAAAGTCGTGCAGCGTTATCTTGGTCACAAGAACGCCGCGGAGACTCTTCAAACGTACGCGGACTTGTGGGAGAACGACGTGGACTCGATTGGTGCTGTGATGGATAGTCGTTTTTCTGATGTCGTGGATTTGTCGTGCGATGGGTCTGTGGGGGAATTAAAAAAGACCTCTTGAGCTGGTCAAGAGGCCTTTTTGTGTGGTGCGCCCGGTGAGACTTGAACTCACACGTCCTTCGGACACTAGAACCTAAATCTAGCGCGTCTGCCAATTCCGCCACGGGCGCTTAACGCGATTGATACTACCGGATTGATTCCTGCGAGTTCTAATCGGGGCGGTGGGCGTTTTTGCTCACTAATGTTTGCTCACTAATGACTTTGGCGCGCCGCCGCCAGTGGGTAGGCTAGGACACGTGAGCACGCAAGAAACCGGCAAGCGCCAGAGGATCCGAGTGCGGTGGTGGCATATTGTCCTCATCGCCGTGCTCGTGGTCGCCTTTTTCGCGCTCGCCTACTGGCAGTGGACCCGCTTCCAGTCCGGTTCCGGCACCTTCCAGAACCTGGGCTACGCCCTCCAGTGGCCGCTGTTCGCGGCCTTTGTCATCTACGCCTACCGGACCGCGCTGCGCAGCGAGAACGAGCGCATCGCCGCCGAAAACGAGGCGGAGGACCTCGACGGGTTCGCCTACGAGGCCCCGGAGGTCACCAAGACCAAGCCGACCACCATCGACAAGGACTTCCTGCCCAGCCGGCCCCAGCTAGGCGTCGAGGAGTTCAACGAGCTCAACCGCCCCCGCCGCGGGCACCACGAGGTCAACCCCGACCTCGACCGCTAGGGCCTGACCCGTGCGATTTTTATTTCCGAAAAAGCTAAGCTAGATAACTGCTATGACTTCTGAGAACACTTCTGCTTCCACCGCGCCGAAGCGCATCCACCCGGCCCGCCAGGCCCGCGTGCGCACCGCGCTGACCCTGTTCACCGTCGCCGCGACGGTCACCGGTATCTTCCTGCTGGTGCTGACCACGCGCATGGTGCTGGAATACATCGTCGGCATGGACATGCCCGAGTGGGCCACCCACATCGCCCAGATCCACGGCGCCTTCTACGTCTTGTACCTGCTGTCCATCCTGAACCTGGCGCCGAAGGCCCTGTGGCCGCCGATGAAGTGGTTCACCACGGCCCTGGCCGGCACCATCCCGTTCTTCTCTTTTTACATGGAGGTCAAGCGCCGCCGCGAGGTGCAGCGCGACTTCCAGCTCTAGCCTGGTGCGCTAGTTTTTCTGCAACGCCGCTACCACGGGAACCAGCTGCCGCAGCGCCTGGCCCCGGTGGGAGACGGCGTTTTTCTCTTCCGGGGTCATCTCCGCGGCGGAACGCTCCTCGCCCTCCGGCTGGAAAAGCGGATCGTAGCCGAAGCCGCCCTCCCCGCGCGGGGCAGTCAGCACGCGCCCGGGCCAGCGGCCTTCCACCACGTGTTCCTGCCCGGCCGGGGTGACCAGCGCGCACACGGAGACGAACGCCGCGCTGCGGCGCTCCTCCGGTACGTGGGCCAGCTGCCCCAGCAGGAGTTCGTTGTTGGCGGCGTCGTCGCCGTGGCGGCCGGACCAGCGCGCCGACAGCACGCCGGGCATGCCGTTGATCTCGTCGACGGCCAGGCCGGAATCATCCGCCACGCACGGCAGGCCGGTGGCTTTCGCGCCCGCGCGGGCCTTGATCAGCGCGTTGTCGGCGCAGGTGCGCCCGTCCTCGACCGGCTCTGGGTAGGGCTCGGCTTCACTGAGCGGGACCAGCTCCACGCCCTCGATGCCGGCCTCGGCCAGGATGGTGTGCAACTCCTTGAGCTTCTTGGGGTTGTTCGAGGCGACCAGCAGCTGCATTAGTCCCACCCCAGGGCGGCGCGCTGCGCGGCGATGAGCTCGGAGCAGCCCTTCTGGGCCACGTCCAGCATCTGGTTGAGCTCGTCGCGGCCAAACAGCCCGTGCTCACCGGTGCCCTGGATTTCCACGAAGTCGCCGCTTTCCTGCATGACCACGTTGAGATCCACCTCGGCGCGGGAGTCTTCCTCGTACGGCAGGTCGAGGCAGATCTGGCCGTCGATGATGCCCACGGAAACCGCCGCGATGGGGTCGAGCAGCGGCTCGCCCGGCACGGCGCCGCGCTCCTTCAGGGCGGCCACGGCATCGGCCAGCGCGACGTAGGCGCCGGTGATCGAGGCGGTGCGGGTGCCGCCGTCGGCCTGCAGGACGTCGCAGTCGAGCTGGATGGTGTTCTCCCCCAGCTCGCGCAGATCCACCGCGGCGCGCAGCGAGCGGCCCACCAGGCGCGAGATTTCGTGCGTGCGGCCCTTGACCTTGCCCTTCATGGACTCGCGCGGCATGCGCTCGTGGGTGGCGGATGGCAGCATGGCGTACTCGGCCGTCAGCCAGCCCTCGCCGGAATCCCGCTTGAAGCGGGGCACGCCGGTTTCCACCGAGGCGGTGCACATCACGCGGGTGTTACCAAACTCGACCAGCACCGAGCCCGCCGGGTTGGTGGTGAAATTGCGGGTAATTCGCACGGTGCGCAGCTCGTCGAGGCCACGGCCGTCTGCTCGTTGAAAATCAGTCATGCTCCCCAGGCTACCCGCAGCAACCGGGCTAGAGTTCGATGACCATCCCGGGCTTGCCGAGGACCAATTCGCCGTCGAATTCGGCGCGGGCGGCGGCCACCGTCTCCGCGGCATCACCCCACGGCTGCAGGTGCACCAGCACGAGGGTGCTCACGCCCGCCAGCTGCGCCAGGCGGCCGGCCTCCGCGCCGGACATGTGCATCTTTTCCGCCTTGCCCTCGGAGCTAGCTCCCCAGGCGGCCTCTGCCAGCAGGACGTCCGCGTCCTGCGCCAGCGGCACCAGCTTGGTATCAAAGGCGGTGTCCGCGGTATACGCGATGATCGTGCCGGTCTCAGTGTGCCGCAGGCGTAGGCCGTAGGTCTCGACCGGGTGGATGGTGCGGTACGGGGTGATGGCGACGTCGTCGACGCGCTGCTCCACCCCGTCCTCCCAGGGGCTGAACGCAAAGGTATCCGACATATCGTCCACGCCGTCCGGCTGGCCGTCGGAGGACAGGCGCCCCAGGTGCAGCGGCGCGTAGCTGGGGCCGAAGCAGAAGTTGCGGCCCTGGGCCGGCGCGTAGGGGTGAAAGCGGCGCCAGACCATCAGGGAGGGAAAATCCATGCAGTGGTCGGCGTGGAGGTGGGTCAGCGCCACGTGGGCGTCACAGGGATCCTGGACGTCCTGCAAAGCGGCCAGCGTACCGGGGCCCAAGTCCATGAGGATGGACGGCGCATCCGGGAAAGACACGAGGTAGCCGGAGGCCGGATTCCCGGAAGTGGGCACGCTTCCGGAGCATCCCAAGATGGTCAACTTCATGCATTCATGGTGTCACGAATGGGCCCACAGTGGGGCGATTTGTGGCCATTTCGGGGAGAAAATCAACCCGAGTGGGAAATGTGGTTGAATTCACCGACCCCCGGCCCCAGGAAGCGGGAGGCGAGGTTTTCAAAGATCTCCATGTCGCCGGTGGACTCGAACACGCGCGTGGCCGGGTTGTCCACGGGCGCGAGCAGGTCGCGCTCGGTAAGCACCTTGAGGACGTCCTTGGCGGTCTCCTCCGCGGAGCTGACCAGCGTGACCTCGTCGCCCACGGCCAGCTGGATAACCCCCGAAAGGTGCGGGTAGTGCGTGCAGCCGAGCACCAAGGTGTCGACGCCGGCGGCCTGCATGGGTTCCAGGTAACCCTCGGCAATGCCTAGGATCTGGCGGCCCGAGGTAATCCCGCGCTCCACAAAAGGCACGAAGTCGGGGCAAGCGACGGCGGTGGCCTGCACGTCCGGGTGCACGGCGAAAAGGTCCTGGTAGACGCCGGACTTGATGGTGCCCTCGGTGCCGATGACGCCGATCTTGTGGTTGCGGGTGGTGGCGATGGCGCGGCGCACGGCCGGGCGGATGACCTCGACGACCGGCACGTCGTAGCGCTCGCGGGCGTCGTGTAGGAAGGCGGCCGTGGCGGTATTGCAGGCCACCACGATCATCTTGCAGCCGCGGGCGACCAGCTCGTCGGCGATGTCGATGGACAGCGCGCGGACCTCCGCGATGGGGCGCGGGCCGTAGGGGCCGTGCAGCGTGTCGCCGATGTAGAGCAGCGACTCGTGCGGCAGCTGATCGATGATGGTGCGCGCGACCGTCAGGCCGCCCACCCCGGAATCGAAAATCCCGATGGGGGCGGTCGGTCCGGGCTGCGGTTTATCAGCTAGTTCAGTCACGCCGAACTATTTTACGCTGCGGCGCATAATCTGCTTCGACGTGTCGTCGGAGGTGATAGTCATCCCGGCCACGATGCCGCCGATGGCCCCGAACAGGTGGCCCTGCCAGGACACGCCCTCGTAGATGGGCAACACGCCCCAGACCAGCCCGGAGTAGGCAACGCCCAGGACCACGCCGAGGACGATCTGGATGAGCGAGCGATTGAAGATACCGCGGACCAGCAGGTAGGCCAGCCAGCCGTAGACCAGGCTGGAGGCGCCGATGTGGTTGGTGCCGGGCCCGCCCAGCAGCCACGTGCCGAGCCCGCCGATGAGCACCACCAGCAGGGTGACCTCCCACCAGGCCTTCCGCCCGGAAAGGCCGATGAGGAAGCAGAACACGGCCCCGGGCAGCGAGTTGCCGATGAGGTGCTCCCAGTCGGCGTGCAACAGCGGGGCGGTGACAATGCCCCAGATGCCGTTGAAGTCCAGCGGGTGGATGCCGTAGTAGCTCAATTGCCCGCCGAAGATGACGTAGTTGATGATGTGGATGCCCCAGAGCACCACCAGGTAGCCGATAGCGAAGACCAGGCCGGTGCGCAGGCGCCCGGCGCGCGTGTAATTCACCGAGTCGCCCCGGTTGGTCTGGCGCTTGCGCGTGCCAGCGCCGCCGGCCGGCTGGAGGGGCCCGCCCGTGGGCCCGAAATTCGCCGGGCCGGTCTGCCCCCGGCTACGGTCCGGCCGGGACGAATACGGTCCAGTGGAATATGTCATAGTGCACTTCAGCTTAGCGCAGCAGGGAAGAATACGCGGGGTAGCCGAAGCCGTCGCTGGCCGCGCAGACGGCAGAGACGATGGCGGCTTCGACGGCATCGGCAGCCAGCGCCGTCAGCCGGGCCAGGACCCCGTCTCCCACCGGCGCGGATGCGGCCGCGGCCTGCCCCGCCCCCGCGGTGGAGACGCCGAACAAGGTGTCCCCGTCCAGCGGCGAGTGGGCCGGGCGCACCGCGCGGGCGATGCCGTCGTGGCCGGCCAGGGCCAGCCGCTTGGCCTGCGCCTTGAAAAGCGGCGCGTTAGTGTAGACCACCCCGATGGTGGTGTTCAGGCCGGCGGCCGGGTCGGGCAATTTGGCGAAGGCCGCGCTGTCGATGCCGGGGGTGCCCGCCGCGCGGAACAGGCGCCCGGTGGCCGCGTCGACTACCTGGCCGACCGGGTTGGCCGCCACGATGGCGCCGACGTGATAGCCGGTATCCGCCGACTCCAGCTGCGCCCGGCCCAACCCGCCGCGCAGCTTGCCGGCGGTGGCGCCGCAGCCGGCCCCGACGCTGCCCTGGGCCGGATCGTCGCCGGCCAGGGCGGCGCGGATGGCCGCGGCCCCGTCGTCGGCGGTGGGCATCGTCGGGCCCACTGCCAGGTCGAAGATGACGGCCGCCGGCACGATGGGCACGCGCGGGCCGGGCTTGTCCTCGCCGAAGACGGCGAATCCCAGCCCCTCCTGCGCCAGCTGCCGCATGGCCCCGTCCGCGGCCGCCAGGCCGAAGGCGGAACCGCCCGCCAGGATGATGGCGTGGACCCGCTGGACGGTGTTGTGCGGGGCCAAAAGGTCGGTCTCCCGCGTGCCCGGGCCGCCGCCGCGCACGTCGACGCCGGCCACTGCCCCGGCGGGCCCGAAATAGACCGCGGTGACCCCGGTATCCCCGCGACTGACGTGGCCGACGCTGAGCATTAGGACATCAGCGCCCGCAGCAGCGAGTCCTGGTTGAAGGCCAGCCACTCCACAAGCGCGTCGCGGTCCGTGACCGCGGCATCCGGGCCGCTGAAATCCCCCGCGGCCACGAACAGGCGCAAGTCGTTGAGCCCGGCGACGAACTGGTGGGCCTCTTCCTCCGTGATGCTCAGCTCCACGGAGCCGGTCGGCCCCAGCGCGGAGTTGATGGCCTGCAGGTTAGCCAGCTTCGCGCGGGCGATGTCGTTTTCGTGCAGGCTGCGCATCAGGGAGGCGTCGCCGTCGAATTCCTCATCGCCGTCGGCCATGAAATCCGGGAACAGGCGCGCCAGGGACGGATCCTCCGGGGCTTCCTTGTGGCCGGAGGGCATGTCCATCATCTCCGCCAGCTCGTCCTTCGGCGCGGACTGCGCGCGCTGGATGATGGCCTCGGCCACCGTCGAGGTCAGGTTGCCTAGGACCTCGCGCTCCATCGGGTCGAGTACGGCGTGAAAGCGCACGGGGCGCATGAGCGATTTCTTCTTCTTCCACTCTTGCATGGGGTTTTCTTCTCCGCCTCCTAGCCGGCTTGCTGCATGGTGGCCCACAGGCCCGCGATCTGCAGCTTCTTGACGTCGGCCTCGATCTTGTCGCGCTCACCGGAGGAGACGGCCGCCTTGCCCTCCGTGTGCACCTGCATCATCAACTCGTTGGCCCGCTTCTTGTCGTAGCCCAGCACGGTCTGGAAGACGTAGGAGACGTAGCTCATCAGGTTGACCGGGTCGTCCCAGACAATGCACATCCAGGGCAAGTTTTCGCTGGTGGCCACGTCCACCTGAAGGTCCTCGTCCAGTTCCGGGGTAGCCATGGGCGAGCCCATGTAAATGGGGGAAATTCTGGCAGTCATACCTTATAGCCTAACCAATTTCACTAGTGCGCAAGTTGCCTGGCAGGTAACCTGTGCCTCAGCTAGCCCTGTAGCCTAATCCATCCATGGTTCATCCATTCCGTGGTTCATCCATACTGAAACAGTTCAGCTTTAGTGCTTGCCAGCCCCAGCCTGACGGGCGGAAAGGACAGCATGTCACAGCCTCCCCTGCTCACGCGGTTAATCAACGACGTGCGCGCCGGCCGCTTCCCGGCCGACTTGCCCGGCGTGGCCCGCGCGGTCATCACCTTCGTCACCCTCGCCGCAACAGTCGGCGTGGCCATCGCCTCCTTGGTCTCCAGCCCCGGCGGGACGGGCTCGTCGGAGTCTCCCGGCAACGGGTCGTCCACCATGGAACCGGAGCCGGCCTCCCCGGAAGAGCAGGTCCGGCTGACCCAGCTGGAGCAGGAGGTGGGCACCGCGTTGAACCAGTGGCGCTTGGACAACGGGCTGCCGCCGGGGCTGCCGTGGCCCGACCGCCAGGGCGCGGCGCGCGAGCGGGCCCGCCAGAACGCGGCGGCCGGGAAGGAATCCCCTTCGCCGGAGAACATCTCGCAGCTGCAGGTCAACCTGCCGGCTGAAGGCGCCACCGGCTACGCGGTCGTGGAGAAGCTGCGCGCCTCCCGCCCGCACCTCGAGGTGGTCTTAAACCCGGCCAATACCTTCCAGGCGGTCGCCGCCGAAATCGGCCACGGCCGCGTCTGGGTGGTCATCCAATTTGAACAATAAACACCCCCGTCACGCGGCTGTGACGTACACTTCACGATGTGAACGATAGCTCGAATATCACCGCCTCCACTGCCTTACTCACCGACATGTACGAGCTGACCATGCTCCAGGCAGCCCTGCGAGACGGCAGTGCCCACCGCCAAGTCACCTGCGAAGTTTTCTCCCGGCGCCTGCCGAACGAGCGCCGCTACGGCGTCGTCGCCGGCACGCCGCGCGTCATCGCGGCCATCCAGAACTTCCGCTTCACCGAGCAGCAGCTGGCCCACCTCGACTTCCTCGACGATGAGACCAAGGACTACCTGCGCACCTACCGCTTCAGCGGCCAGGTGGACGGCTACCGCGAGGGCGAGCTCTACTTCCCGAATTCGCCGCTGCTGACCGTGCGCGGCACCTTCGCCGAGTGCATCGTGCTGGAGACCGTCATCCTGTCCATCATGAACGCCGACTCCGCCGTCGCCTCCGCGGCCGCCCGCATGGTCACCGCCGCGGACGGGCGCCCCATCCTGGAGATGGGCGCGCGCCGCACGCACGAATACGGCGCGGTCACCGCCGCCCGCGCGGCCTACCTGGCCGGCTTCGTCGCCACCTCCAACCTGGAGGCCGGCTTCCGCTACGACATCCCGGTCTCCGGCACGGCCGCGCACGCGTGGACGCTGGCACACGTCAACGAGGACGGCAGCGCCAACGAGAAGGCCGCCTTCGCCACCCAGATCGACGTCCTGGGCGCGGGCACGACGCTGCTGGTTGATACCTACGACATCACCCAGGGCGTTATCAACGCCGTGGAGGTCGCCGGCAAGGAACTCGGCGGCGTGCGCATCGACTCCGGCGACTTGGGCGCGGTCACCCGCCGGGTCCGCAAGCAGCTCGATGACCTGGGCAATAACAAGACCAAGATCGTGGTCTCTTCCGACCTGGACGAGTTCGCCATCGCCGGCCTACGCGGCGATCCGGTGGACGTCTACGGCGTGGGCACCTCCGTGGTCACTGGCTCGGGCGCCCCGACGGCCGGGCTGGTCTACAAGGTCGTGGAGGTCGACGGCCACCCGGTGGCCAAGCGCTCTTCCTCCAAGGAATCCATCGGCGGCGCCAAGCAGGCGCTGCGCACCTACCGCTCCACCGGCGTGGCGGTCGAGGAGGTCGTCTTCCCCTACACGGACACCACCGCCCCGGACGTCGGCGGGCTGGAGACCCAGCAGCTGACCATCCCGCTGATGCGCGACGGCCGGGCCGTCGACGACATCCCGGACCTGGACGCCTCCCGCGCCCACCTGGCCGCGGCCATCGGCACGCTGCCCTGGGAGGGCCTGGCCCTGTCCCGCGGCGAGCCGGCCGTGCCCACCCGGGCGGTCGGGTTGCTGCCGCCGCACCAGTCCTAGGCCGGTAGACTAACCGGGGTGACAAACGCCCCGCACGACCCAGCAGACCCCGCCGACCCCGACAGCGAGTCTTATCGCGAGCCGCTCAACCACTCCACCGAGGAGCTGCTGTCCTCGGCTGTCGAGGCCCTGGGCGGCACCCGGCGCGACGGCCAGATCCGCATGGCGGGTGCGGTGACCAAGGCCCTCGATAGCCAGCGGCACCTGGCCGTGCAGGCCGGCACCGGCACGGGTAAGTCCCTGGCGTACCTGGTCCCGGCCATCCGCCACGCGCACAACACCGGCTCGACCGTGGTGGTCTCCACCGCGACGCTGGCCCTGCAGCGCCAGCTGGTCCAGCGCGACCTGCCCCGCCTGGTCGACGCGCTCGAGCCCATCATGCAGCGCAAGCCCACCTTCGCCATCATGAAGGGCCGCTCGAATTACCTGTGCCTGAACAAGGTGGCGCGGGCCGAGTCCCTGGCCGAGGCGGAGTCCGGCCTCTTCGAGGAAACCGAGGCCACGGGCCTGGGAGCCCAGGTCGCTCGCCTCTACGACTGGGCGGATGAGACCGACACCGGCGACCGCGAAGACCTAGACCGCGGGGTCAGCGACCTCGCGTGGCGCCAGGTCTCGGTCACGGCTAACGAGTGCCTGGGCGCTACCCGCTGCCCGCACGGGGCCGACTGCTTCGCGGAGGCGGCCCGGCAGGCGGCGGCCCAGGTGGACGTGGTGGTCACGAACCACGCGCTGCTGGCTATCGATGCCGTCTCCCAGGCCACCATCCTGCCCGAGCATTCGGCGGTCATCATCGACGAGGCCCACGAGCTGGACGGCCGCATCACCTCGGTGTCCACGGCCGAGCTGACCGCCCGCGGCCTCAAGATGGCGGCCAACCGCGTCAAGGCGCTGGGCGCCAACGGGAAGGAAACCCGCCTTACCGAACAGGCCGACGAGTTCAATATCCTGCTGGACGAGTACTCCCCGGGCCGCTGGGTGGACCTGCCGGATGACGCCAAGTCCCAGCTGTCTTCCTTGGCGGAGACGGTCGAGGACATCAAGTCCACCATCAGCCGCGCCCCCGACAACGAGCAGGCGCAGGACCCGGAGAAATACGCCGAGCGCCAGAACCTGACCAACCACCTGGGCTCTATCGTGGAGACCGTCGCGCGGCTGCTCGACGTCTTCGCGACCGGGGATCCGGCCGCGCACGAGGACGTCGTCTGGCTGGATCGCGACAGCCGCAACGGGGCGAACACCCTGGCGGTGGCGCCGCTGTCTATCTCGGAGATGCTCCACGACAACCTCTTCGCCGAACAGACCGTCGTACTGACCTCGGCGACGCTGGCGCTGGGCGGGCGCTTCGACGCGATGGCCGCCCAGTGGGGCCTGCCGCAGGGCACCTGGGACTCGCTGGACGTCGGCACGCCCTTCGACCCGGCCAAGTCCGGGATCTTGTACACCGCCGCGGGCCTGCCCCAGCCGGGCCGCGACGGCCTGGCCCCGGCCACGCTCGACGAGCTGGGCCAGCTTATCACCGCCGCCGGCGGGCGCACCCTGGGGCTGTTTTCTTCCCGCCGGGCCGCCCAGCAGGCCGCCGAGGAGCTGCGCCCGAAGCTGCCCTTCGAGGTTTTCCTCCAGGGCGAGGATTCCATCGGCGCGCTGGTAGATAAGTTCAGCAAGCAGGAAAACTCCTGCCTGTTCGGCACGCTGACCCTCTGGCAGGGCGTGGACGTGCCCGGGCCGGCGTGTTCGCTGGTGGTCATTGACCGCATCCCCTTCCCGCGGCCCGATAACCCCCTGATGCAGGCCCGCACGGAGGCCGCCAAGGCGGCCGGCCGCAACGGCTTCATGGAGGTCTCGGCCACCCACGCCGCCCTCCTCATGGCGCAGGGCGCCGGCCGCCTGCTGCGCGCAACTAACGACCGGGGCGTCGTCGCGGTGCTCGACCCCCGCCTGGAGACCAAGCGCTACGGCGGCTTCCTACGCGCCTCCATGCCGCCCTTCTGGTCCACCACGCGCCTAGACACCGTGCTAGGCGCCCTCCAGCGGCTCGTAGACAGCCGCTAGCGGCCGGCCCGGCCAACCATAGCTACCCGGGGCTACTGGGCGCCTAGCGGGCGCCACAGCGCGCAGACCGTGGCCGAATCCGGCGCGATCTCGGTGAACCCGGCGTCGACGACGACCACCGCCCCGGGTTCTTTTGCCGCGCGCTCGAAGGTGGCGTGGTCGACCTCGCGCACGTTCAAGGCGAAGCCGGCCTGCTTCCACTCCCACGCCGCCTGGGTATCCAGGCTCGCGGCCAGCAACATGGAGCCGTGGCCCACCTGGGCGGCGGCCTTGCCGGCGCTCATGCCGAGGGAGGCGTCCACGTAGATAACCGGGGCATCGCCTAACGGCTCCCCCGGATGGTCGGCTGGCAGGTCCGTGTGGCCAATCTGCAGCTTGCCGATGAGCGGATCCACCTCGTTGACCGCCGAGGGCACAAACGCGCGCGCCACGTCGACCGTCACGCCGGGCAGGGCCTGCACGTCGTTCCAGGCCTTGTTGCGGCTGCGGCGGGCGACCTTGCGGATGCGGTGGCCGTACCAGCGCCCCAGGGCCGCCGCGAAGGCGGTATCGCCGCCGGCCCGCTCGTCCAGGCAGACGGACACGACCGCCCGCGCGGCCGCCTCCAGCACGCGGTGGCGGGCCGGGGTGTCCTGCTTGGGCAGGTTCAGCGCGATCTGCATGGCCTGGACCGTCTCCGGCTGGTCGGGGTCTTCCCTATCGCGGTGCCAGTCCCGCGAACTACAGGAATCCTTGAGCCGCTGGTGCGCGGTGCTAAAGGAGGCATCGATAGCCTGCTCGGCGCCCATGCCCTAGTCCTCCACGATCTCGGCGGACGGAATGCCCAGCAGCTGCAGGACCTCGTCCAGGTACGGGTGGTTGACCTGGGCGTCGGCCACCTCCTTGAGCGCCGGCTTGGCGTTAAAGGCAATGCCCAGGCCCGCCGCGCTCAGCATGTCGATGTCGTTGGCCCCGTCGCCGACCGCGACGGTCTGCGACATGGGCACGCTACAGTCCGCGGCGAATTCGCGCAGGTATTCCGCCTTCGCGGCGCGGTCGACGATCTTCCCGGTCACCTCGCCGGTGAGCTTCCCGTCGCGGACTTCCAGAGTGTTGGCCCGTACGTAGTCCAGATCCAGCTCCCGGGCGAGCGGCTCGAGGACCTTGGTAAACCCACCGGAGACCACCGCGACCCTAAAGCCCAGGCGCTTCAGCGTGGCCACCGTGGTGCGCGCGCCCGGAGTGAGCTCGATGTCTTCGGCGACCTCGGCCAGCACGGACTCGGCCAACCCGCCCAGGGCCTTGACGCGCTCCCGCAGGGACTCGGCGAAGTCGAGTTCGCCGCGCATGGCCCGCTCCGTGACCGCGGCGACCTCCGCCTCGCGGCCGGCGCGGGCGGCCAGCATCTCGATCACCTCGCCCGTAATCAGCGTCGAGTCGCAGTCGAAGCAGACTAGGCGCTTGGCGCGGCGGTGCAGGCCCGCCTCCTCGATGGCCAGGTCGACGCCCAGGCGCCCGGCCAGCTCGGCAAGCCGGGCCCGCAGCGTGCCCGCGTCGCCGCCCACGGTCACGGCCAGCTCCAGGCCGGTCAGGGGCTGCTGGGACAGGCCGCGGATGCGGTCGATGTTGGTGTCGAAGTTGGCTAGCTCCTGCGCCAGCGCAGCCATCTGTTCGGCGGTCACCGTCGCCCCCATGATGACCACGACGTGGGTCGAGCGCGGCCGCGGAGTACGCCCCGTGCCCACCTCGACGCTAACGGTGTGCTGGTAGATGCTCAGCGTGTTGCGCAGTCCCGCCTCGGCCTTCTCCACCAGCTGCGGGTCCAGGCGCCCGTAGGCGGCCAGCGTGATGCGGCCGGAGAAGATGGCCTGCTCCACGTCCACCAGCTCCACCCCGACGGCGGCCAGCACGCGGAAGAAGGCCGCCGAAACCCCGGGCTTGTCCGGCCCCGAGGTCGTAATCACTACGTCCTTTAATGCTTGATTATCCACAGCTTTTATCCTGCCACAGCAGGCAGCGGCCGCGGTCACAGCCCCTGAGCTGGCCGCCGCGACGTGGCTATGGATCGCCAAAAGCCACCTTCTGCGGCCCCGGTAAGAACCGGACCTAGAAGGTGGCTTGGTTGGCAGGAGGGTTCAGCGCCTCGTTGACACTACTTAGTGTCCGGCGCCGATGTGCGCCTCGGAGCGCATGCGCTCAACCATGTGCGGGTAGTGCAGCTCGAACGCCGGGCGCTCGGAGCGGATACGCGGCAGCGAGTTGAAGTTGTGGCGCGGCGGCGGGCAGCTGGTGGCCCACTCGAGGGAGTTGCCGTAGCCCCACGGATCGTCGACGGTGACGATCTCGCCGTAGCGCCAGGACTTGAACACGTTCCAAATCAGCGGGATGACGGAAGCACCCAACACGAAGGAGAAGATGGTCGAGATCTGGTTGTAGATGGTGAAGCCATCGGACTCCAGGTAGTCGGCGTAACGACGCGGCATACCCATGTTGCCGACCCAGTGCTGGACCAGGAAGGTGCCGTGGAAGCCGATGAAGGTCAGCCAGAAGTGAATCTTGCCCAGACGCTCATCCAGCATGCGGCCCGTCATCTTCGGGAACCAGAAGTACAGACCCGCGAAGGCGGAGAAGACCACGGTACCGAACAGGGTGTAGTGGAAGTGAGCAATCAGGAAGTAGGACTCAGCCAGGTGGAAGTCCAGTGCCGGGGAGGCCAGCATAACGCCGGTCATACCGCCGAAGAGGAAGGTGGCCATGAAGCCCATGGCGAAGATCATCGGGGTATCCCAGGTGATGTGGCCCTTCCACAGGGTGCCGACCCAGTTGAAGAACTTCATACCGGTCGGAACCGCAATCAGGAACGTCATGAACGAGAAGAACGGCAGCAGGACCGCGCCGGTGACGAACATGTGGTGAGCCCAGACGGCCATCGACAGCGCACCGATGGACAGGGTAGCGAAAATCAGGCCGACGTAGCCGAAGACCGGCTTGCGAGCGAAGACCGGCACGACCTCGGAGACCATGCCGAAGAACGGCAGGGCCAGAACGTAGACCTCCGGGTGTCCGAAGAACCAGAACAGGTGCTGCCACAGGATGCCGCCGCCGTTAGCGGAGTCGAAGATGTGGCCGCCCAGCTTGCGGTCGTAGAGAACGCCCAGTGCCGCAGCCAGCAGCAGCGGGAAGATCATCAGGGCCAGCACGGAAGCGGTGAAGATGGTCCAGGTGAACACCGGCATGCGGAACATGGTCATGCCCGGCGCACGCAGGGTCAGCACGGTGGTGACCATGTTGATGGCGGAAGCAACGGTACCGACACCGGTAGCGCCGACGCCGACGATCCACATGTCAGCGCCGATGCCCGGGGTGTGGACGGAGTCCGCCAGCGGCAGGTACATGGTCCAGCCGAAGTCGGCAGCGCCGCCCGGGGTCAAAAAGCCTGCCAGCATCACGACACCACCGATGGTGGTGATCCAGAAGCCGAAGGCGTTCAGACGCGGGAAGGCCACATCCGGCGCACCAATCTGCAGGGGCAGGATGTAGTTAGCAAAGCCCCAGACAACCGGGGTTGCGAACAGCAGCAGCATCACAGTGCCGTGCATGGTGAACAGCTGGTTGAACTGCTCGTTGGACAGGAACTGCAGACCCGGCGTGAACAGCTCAGCGCGGATCAGCAGTGCCATTAGGCCACCAAGGAAGAAGAAGCTGAACGACATGATCAGGTACATGATGCCCAGCTGCTTGTGGTCAGTGGTGGTCAACATCATCCAGGCCTTGGAGCCGGTCTTAGCGTGCCCCGTCGGCTCTGGACGTGAAGGCTGGACGTAGTCGTCCAACCGTGGCGCCACAGCGGTCATTTATATCCTCCTGACTAGCAAGCGCTTGCCAGCTTTATGCCATACAAGCGCTTAAAAGTTTTACACCGCCTAATCCTAGGCCAACTCCACCCCACTTTGCCAGCTGTTTCTAAGACTCGAATTCGCAGCTGAGTGGCCTCGTGTGGCTCGTGTGGCGGCATTGTCGCAGTAAATTGGGCTTAGATTTTTGCCAGCCCGGAACCCGCCCGCGAGCGAACGTGGTGTAGCCCACAATATTTCCCGCGCCAGCCCCGCTTCGCCGCCGGTGCAGAGACGAAAATACACCCCCGTGATACGTCATCCTTTCGGTTGACGTCTCAGCCGGGGGTGTCGGGAACTGCGGAGCTTCTTAGAAGTCCCAGTCGTCGTCGGTGGTCTCCTCCGCCTTGCCGATGACGTAAGAGGAACCGGAACCGGAGAAGAAGTCGTGGTTCTCGTCCGCGTTCGGCGACAGCGAGGACAGGATGGACGGCGACACGCGGGTCTCGTCCGCCGGGAAGAGGCCCTCGTAGCCCAGGTTGTTGAGGGCCTTGTTGGCGTTGTAGCGCAGGAAACGCTTGACGTCTTCGGTCCAGCCAAGCTCGTCGTAGAGATCCTCGGTGTAGTCGATCTCGTTGTCGTAGAGATCGTAGAGCAGATCGAAGGTGTATTCCTTCAGCTCCTGCTGCTTGGCCTCGTCCAGCTTGCGCACGCCCTGCTGATACTTGTAGCCGATGTAGTAGCCGTGGACGGCCTCGTCGCGGATGATGAGGCGGATGATGTCGGCGGTGTTCGTCAGCTTGGCGCGGGACGAGAAGTACATCGGCAGGTAAAAGCCGGAGTAGAACAGGAAGGACTCCAGCAGGGTGGAGGCGACCTTCTTCTTCAGCGGGTCGTCGCCCTCGTAGTAGGACATGACGATCTTGGCCTTCTTCTGGAGGTTCTCATTCTCCTCGGACCAGCGGAAGGCGTCATTGATCATGGGGGTAGACGCCAGCGTCATAAAGATATTGGAATAGGACTTCGCGTGCACCGATTCCATGAAGGCGATGTTGGTGTAGACCGCCTCCTCGTGCAGAGTGACGGCGTCATCCAGCAGGCTGACCGCGCCGACGGTGCCCTGGATGGTATCCAGCAGCGTCAGGCCGGTGAAGACCCGCATGGTGGTCTCCTGCTCCTTGTCGGTGAGCGTCTTCCAGCTCGGGATGTCGTTGGAGACCGGGATCTTTTCCGGCAGCCAAAAGTTACCCGTCAGTCGGTCCCAGACCTCGAGGTCCTTTTCGTCCGGAATAGTATTCCAGTTGATTGCCTTAACCGGCTGGTCATGGCCGGAAACATACGCATCGTACTCGTGAGACAACGCAGGTGACCTACCTTCATGGATCGGGGAGTATTACAACCCACCACGATACCCGAGTAGGCCCCGCAATTCCCCGCTGGGCGTCCTAACCTCGGGCTGCGGCCGGTTACCCCTACAAAATAACAATCAGGTCTAGTCCGCCCACAAGCGTTAACGCATCCTTGTAGCCAGCGATAATATCCACGTAAGCGCCTGCTGCCGGGCTCATTACCGCCGGGGCCACATCCCGGTGATACGTCCCTGTCCCGTATTTTTCCGACCACTGACCCAGTCCACGCGCGAGGATTTCAGATTTTGCTTGCCCCTACCTCCCAGCACCCCACTCCCCTACTGAGCTCCGTCCTCGATCAGATAGGCGGCGAGATCATCAACGGGACCATTACCACCGGCCAGACCTTTACCCTGCTAGATATCTGCGCCCGCTTCGATATCTCCCGGACCGTCGCCCGGGAGACCATGCGCGCGCTTGAGCAGATGGGGCTGGTGGCCTCCTCCCGGCGCGTGGGGATCACGGTGCTGCCGATGACCGAGTGGGCGGTCTACGACCAGGCCATCATCAACTGGCGGCTGCAGTCCGAGCGCACGCGCGCCGATCAGCTCGGCTCGCTCAACCAGCTGCGCCTGGCCGTCGAGCCCATCGCCGCCCGCCTAGCCGCCCGGCGCGCTACCGCCGAGGAATGCGCCGAGCTGGCCGCCCTCGCCCGCCGCCTTACCGAGCTGGAGACCTCCCCGCCCTCGCGCGTCGGCGAAGAGCTGGCCACCGACCTGCGCTTCCACACCCTAATCCTGCACGCCTCCGGCAACGAGATGTTCGCCGCGCTCGCGCCGTCGCTGCTGTCCATCTTCAAGGGCAAGTCCGTCTTCGGCTCCCCCAAGCGCGATCCGGTCGCCGGCACCACGCAGCTCCACCACGAGCTCGCCGCCGCCATCCAGGACCGCGACCCAGACCGCGCCGAGCACCTCTCGCGCATCATCCTGGACGAAAACCGCGCCAGCTCCCACCGCGACTGGTAAGCGCCAAGTTTAAAGCGCAAGGCAAGAAAAAGAAGGGCCCGGGGAATCAGGGCGATTCCCTCGGGCCCTTCTCGCGCTACCGGCGGTCAGCGCGGGCTGCAGCTAGAGCATGCAGGACACGCAGCCTTCGACCTCGGTGCCTTCCAGCGCCATCTGGCGCAGGCGGATGTAGTACAGGGTCTTAATGCCCTTGCGCCAGGCGTAGATCTGGGCCTTGTTGATGTCACGGGTGGTGACCGTGTCCTTGAAGAACAGGGTCAGCGACAGGCCCTGGTCCACGTACTTCGTGGCGACCGCGTAGGTGTCGATGATCTTCTCATAGCCGATCTCGTAGGAGTCCTTGAAGTACTCCAGGTTGTCGTTGTCCATGTGCGGCGCCGGGTAGTAGACGCGGCCGATCTTGCCTTCCTTGCGGATCTCGATCTTGGAGGCGATCGGGTGGATGGACGACGTCGAGTTGTTGATGTAGGAGATGGACCCCGTCGGCGGCACGGCCTGCAGGTTGCGGTTGTACAGGCCGTCGCGGGCGACGTCCTGCTTGAGCTGCTCCCACTCCTCGGCGGACGGGGTGTGGATGGTCGAGTTGGCGAAAAGGTCCTTGACCCGCTCGGTCTGCGGCTGGAATTCCGCCGGATCGTAGCGGTCGAAGAACTCGCCGGTCGCGTACTCGGACTGCGGGAACTCCGCGAAGGCCTCGCCGCGCTCCTGCGCGATCTTCAGGGAGGCGCGCAGGGAGGCATAGAGCACCGCCGCAAAGTAGGCGTTGGTGAAGTCCAGGGCCTCCTCGGAGCCGTATTCGATGTGCTCGCGGCCCAGGAAGCCGTGCAGGTTCATCTGGCCTAGGCCGATGGCGTGGGACTGATCGTTGCCCTGGCGCACCGACGGCACGGAGTCGATAGCCGTCATGTCCGCGACCGCGGTCAGGCCGCGGATGGCGGTCTCGACGGTCTGGGCGAAGTTGTCCGAGTCCATCGTCATCGCGATGTTCAGCGAACCCAGGTTGCAGGAGATGTCGTTGCCCAGGGTGCGGTAGGTAAGGTCCGTGTTGAACTCCGACGGGGAGTTGACCTGCAGGATCTCCGAGCACAGGTTGGACATGTTGATCCGGCCCGTCTTGACCGGGTTGGCCCGGTTCACGGTGTCCTCGAACATGATGTAGGGGTAGCCGGACTCGAACTGGATCTCCGCGAGGGTCTGGAAGAAGTGGCGGGCGTTGATCTTCTTCTTCCGGATGCGCGGGTCCTCGACCATCTCCTCGTAGTGTTCGGTCACGGAGATATCGCCGAAGGCCTTGCCGTAGACGCGCTCCACGTCGTACGGCGAGAAGAGGTACATGTCGTCGTTGCGCTTGGCCAGCTCGAAGGTGATGTCCGGGATGACCACGCCGAGCGAGAGGGTCTTGATGCGGATCTTCTCGTCCGCGTTCTCGCGCTTGGTGTCCAGGAAGTTCAGGATGTCCGGGTGGTGGGCGTTCAGGTAGACCGCGCCCGCACCCTGGCGCGCGCCCAGCTGGTTAGCGTAGGAGAAGGAGTCCTCCAGCAGTTTCATGACCGGGATGACGCCGGAAGACTGGTTCTCGATGTGCTTGATCGGCGCGCCGGACTCGCGGATATTCGACAGCAGCAGGGCCACGCCGCCGCCGCGCTTGGACAGCTGCAGAGCCGAGTTGATGGAGCGCCCGATGGACTCCATGTTGTCCTCGATGCGCAGCAGGAAGCAGGACACCAGTTCGCCGCGCTGGGCCTTGCCGGCGTTCAGGAAGGTCGGGGTGGCCGGCTGGAAACGGCCGGTCATGATTTCGTCGACGATCTTGCCGGCGAAGTCGACGTCGCCGTCGGCCAAGAACAGGGCGGTCATGGCCACGCGGTCCTCGAAGCGCTCGAGGTAGCGGCGTCCGTCGAAGGTCTTCAGCGTGTAGCTGGTGTAGTACTTGTACGCGCCCAGGAAGGACTTGAAACGGAACTTGAAGGCATAAGCCCGCTTGAACAGGTCCTTGATGTCGGAAAACTCGTACTTCTCAATGACCGTCGGGTCGTAGTACTGGTTGTCCACCAGGTAGCCGATCTTTTCTTCCAGGTCGTGGAAGTAGACGGTGTTCTGGTTGACGTGCTGCAGGAAGAACTGGTTGGCAGCCTCACGGTCCTGGTGGAACTGAATCTTGCCGTCTTCGTCGTACAGGTTCAACAGCGCGTTTAACGCGTGATAATCGAGTTTTTCTTCCGGCTTAACCGGCTCTGCCACAGTCTTTCCCAACTGGTTATCCACGGCTGCACTCAGGCCTTTCATCTTTTACGTAAGGCGCGGGCCGGCGAAGGCGGTTGGCCAGCCGCGTCCCCGCGAGGTAAGACGCGACCGCCAACCGCCCAAGCTAGCCCACGCGATATTTCCTGTTTTTAAGTCTATCTGTCCGGCCGCTTCCCCGCGGCCGGCGTTTGTAGATTGCCCTATGCGCTCAGGCCGGGCTCCAGCCCTAGCTGCTGCGCATTCGCTAGCAAACCGCCGCGGCAGATCTCCACGTCGTCGGAGTTGCCGAGTAGTTCGAAGCGGTAGACGTACGGCACCTTGCATTTGGCGGAGATGACATCCCCGGCCTTCCCGAAGTCGGTGCCGAAGTTACTGTTGCCTCCCGCGATAACCGCACGGATGAGGCTCCGGTTGTGCTCATCGTTTAAGAAACGAATGACCTGCCGGGGAACCGGGCGGGAGTTTTGGTGGTTGATGGACGCTCCCCCGCCGTAGGTCGGGCAGACCAAGACGTAGGGCTCGTTGACAGTCAGCGGCTCATCGTTCAGCCGCAGCGGAATACGCGCATTGGGGAAGCCCAGCTTCTCCACGAAGCGGCGCGTATTTTCCGTAGCGGAAGAAAAATACACGACCAACATGGATATCTTCGGCCCCTAGTTACGCGGAGGCTGCCAGGGTAGCCAGCTCCTTGATGCGGTCCGGGCGGAAGCCGGACCAGTGCTCACCATTAGCTTCCACGACGGGGGCGGAGACATAGCCCAGGGCCATGACGTAGTCACGGGCCTCGTCGTCAAGGGAGATATCTACGGACTCGTAGTCCAGGCCGGCACGGTCCAGCGCCTTCTTGGTGGCGTTGCACTGCATGCAGGCGGGCTTGGTGTAGAGCTTGATAGACATGGTGGCAGGTTCCTTAATCCGTTTCGGGGAGGCAGATTCCTTCTTCTCCGGCCTGGCTGCAGAGCGCGTTGCGCACTCTTCGACGCCCTCTCAGGGCGGCGCCTAGGCCCGCCGGAGCAACACCGACAACACTATACTTTGGGGCAATAACCCGCAACAGACACAATATCTTGTGCTCCCGCGCGGGATATCCGCAGGACATCTGAAGCTCAAGCCCCACATCTAGGCCGGCGCTCACCAACGACGTAACTACACCGTTGGCATTTCCGCAGGACGAGCCGAGGCATTGTGAGATAATTCACTTACAAAGGTGTAATTACCCCGCAACACAGAAAGCCGCTCCCCGTACTGCACTATTGGTGCGACGGGGAGCGGCTCTCGCGCTTCCGGTTCAGACTAGCCCTGGCGAGCCTTGAAACGCGGATCCTTCTTGTTGATCACGAAGACCTTGCCGTGGCGGCGAATAACCTGGGCGCCCGGCTTCTTCTTCAGCGACCGAAGCGACTTGCGGACCTTCATCGGGCGCTCCTTTCTGAATGCGCAATAAAAATGCGGTTGAATCTATAACAAAGAACGTGCTGAGCAACCTCAGCACTGACACGGGGAAACACTTTACCGTACGTTGCCCCAGACCCCAAAATTCACTCCTGGGGTTGGTAGCGCCGCCGCAGGTCGGCAGAGACCTCTTCGAGGCTGCGCCCCATGGTCTCCGGCACCAGCACCCGGGTATAGCCGATGGCCACGAGCCCCAGGCACCCGAAGAGCGCAAAGGCCCACGGGCCGGTCAGCCACTCCACCAGCGGCAGGAAGTACTGGGCCACGGCCCAGTTGGTCGCCCACAGGCTGAGCCCGGCAATCCCCATGCCGATGCCGCGGATGCCCACCGGCACCAGCTCCGAAATCAGCAGCCACGTCGTGGGCGAGACCGCCGCCTGCTGGAAGGCGATGAAGCTAGCCATCAGCACCAGCGACAGGCCGGCGAAGACCACGGATCCCTCCGCCCGCGCGTAGACCACGGCCAGGGCGAACAGGGAGACCACGTTGCCGCCCAGGCCGATGAGCAGCAGACGCTTGCGGCCTACCCGGTCGACCACCTTGAGCCCCACCCAGCACGCGGCCACGGAGACCGCACCGATGACCATCGAGGTATAGACCGAGTTCTGGGTGGAAATCCCCACCTGGTTCATCATCGTCGGCGCGAAATAAACAATCGCGTTCACGCCGGTAATCTGCTGGGTCAGGCCCATCAGCATGGCCAGCAGGACGGTCACCTGCAGCCAGCGCGCAGACTTCAGCCGCGAAAACTCGCTACCGTCGGTCTGGTGGTGCTGACTGTCGGCGACCTCGTCCAGCTCCAGCCCGACCCGGCCGGCCACCCGGTGCGCATCCTCGGTGCGGCCGCGGGCGACCAACCAGACGGGAGTATCCGGCAGGAACCACATGCCCACCGCGAGCGCCGCGCCCGGGATGGCCGCGGCCGCCAACATCAGGTGCCAGCTGCCCAGCCCCGCCAGCGCGGAGTTGACCAGGTAGGCCAGCAGCTGCCCCACCACGATCATCAAGGTATTGAGCGAGACCAGCTTGCCACGCACGGCCGTGGGCACCATCTCCGAGATATACATGGGCGAGACGATGGAGACCGCGCCGACCGCCAGGCCCAGGAAGGCCCGCGCGGCCGCCAGCATCATCACCGAGCCGGACAGCGCGCACCACATGGAGCCCACCACGAAGACGACGCCGCCCAGGATGAGCGTCCGCCGCCGCCCCAGGGATTCCGCCACGCGGCCGGCGCTGAGCGCACCGATGGCGGCACCGATGAGCAGCGCCGAGGTCACCCAGCCCTCCTCGTGGGCGCTCATCCCGAACTCGGGGGAAATAAACAGCAACGCACCGCTCATCACGCCGGTGTCGTAGCCGAAGAGCAAGCCGCCCAGCGCCGCTACCGTCGCCACCGTTTTAATATAAGAACTTTGTTTCACGTCCCACATTGTCGCACTCCACTACGATGAAGCACATGTCACCAGATCCGAACTCCACCCAGTCCGAAATCATAAAAGCCCTGCACACCCGGCCCTTAATCGATCCAGCAAAAGAGGTCGAACAGCGCGTCGACTTCCTGGTTAGTTACCTCGAAACCACCGGCGCGGCAGGCTACGTCCTAGGAATTTCGGGCGGCCAGGACTCCACCCTGGCCGGCCGGCTAGCCCAGCTGGCCTGCGAGCAGGTCGACGGCGCGGCCTTCTGGGCCGTGCGCCTGCCCTACGGCCAGCAAGTCGACGAGGACGACGCCCAGGTGGCCCTGGACTTCATCCAGCCCGATCACCGCTTGGACTTAGACATCGCCACGGCTACCGATGCCCTCTCCGCCGCCGCGGCCGATTCCTTGGGCCAGGACGCGCTCGGCGACTTCAACCGCGGCAACGTCAAGGCCCGCCTCCGCATGGTCGCCCAGTACGCCGTGGCCGGCGAGAAGAACCTCTTGGTAATCGGCACCGACCACGCCGCGGAAAACGTCACCGGGTTCTTCACCAAATGGGGCGACGGTGCGGCGGATCTCCTCCCGCTCGCCGGCCTCAACAAGCGGCAGGGCGCGCAACTGCTAGTACACCTCGGCGCGCCGCGCTCGACCTGGGCCAAGGTGCCCACCGCCGATCTGGAAGACAACAAGCCGGGCCTGCCGGACGAGGAGGCGCTGGGCGTTAGCTATTCCGACATCGACGACTACCTGGAGGGCAAGCCGGTCCCCTCCGCGGCCGCCGCCACCATCGAGCGCCTCTGGCGCGCCGGCGCACACAAGCGCCAGATGCCACAGGGCCCTCGCCCGCTATAGCTCCTCCCCCGCGCCTAGTAGCGCTCGAGCACGCCGCGCGCGGCCGCGACCAGCGGGCGCTGGTAGGCCCGCCCGTGGGTCATGGCGTGCACCGCCAGCGGGTGCAACTGGTGCAGGTCGAAGTCGACCTTCGGATCGCCGTAGCCGGCCAGAATCTCGTCCAAGTACGGGGCGCCGAAAAGCTCCAGCATCGCCAGGTCCGTGTGCGGATGCCCGCCGTGGGCCGCCGGGTCGATGACCACGGCGCCGCCCTCGCTAAACAGCAGGTTGCCGGCCCACAGGTCGCCGTGGATACGGGCGGGTTCCACGTCGAAGTCAGTCGCGGCGATGGCCTGGCAGGCCCGCTCCACCGTGTCCAAGTCACCGGCGGAAAGGCCCGCCCCGCGGGCGAAGGGCAGCACGCGCTGCTGGGCGTAGAAGGTACCCCACGAATCACTCGGGAGGCAGTCCTGTTCGACGCGGCCGATGAAGTTCTTGCCCTCCCAGCCCGCAGGCGGGCAGCCAAAGGCCTCGGCCCCGGCGGCATGGATCCGGCGCAGGCGCCGGCCGAATTCGCGCGCCGCCTCCGCCGTGGGGGCGGCCGGTTCCACCCGCTCAGTGCGCAGGTAGCCCTGTCCTACCTCTACGACCTCCACGACGGCCTCCGGCACCGCCTGGTGCAGCCAGCGCAGGCCCGCGGCCTCCGCCCCGGCCTGGTCGGGTTGGGCAACGTCCTTGGTAAAAGTAGCCATCCCACCATCCTAACCAAATCTCACCCCGGCGAACCGGGCGCGCGGGCAGGCACAGCAAAAACCCGGGCCAGCTGAGCCGAACCCGGGTTGTAAAAATTGGTGGAGCTAACGGGATTCGAACCCGTGACCCCCACACTGCCAGTGTGGTGCGCTACCAGCTGCGCCATAGCCCCAAAGTACTGCGGAAGTACCAGGTATGAAGTTGTGGAGTGGAGCTAACGGGATTCGAACCCGTGACCCCCACACTGCCAGTGTGGTGCGCTACCAGCTGCGCCATAGCCCCGTATGCCGTGCACCTGGACACCGTGCGGTACCTGGTGCGGCAACTCGTATTAATCTACACGCTGGCGAAGGCGCGAACCAAATCGCCAGCGTGAGCTAATTTTTCTCCGGCCGAGCCTACTTGGCTACCTGGTCGACCCAGGCGCCCAGATCGGAGGTCAGCTCCAGCTCTTCACCATCGACGAAGATGCGTGGGGAGGACACGGAACCAGTGTCCTTCTCCAGCTTGTGGTAGTTGGCGGCGGCAAATTCCTGGCCGGCGCTCAGATCCATGCCCTTAATCTTGTCTACGGCGTCGCCGGAGGCATCGAAAGCCTTGGCGGCGTCAGCCATTTCCTCAGCGCCCCACTGGCGGGCGACATCCTGCTGATCCTCGAGCAGGACCTTACGCAGGTTCCAGTAGGCGTGGACGTCGCCGTCTTCCGCCAGGGCGCGGGCCGCGGTGGCCGCCTGGGTGGAGTAGCCGTCAAGCTTTTCCGGATCGTCCTGGCCGTCCATGAAGTTCAGGGTGCGGATGTGGACGATCATCTTGCCGTCCTCGATGGCCTGGGCCATCTTCTCGTCGGAGGCGACTGCCAGCTCCGCGCAGTGCGGGCAGGAGAAGTCCTCGTACAGGTCGACAACCGGGGCATCGTCCTTGGTGTTGGCGGACTTGAGCACCACGGAGTGGTCCTCGTACTGCATGTCCATGTTGACGTCGACGGCGCGGTCGGCCAGCTCGTCGGTCTTCGCGCTCTGGCCGTTCCAGATGATGTAGCCGATGACGACGGCGACGATGACCAGCAGGGCTACCAGGCCCCACAGGAACCCGGACTTGCCGCTGGCGTTCGGGTCCGTGACTTTCCGAGAATTACTCACTTACTCCACTCATCCTTGGTTTAGGGTTGTTTGCGGTCTTTGCACCTGGGAATAGCCTACCCAAGCTGGCCTTAGGGGTAAATTGCGAACTTCTTGAACGGACGCACCCAAATCCAGACCATGAGCACGAGGAAGAAGAGATCGCGCCCCAGTGTCTTGACGTAGTCCATGACTTGGTCGGTGTTGGCCGGATCGACTTCGAAACAGCCGCAGTCGATGTCCAGTCCGCGGGCCCAGGCTTGGCCAATGCCGATCATGAATAGCACGAGCACGATGATGCCCACCTTGGCTGCCGGGCGCATGAACAGGCCCAGAAGCAGCAGGACGCCGCCGGCGATTTCCAGCGGGCCGATGAGATAGGCCAGGTAGTGCGACCATTCCGGCGTGAAGATCTGATAAGCCTCGATGGTCTGGGTCATCGTAAAGTGCTTGTTGAGTTTCTCCACACCTGCGGCGATCCAGATATAGGCCATGAAGAAGCGCGCGAAGGCGCTTAGCAGGTCGAGAATCAGGCTTTTATCGAGTTTCTTCACGCTTGAACAGTTTACACATTACTCGGCGCTGCTCAATGCGTCCTTGACCACATTGACAGCCTCTTGCAGGACTTGTTCCAGGTGTTTTTCACCCCGGAAGGACTCCGCGTAGATCTTGTACTTGTCCTCGGTGCCCGAGGGGCGCGCGGCGAACCAGGCGTTTTCGGTGACCACCTTGAGCCCGCCCAGGGCCGCGCCGTTGCCGGGGGCCTCGGTGAGCTTGGCACGGATTTCCTCCCCAGCCAGCTGCGTCGCCGTGACCGCGTCCGGGCTCAGCCCCTTGAGAACGGCCTTGGCGGCGCGGTCGGCGGGCTCGTCGATGCGCGCGTAGGCGGAGCTGCCCAGCTGTTCGGTCAGCTCCTGGTAGCACTGGGACGGCGATTGCCCGGTCACCGCCTGAATCTCGGCGGCGAGCAGGTTCATGATGATGCCGTCCTTATCGGTGGTCCAGGTGCTGCCGTCGAAGCAGAGGAAGGACGCGCCGGCGGATTCCTCGCCGCCGAAAGCCAGGGAGGCGTCCTGCAGCCCCGGCACGAACCATTTGAAGCCGACGGGGACCTCCACCAGCTCCCGTCCCAGGCGGCCCGCCACCCGGTCGATGAGCGAGGAGGACACCGCGGTCTTGCCGATCCCGGCGCCTTCCCAGTCGGGGCGGTGCGAAAAGAGGTAGTCCACGGCCACCGCGAGGTAGTGGTTGGGGTTCATCAGCCCGGCGTCCGGGGTGACGATTCCGTGCCGGTCCGCGTCCGCGTCGTTGCCGGTGGCGATGTCGTAGGTCTCCCGGTTGGCAATCAGCGAGGCCATCGCCGCCGGGGAGGAGCAGTCCATCCGGATCTGGCCGTCCTTGTCCAGGGTCATAAAACCGAAGGTGGCGTCCACGTGCGGGTTAACCACGGTCAGCTGCAGCCCGTAGCGCCGGGCGATCTCCGGCCAGTAGTCCACCGCCGCCCCGCCCATCGGGTCCGCGCCTATGCGTACGCCTGCCTTGGCGATGGCTCGCAGGTCCACCACTTTGTCAAGGTCGTCGACGTAGGAACCCAGGAAGTCGTAGGTAGCCAGGCCCGGGTCCGTTACCCCGGCAACGTCGGCCCGTTCGACGCCCTCGAGGCGGGCGCGCAGGTAGCCGTTGGCACGGTCGGCTATCCAGTCGGTCGCCGCGGAGTCGGCCGGGCCACCCGTCGGCGGGTTGTACTTGAAGCCGCCGTCGCGCGGCGGGTTGTGGGACGGGGTGACCACGATGCCGTCGCTGCCCGGGTGGGTGACGATGGCGCGGGAGACCGCCGGGGTCGGGGTGTAGCCGCCGCGGGCATCGACCCGCACGTCCACCCCGCGGGCGACGAGGACCTGCAGCGCCGAGACCACCGCCGGCTCGGAGAGAGCGTGGGTATCCCGGCCGATAAACAGCGGGCCGGCGATGCCGTGTTCGGCGCGGTAGTCCACGATGGCCTGGGTGATGGCCCAGATATGCCATTCGTTAAACGCCGCGTCCAGGCTGCTGCCGCGGTGGCCGGAGGTGCCGAAGACCACCTCCTGGCCCGGGGTGCGGACGTCGGGACGCAGCGCATAGTAGGAGGTCACCACGTGGGCGATGTCGTCGCGGTCTTCCGGGCGGGCCGGCGCTCCGGCGCGGGGGTGGGCCATGGCGGGTTCCTCTCGTCGCGGTTTAGGGAGGCCAGTGCTGGCACGGGCCCTTGCGCCTTCATTGTCGCCCGCGCGGCCGCGGCGCGCAGCGTGAGCACACCTGCCTTTTACCCCCGCCGCACACCTCTTTTGTCATTTAGGTCACAAATCAGTGTGGCGGCGGGTACATTCCAAGAATGGACTCGTTACAGAATTTGCTCGACTCGGTGGGCTCCGTCGTCTGGGGCCCGTTCTTCCTTATCCCCCTGCTGCTGTTGACCGGCCTGTTTTTGACCATCCGCATGGGCGGCCTGCAGTTTCGCACCCTCGGCCGTTCCCTGCGCGCGGTGTTCAGCCGCGACGACTCGGATGATTCCACCGACGGTGATATTACGAACTACCAGGCGCTGACCACGGCGCTGGCCGCCACCGTGGGTGTCGGCAACATCGTGGGTGTGGCCACGGCCCTGTCCATCGGCGGGCCGGGCGCCCTGTTCTGGATCTGGGTCACCGGCCTGGTCGGCATGATCACCAAGTACACGGAGGCCTACTTGGGCGTCCGTTTCCGCGTCACCGACGCCCGCGGGGAGCAAATCGGCGGCCCGCAAATCTACCTCAAGCGCGGCATCCGCGGGCCCCTGGGCAAGATCCTCGGCGTGGCCTTCGCCATCTTCGCGGTCTTCGCCTCCTTCGGCATCGGCAACCTCACGCAGGGCAACGCCATCGCTTCCAACATGGAGTCCACCTTCGGCATCGACCCGGTCGCCTCGGGCGCCATCATGTTCGTCGCCATCGGCGCGGTGCTGCTCGGCGGCATCCAGGCCATCGGCCGCATTACCTCCGCCTTCGTGCCGCTGATGATCATCATCTACGTGGTCGGCGGGATCATCGTGCTCATCACCAACGCCGGGGCGCTGCCGGAGGCCCTGGCCACGGTCTTCACCGACGCCTTCACCGGTACCTCGGCGGCCGGCGGCTTCACCGGCGCCGGCATCATCATGGTCATCCAGTTCGGTGTCGCCCGCGGCATCTTCTCCAACGAGTCCGGTATGGGTTCCGCCGCGATTGCCGCCGCGGCCGCCAAGACACCGCACCCGGCCCGCCAGGCTTTCGTCTCCATGACCCAGACCTTCATCGACACCCTCGTCGTGGTCTCCATCACCGGCCTGGTCATCGTGGTGACCGGCACCTGGGACGAAGGCCGCGACAACGCCGCCACCATGACTGCCGACGCCTTCTCCGTCGGCCTGCCCGGCCACTGGGGCGGCACCATCGTCTCCCTGTCCATCATCTTCTTCGCCTTCTCGACCATCGTGGCGTGGTCCTACTACGGCGAGCGCGCGCTGGCCTCCCTGGTGGGCACCATCGCTACCCTGCCCTACCGCATGTTCTTCACCGTCGTCGTCTTCGTCGGCGCCGTCACCGAGCTGGATCTGGTCTGGTCCTTCTCCGACCTGGCCAACGGCCTGATGGCGGTCCCCAACCTCATCGGCCTGCTCATCCTCTCCGGGCTGGTGGCTCGCGAGACCAAGGCCTACCTCAAGTTCGATCCGGGACTAAACCGCCCGTTCACCGAGGTGCGCGAGTTCACCGAAGCCCAGGGGATGGACTGGAAGTAGCCGCCTTGCCGCGGCTAGCACTAGCATAGGAGACTATGCGCGAAGCTCTGATTGTCGGCGCCGGGGCCGCCTTGGGCGCCGTTGCCCGGGTCGGGCTCATGGCGTTTTTTGCCCAGGCGTGGTGGCCGCTGCTGGCCATCAACGTGGCCGGCTCAGCGCTCATGGGGTATTGCCGGCCCGGGCCTTTCTGGTCGACCGGGGTGCTCGGGGGATTTACCAGCTTCGCCACCTTCGCCCTGCTGAGCTCGGAGCTCAGCCCCGGCGCCGCGGCCGCCTACGTGGCGGCCACGCTGCTAGGCTGCGTCGGCGCGTACCTGGCCGGCGCGCACTTCGGGGGTGAGAAGTCATGACGGCGCTGAGCCTCAACACCCTGCTCATCCTCGCCGCGGTAGGGCTGGGCGCGTTTCTAGGGGGCATGCTGCGCTACGGCCTGTCGCGCCTTCTGCCCAGCCCGGGAGGCACCTTCGCGGCGAATGTCCTGGGCTCGCTCGCCCTGGGCCTGACCGTGGGGTTTTTCCGCCTGGGCGGCTGGGAGGCCGGCCCGTGGGGTTCCGTGGCCTATATGGGCCTGACCGGCGGATTCGCCGGCGGTCTGTCAACCTGGTCCACTTTTGCGCGGGAGCTGGGGGACATGCTCAAGGCCCGTCACTGGGGGCGGGCCTTGCGGTATGCGGCCATCACTGTGGCGATTGGCATCATCGCCGCGTGGCGCGGGGTGATCTGGGCCGAGCGAATCTGGTTCGGCTAGCCCCGCGCGGGGCGGCTTTAAGAGGAGATGGCCTCCAGCGGCGGGGTCTTCGCGGCCCGGCCCGCCGGCCAGAGGGCGGCGATTACGCCCACCACGCCGGAGCCGACCAGCATGATGGCCAGCTGGCCCCACGGGACGGTGGCCTCGTCGAGGCCCTGCTCGGACATGACCTGGATGAAGGACCAGCCCAGCCCCAGGCCGATGAGGATGCCCATGACCGCGCCGAAGATGGCGATCTGGACCGCCTCCAGGGTGATCATGGTGCGGATCTGGCCGCGCTGGGTGCCCACGGCGCGCAGCATGCCGATCTCCTGGCGGCGCTCGATGACGCCGAGGGTCAGGGTGTTGACGATGCCCAGCACGGCGATGACCACGGCCAGCGCCAGCAGCGCGTAGAGGATGGAGAGCATCTGGTCGATGGCGCCGGCGGACTCGCTGGCGTATTCCTCGCCGGTGGCGACCTGGACGACCACGAGGTCCTCGACGGCCTCTTCCAGGTTGCTGCGCAGCTCCTCCGGGTCGGTGCCCTCGGCGGCGTTGACGCCCACCATCTGGGTAATCAGCGCGTCCCGCGGGACCAGTTCCTCGACCAGGGCCTGGTTAATCGCGAAGCCCTGGATCATCTGGTTCGGCTCGAAGGTGCCGATGAGCTTGGCATCGACCGCCTCGCCGATGCCGCCGGCCTTGGTCATCGGGTAGGTCTGCCCCACCTGCCAGTTGTGCTCGGCGGCGTAATCGGTGGTGGCGATGAAGCCGGGCTCGGCCTCGAAGTTGACGTTGCCTTCCGCCACGTCCAGCTGGAAGAGGTTTTCCGGGTTGGTGTCCATGACCATGGACTGCTGGAAGCGGGGGCCGTAGTCCAGGCTGGCCTGCCCGTCGATGGCGACCGGCGCCATGGACAGCGAGAGCACTTCGCCTACCCCGTCGGCCTCGCGGGCCTTGTCGGCGGTGTCGTTCGGCGTCGGGAAGGAGCCTGACTGCGGGCCGGCCAGGATATAGTCGGCCGAGATCTTGTCATCCAGCACGTTGGAGATGGACGTCTTCATCGTCGCGCCCAACATGCCGATCGCGGTGACGAGCGCGATGCCCAGGGTCAGCGCGAAGGCGGTCGCGGCCGTGCGGCGCGGGTTGCGCCGGGAGTTGGTCGCGGCCAGGCGGCCGATGGCCCCGAAGGGGGCGCCGAAGACTTTGCCCAGCACCGGCACGATGGGCAGCGAGAGCGCCGGGCCGGCGAGGAAGAAGCCCACGATGACGAAGAGGGCGCCCACGCCGACTAGGACGGCGCGCGGGGTGGTCTCGGCATCGATAAGCGCGCCGGTGGCCGCCAGGGCCGCGCCGAGTACCAGGACGAGGCCACCGATGATGGTGCGCACCTTGAGCGAGGATCCGGCGGCGGACTCGGTGGTGCGCATCGCCTCGACCGGCTCCACCGCGCCCGCCCGCTGGGCCGGCATCCAGGCGGAGACCACAGTGACGATGGTGCCGAGCACCAGCGGGACCAGGATGGCGGAGGCGGACAGGCCCAGCGAGTCGTCCATCGGCATGCCCTGGCCGTTCATGACGGCCTTGATGATGGCGACCAGGCCGACGCCCGCGACGACGCCCAGGGCGGAGCCGATGAGCCCCACGATGAGGGATTCCATGACCACCGAGCCGGTGATCTGGCCGCGGGAGGCGCCCAGGGCGCGCAGGAGCGCGAATTCCTTGGTCCGCTGCGCGACGATCATGGAGAAGGTGTTCGCGATGATGAAGGTGCCCACCAGCAGCGCGATGAGCCCGAAGGCGATGAGGAAGTAATTGACGAACTTCAGCGCCCCGGAGATGGTCTCGGACAGCTCGTCGGCCAGCTTTTGGCCGGACTCGGCCTCGACCTCGTAGGTCGCGTTGAGGTGGTCGACCAGCTGGTCGGCGCTTAGCCCATCGGCCGCGGCCACGCGCAGCTGCTGGGAGTCACCGTAGGCCTCGTTGAAGCCCTCGGCGTCCATCGACAGGGTTAGCCCGGAGCCCTGCTCGATCGCCGGCTCAACGATGCCGGAGATAGTCATCCGGTCCTGCTTGTCTGGGTGGACCACGACGACCTCGTCGCCGATTCCGATGCCGAATTTCTCGGCCGCCCCGGAGTTGACCACGACCTCGTTGGTGCCCTGCGGGGCGTTGCCCTCGACGAGCTCCGCCGGCTGACCCACCGTGTCCTCGGGCGCGTAATACGGCACCAGCGCGGAGGTACCACCCTGGGTCTGGAAGGCCTCGGAGTCGGAGTTGGCCACCACGACCGTCTGGCTCGACTGCATGTTAACGCCGGCGACCTGCGGGTCGTCCGCTAATTTCTGCCGCATCTCCGCGTTAAGGAGCGGGCCGCCCTCCTTCTGGGAGACGGCCGCGTCCACGCCGGTAAAAGAGTTCGACACCGCGGAGTCGAACGTCGAGGACAGCGAGTTGGTAAACATGAACGAGCCCGCGATGAACGCGGTGCCCAGCACCACGGCCAGCACCGTCAGGCCCAGCCGCAGCTTGTGGGCCAGGATATTGCGCAGGGATACCCTGCGCATGGTTTTGTTCTTGCCCATGCTTAGCTCTCAATCTCCGCCATAATCTGGTGGATGGCCTCCATTGAGGGCTCCTCCAGCTCGTGCACCAGGCGGCCGTCGGCCAGGAAGACGACCCGGTCTGCGTACGATGCCGCCTTGGCGTCGTGCGTGACGATGACGACGGTCTGCCCGTCTTGGTCGACACTGGTGCGCAGGATGTCCAGGACCTCGGCGGAAGAATTGGAGTCCAGGTTACCGGTCGGCTCGTCGCCGAAGATGATCTCCGGGCGGGAGACCAGCGCGCGGGCGCAGGCCACGCGCTGCTGCTGGCCGCCGGAGAGCTCAGCCGGGCGGTGCTCCAGGCGCTGTGCCAGGCCCAGGCGCGTGGTGATCTCGTCGAACCACGCCTTGTCCACCTTCTTGCCGGCGATGTCCACCGGCAGGGTGATGTTTTCTGCCGCGGTCAGCGTCGGCACCAGGTTGAAGGACTGGAAGATAAAGCCGAGGCGGTCGCGGCGCAGGGCAGTAATCTCCTTGTCGCTAAGCTGCGACAGGTCCGTCTCCCCGATGAGGGCGGCCCCGCTGGTCGCCGAGTCCAGGCCGGCCATGGTGTGCATCAGCGTGGACTTGCCGGAGCCCGACGGCCCCATGATGGCCGTGAACTCCTGCTGGCGGAAGTCGATGGTGACGTGATCCAGTGCGGTAACGGAAGTTTCCCCTTCGCCGTACTGCTTAAACAGCTCGATGGCCCGGGCTGCAACTGCCGGGGTCGACGCGCCGACGGGGGAAGCGGCAGAATGAGTCATAACTTCACTTTCTTAATTGTAGATAACAACTATTACAGCTTAGCGTGCCAGACACCCTGTCGCATCACCACCCCTGAAAGCAATACAGACAACCGAGCGCCCCGCCAGGCCGGCAAACGACACCGACTAAGTCCCGCGAGAGTAGAGCCAAGGATCGAAAAAGGGAGGGCTCCCGGCCTGTGGCCGAGAGCCCTCCCTTGATTATTGAGTTGTTTTTGTTGTTTGGTGTCGGCGGTAACCTACTCTCCCACAACCTCCCGGTTGCAGTACCATCGGCGCGACGCAGGCTTAGCTTCCGGGTTCGGAATGGGTCCGGGCGTTTCCCTGCCGCTATTGACCACCGACAAACATCCGGGACACACGGTTGGTGTCTGGTCCGGGGTGTTGTGTCAGATACTGCATAGTGGACGCGAACACGACATGATGACGATGTCTTGCTTTTTTGTTTTGTTCCAC